>CALRJP020000001.1:0-446897 GCA_943367585.1 Rhizobium sp. Q54
CTCACGCCCAGGGCGGTGAACCAGATGCCGACCACCGGCCAGGCCGCCAGGAAGAAGTGGAGGCTGCGGCTGTTGTTGAACGAGGCGTATTGGAAGATCAGGCGACCGAAGTAACCGTGGGCAGCCACGATGTTGTAGGTCTCTTCCTCTTGGCCGAACTTGTAGCCGTAGTTCTGCGATTCGCTTTCGGTGGTCTCACGCACCAGGGAGCTGGTGACGAGGGAGCCGTGCATGGCGGAGAACAGGGAGCCACCGAACACACCGGCCACACCCAGCATGTGGAAGGGGTGCATCAGGATGTTGTGCTCAGCCTGGAACACCAACATGAAGTTGAAGGTGCCGCTGATGCCGAGGGGCATGCCGTCGGAGAAGGAGCCCTGACCGAAGGGATAGATCAGGAACACCGCGAAGGCCGCCGAAAGGGGGGCGGAGTAGGCGACGCAGATCCAGGGGCGCATGCCCAGGCGGTAGGAGAGCTCCCACTGGCGGCCCATGTAGGCCGAGATGCCGATCAGGAAGTGGAAGACCACCAGCTGGTAGGGGCCACCGTTGTACAGCCACTCGTCGAGGCTGGCGGCTTCCCAGATGGGGTAGATGTGCAGGCCGATGGCGTTGCTGGAAGGAACAACGGCGCCGGAGATGATGTTGTTGCCCTGGATCAGGGAGCCGGCGACGGGCTCACGGATGCCGTCGATGTCGACGGAGGGCGCCGCGATGAAGGCGACGATGAAGCAGATGGTGGCGGCCAGCAGGCAGGGGATCATCAGCACACCGAACCAACCGACATAGATGCGGTTGTTGGTGGAGGTGACCCAGCTGCAGAAGCTTTCCCAGCTTCCGGAGCGGCCGCTGCGGATGGCAGTGGTCATGGAAGTAAGACGGGTGGACGTGGCAGAGATACCTCCACGAGGGAGGTCCATTCACGTTACGTAACGCCGTTCTGGATCCGGTCGGCCCGCAACGATCCTTCAGCCAATCGGGCCACAGCGCAATGAAAAGTCATGAAGGAACTTCATGAACATTGTTTATGTCGTAACCGGTAGGGAGTCGCTGGCCGGTGCGGCCAGCTGCTGGCCGATCCAGTCACGTCCCTGCTGCAGAAATCCCGTCCAGTCGACCTTCTCCGCCTCGGCCGCCCGCGCCACCAGCAGGGGCGCCTCCCGCTTGATCCTCTCCAGGTCCGGCGCCTCCACCCCTGCCGAAAGGGCCAGCACGTCAGCCATGGCATGGCTCACCACCCGGGTGAGGTAGGCCGCGCTCAGGGCCTGGAGCGCCCCACCCACCAGCCAGGTGGCGCCGTGGAGGCGCACCGCCGCCGCCAGGGCCTGGCTGCTCCACTCCACCACCCCCAGCAGCAACGAGGCCTTGGCCAGCTCGACGGCGGCCGCCTTGAGCTGCTCCACGCTCCAGGGGCAGTCCCAGAGACGGGCCATCTCCTGGAGCATCAGGCCGTTGGCCGCCGCCAGCACCAGCAGATCCAGGGAGGGCAGGGGGGCGGCGAACACCCCCGCTGCCACCACCCACTGGGTGCGTTGCTGCAGCTGCACGAGCCGCTGCCGCCGCAGGCGCTCCAGCTCCGCCTGCCACTGGCGGTGCAGGTCTTCGCAGCGTCGCAGCGGTGTGGCCCGGCGCAGGGCGCCGGCTTCGCCGTCCAGCCAGCGGCCCATGGGCCGGAGACTGGCCGCCAGGGCATCGGGGTCGCCATCCCAGGGCAGCAGCCGCTCCGGGAGGGCGCCAGGCCACTGGGACACCAGTTCGGCCGCCAGGGCCTGGGGGTCGCAGGGGGCGTCCGGTTGCACCAGCAGCCAGACGGGCTGCCCCGCCGGCACCGCTTCCAGCCAGCGCAGATCGGCCGCCCGCAGGGGCGTCACCAGGTGGAACAGCACCACATCGGCGGCGGCCAGGCCGTCCGGCCAGCGACGTTCCTGGCTCACCGCCGGCAGGGCCTCCCCCCAGCGCAGGCTCAGGGCCTGCCGGCCGCGCAGGGCCCGTTGCAGCTGGGGCGCCCAGGAGGTGTCGGGGGCCATGGAGCCCACCAAGGCCAGATGCAGGCCGGACCGGGCCCCCTCCGCCCGCAGGGCGGCCAGGGCCTGGCGGCGCCGTTCCTGGCCCTCGCCGGGCTCCACTTCCAACTGCTCGAACTGGAGCAGCAGAGCATCGCAGCGCCGCAGCCAGGCCTCGAAGCTGCTGGGCAGCGTTGGCCCCGCCAGCCGGGCGGGGCGCCGCCCCAACCACCACCAGCCGGCCGCCAGTCCCGCCAGCCCCATCAAGCCCCATCCTTCCCCGGGCAGCGACCGCAGGATCAGTTCCCCCCCGAGCACGCCCCCGGTGACCAGCAGGGCCTGCCTGCCCCAGCCGGCGGAGAGCAGCTGGGCCAGAGCGGCTGGGCGCAGGGGATCCAGGGGCGTCACGGGGGGCTGCCGGCGGCGATGCCTCTCTAGCTCAGAAGTGACGGGCCTCACACCCCCGATGGCCTCCCTTAAGCCCAGGCCCCGGCAGACCCCGGCGGGACGCAGCATGATTCGTGATGTCGTCCGGGTCTGCTCCGTGCCGTCTTCCGATGCCCGTGCCGCCCTGGCTGCCACGGTGGATGGCCTGTTTCTGCTGGAGGACCATCGGCAGGAGCTGCGCCGCGCCCACGCGGAGCTGCGCGACTCCGACCACTGGCACGGCGGCCTGCCCGTGCTGTTGCTGGAGCGCTGCTGGCTGCGCCTGAGCCGTGTCTCGGTGGAGCAACTCGCCCAGCGCCTGCCCCCGGACTGCAGCCAGGAGGCCCCCGAGCTGTGCCGCTACCGGGAGCTGGTGGCCGCCGGTTGCTCGGCATGGGAAGCGGAACGGCTCTGCTGGGAGGACTTCGGCGCCGATGCCTGCCGGGAAGCCCTGCGCAAGTTCTGGGCCGCCCAGGAACGGGGGACCCAGGGCTGGACCCTGGAGACCTACCTCGACCTTCTGCAGCACTACCGCCAGCGCTTCGCCCTGGACGCCCCCCGCCCCGTGCCCCTGCTGGTGCTGGCCCGGCGGGAAGGTGCGGCGCGGCGCGGCAGGCATCGGTTGCTGTGGCTGGGCCCTGACGCGGCCGAGGGCCGGCCGTCGATGCGCGACACTTGCCCCTGATTGCAGGCTGCGGCCATGGGCGACGACACCAACACCCCCCTTCCCGTCGGTTCCGGCCGGGGGGACTCCCCCGATCGTGGCGGCCGTTCGGGGCCGAACCGGGAACCGGGCGGTTTCCGCATTCGCCTGAGCGACAACGAACTGCAGGCGGCCCGTGCCCTGCAGGACGCCTTCGGCCTGCGTTCGACCGTGGCGGTGCTGGGGTTCTCCCTGCGCACCCTGGCCGACCAGCTGGAAAAGGGCCAGCTCGAGGCCCTGGTGGCCGAGCACAAGGCCCAGGCGGGCTCCCGCGCCCCGGTGTCCCGCGGGGGTGGGGAACCCCGTCGCGTCATCGGTGACGGCCAGCCCCGCTCCGGCGGCCGTGGTGGCCACGGCGGTGCCCGCATCGATCCCTTCGCCCGCCCCAGCAAGCCGCCCGTCCCGGTCGAGGTGAGTGAGCCCGAAGCCCCCGCCGAGGAGCCCGCGGCCGAGGGGACGGACGACACCGCCGAGGCGGCTCCGGAAGCCGTCGCTGAGGCTGGTGAGGCACCCACCGCTGCCGCCGAAGCCGAGGTCGACGCCACCGCGGACGCGTGAGCCAGGCCAGCACCACGCCGGCACGGCCCCGGGTGCTGTCCGGCGTCCAGCCCACCGGCGCCCTGCACCTGGGCAACTGGCTCGGGGCGATCCGCAACTGGGTGGATCTGCAGGACAGCCACGAGACCTTCTTCTGCGTGGTCGACCTGCATGCGATCACGGTCCCCCACGACCCGAAGCGCCTGGCGGAGGACACCCTCACCACCGCCGCCCTCTACCTGGCCTGCGGCATCGACCCGAAGCGGGCCACCGTCTTCGCCCAGAGCCAGGTCAGCGCCCACAGCGAACTCTGCTGGCTGCTCAACTGCGTCACGCCGCTCAACTGGCTGGAGCGGATGATCCAGTTCAAGGAGAAGGCGCTCAAGCAGGGCGACAACGTCTCCGTCGGGCTGCTGGATTACCCGGTGCTGATGGCCGCGGACATCCTTCTCTATGACGCCGACCTGGTGCCGGTGGGGGAGGACCAGAAGCAGCACCTTGAACTGGCCCGTGACATTGCCCAGCAGCGCATCAACGCCCGCTACGCCCCCGATCCGGAGCACCCCGTCCTCAAGGTGCCCGAGCCCCTGATCCTCAAGGAGGGGGCACGGGTGATGAGCCTCACCGACGGCAGCAGCAAGATGAGCAAGAGCGACCCCAACGAGGGTTCCCGCATCACCCTGCTGGACCCGCCCGAGCTCATCACCCGCAAGATCAAGCGCGCCAAGACCGACCCGGTCATGGGCCTGGAGTTCGGCAACCCGGAGCGGCCGGAGGCCGACAACCTGCTCGGCCTCTATGCCCTGCTCTCCGGTGTGGGTCGCGAGCAGGCGGCGGCGGACTGTGCCGCCATGGGCTGGGGGGCCTTCAAGCCCCTGCTGGCGGAGGCCGCCGTGGAAGCGCTCCGGCCGCTGCAGCAGCGCTACGCGGAGCTGCGCAGCGATCCCGCCACCCTGGAGGCCGTTCTGCGGGACGGCAGGGAGCGGGCTGCGGCCGTGGCTGGGGCGACCCTGCAGCGGGTCCGCAGCGCCCTCGGATTTCTGGCAGCGGATTGAAACGTTGCTGCGACTCCGTGGCAAGGGGCTGCCGCAAAGTGTGAATCAATCGTTATGTATTGATCACGACAACTGATCGTTCGGCGGGGGTGTACTCCCTTAGGCCCGCTTGCCGGTCGGCGCCGCTGCCGGGTGGGAGGGTGCGGGCCATCCCCCGCTCCTGACTGAAGTTTTCCTGAGAGACGGGCGGCCGCCGGGTCGGCCCATGCACGCCGGGCCCCGTTCTGTCCAGTACGGGTGGCGGGGTCTCGCTTTCGGGGGCCGGGCCTGAGCAGGGTCAGTGATCCCTGACGACCGCTTGCCCTTGCGTCGCCCCTGCCTGCCGCCGCCGAAGCCGCCCCAGCACGGCCCCCTCGCCCTGGTGCTGCTGCTGCTCCTGCCGATCGTGCAACGGCCGGCGCCACCGGTGCCAGCGGCGGCAAAGGCGGCGGTGACGGCGTCCCCGCGACTCGCCCCGCCAGCGGCCCCGAAGGTGGCGCTGGACGTCGGACGGCCCCAGCAGGGGGGCGGCCCCTACGGCATCACCCCCGAACGGCGGGCCCTGCTGAACACGATCCGCTTCGCTGAAGGCACCTGGATCGGTGGCAGCCAGGAGGGGTACCGGGTGCTGTATGGCGGCGATCGCTTCGACGATCTCAGCCGGCATCCGGACATCGTCGTGCGGCGCCGCTACGCCAGCGCCGCCGCCGGGGCCTATCAGTTCCTGCCCACCACCTGGGACCAGGCCGCCGAGGAGCTCCAGCTCAGGGACTTCCGTCCCGCCAGCCAGGACCAGGCGGCCCTGCACCTGATCCAGGAGCGGGGGGCGCTGGAACGTTTCGATCGCCATGGCCTCACGGACGAGGTGCTGGCGCGGCTGGCGCCGGAGTGGGCTTCCCTGCCGACCCTGGAGGGGGAGAGCCACTACGGCCAGCCGGTGAAGGACCGCAGGGAACTGCAGCGCTTCTATCAGCGGGAACTGGAACGGCTGCGCCGGCTCACCAGCGCCTGAGTCGGCTCAGGGCTCCCGGTACACCACCCGTCCCCGCTCGTCGTTGCCCACATCGAGCAGGTGGTTGAGCAGCAGCCGTTCGATCTCGGCACTGACCACGCTGCTGTTGGCCTGGGGGGGCAGATGGAGCTCCAGAAGGGCGTCGTTGAGGGTGAAGCCCCCCTTGCCCGCCCGTCGGGCCAGCTGCAGCAGTTGCCGTTCGATCGGCGGATAGGCCGCCGTCTCGCTCCCGGCCAGGGCCTCCTCCAGCAGCAGGGACTGGTTGGCCTGCCGCACCATGTCCGGCACCAGCACCAGATCCAGCAGCTGCCCGACGCCGCAGAGTCCGAAGGTGAGCAGCCACAGGGTGCCGCTGAGGGGCTTGCGGTTGTAGAAGCGCGGCAGGCCGCACAGGCCCACCAGGCAGGTGCACCAGAGCAGATAGCTGAGGGCCACGCTGCGCCGCTCGGCGGCACGGTTCAGCGCCAACCCCGCGGGGCGGCTGGGGGCTGGCCGCTGATCTGGGCTCTGGACGGGTCCTGGCGTGGGTCGGGCGGCCATCAGGGTGCTCAGCCCTTCCAACTTAGGGCCGTTGCCGGGCGTCACCGGACCCGGCCCCCGGGGCTGGAGGGGGTCCCACCGGTGGGCCTGGATACCATGCCTTCAACAGGTTCCCGTCATGACGTCCGCGCCCCCTTCGCCGGTGCCACCGGCCTCCAGCCCCGCCGCCGGTGGTCCCGCCTCCGACGGCGCCGCCATCGTGCTGCCGAAAACCAGTGAAAGCCCCCAGCTCCTGCGGATCCGCCATTCCATGAGCCACGTGCTGGCCATGGCGGTGCAGAAGCTGTTTCCCCGGGCCCAGGTCACCATCGGTCCCTGGACCGAGAGCGGCTTCTACTACGACTTCGACAACCCCGACCCCTTCACCGAGGCCGACCTCAAGGCCATCCAGAAGGAGATGGGCAAGATCATTGCCCGCAAGCTGCCCCTGGAGCGCATCGAGGTGAGCCGGGAGGAGGCGGAGCGCCGCATCCGGGCCCAGAACGAGCCCTACAAGCTGGAGATCCTGGCGGGGCTCAACGAGCCGATCACCCTCTACACCCTGGGCGACCAGTGGTGGGACCTCTGCGCCGGTCCCCATGTGACCAACACCGGCGAGCTCCACCCCAAGGCCTTCGCCCTCGAAAGCGTGGCCGGGGCCTACTGGCGCGGTGACGAGAAGCGCGCCCAGCTGCAGCGCATCTACGGCACGGCCTGGGAAACGCCCGAGCAGCTGGCGGAGCACAGGCGGCGCAAGGAAGAGGCCCTGCGCCGCGACCACCGGCGGCTGGGCACCGACCTGGATCTGTTCTCGATCGAGGAGGAGGCGGGCGCTGGCCTGGTGTTCTGGCATCCCCGCGGCGCCCGCATGCGGCTGCTGATCGAGGACTTCTGGCGGGCGGCCCACTTCGAGGACGGCTACGAGCTGCTGTACACCCCCCACGTGGCCGACCTGAGCCTCTGGAAGACCTCGGGCCACCTCGACTTCTACAGCGAGAGCATGTTCGGCCCGATGGCGGTGGACGAAAGGCAGTACCAGCTCAAGCCGATGAACTGCCCCTTCCATGTGCTCACCTACGCCAGCCGGCTGCGCTCCTACCGGGAGCTGCCGATCCGCTGGGCCGAGCTCGGCACCGTATACCGCTATGAGCGCCCAGGTGTGATGCATGGGCTGATGCGGGTGCGCGGCTTCACCCAGGACGACGCCCACGTGTTCTGCCTGCCGGAGCAGATCTCCGATGAGATCCTGCGGGTGCTGAACCTCACCGAGCGCATCCTCTCCACCTTCGACTTCCGCAGCTACGAAATCCACCTCTCCACACGTCCGGAGAAGTCGATCGGCGAGGACGCGGTCTGGGAGCTCGCCACCGCCGGACTGGTGGAGGCCCTGGAGCGCAAGGGCTGGGCCTACAAGGTCGACGAGGGGGGCGGGGCCTTCTACGGGCCAAAGATCGACCTCAAGATCGAGGATGCGATCGGCCGGATGTGGCAGTGCTCAACGATCCAGCTCGACTTCAACCTGCCGGAACGCTTCGATCTGCACTACGTGGCGGCCGACGGCAGCCGCTGCCGCCCGATCATGATCCACCGCGCCATCTTCGGCTCCCTGGAGCGCTTCTTCGGCGTGATGGTGGAGAACTACGCCGGCGATTTCCCCTTCTGGCTCGCCCCCGAGCAGGTGCGGCTGCTGCCCGTCACCGATGAGGCCCTCCCCTGGGCCGAGGAGCTCAAGGGCCTGCTGGCGGCCGCCGGCATCCGGGCGGGCATCGACCACAGCGGCGACCGGCTCGGCAAGCTGATCCGCAACGGCGAGCAGATGAAGATTCCCCTGCTGGGGGTGATCGGTGCCCGGGAGGCCGAAACCCGCAGCGTCAGCCTGCGCAGTCGCCGCCAGGGGGATCTGGGCAGCGTCGAGGCCGCCGCCCTGGTGTCCGCCGCCGCCGTGGCCAACGCGGGCCGGCAGGCCACCCTGGACCTGGCATGAGCCTCCTGCTGGCGGGCGACATCGGCGGCACCAAGACCCTGCTGAGCCTGTGGCGTTCGGACACCGGCGGCCTCGAGCGGCTGCTGGAGGAGCGTTTCGTCTCGGCGGCCTGGGACGACCTGGCTCCGATGGTGCGCCACTTCCTGGCCACCGCCGGTGTGGGGGGTGGAACGCCCCCCGATGCCGCCTGTTTCGCCGTGGCCGGACCGGTGGAGGCGGGCCAGGCCCAGCTCACCAACCTGCCGTGGCGCCTCGACACGGACGGCCTGGCCCGCAGCTGTGGCCTGCCGACCCTGGAGCTCGTCAACGATTTCGCCGTGCTCATCTACGGCCTGCCCCATCTCGGGGCCGACCAGGTGGCATCCGTGCGGGAGGGCGATCCCGACCCGCTGGCGCCGCTGCTGGTGCTGGGGGCCGGCACCGGCCTGGGGGTGGCCATGGGCCTGCCCACCGCCGCCGGTCTGCGGGCCATCCCCAGCGAAGCGGCCCATGGGGAGTTCGCCCCCCGCTGCCAGCAGGAATGGGAGCTCAAGCAGTGGCTCAGGGCCGATCTGGCCCTCGATCGGGTCTCGATCGAACGGGTGGTCAGTGGCACGGGCCTGGGCCATGTGGCCCGCTGGCTGCTCAGCTGTCGCCACCCCGACGGCGACCATCCCCTCAGCCCCAGCGCCCGGCTCTGGCGCGAGGCCGGCGATGGGCCCGCACGCGCCGACCTGCCCGCCGAGGTGGCGATGGCCGCCGCGGCGGGCGACCGCCTGGCGGCCGACGCCCTTGACCTCTGGCTCGGTGCCTACGGCAGCGTCTGCGGTGATCTGGCCCTGGCCTCCCTCAGCCGGGGGGGGCTCTGGCTGGCGGGGGGCACGGCCGCCAAGCTGCTCGCCAGCCTGCGCACTCGCTCTTTCCTGGACCCGTTCCTGAACAAGGGGCGGCTGCGCTCCACCCTGGAGCCCATGCCGATCACCGCCGTGCTGGATCCGGCGGTCGGCAGCTTCAGTGCCGCCTGCCGCGCCCGGATGCTGCTGGCCTGAGGGCAGCGCGGCTATGGGTCGGCTGCAACACTGAGCCCAACGACAGGTCACGTATGGTCCGGCCCCAGATCGGCCAGGGGGTGGTGGTGGAGGTTCCGGCGACCACCGCCAACATCGGCCCGGGATTCGACTGCCTCGGCGCCGCGCTCGCCCTCGGCAACCGCTTCGAGCTGCGGGTGATCGAAGGAGGTGGTGAGCGTTTCGAGCTGATCATCGAAGGCCCGGAGGGGGCCCACCTGCGGGGTGGCCCCGACAACCTCGTCTACCGCTCCGCCCAGCGGGTCTGGCGCGAGGTGGGACTGGAGGCGGTGGCCCTGGAGGCGCGGGTGCAGCTGGCCGTGCCCCCTGCCCGGGGGCTGGGCAGCAGCGCCACCGCCATCGTGGCGGGCCTGATCGGCGCCAATGCCCTGGTGGGGGAACCGCTCAGCCGGGAAAAACTGCTTGAGCTGGCCATCGACATCGAGGGCCATCCCGACAATGTCGTCCCGTCCCTGCTGGGGGGACTGTGCCTGACGGCGCGGGCCGCCTCCCACCGCTGGCGGGTGGTGCGCTGCGAGTGGAACCCGCTGGTGAAGGCGGTGGTGGCGATTCCCACGATCCGGCTGAGCACCAGCGAGGCCCGCCGTGCCATGCCGCGCAGCATCCCGATCAGCGACGCCGTGATGAATCTGGGGGCCCTCACCCTGCTGCTGCAGGGGCTGCGCACGGGCAATGGCGACCTGATCGGCGATGGCATGCACGACCGCATCCACGAGCCCTACCGCTGGGGGCTGATCCAGGGGGGCCGTGCCGTGCGGGAGGCCGCCCTGGAGGCGGGGGCCTGGGGTTGCGTGATCAGCGGTGCGGGCCCGAGCCTGCTGGCCCTGGCGCCCACCGACTGTGCCGAGGTGGTGGGCGAGGCCATGACCCAGGCCTGGCAGGGGGAAGGGGTCAGCAGCCACAGCGCCGTGCTTGGCATCCAGGATGGCGGCAGCATCTGGGCCCCCCTGGCCCAGGGGAGCCGCCCACAGGCCACCGTGGGCGACTAGAACAACCACGCTGAGTAGTTCTACTCAGCTGATAGGCTCTGCCGCCGGGGACCACCTGCCGTCGCGGCCGCCTCTCCCGCCATACTTCCTGCCTGGAGCACCCCACAGTGATGGACGCCAGCCTGCCTCTTTCGCTCGCGTCCTCTTCGCTGCCCGCCGTGCTCCCCGAGGGCGCCCCGTTCCCCTGGCTCAGCCTGATCGTGCTGCTGCCGGCCACGGCGGCCCTAGTGATGCCCCTGCTGCCCGGGGACGGCAGTGATCCCCGCCTGCCGCGCACCCTGGCCCTGGGGGTGCTCGGTGTGGACCTGGCCCTGATCCTGTGGGTGTTCGCCCGTCACTTCGACCCCAGCCTCGGTGGCCTCCAGCTGGTGGAACGGGTGGCCTGGGTGCCGGCTCTGGGCCTGGAATGGTCCCTGGCGGCGGATGGTCTCTCGGCCCCCCTGGTGGTGCTCAGCGGCCTGGTCACCCTGCTGTCGGTGGCGGCCAGCTGGAACATCCGCCTCAAGACCCGTCTCTACTTCGGCCTGCTGCTGGTGCAGGCCACGGCCCAGAGCCTGGTGTTCCTCTCCCAGGATTTCCTGCTGTTCTTCCTGGCCTGGGAGCTGGAACTGGTGCCCGTCTACCTGCTGATCGCCATCTGGGGCGGCAAGCAGCGCCAGTACGCCGCCACCAAGTTCATCCTCTACACGGCCACGGCCTCCCTGCTGATCCTGATCAGCGGCCTGGCGCTGGCCCTCTCCGGCGACAGCTTCACCCTCAACCTCAGCGAACTGGCGGCCCGCTCCCCCGGCGGCACCTTCGGCCTGCTCTGCTACCTGGGCTTCCTGGTGGGCTTCGGCGTGAAGCTGCCGATGTTCCCATTGCACACCTGGCTGCCCGATGCCCACGGGGAGGCCAATGCGCCGGTCTCGATGCTGCTGGCGGGTGTGCTGCTCAAGATGGGTGGCTATGCCTTGCTGCGCTTCAACGTGCAGATGCTCCCGGATGTGCACCTGCGGCTGGCCCCGGCCCTCATCGTTCTGGGGATCATCAACATCGTCTACGGGGCGCTGAACGCCTTCGCCCAGGACAACGTCAAACGCCGCATCGCCTGCAGTTCTGTCAGCCACATGGGCTTCGTGCTTCTGGGCATCGGCGCCATTGATGCCCTCGGCATGAGCGGCGCCATGCTGCAGATGATCAGCCACGGCTTGATCGCGGCGGCCATGTTCTTCGTCACCGGCGTCTTCTACGAGCGCACCGAGACCCTCTCGATTCCCAACATGGGTGGCCTGGCCAAGGTGCTGCCGATCACCTTCGCCTTTTTCCTGGCCAGCTCCCTGGCGTCCCTGGCCCTGCCGGGGATGAGCGGCTTCATCAGTGAGATCACCGTGTTCCTTGGGGTCACCTCCTACGAGGGCTTCACGATCGGCTTCCGGGTCATCGCCATCTTCCTGGCCGCCATCGGTCTGGTGCTCACCCCCGTCTACCTGCTCTCCCTCTGCCGGCGGGTCTTCTTCGGTCCCCGCATTCCGGCCCTGGCGGTGGTGGGTGACATGAAGCCCCGGGAGCTGCTGATCGGCCTCACCCTGCTGGTGCCCACCCTGGTGATCGGCTTCTGGCCCCGGGTGGCGATCGATCTCTACGAGGCCAGCACCAATGGCCTGGCCGCCGAACTGGCCAGCCATGGGGCCGTGGCCATGGGACGGTTGGCCGCCCTCGGCTGAGTCCCATCCAGGCGCCCGGGTGGGCTGAAATGGGAGCTTCCATCGAAGCGGCCACCCGGCGATGACCAGCACCCTCCAGAGCCCCCCCGCCCTGCTGGCCGGCGAGGGCCTGCCCCGCTTCGAAGCCATCACCCCCGACCAGGTGCGGGCCCACATCCCTGAGCTCCTGGGTGAGCTGGAGGCGGAGTTGGATCGGCTGGAGGCCGGACTGGCGGCGACGGCGGCGGCGGGACGGAACCTCGGCTGGGCGGAGGTGATGGACCCCCTGCACCGGCTGGGCGAACGGCTGCGCTGGAGCTGGGGGGTGGTGAGCCACCTCAACGGGGTCTGCAACAGCACGGAGCTGCGGGAGGCCCACGCCAGCCAGCAGGCGGCGGTGGTGGCCTTCGGCAACCGGGCCGGCCAGAGCCGGGTGCTCTACGAGGCCCTGCGCACCCTCCAGGCCCAGGGGGGCCTCGATGCCACCCAGGAGCGGATCCTGACGGCGGAACTGCGGGATATGGAGTTGCGGGGCGTGGGCCTGGAGGGCGCCGCCCAAGAGGCTTTCAACGCCGCCAGCCAGGAGTTGGCGGAGTTGGCCACCGGTTTCGGCAACCGCGTGCTGGATGCCACCAACGCCTGGACCCTCCGGCTGACTGACCCGGCCGAGGTGGAGGGGTTGCCGGACAGCCTCAAGGAGCAGCTGGCCCAGGCCGCCCGCGACGCCGGGGATGGCCAGGCCACGGCCGCGGAGGGCCCCTGGCTGCTGGGGCTCGACATGCCCCGCTTCGGCCCGTTCCTGAAGTACAGCCGCCGCCGCGACCTGCGTGAGATCGCCTACAAGGCCCATGTGAGCCGGGCCTCGGGAGAGACCGACGGCAACTGGCCGACCATCGAGCGGATTCTGACCCTGCGCCGTGAGCAGGCCCAGCGTCTTGGCCACGGCTCCTGGGCCGAGGTGAGCCTGGCCGCGAAGATGGCCGGCTCAGTGGCCGAGGTGGAGGCCCTGCTGGAGGACCTGCGTACCGCCGCCTACCCGGTGGCCCTGCAGGAACTGGGGGCGTTACGCGCCTGCGCGGCCCGGGAGGGGGCGGCCGAAGCGACGGATCTCAAGCCCTGGGATGTCAGTTTCTGGGCGGAGGTGCGGCGCCAGGAGGCCTTCGATCTCGACAGTGAGGCGCTGCGTCCCTGGTTCCCCCTGCCCCGGGTTCTCGATGGGCTGTTCGGCCTCTGCGACCGGCTGTTCGGCATCCGCATCCGTCCGGCCGATGGCGAGGCGCCCGTCTGGCATCCGGACGTGCGTTTCTTCCGCCTCGAGGACGCCGGCAGCGGCGAGCCCCTGGCTGCCTTCTATCTGGATCCCTACAGCCGCCCGGGCAGCAAGCGCGGCGGCGCCTGGATGGATGAATGCCTGGTGCGCTCGGTGGACGCAGCCGGTGCGCCCGTGCTGCCCGTGGCCTATCTGGTCTGCAACCAGAGCCCGCCGGTGGGGGACACCCCCAGCCTGATGACCTTCGAGGAGGTGGAGACCCTGTTCCACGAGTTCGGCCATGGCCTCCAGCACATGCTCACCACGGTGGAGCGCCCCCAGGCGGCCGGCATCAACAACGTGGAATGGGATGCGGTGGAGCTGCCCAGCCAGTTCATGGAGAACTGGTGCTACGACCACGCCACCCTGATGGGCATGGCCCGCCACTGGCAGAGCGGCGAACCGCTGCCGGAGCCGGAGTTCGCCAAGCTTCGCGCCGCCCGCACCTTCATGGGCGGGGCCGCCACCCTGCGTCAGGTGCACTTCGCCCTCACCGACCTGCGGCTCCACAGCCAATGGACGCCGGAGTGCGGCCGGACACCGGAGCAGCTGCGCCGGGAGATCGCTGTCACCACCACCGTGCTGGAGCCGATCGAGGAGGACGCCTTCCTCTGCTCCTTCGGCCACATCTTCGCCGGCGGCTATTCCGCCGGCTACTACTCCTACAAGTGGGCCGAGGTGCTCAGCGCCGATGCCTTCAGCGCCTTCGAGGAGGTGGGGCTGGAGAACGAGGCGGCGATCCGGGCCACCGGCCGCCGCTTCCGCGAGACGGTGCTCAGCCTCGGCGGCAGCCGTCACCCCGGCGAGGTGTTCGAGACCTTCCGGGGACGGCCCCCCAGCCCGGAGGCCCTGATCCGGCACTCGGGGCTGGTGGCGGCAGGATGAGGGGCCGGCCGGGGCCGCGTCAGCCGGGCAGCCCGGCCTGGCTGATGGGCCCCAGCTTGACGCCCTCGGGGTAGTACTTCCAGCCGTCCCGGATCCTGATCTTCTCGTCCCAGGGGAGCTTGTAGCAGCCGTTGGCCAGATCCCTGACCCAGGTGAGGTAGTTCTCCTTCTCCCCACCGGGTTTTCCCACATAGGCGCGGCAGCCCAGGTTGAAGATGTTGTTCTCCAGAGCCCAGTTCTCCCTCGCCTTGTCCACCAGGCGGGGGAACAGCTCGGCGGTGACGATCTCCCATGGGTTTCTGTGGCCCTGCTGCAGCACGTTGCCGTCGTAGTTGCAGACGGTGCCTTCCCCGAAGTAGTAGAAGACGCCGTCATACCCGGCCAGATTGACCGAGATGGTGTACATCAGGTTCTGCCAGGCGTTGGTCCGGTTGGTCCAGATCCACTGGTCGTTGACCTGGGTGGAGTAGCCCGAGATGCGGATGTAGACATTGGCCCCCTTGTAGGCGGCCTCCCGGGCCAGTTCGGGGAACATGCCGTCATGGCAGATGCAGACTGCCAGCCTGGAACCCTTGGGCCCCTCGCAGACCGGCATGCCGTAGTTGCCCGGCGACCAGGGTTCGATCGGCACCCAGGGCTGCAGTTTTCTGTAGTGCAGGGCAATCTCGCCCTGGGCGTTGATGATGATGGCCGTGTTGAAGGGCGGCAGGCTGGGGTCGTCGTTCTGCTCCATCAGGGAGAAGACCCCCCAGACGTCGTTGTCCCGGCAGGCCTTGCGAAAGCGGTCGATTTCGGGGGAGTCGATCCGCAGCAGCATCTCGTCGTAGGTCCAGATGGCGGTGTTCAGTCCCTGGGTGGAGTACTCCGGGAACACGACCAGATCGAGATCGGGGTAGCCGGCCTTGGTGGAAGCGACCGCCTTGCAGATCTGATCCACCTGGGTCTGGATGTCCGCGGGGCCTTTGATCACGGGGACGGGGTACTGGATCATCGCCACGAGGAGAGCCTCCTCCCAGGCGCTGACGCTGCCGGTGCTGCCCATGAAGTCAAGAATGAGAGTCATTCTCATTCTTGACAGGCTGATCGGGCCAGAGCTGTCGCGTCGGTCACCGAATCCGGCGCCTGCGCCCCTGGCCGACGCCCTGGTCCGGGCCCCAGACGGAGGGAATGATGTGAGAATGGTTGTCATTCCGCACCACCCCGCCATTCCCCGCCACGGCCTGCCTTCCCCGCTGGAGCCCCCTGTCTCCGCTGCAGCGGGCCTCCAGTGAGCACCATGGCTGAGCTCGTGGTCGCCGGGTCCGGTCCCCAGGCCCTCACCCTCTGCTGCCTGCTGCTGCAGAAGCGGCCCCAGTGGCGCCGGCGGCTGCGGGTGCTTGACCCCAGCGGCACCTGGCTGGAGCGCTGGAACACCCAGATGCGCCGCTACGAGATTCCCTGGTTGCGCTCCCCCTCCCCCCACCATCCCCACCCCAATCCCCACGCCCTGCGCCGTTTCGCCCAGGAGCGCCAGCGCGGGGCTGAGCTTGAGGGTCCCTACGGCCTGCCCCACACGGAGCTGTTCGCCGATTTCTGCCGCAGCATCGTGGACGACTTCCAGCTGGCCGACCGGGTGCAGGCCGTGGCGGTCGAGCGGATCCGGCTCGCTCCCTCCGGGGACGACGCCATGGAGCTGGACCTGAGCGATGGCTCCGTTCTGGCCCCCCGGCGGCTGGTCATCGCCACAGGGGCCGAGGCCCCGGTGCTGCCGGACTGGGTCCAGGCCATCGAGGACCCTTACCCGGCCGACGCCCTGCGGCACAGCCAGAGCCTCGACCTCGGCGCCTGCCGGGGCCTGGCGGGGCAGCATCTGGTGATCGTCGGCGGCGGCCTGACCAGCGCCCACCTGGCCCTGGGGGCCATTCGGCGCGGCGCCCGGGTCAGCCTGTTCTGCCGGCGGAGGCTGCGCCGCAAAGCCTTCGATGCCGACCCGGGCTGGCTGGGGCCCAGGTACCTCAAGGACTTCCGGGCGGAACCCTGCTGGCACCGCCGCCGTCAGCAGGTTCTGGCGGCCCGTGATGGCGGCTCGATCACCCCCCAGCTGGCCAGCCGGCTGCAGCAGGCGCAGGCGGCCGGAGCGCTGCAGCTGGACGAGGGGTGTGAGATCGCATCGGCCCGCTGGTGCCAGGGCCAGTGGCTGCTGCACTTCCGTGATGGCAGCCAGCACCGGGCCGACCGCCTCTGGCTGGCCACCGGCCATCGCCTGGGGGTGGGCCACCATCCGCTGCTGCGCCAGCTGCAGCAGCAGCGGCCCCAGGCGCTGGTCGAGGACTGGCCCGTGCTCAGCGGCGACCTGCGCTGGCCCGGCACCAAGGTGCACGTGATGGGGGGACTGTCCGCGCTGCAGCTGGGACCCGCGGCCCGCAACCTGTTCGGGGGGCGGGAAGCGGCCCAGCGCATCTGCCGCGCCGCCCTCAAGTCCTGAGGGGCCCTCGATAGCCTGGGATCCGGTCGATCCGCTCCCGGTGAAGCCTGCGCCCCTTGCCGGAGAGACGTGATGGGAGCCCAGCGGATCCTGGTGCTCGGCGGTGGCTTTGCCGGGCTCTGGAGTGCCCTGGCCGCCGCCCGCCAGCTGGATCAGCTCGGCCTCGATTCCGGGGCCGTGGAGGTGCTGCTCGTCAACCGTGATGCGTTCCATGGCATCCGGGTGCGCAACTACGAGGCCGACCTGGACCCCCTCAGGGTTCCCCTGGAGGCGGTGCTCGGCCCCGCCGGGGTGCGCTGGCTGGTGGGGGAGGTGGACGCCATCGATCCAGGGGCCCGGGCGGTGACCGTGCAGACCCCGTCGGGCCCCCAGCGGCTGACCTACGACCGGCTGGTCTTCGCCCTCGGCAGTGAACTGCGGCGGCCCGAGATCCCCGGCCTGGCCGCCCATGGCTTCGATGTCGACACCTACGGCGGCGCCTCCCGGCTGGCGGGGCACCTGGAAACCCTGGCGGAACGTCCCGAGGCCCCTGGACGCTTCACGGCCGTGGTGGTGGGGGCCGGCCTCACCGGAATCGAGGCCGCCTGTGAACTGCCGGCCCGGCTGCGGGCGGTCCAGGAAGGCGCCGGGCTGTCCGGACCGGCACGCGTCGTGCTGGTGGACCACAACCCCCACGTGGGCTCCGACATGGGGGAGTCGGCCCGGCCGGTGATCGAGCAGGCCCTGGCGGCCCTTGGGGTGGAGTGTCGCCTCGGCGTGCGGGTGGACGGCCTCGACGGGTCGGAGATTCGCTTCGACTCCGGTGAGGTCATCGCCACCCGGACGGTGGTCTGGTGTGCCGGCATGCGCGCCAGTCCGCTGGCCGCCGGCTGCGGCGTGCCCACCGATGCCCTCGGCCGGCTGCCGGTCGATGCCGATCTGCGGGTCGAGGGCCTCAGCGGTGTGTTCGCCGCCGGTGACAGTGCCCGCCTCGCCCTCGAGGACGACCACACCACGGTCATGTCCTGCCAGCACGGCCGGCCCATGGGCCGGTTCGCCGGCCACAACGCGGTCTGTGATCTGCTGGAGCTGCCGCTGCTGCCGCTGCGGATCGACTGGTACACCACCATCCTCGATCTGGGTCCCTGGGGGGCCCTCTACACCGAAGGCTGGGACCGCCGGGTCGTCGCCACCGGGGAGACCGCCAAGCGCACCAAGCGGCTGATCAACGGCCAGCGCATCTATCCCCCCCTGAACGGCGACCGGGCCGCGATCCTCGCCGCCGCCGCTCCGGTGATCCAGCGCCCACCGCCGGTCGCGCCCCAGGGGAGCCAGCCATGAACGCCCCGTCCCAGGAGGACCCCTCCGGCGCATCCGTGGGACGCCTGCTGCTGATCGCCCTGCTGCTGGCTGGGGTGACCCTGTTCTTCAGCCAGGGTTGGTATCGCCAGCTGGATCTCGCGGGCCTGCAGGCCTCCCGCGCCCAACTCGTCGCCTGGCGCCAGGCGGCCCCGCTGGCCACCGCCTCCGGCTATCTGCTGGTGTACGTGCTGGTGACGGGCCTCTCCCTGCCCGGCGCCACCGTGCTCACCCTGGCGGGGGGCGCCATCTTCGGCCTGTTGCAGGGCACGGTGCTGGTGTCGCTCGGCTCCACCCTGGGGGCCACGGCGGCCTGCCTGCTGGCCCGCACCCTGCTGCGGGAGCCGGTGCGGCGCCGGTTCGGCCAGCGCCTGGGGCCCATCGAGGATGGCGTCCGCCGCGATGGGGCCGCCTACCTGCTCAGCCTGCGGCTGGTGCCGGTGGTCCCTTTCTTTCTGGTGAACCTGTTGATGGGCCTCACCCCCATGCCCCTGCTGCCCTTCGCGCTGGTCTCCCAGCTGGGCATGCTGCCGGCCACCCTCGTCTATGTGAATGCCGGCACCCAGCTGGCCCAGCTCACCAGCCTGAGCGGCCTCCTCTCGCCGGCCCTGCTCGGTTCCTTCGCCCTGCTGGGCCTGCTGCCCTGGATCGTCAAGCTGCTGCTGGGCCGCTGGCGTCTCTGGCGCCTCTACCGCCCCTGGCGTCGCCCCCGCCACTTCGATCGCAACCTGATCGTGATCGGTGCCGGGGCGGCGGGCCTGGTCACCGCCTACATCGCCGCCACCGTGCGGGCGAAGGTCACCCTGGTGGAGCGGCACCGCATGGGCGGGGACTGCCTCAACACCGGCTGTGTGCCCAGCAAGGCCCTGATCAGCACGGCCCGCCTCGCCGCCCGCCTGCGCCATGCCGACCGCTACGGCCTGGCCCCCCAGGAGCCCCGGGTGGATCTGCGCCTGGTGCTGGAGCGGGTGAGGCAGAAGGTGGCTGCCGTTGCCCCCCATGACAGCGTCGAGCGCTACACCGCCCTCGGGGTGGACGTGCGCCTCGGCCAGGCCCGCCTGCTGAGCCCCTGGGAGGTGGCGATCACCGCCGCCGATGGCAGCGAATCCGTGCTGTCGGCCCGGTCCATTGTGCTGGCCACCGGCGCCGCGCCGGTGATCCCGGCCCTGCCCGGCATCGACAGGGTGCGGGTGCTCACCAGCGAGACGCTGTGGGACACCCTGGCCGAGCACCCGTCCCCGAGGCCCAGCCTGGTGGTGCTGGGGGGCGGGCCCATCGGCTGTGAACTGGCCCAGGCCCTGGCCCAGCTGGGCCTGCCGGTGACCTTGCTGCAGCGCAATGCCCGGCTCCTACCCCGGGAGGATCCCGACGTGGGAGCCCTGGTGCGCGGGGCCCTGGAGCGCGACGGCGTCCGTGTGCACACCGGCTGCCAGGTGGAGCGGCTCGAGCCTGGTCCTGCCGGGGGTGTGCGGCTGGTGGCCGTGGTGGATGGCGCCACCCTTCGCCTGGAGGCCGACGAGCTGCTCTGCGCCGTGGGGCGCCAGGCCCGGCTGGAGGGCCATGGCCTTGAGGCCCTGGGCATCCCCACCGGCCGCACCATCACCACCAGCCCCCACCTCCAGACCCTTTACCCCAACATCTATGCCGCCGGCGACGCCGCCGGCCCCTGGCAGTTCACCCACACGGCGGCCCATCAGGCCTGGTATGCGGCTGTGAACGGGCTGTTCGATCCGCTGCGCTTCGCCGTCGACGGCCGCGTCATCCCGCGCACCACCTTCACCGACCCGGAGGTGGCCCGGGTGGGGCTGAGCGAAGACGAGGCCACGGCCCAGGGCGTGGCCTTCGAGGTCACCCGGTTCCCGCTGGCCGAGCTGGATCGGGCCATCGTCGAATCCGCCGAGACCGGCTTCGTCAAGGTGCTCACCGTGCCCGGCAGGGACCGGATCCTGGGGGTGACGATCGTGGCGGAGCAGGCCGGGGAGCTGCTGGCCGAATTTGTGCTGGCGATGCGTTGGAACCTGGGCCTGGGCAAGGTGATGGGGGCGATCCATGCCTATCCCACCTTCTCCGAAGCCAACAAGTACGCCGCCGGGGCCTGGAAGAAGGCCCACGCCCCCCAGCGCACCCTGGCCCTACTGGAGCGCTTCCACTCCTGGCGCCGGGGCGGCGGATAGGAACGGGTCGGGGTTGTGCAGGGCCACGCTCACCGCCACGGCACTGGCCAGCAGCAGCCACAGCAACCGCAGGCCGATCAGCCCGGCGGCGGGCCGATCGAGGCTGGCCGCCGCCGCCACGCTCACCACCGCCACCAGCAGGCCCGCCACCGTGTCCGCCGCCGCCAGCACCGGGCTGTGCAGCCAGAAGAAGAACGTGGTGAACACGGCGAACAGCAGCCAGCCCACCGCCTCCGAGGCCATGACCAGCCTCCGGCGACGGGCGGCCGTGTCCTCCAGATCCAGGTTGGCTACCCGCGCCAGGGCCACCAGGGAGGTGATGTTCAGCACCAGCCACAGGGGAGCGAACAGCCAGTCCGGCGGGGCGTAGGGGGGCAGGCGGAAGGCTCTGTAGAAGGCGGCGTCGCCCAGCACCCCCGCCGGCCAGAAGCTGACGGCATTGGCGGCCACCAGGATCGCGGCGCCATGCCACCAGCGGAAGCGCCGTGCCGGGGCCGTGGCGTTCACGCCTGGGAATGGAGCCCGATGGTGTTGCCCTCGGTGTCGAGCACCAGGCTCATGAAGCCGTAGGGGCCGAGCGACATCTTCGGCTTGATCACGGTGCCGCCGGCTCCCGCCACCCGGCCCTCCTCCACGGCGCAGTCGTCGCAGTGGAAATAGATCAGGGTGCCGCCACCCCCCGGGGCCATGCCCTCCATCTTGGCCAGCGCACCGCCGGCCCCCACCTGATCGTTCTGCATCGGGAAGGCGAAGTACTCCATGCCCGCCTCACCCATGGCTTCCAGGGTCACGCCGAACACGGCCTCGTAGAAGGCCCTGGCCCGGGCCATGTCATTGACGTAGAGCTCGAACCAGATGACGGGATTGACGGCCATGGTTGCGAGGTGGTTTTGGGCCAGATTAGGCCCGAAATTCGGCACTCAGCCCGCCACCCCCTGCTGCTGGCGCGGCGCCAGCGGGCTCCAGTTCTCCTTCACCAGCTGGCGGGCCCGGCCCAGGGCGAGGGAGCCGGCCGGCACGTCCTTGGTGAGGGTGGAGCCAGCCCCCACCGTCACCCGCTCCCCGAGGGTGATCGGTGCCACCAGCACCGAATTGGCCCCGGTCTTGCTGCCGCCGCCGATCACGGTGCGGTGCTTGCGCACCCCGTCGAAGTTGGCGGTGATCGTGCCGGCCCCGATGTTCACCTCGGCGCCCAGGTCGGCATCGCCCAGGTAGCTGAGGTGGTTGGCCTTGCAGCCCTCCCCCAGCCGGCTGTTCTTCACCTCGACGAAGTTGCCGATGCGGCAGCCGGCGCCCAGGTGGGTGCCGGCCCGCAGCTGGGCGAAGGGACCGATGGCGCAGCCGGGTTCCACGTGGCTGTCCCGCAGCACCGAATGGACCACCTCCACCTCGGCGCCCAGCTGGCTGTTCTCGATCAGGCAGCCGGGGCCGATGCGGCAGCCGTCGCCGATGCTGCTGGCCCCACGGAAGTGGCACTGGGGCTCCACCAGCACGTCGCGGCCGAAGCGGGTGTGCTCGCTGAGGGTGCAGCTGGCGGGATCGGTGAAGCTCACCCCCTCCGCCATCCAGTGGCGGCGCAGCCGGTCCTGCAGCACCGACTCGCAGTGGGCCAGCTGCTGGCGGTCGTTGATGCCGGCCACCTCGTCCGGGTCGCCCACCTCCAGGTGCATGGCCGGCCGCAGCAGGGCCACGGTGTCGGTGAGATAGAGCTCGCCCTGGTCGTTGTCGGTGCTCAGGCTGGGCAGCACGGTGGCCAGGCGGGCCCAGTCGAAGCAGTAGATGCCCGCATTGGTGAGGGTGTTGGCGAGCTGCTCGGCCGTGCAGTCGCGGTGCTCCACGATGCCGCTCACCTGGCCAGCCCCGTCGGCGAAGACCCGGCCGTAGCCGCTCGGGTCCGCCAGCCGGGCGGTGAGCAGGGTCACCGCGGCGCCACTGGTCCGATGGGTGGAGAGGAGGGATTCCAGGGTCTCCGGCCGCAGCAGCGGCACGTCGCCGTTCAGCACCAGCAACTCCCCTTCGAAGCCCTCCAGGGGCCCGAGCAGTTGCTGCACCGCATGGCCGGTGCCGTTCTGGGGCTGCTGCAGCACGAACTCCAGGCCCTCGACGCCGGAGAGGGTGTGCTCCACCCGGTCGGCCTGGTGCCCCACCACCAGCAGCTGGCGGTCTGGGGCGAGCCGGTGGCAGCTTCCCAGCACCCGTTCCACCAGCGTCGCGCCGGCCAGGGGCTGGAGCACCTTCGGCAGGGCACTCTTCATGCGGGTCCCTTTCCCGGCGGCCAGGACGGCAACGGCGAGCATCGGCAGCGGCGGGGCGTCTGCGCCGGAATCTACCGGTGCCCTCCGGAGCGGCCCAGTCCGCCGGGGCCTGGGCGCCGCGGTCGCCGGGCTGGAGGGTCGGTGCTCCGCTCCTGCTCCCGGCGCCGCCGCTCCAGGATTTCGGCGGCCGTGGCGGTGCCGCTGGGGTCCCGGTAGGGCACCCCGGCGCGGCTGGCCAGGTGCTCCCGCTCAAAGGCATCCAGGGGCCGCAGGGCCGGATGGGGGGCCAGGGGGGTGAGGCCGGCCGCCGTCCCGGCGCTCCAGCGCTCCGGTTCGTCGGCGGGCGGCCGGATCGCCCGCACCTCCAGCCCCAGCTCCTGCAGGCAACGGCGCAGCGCCGCCGCGGAGCTGTAGGTGAGCAGCCGACCGTCAGGCCGCAGCAGTCGCACCAAGCGCTCCAGGAACTCCATGCTCCAGAGCTGGGGACACCGTGACGGGGAGAAGGCATCCAGCAGCACCAGGTCGCAGCGGCCCGCCAGCGTGGCCAGCAGCTCCGGCAGCCGGCGGCGGGCATCGCCGATCTGCAGCCGATCGCTGCCGCCTAGCTCCTCGAGCCGGCCGATCACCGCGGCGGGCCACTGGGCCCGGAAGCCGGCGTCCGCCAGGGCCAGGGCGAGGGGCCGGTGGTCCAGCTCCAGGCCCCACCAGTCGAGCTCCAGGCCGGCGGCGGTGGCGGCGGCCAGCAGGGCGGCGGTGTTGGTGCCGGTGCCGACGGCCATCTCCGCCACCACCAGCTGCCGGCCCGGGGCGAAGCGCTCCAGCGCCGCCGGGACCACGAACTTCCCGTTGGCCTCGCCCATGGCCCCGGCGGCACTGTGGAAGCCCTCACCCCAGCCGCGGCTGTAGAGGCTGAAGCTGCCGTCCCGCCCCCGCCGGGGGAGCAGCTCGGGCCCCGGTTCCGGCTCTGCCGTCTCAGTGCCGCAGGCGGGCCAGGTCATCCCAGAAGCCGGGGTAGGAGACGGCGGCCGCCTCCGGCCTCCCCAGGCGGGTGTCGCCCCGGGCCACCAGGGAGGCCACCGCCAGGCTCATCGCCACCCGGTGATCCGTCTCGCTGTCCACCTCGGCCCCGTGCAGCGGGGTGGGTCCTTCGATGCTGAGGCCATCGGCGTGCTCCTCGAGCCGGGCCCCCATCGCCGTCAGCTGGCGGGCCATCACCGCCAGGCGGTCGGTCTCCTTGACCCGCAGCTCCGCCGCGCCGCTGATGCGGCTCAGCCCTTCGGCGCAGCAGGCCGCCACCGCCAGCACGGGGATCTCGTCTACCAGCCGCGGGATCATCGGCTCCTCGATGCGGAAGGCCTGCAGCGGGCCGTGCTGGACGCGCAGATCCCCCACCGGCTCGCCGGCCACGTCGCGGCTGTTGAGCACGGTGATCCGGGCGCCCATTTCGGCCAGCACATCGAGAATGCCGGTGCGGCTGGGGTTGAGCCCCACGTTCTCGACCGTCAGATCGGCCCCCGGGGTGATCGCCGCCGCCACCAGCCAGAACGCCGCGGAGCTGATGTCGCCCGGCACCACCACGGTCTGGCCCACCAGGGTGGGTCCGGGCCGCACGGTGATGAACCGTCCCTCGTCGCCATCCACCTCCAGGTCGGCACCGAAGGCCCGCAGCATCCGCTCGCTGTGGTCGCGGGTGGGGGCCGGTTCGATCACGGTGGTGGGCCCGTTCGCCGTCAGGGCGGCCAGCAGCAGGGCGCTCTTGACCTGGGCCGAGGCCACCGGCGTGCCGATGACGCTGCCGTGCAGGGTCTGCCCCTGCACCGCCAGGGGGGCCAGGTTGCCGTCCTCGCGCCCCTGGATCCGGGCGCCCATCTGGGCCAGGGGGGCCCCCACCCGGCGCATCGGCCTCGAGCGCAGCGAGGCATCGCCTGTGAGCACGAAGTGGCGCCCCGCCCGGCCGGCCAGCAACCCCAGCATCAGCCGCATGGTGGTGCCGGAATTGCCGCAATCGAGCACGTCGGCGGGCTCCTGCAGCCCGTCCAGGCCCACCCCCTCCACGGTCACCACCTGGCCGTCGGCGATCGGCGAGACCGTGACACCCATGGCCCGCAGGCAGGCGGCGGTGCTCAGGGGGTCTTCGGCGGGCAGCAGGCCCTCAATGCGGGTGGTGCCCTCGGCGATGGCCCCGAACAGCAGCGAGCGGTGGGAGATCGACTTGTCGCCGGGCACCGTCACGTGGCCCCGCAGGCTGCCGCCGGACGGCAGCAGCAGGGGCGCCGGCAACGCGGCCTCGCTCGCATCGACACCCACGGAGGAGGACAAGAGCAGGGGCGCCAACTGGGGTGATCCTATGGAGCGGCCGGTTCCGGCCCCCCGTTCAGGGGCGAATGCCGATCGCCCGCAGCCTGGACGACAGGCCCCAGACCTCCACCACCAGCCGGTGCCAGGGGGTGATCGTCTCCATCGCCAGGCCCATGGGTTTGGGGGCGGCGGCCCGCAGGGCCCGCGCCGCCGCCAGGGACCGCCGCGCCTCATCGAGCCGCTGGCGCAGGTTCTCCTGCTCCGGGGCGGCCATCACGGTCTCCGGGCAGTGGTCGAGCAGCAGCAGGCCACGATCGAAGGACTCGGCGTAGTCCTGCAGCAGCGGCACCAGGATCTCCTCCAGCAGCGGGCCGGTGGGATCGGGCAGGGAGGGGGCGGGAACCATGGGTCCAGCGTAGGAATCGTTGCCGTGGCTGCCCCGGTACGGATCTCCAGTCCCCGGATGGACGTGGAACGATGGGGGTCGCAGGCTCGCCCCATGATCGACGTCGCCGTCTGGGATGGCCTGCTCCGCCGCCACGTCGATGGCCGCGGGCGGGTGGACTACGCCGTCTGGCAGCAGCAGGGGGCGGCGGAGCTGGAGCACTGGCTGGCGGCCCAGCGCCCCTTCGACCCTGGGCCTGGCTCCAGGGCCGAGGCCATGGCCCTGTGGATCAACCTCTACAACGCCCTGGTGATCCGCCAGGTGCTGAAGCGGTTCCCGTTGGCCTCGATTCGCCCCACCGTCGCAGGGGTGCCCAACTGGCCGGCGTTCCTGGCCTTCTTCTCCCGGCCGGTGATCAGCCTGCAGGGCCAGCCCCTCAGCCTCAACCGCATCGAGCATGGGATTCTTCGGACCCGCTTCGGCGATCCCCGCCTGCATTTCGCCCTGGTCTGCGCCGCCGTCGGCTGCCCCCTGCTGCGGGCGGAGGCCTACCGGCCCGAGCGGCTCGAGGCCCAGTTGGAGGAGGACGCCCGCCGCTTCCTGCAGCACCCGCAGAAGCTGCGCTTCGAGCCGGCCAGGGGCCGCCTCTGGGTCAGTCGGATCCTCCAGTGGTACCGCGGTGACGTTCTGGCGGTGGCCCCCTCGATCCCCGCCTATGTGGGCCGCTACCGGCCGGAGCTGGCCTTGCCGTCTGACGTCCGGCTCCGCTACCTGCCCTACGACTGGGCGCTCAATGCACAGGGCTCAGTCGCGGATGTCGCCGTAGAACCGCTTCAGCCGTGAGGCCGGCACCCCCAGGCCCCACAGCAGGCCGATCGTCAGATAAACGCCGGTGGCTTTCCAGGATCCCCAGCGCGCCACCCGCCGGTCGGACGATTCCACCACCCGGTTGACCTGGCGGATCCGGCCCAGCCGGCCCAGCCGTTCGCAGAGGTCGGCGTCCTCCATGATCGGCAGGGTGTCGTCAAAGCCCCCGCAGCGCTCGAAGTCGCGCCGGCGGCAGAACATCACCTGGTCGCCGAACAGCACCCGGAAACCGTTCAGGACGTAGCGATGGGGCCGGAACAGCAGCGCTGCGTAGTGGGTCTTGAGGGCGTTGTGAAGGCTCACACCCCAGCGGGTGCGTTGGTCGCCGCGCATCAGCGCGATGAAGCCACCGCAGCTGACGGCCGGGTCGGCCAGGGTGGAGGCCACCAGCTGCACCAGATCCGAGGGCACCAGCGTGTCGGCGTGAAGGAAGCAGAGGATGTCGCCGCGGGCCGCCACGGCGCCCCGGTTCATCTGCAGCGCCCGTCCCGCCCGCGGGCAACGGAGGATCCGGCAGCCGTGCACGTGGGCCCGGGCCAGGGTGGCATCGGTGCTGCCGCCATCCACAACGATCACCTCGTCGGCCGCCGGATCGAGGATCTCCAGCTGGTGGAGGGTGCGTCCCAGGTGACCGGCTTCATTGAGGGTCGGGATAATGATCGATACCGACGGCGCCGTCACCTTGTTGCGCAACAATCTTTCATTCTATGACCAACAGGCGGCCGTCTGGTGGGATGAAACCGCCACCATCTTTCCGCTCAGCCAACTCAATCCGCTCCGCTTTCTCTGCTTCGATCAATTCGTTCCCTGCTGGAACCATCTTCGCGTCCTGGATGTGGGCTGCGGCGGCGGTTACACCTGTGAATTCTTAGCGCGTCGAGGCGCCAGGCTGAGCGGTATCGACCGTTCCGCCCCCTGCATCGAGGCGGCCCGGAGCCATGCGGCCCTGGCGGGTCTGGAGATCGATTATCGGGTGGGAAGGGCGGAGGCGCTTCCCTTTGCTGCCGCCAGCTTCGATGTGGTGATCTGCGTCGATGTGCTGGAGCATGTCGATCGCCCGGACACCACGATCGCGGAGATTGCCAGGGTCCTGGCCCCGGGGGGGACCCTTTGCTTTGACACCATCAATCGCACCTTTCGCTCCCGGCTCACCATGATCTGGCTGCTGGAGACGCTGCTGCGACTGATCCCGGCCGGGGTTCACGACTGGGAGCGGTTCGTGACTCCCGAGGCCCTCGAGGGTTGGCTGCTGGCCAGTGACTTCACGGCCATCACCATGCAGGGGATGGATCTGTTCGGCCGGGGACCGCTCCGCACCCTGGGCCGGCTGGTGCACTACCTGCGCACCGGGGGTTTCCAGGTGGCCTTCGATCAGGACCTGGCGTTGATGTTCATCGGTGCGGCCCGCCTCAGCCCAGCAGCAGCCCACCGGATTCGCTGAAGGCCGCCCGGGCGCTGCGCAGGTCGAACAGCAGGTCCTCCAGGGTGAGCCGGTCCAGCTCCCGCTCCAGGGCCTGCAGCAGGCGGCGGTTGAGCACCCGGGTCACCCGGTCGCTGGGACGGGGGTCGTCGCCGGCCTCCGTGGGGGCCACCAGGCTGACGGCCGGGGCGTCCACGGCCGCCAGGATCGCCGCCAAGGGGACATCAGCGGGCAGGCGCCGCAGCCGGTAGCCCCCCTGGCGGCCCCGCCGCGACTCCACCAGGGCGGCCCGGCGCAGCTTCAGCATCAGCTGCTCCAGCATCGGGGCAGGCAGGTCCTGGGCCTCTGCCAGGGCGTTCACCGACTGCCAGCGGGGTGGATCCAGGGCCAGCTCCAGCAGGGCCTTGAGGGCGTAGATGCCGCTGCGGCGCAGCATCAGCGGCCAGCGACCAGGCGCTCCAGCACATGCTCCAGGGTGTAGCCGAACAGGGCGGGGTCCGGCTCACCGTGGCCCAGGTCGTCGAGGCCCAGTTCGCGCCAGCGACCATCCACCCGGGCTTCGAGGGCGGCATCGCGGCCCAGGGCCTGGCCCCAGTCGTGGCGCTTCTCGGGGCCGATCTTGGTGGTGGCATCGATGGCGAGCCGGCCGCCCAGCCCCAGCCGCTCGCTGGCGAAATCCAGGGAGTCGAAGGGGGTGTCCTCCAGCACGAACAGGTCCCGCTGGGGATCCACCTGGGCGCTGATCGCCCAGATCACCTGGCGCGGGTCGCGGATCGCGATCGACTTGTCGACCACCACCACGAACTTGGTGTAGGTGAACTGGGGCAGGGCGCTCCAGAAGGCCATGGCCGCCCGCTTGGCCTGGCCCGGGTAGGCCTTGTCGATGGCGATGACGGCCAGCTTGTAGCTGAGGCCCTCCATCGGCAGGAAGAAATCGACGATCTCCGGGATCTGCTGGCGCAGGATCGGGGTGTAAATCCGGTTCAGGGCGATCGCCAGCATGGCCTCCTCCTTTGGCGGACGGCCGCTGAAGGTGGTCAGGAAGATGGGATCCCGGCGCTGGGTGACGCAGTGGAAGCGCACCAGGGGCGAGTCCTCCTCGCCGCCGTAGAAGCCCATGTGGTCGCCGCAGGGGCCGTCCGGGAGCACCTCCCCGGGCGTGATCGTGCCCTCCAGCACCACTTCGCTGTGGGAGGGCACCTCCAGATCGAGGGTCTTGCAGCGGGCCAGCCGCACCCCCTCACCGGCGTAGAGGCCGGCGAACAGCCATTCGCTCAGCTGCACGGGAATCGGCGTGGCCGCCGCCATCACCAGCAGGGGATGGACGCCGATCGCCACCGCCACCTCGAGCTTGCGGCCCATCGCCGCCGCCTTGCGCAGGTGCCGGGCCCCGCCCCGCACGCTCAGCCAGTGGACGGTGGCGCTGTTGATCGACTGGCGCTGCAGCCGGTAGACGCCGACGTTCGGGACCCCGGTCTCCGGGTCCTTGGTGATCACCAGCCCGAGGGTGATCACCCCGCCCGCATCCCCCGGCCAGGGGCGCAAAAGGGGCAGCTGCTCGAGGTTCACCTGATCGCCCTTCAGCACCTGCTGGTGGCAGGGGGGGGTGAGGTCGAGGTCGGGCCGGGCCCGCACCAGGTCCCAGAACACCCCCCCGAATTTCATCACCTCCTTGAGGCCCTTGGGGGGCCGGGGCTGCTGCAGCAGGGCCAGCTTCTCGCCGAGGGCCTCGAGCTCCTCGGGCCGCTCCATGCCCATGCTCCAGAGCACCCGTTCCACGGTGCCCATCAGGTTGACCGCCACCGGCATGGGGGAGCCGATGACGTTCTCGAACAGCAGGGCCGGCCCGCCCATAGCCAGCACCCGGTCGGCGATCGCCGCCAGTTCAAGGTCCGGATCCACCGGCGCCGTGATGCGCCGCAGCTGGCCGCGCCTCTCGAGCAGGCCCATGAAATCGCGCAGATTGCGCTGCCGCCCCAGGGCTTTGCCGATGCCGTCTGCCACCACGCCCGCCACGTCGTCCTGCGCCGTCAAGCTGCTGCCTACTGTGACGCACCCCCGTAGCGATCGCGTCCCGTGCTGCTCTCCTACTTCCACACCTCCGAAGCGGTTCCCCCCCTGCGGTCTCCTGAGGAGGACGGCCCCGATGCGGCCGTTGTCATCGACGTGCTGCGGGCCACGACGACCATCGCCTGGGCACTGCAGAACGGGGCCGAGGCGATCCAGGCCTTCGCCGACCTGGGCAGCCTCGAAGCGGCCGCCGCCAACTGGCCGGCCGCCCGTCGGCTGCGGGCCGGGGAGCGGGGCGGCAAGCGGGTGGACGGTTACGACCTCGGCAACTCCCCCCTGGCGGTCACCCCGGAGCGGGTGGAGAGCAAGCGCATCTTCCTGAGCACCACCAATGGCACCCGGTCCCTCGACCGGGTTCAGGCCGTGCCCCTGCTGCTCACCGCCTGCTTGCCCAACCGCACCGCCGTGGCCCGGCGGCTGATCGAGCGCCAGGCCCTGCGGGTCTGGATCGTGGGCAGCGGCTGGGAGGGGGATTACTCCCTCGAGGACAGCCTGGCGGCGGGGGCGGTGGCCTCAGCGGCGATCGAGCTGGCGGTGGCGCCCCACATGGGGGTCCGCTGCGCCAACGACGAAATGCTGGCCGCCCTGGCCCTCTGGCAGCAGTGGCGCCATGACACCGAGACCTGCCTTCGCAGCGCCAGCCACGGCCAGCGCCTGATCGGGCTGGGCAACCACGACGCCGATTTCGCCTGCTGCGCCGCCGTCGACAGCCTGGAGATCGTGCCGATCCAGGCCGAACCCGGGGTGCTGCGCGGCAGTTGAGGGGCGCCTTGCCCCCCTTGGCGGCTCCCTTACGATTCGCCGGTCTTGGAGCGGTCCGGCGGTGAGCAGTTTTCTGGCAGCGGCGCTGCAACTCACCAGCACGCCGGACCCGGACGCGAATTTCGCGGCGGCCGAGGAGCTGATCGAACTGGCCGCCCGCCGCGGCGCCGACCTGGTGGGCCTGCCCGAGAACTTCGCCTTCATGGGCGATGACGCCCGCCGGCTGGAGCTGGCACCGGCCCTGGCCGAGCGCTGCAGCCGCTTCCTGGTCACCATGGCCCGCCGCTACCAGGTGACCCTGCTGGGGGGCGGGTTCCCGGTGCCGGCCGGGGAAGGCCAGACCTTCAACCGCGCCGAGCTGGTGGGCCGGGAAGGCCAGCTCCTGGCCCGCTACGACAAGATCCACCTCTTCGATGTGGACCTGCCCGACGGCATCACCTACCGGGAGTCGGCCACGGTGCAACCCGGCCACGACCTCCCCCCCGTGGTCGATGTCCCCGGCCTCTGCCGTGTCGGCCTGTCGATCTGTTACGACGTTCGCTTCCCCGAGCTCTACCGCCAGCTGGCCGGTGCCGGCGCCCAGCTGCTGATGATCCCAGCCGCCTTCACCGCCTACACCGGCAAGGACCACTGGCAGGTGCTGCTCCAGGCCCGGGCGATCGAGAACACCGCCTACGTGCTGGCGCCTGCCCAGACGGGGCTCCACTACGGCCGCCGCCAGACCCATGGCCATGCCCTGGTGATCGACCCCTGGGGCACCGTGATGGCCGATGCGGGGGTGGAGCCGGGGCTGGCGATGGCCCCGGTCGACATGGCCCACGAGGCCAGGGTCCGCGCCCAGATGCCGAGCCTCCAGCACCGCCACCCGGCCCTTTTCTGAGTGTTCATGGGAGTGCGTGCGTCACGATTAGCCTGGTTGCTGACCCTGCCCCTGCTGCTCGGGGCCCTGCCTGCCCGGGCCGCCAGCGCCCTGTCCGCCTGGCGACTCAGCCGGGAGGGGGTCCTGGAACTGCGCACCTCACCGGGGGTGCGATTGCAGGCCTTCTACGAGGAGGGTTCGGGCGTCACCGGGCCCCGGGTCTGGGTGGACCTGCCCGGTGCCCCGCTGCGCAGCCGTTCGGTGCCCGTCGGTGGTCTGGTGCGGGAAGTGCGCATCGGCCGGCCCGATTCCGGCACCACCCGGCTGGTGCTTGAGTTCCGGCCCGGCACCCGCCTGGATCCGCGCCAGCTGCGGCTGGTGGGCACCGCCCGGGATCGCTGGCGCCTCACCCTCACCGGCCTGCCCCTGAGCGGTTTCACCCGCAACGTCGGCGAGGGGGACATGGACGCGCCCAGCTCCAGCTGGACCGCTTCCCGCCCCAGCGGCTATGGCAGCAGCGGCCGGGCCACCTCCGGTCGGCCCCTGTCCTCCGATGGGCTGCCCGTGGTGCCCCGGGGCCGGTTCCGGGTGGTGATCGACCCCGGCCACGGCGGCCCCGATCCGGGGGCCGTGGGAATCGGTGGGCTGCGGGAGACGGACGTGGTGCTGGACGTGAGCCTGCAGGTGGCCCAGCTGCTCCAGGCCCGGGGGGTGCAGGTGCTGCTGACCCGCACCTCGGAGGTGGACGTTGACCTGCCACCGCGGGTGTCCCTGGCCAACAGCAGCAATGCCGACGTGTTCGTCAGCATCCACGCCAATGCCCTGAGCATGGCCCGCCCCGATGTGAACGGGGTGGAGACGTTCTATTTCCAGTCCGGCAGCTCCCAGCGGCTGGCCCAGGCGATCCAGTCCCGGATCATGGCGATCTCGCCGGGCACGCCCGACCGGGGGGCCCGCCCGGGGCGTTTCTTCGTGATCCGCCGCACGGTGATGCCGGCAGCGCTGGCGGAGATGGGCTTCGTCACCGGTCGCATCGATGCCCCCCGCCTGGCCGATCCCAACTTCCGGCGCCGGATGGCCGTGGCGATCTCCGCCGGCATCCTCGACTTTCTCCAGGGGGCCTCTTGAGCCTCCTCGTCGGCCTTTTCGACAGTGGCCTCGGCGGGCTGACGGTGCTGCGTCAGGTCCATGCCCTCTATCCCCACTCCCCCTGCCTCTACCTGGGGGACACCGCCCGCGTTCCCTATGGGCAGCGCTCGAAGGAGGAGATCCGCGCGATCGCCTCGGAGGTGGTGCACTGGCTGCGGCTCCAGGGGGTGGGGGTGCTGGTGATGGCGTGCAACACCTCCAATGCCCTGGCCCTCGACGTGGCGGTGGGCGAGGCGGGGGTGCCGGTGGTGGGGCTGATCGACAGCCTGGCCAGCGAACTCACCAGCGACCACGTCGGGGTGCTGGCCACCCCGGCCACCGCCGCCAGCGGCGCCTACCGGCGCTCGATCCAGGCCTGCCGCCCCTCGGCCCGGGTGCTGGAGATGGGCTGTCCCGCCTTCGTGCCCCTGATCGAGGCGGGCGATCTGCAGGCTCCGGAGCTGCGGGCCGCCGCCGCCGACTATCTGGCCCCGCTGCTGGCTGCGAACGTGGACACGATCGTGCTGGGCTGCACCCACTACCCGCTGCTGCGGGCCCTGCTGGCCGAGCTGCTCCCACCTGACGTGCAGCTGGTGGACCCGGCCCTAGCGGCCGCCCAGCGCCTTGGCCCCCTGCTGGCCAGCCTGGGGGATTCCCCCGAGATCGACCAGGCGGTGGAGTCGGTGCGTCCGCCCCTGGAGCGCACCCGTTTCTGTGTCACCGGGCCCGCCGAGGCCTTCGCCAGCGCGGCCGCCGCCTGGCTGGGAAGCCGGCCGGCGGTGCGCAGCGTCAGCCTGCAGTCGCCCACCCGCGCCTATTGAGGCACGGCCCCTAGGATCCTTTCATCGTGGAGGTGACGTGGCGACGGTTGCAGAGTTGCTCCAGCCGGTGGAGTCCGACCTCGATGCCCTGCTGGCCGATCTGCGCAGCCTGATCGGCGCCGGCCATCCGATTCTTCAGGCGGCCGCCGAGCACCTGTTCGCGGCCGGCGGCAAACGGCTGCGGCCGGGGATCGTGCTGCTGCTGTCGCGGGCCATCGCCCCCGATGGGGGCCTCAGCCCCCGCCACCGGCGGCTGGCGGAGATCACCGAGATGATCCACACCGCCTCCCTTGTCCACGACGACGTGGTGGACGAGGCCGCCACCCGGCGGGGCGTGGCCACGGTGCACAGCCGCTTCAACCACCGGGTGGCCGTGCTGGCCGGTGATTTTCTCTTCGCCCAGGCCAGCTGGCACCTCGCCAACCTCGACGATCTCGACGTGGTGAAGCTGCTGTCCCGCGTGATCATGGATCTGGCCGATGGAGAGGTGCGCCAGGGTCTGTTCCGCTACGACACGGGCCAGAGCTTCGAGACCTACCTCGAGAAGAGCTACTGCAAGACCGCCTCCCTGATCGCCAACAGCGCCCGGGCTGCCGGCGTGCTCACCGGTCTGCCCGAACCGCGCCTCGACGCCCTCTACCGCTTCGGTCGCCAGCTGGGCCTGGCCTTCCAGGTGGTGGATGACATCCTTGATTTCACCGCCAGCGACCAGCAGCTGGGCAAGCCCGCCGCCAGCGACCTGGCCTCCGGCTACCTCACCGCTCCGGTGCTCTACGCCCTGGAGGAACGGCCGGCCCTGGCCGGGCTGATCGAGCGGGAATTCTGTGAGGCCGGCGACCTCGACCAGGCCCTGGCCATGGTGCGGGGCTGTGAGGCCATCGGTCGCGCCCGCGCCCTGGCCGAAGGCTTCGCCCGTGAGGCCCATGAGGCGATTGAGTGGTTGCCCCCCTCGGAGCCCCGCAGCGCCCTGCGGGCCCTGCCCGAGTTCGTCCTCAGCCGCCTCTACTGATCAGGCCCTACGGATCCAGCCGCACCTCCTCCAGGGAGTTGAGGCAGACCACCCCCTCGGGGTAGGCCTGGCAGCCCACCCCCGGGGGCAGCAGCACGTGCACCCGGCAGCCGGCCCCAAGGGCGGCGGTCACGCCGGCGCTGGAGTCCTCGAAGGCCCAGCAGGCGGTCGGCGCCACCCCGAGGCGCCGGGCCGCCAGCAGGAAGGCATCCGGGGCGGGCTTGCCGTCGCCCAGCTCGGGATCGTCGCCATGGACCCGTTCGCGGATCAGGGCCATCCAGGGGTGGGGGGCCACCTTGATCGCCACCGCCGGGCGGGCGCTGCTGGTGGCCAGGGCCATCGGGATCCCCAGGGCCGAGCAACGCCGCACCAGGGCCTCGGCGCCGGCCATGGCGGGTGCCGAGGCCAGCAGGGCTTCGGCGATGGGCTGGCGCACGGCCAGCAGGTCCTGCTCGCTCGGCGCCGGCCCCCCGGCGTCGGCGATCCACCGGCGTACCTGGCTGGCGCAGTCGTGACGCCGCCGCCCCCGCAGGCTCAGCAGTTCGGCCCGATCGAGGGGACGGCCGAAGTGGCTGGAGGCTTCCTGCCAGGCCCTGGCATGGGCGGGTTCGGTGTCCAGCAGCAGACCGTCGAGATCGAACAGGCAGGCGGCGGGTCGCTGGGGCATGCCCCCAGCCTGCATCAGGATGGATCGTTCTCTGGGTATCGCTCCTCCAGGGCGGTCTCCAGGGTGGTGAGCAGCAGCACCAGGGCGGCCCGCTCATCGAGCTCGTTGCCACCCACCTCGTCGATCCAGCGATGGCAGAGGGCCTCGATCTGCTGGAACAGCACGGTGCCGCCCCGCAGCAGGGTCATCACCTTCTCGACGTTGTCCTCATCGATGTCCGGCGGCAGACCCACCACGTAGCGGCGACCGTCGTCCCCCACGTAGGTGAGGTTGCCCTCGGCGTCCCGAGTCGGGCCGGCATGGGGCGTGATGGGCTGGTCCTCCATGGCCTTCCGCTCCATTCCCGGTGGTTCGTCCCCTGGCTAATGCCGCCGGGCGATCTTGCCAAGCAGGGATGAGCAGCCCTGATCGGCCCGATGGCGGCCCCGGGCCTGGTGGGGGTCAGCGGTTCAGCCTCTGCATCCGCCAGGTCACGAACGTGCCGATCGGGCTCCAGAGCAGGAAGGGCAGCAGCAGCAGGCTGGCGGGACGGGACACGGCCAGCACCGCCACGGCCAGGCCCAGCCCCCAGAGCCAGCCGGCCAGACCTGCCGCCGTTCCCCAGGCGAGCCGCCGGGTGCGGCAGATCAGCAGCGTGTAGCTCTGCACCAGCACCAGCAGCACCAGGTAGCCGGCCATGGCCAGGGGCGCCGTGACCCCACCCGCCCCCCAGCGCAGCAGGGCCGAGGCGTAGAAGCAGAGGTAGACGACCGTCCAGATCACCGGGATCCAGCGCTCAAAGGTGAGCCAGCGGGGGCGCCGCAGCCGCAGGAACCAGGCGAACTGCTGGCGGCTCGGGGTGAGGACGGCGATCACCAGGCCCATCACCAGCAGGATCGTCAGCCAGGCAGGCATGGGATGGGGGCCGTGTTCCTCCAGCGTGGCCTGTCTGCGGTTGAATGCACCATGCCCCAGCCCGCTCGGCAGGCTTTGCCATGACCCAGGACTCCTCGCCCACCATCGAGTCGGTGCTCCAGGAACAGCGGCAGTTCGATCCGCCCCCGCAGCTGGCCGCCGCGGCCCGCATCGGTTCGATGGCGGCCTACGACGCGCTGGTGGCGCGGGCCCAGGCCGATCCCGATGGCTTCTGGGGCGAGGCGGCCCGGCGGGAACTGCACTGGTTCGAGCCCTTCGAGACGGTGCTCGACTGGAGCAACCCGCCCTTCGCCCGCTGGTTCGAGGGGGGCACCACCAACCTTTCCTACAACTGCCTCGACCGCCATCTGGAGGGCCCCCGCGCCGACAAGACGGCCCTGATCTGGGAAGGGGAACCGGGTGACGTGCGCACCTTCACCTACCGCGAACTGCACGACGAGGTCTGCCGCGCCGCCAACGCCCTCAAGGCCCTTGGAGTCGGCAAAGGGGACCTGGTGGCCCTCTACATGCCGATGGTGCCGGAGGCGGCCATCGCCATGCTGGCCTGCGCCCGCATCGGCGCCCCCCACTCGGTGGTGTTCGGCGGCTTTTCCGCCGAAGCGCTGCGCGACCGCCTGATCGACGGGCAGGTGAAGCTGGTGATCACCGCCGACGGTGGCTTCCGCAAGGACAAGGCTGTTTCCCTCAAGCCGGCGGTGGATCAGGCCCTGGACGAGGGCTGCCCCAGCGTCGAGCACGTGCTGGTGGTGCGCCGCACCGGCGAGGCCACCGCCTTCGAGGCCGGCCGGGACGTCTGGTGGCACGAGCTGGTGGACAGCCAGAGCGCCGACTGCCCGGCCGAGCCGATGGCCAGCGAAGACCGCCTCTTTGTGCTCTACACCTCCGGCTCCACCGGCAAACCCAAGGGGGTGGTGCACACCACCGCCGGCTACAACCTCTGGGCCCATCTCACCTTCCAGTGGATCTTCGACATCCGCGAGGACGACATCCACTGGTGCACCGCCGACGTGGGCTGGATCACCGGCCACAGCTACATCGTCTACGGGCCCCTCTCCAACGGCGCCACCACGCTCATGTACGAGGGGGCGCCAAGGCCCGCCAAGCCGGGGGCCTTCTGGGAGGTGATCGAGAAGCATCGGGTGACGATCTTCTACACCGCCCCCACCGCCATCCGGGCCTTCATGAAGAGCGGCCGCGAGGTGCCCGACCGCTACGACATGTCCAGCCTGCGCATCCTCGGCACCGTCGGTGAGCCGATCAATCCCGAGGCCTGGATGTGGTACCGCGATGTGATCGGCGGCGACCGCTGCCCCGTGGTGGACACCTGGTGGCAGACCGAGACCGGCGGGGTGATGATCAGCCCCCTGCCCGGGGCCACCCCCACCAAGCCCGGCTCGGCCACCCTGCCCCTGCCGGGGATCGTCGCCGATGTGGTGGATCTGGAGGGCGACAGCGTGCCGACGGGGCAGGGGGGCTACCTGGCGGTGCGGCGCCCCTGGCCCGGCATGATGCGCACCGTGCACGGCGACCCTGATCGCTTCCGCCGCAGCTACTGGGAGCACATCCGGCCCGCCGACGGCAGCTGGCTCTACTTCGCCGGCGACGGCGCCCGCCGCGACGCCGACGGCTACTTCTGGGTGATGGGCCGGGTCGATGACGTGATCAACGTCTCCGGCCACCGGCTGGGCACCATGGAGATCGAATCGGCCCTGGTGAGCCATCCGTCGGTGGCGGAGGCCGCGGTGGTGGGCCGGCCCGACGACCTCAAGGGGGAGGGGATCGTGGCCTTCGTCACCCTGGATGTGGGCGTGGTCGGTGATGCGGCCCTGGAGGCGGAGCTGCGCCGCCACGTGGGTCTGGAGATCGGGCCGATCGCCCGGCCCGACATCATCCGCTTCACCGACGCCCTGCCCAAGACCCGCAGCGGCAAGATCATGCGCCGGATTCTGCGCTCCCTGGCCTCGGGCCAGGAGGTGAGCGGCGACACCTCCACCCTGGAGGACCGTTCGGTGCTCGACCAGCTGCGGGTCTGAGCTTCCGTTCCGTCCGGGGCGGACTCCGGCGGCCTCAGGCAGCCCCGCTCCAGGCGTTGATCTGCTCCGCCAGCCGCTCCATGCCCCGCTGGCGGGCCGGATCATCGGCCCACTCCCCCAGGAACTGCTTGCGCAGGCCGCCGCTGGCGGGGGTGAGGTGGTCCCCCGGCAGCTCCAGCAGGGTGGAGGCGTCGCCGGCCCTGGCCTGGAGCACGCCGATCAGCCTCCCGCTCTGGTCGATCGTGTCCCGGTTGAAGCGCACCACCAGGTTGCGGGGCTGGCGGTAGCTGCTCGCGATCTGCCGCAGGGTGTCCTCCGGGGAGGGGCTGAACTCGCTGCGGAAGCGGAACTGCTGGCCCAGCTCCGCCAGGAAGGGGATGGAGCGCTCCGCCGAGAAGTTGTTGAAGCTGAGCGCCACCAGGCCATCGCAGCGGCGGCCGCCGTCGGGGGCGAGCAGATGCAGCTTGCAACCCAGGCTGTGGCCCAGGCGGATCAGGGGGGAGGCGGCCCCGCTGGGGGCCAGCGGCTCCCGATCTCGCTGCTGGCGGAACAGGCGCCAGGCGGTGTTGGCCTGGGCCTGGTGGTCGAAGCCGGGCACGTAGCTCCAGGCGTGGATGCGCCAGCCCCGGGCCGCCAGGGCCTCGAGACAGCGCCGGTAGCTCAGCTGGGGGGTGGCCGCCAGGTAGCTGCCGCCGATGAACTCGATCAGGCCGCGGGCTGGGCCCGGCGGCTCCAGTGTCCAGAGCTCCCCCTGCTGCCGCCACGCCGTCATCGTCCGGTCCCCCTCTCCTGGATCGCGAGCGGGGTCAGGAGGCCTGGAGGCCGCGCAGGGCGTCGAGGGCCTCGCGCCGGTGGGCCGGGCCGTCGAGCAGGTTGTTGAACACGTGGCGGATCACCCCCGTCCCGTCGATCACGTAGGTGACCCGGCCGGGCAGCAGCCCCAGCACGCTGGGCACGCCGAAGGCCTTGCGCAGCCGGTTGCCCCCATCCACCAGCAACGGGAAGGGCAGCCGGTGGCGGCTGGCGAAGCGCCGGTGGCTGGCGGCATCGTCGCCGCTGACGCCCCACACCTCCGCCCCGAGCCCCTGCAGATCGGCGTAGCTGTCCCGGAAGGCGCAGGCCTCCATGGTGCAGCCGGGGGTGTCGTCCTTGGGATAGAAGAACAGCACCAGGGCCCTGCCCTCCAGCCGGTCGCTGCGGCGTTCGGTGCCGTCCTGGTCGGGGAGGGCGATCAGGGGGGCGGTGTCGCCGGGGGCGAGGGCTGGAGCCACGGATGGCGGGGAGGCGGGAGGATCGATCCAGCCTAGGAAGCACGACCCCGGCGGGGCCTTGCCCCGCTTGCGACGATGGGGTGCGTGCGGACGGCGCCCGATGCAGGAGCAACCCGGTCTCTGGCAACAGAACGATCTGCTGGGCATGGCCGCGCCGTTGCCTGTGACCCCGGCCCCGTCCAAGGTTTCGACGCCTGCCCCTGCCCCAGCCCCTGCTCCCGCTGCCGCTCCAGCTGAGGCTGCCGCTCCGGCTCCCTCCGAGCCGCCCCGCTCTGCCCCCCTGTCCCTGCCCGCCTGTGCCGGCCGCCCGGCGCGGGCCCTGCCACGGGTTCCCGAGACCCTGCTGATCCTCGACACCGAGACCACCGGCCTCTCCACCCTCCAGGGCCAGTGCATCGAGGTGGGGGCGATCCTCTTCCATGTGCCCCACCGGGCCGTGCTCACCCAGGTGTCCTTCCTGATGCCCTGCCCGGCCAACGCCGCCGAGGGCATCAACGGCATTCCCGCCGCCGTGACGCGCCTGGAGCAGCCCTGGCAGGACGCCCTGGCCTGCTTCCGGGCCATGGTGGGCGCCTGTGAGGCCGTGGTGGCCCACAACGTCGCCTTCGATCGTCAGTGGTTCGGCCTGGGCCCGTTGCCGGTGCTGGATCGCCCCTGGATCTGCTCGATGGAGGACATCCGCTGGCCGGCGGAGCGCCAGCTCCGCAGCACCCCCTCGGTCCGCGATCTGGCCCTGGCCTACGGGGTGCCGGTGTGGGCGGCCCACCGGGCCCTGACCGACTGCATCTACCTGGCCCAGGTGTTCGAGCGCTGCGCCGACCTGGAGGCCCTGCTGCAGGCGGCCCTGGAGCCCCGCAGTCTCTACCGGGCGGACCTTCCCTATGCCGAGCGTCACCGCGCCCGGGAGGCCGGTTTCCGCTGGAACGAAGCGGTGCCAAGGGCCTGGAGCCGCCGGCTGAGCCGGCGGGAGGCGGAGGCCCTGGCGTTCCCGGTCCAGCTGGTGCCGGATCCCTCCCCCGCCGAGTTGCTGGCCCGGAGCGCCTGAGGCCGGCGCCGGATCTTCCGTTTTTGTTTCGATGGTTGAAGCAGAACCGGGGATCCGCGGCGCTTCGCCTCCGGCTCCCCAACCTTGGGTTGTTCCTCCGGCGTCGCCGCCATGGTCACCCGGCTGCCAACCAGCTCCGGTGACGGCGGCGAACCGGCGCAGCAGCGGGTACGCCGCTGGCAGACGGCCCGCACCTGGGCACGGCTGATCCGGGAGGCGGAGGCGCTCTGGCGGGTCGACGTCCGCGCCCTGCGCCGCCTGGCCTCCCAGGAGCTGTTCCAGCTGGTGCAGGAAGTCCCGCCACGGCTGCGACGGCGCGTGAACCTCTGGCTGGTGCGCTTCAACGTCGTCACCCGACTGCACTGACCCCGAAGCAGGCTTCAGCCAAGGGTGCCGGGCCAAAAAAAATCAGCTGATGGGTCAGCTGACGGAGAGAACAACCACCGACGACCCCATGGATGGGATGTTCGACGGACCGGATCAATCGGAGCGGCGGGATTCGAACCCACGACCCCCACTACCCCAAAGTGGTGCGCTACCAAGCTGCGCTACGCCCCGGCGGAATGAAGCTATCACAGCGTCCTGGCGGTCCCGCGGCGCCTCGAAAGGCGCTGCATCAGGCGATTCGTGAGCCGCTGGCGCCCCATGGCCGTGTAGCCACAGAGGCGCTCGCGCCGGGCCATCAGCCGCAGCTCCGCCAGCCCCATCGTCGCCAGCTGCAGTTCGGGCAGCCGCTGCCAGGCCATCGACGGCAGGGGCAGCTCGGAGCCCTCCCGGCCCTCCTTGAAGCCCTTCAGGGCGCCGCCGGCCATCCATTCCGGCACCAGCACGAACAACACCGCCAGCAGGCCATAGAGCTCCACCAGCCCTTTCGGCAGGGGGTGCAGCTGACGCCTTGGCTGGTCCCGTTCCTCGGCGGGGTCTCTCACGACAGGAAGGCCGGCGCCTGGGCACTGGGCCCCTGGCGCCACTGCAGCGGCGGTTCGCCGGAGGGGTGCAGCCGCACGGTCCAGAAGGCCAGGGCAAAACAGATGCCCACGGCGGCGACCAGGGCCACGATCACCACCTGGTCGGAGAGGGGTTTCATACCTCTTCGCTGCGCACGCAGATCCGGCGTGTGGGCAGCTGTTCGAGGGTGAGTTCATCGCCCCGCAGGATCACCCGCAGGCTTTCGTTCTGATAGCGCAGGCCCGGGGCGTCGGAGGGCTCCCGGAACAGGGTGGACCGGGACCGGCCGGCGATCAGGGAGGCCTGGGAGGCGTTGCGCTCGAGCACCACCGAGAAACGGTCACCGCAGAGGAACCGCTCCCGCACGTCGTAGTTCTCCCACCAGGGGGACTGCATGGCCAGCAGGGGCAGCAGTCCGAGCGCGAGCAGCGGGGGGGCGGCCATGGTGGAGGTGCTCAGACGAGGGCGATCGGCGCATTGTCGCCGCGAAGGACGCAATGGGGGATGGCCCAGTCATAGCTTTCCCACACGCTGGCGGGAAGGCGATAGGTGGCCCCGGGGAACTGGCCGAGCACGACCCCGGTGGGCTGGGCGGAGCAGTAGGGGCGGCTTCCGGGCTTGGCCAGGTACTGCTGGTGGTAGGGCTCGGCGAAGTGGAAGCGTCTGCCGGAGCCGATCTCGGTGGTGATCCGTCCCGCACCCGCCGTATCGAGGGCCGCCTGGTAGGCCTGGCGGCTGGCCTCGGCAAGGGCCAGCAGGGCGGGATCATCCACGAAGATCGCCGAGCGGTACTGGCTGCCGCGGTCGTTCCCCTGGCGGTTGCCCTGGGTGGGGTCGTGGCATTCCCAGAACAGCTTCAGGAGATCGGCGAAGGACACCCGGTTGGTGTCCCAGACCACCCGCACCACCTCGGCATGGCCGCTGCGGCCGCTGCAGACCTGCTCATAGGTGGGGGAGGCCAGCTGGCCACCGGCGTAGCCCACCGCGGTGGTGACCACCCCGGGCAGACGCCAGAAGCCCTTCTCCGCCCCCCAGAAGCAGCCACAGCCGAACTGGGCCTCCGCCTGGTCGTCCGTCAGCGGGGCCCCCAGCGGGGTGCCCAGCACGGCGTGGAGGCCCGCGGCGCCCTTGGCCGCCATGGCTGCTGCCGTGTTGCCAGCGCCGCCCGAAGGGCTGTTGAAGAGGCCGAACAAGGTGATGTGCCGTCAGGGACCCAACCCTAGGAAGCCCCCTGATGGTCCTGTTGCGGCACCAGGGCGATGTGGTTGAGCAGGGTGGTGATGAAGGCGAACAGCAGGAAGGGCAGGGACAGCACCAGGATCAGGCCCACCCCCACCAGGGCGAACAGGGGCCTGCTCGCCCCCATCAGGGCCAGACCCGCCGCCAGGCTCACGAAGATCACGGCCATCCAGATGAGGACCTGGCCGTAGATGTCACCGAAGGTCAGGGTGCAGCGAACGTTGAGCGGCTGGCTGAGGGGCGACGGGGTGGGGGCCATGGGAACGGCGTGGCAGGCGGTGGGGAACCACGGGCCTTCCAGGTAAGCCCAACCACCGTCCCTGGGAATGGCAACTCAACATCTGTTTGAAACCTGGTGCCGGATCCTGCCGGTCCTGCCCCGCTGGCTCAGGCGGCCTGGAGCTGGCGGACGGCCTCCTCCCGGTCCCAGAGCCGGCGGTAGGTGCCCTCCTGCTGCAGCAGGTCGTTGTGGTGGCCCTCCTGGACCAGGTGACCGGCCTCTAGCACCAGGATCCGGTCGCAGGCCGCCGCCGCCGAGAGCTGGTGGCTGATCATCACCACGGTGCGCCGCTGCTCCTCGCGCACCGAGCGCAGGATGCCCGCGGCGGTGGTGTTGTCGACGCTGGCCAGGGCGTCGTCGAGCACCAGCAGGGGGGCCTCCACCAGCAGCGCCCGCCCCAGGGCGGTGCGCTGGCGCTGGCCGCCGCTCAGGGTGATGCCCCGCTCCCCCACCAGGGTGCGGTAGCCATCGGGAAACCCCTTGATGTCCCCCTCCAGCCGGGCCTGGCGGGCGGCCTCCTCCACCCGCTCCATGCCGGCCTCCGGATCGCCGTAGCGCAGGTTGTCGGCCAGGCTGGCGGTGAACAGGTAGCCCTCCTGGGGCACCAGGGCCACCTGCCGGCGCAGGTCGCTCAGCCGCAGCCGGGTCACGTCGACCCCATCGAGGAACAGCTGGCCGGAGGGGACCTCCACCATCCGCCCCAGGGCCCGGGCCAGGGTGGTCTTGCCGCAGCCCACCGGCCCCACCACCGCCACCAGTTCCCCCGGGTGGATCGCGAAGCTGAGGTCCTCCAGGGCCGGCCGCTCCGCCCCCGGGTAGCGGACCGTGAGCCCGCTGGCCACGACGGCTCCGAGGGCTGGCCGGGCCGGGGGCAGGGGGTCGGCGGGGGAGACGATGGCGGGGGGATGGCTGAGCAGGGACTCCACCCGCTCCAGGCTCACCTGGCCGGTTTGGAAGGTGTTGAGGGTGAAGCCCAGCAGGGCGGTCGGGAAGACCAGGCGCTCCACGAACAGGATCAGGGCCACCAGATCGCCGATGCTGAGCCGACCGCTTTCCAGCTGGCCGCTGCCGAGGGCCAGCAGCAGCAGCAGGCTCAGGGAGGCGATCCCCTCCAGCAGGGGAAAGAGGGTGCTGCGGGTGCGGGCCAGGGAGAGCTGGGCATCCAGGTAGACCTTGTTCAGATCGGCGAAGGCTTTCTCCTCGGTGGCCTCCTGGCCGTAGATCTTGATGGCGCCGATGCCGCTGAGGTCCTCCTGGACCAGGTCGCTGAGGTTGGCCAGCACCTCCTGCTGGCGGCGCTGCTGTTTCATCATGCGGCCGCCGAACAGGCGCACCACCATCAGCATGCCGGGGTAGAGCGAGACGGCCGCCAGGCTCAGCAGGGGGTCGATCGCCAGCATCGCCGGCAGGGTGAGGGCATAGGCCAGCACCGTGTTCGTGAGGCTGAGCAGGGCGAAGCCCAGCAGCCGCCGGATGTTCTCCACATCACTGGTGGCCCGGCTGATCACCTCGCCACTGCCGGTGGTCTGGACCCAGCCCGGATCCTGGGTGAGCACGTGGTCGAAGATCCGCTCCTTCAGGCTGGCCTCCACCTGCCGGCCAACCCCGAACACCAGCATCCGCGAATAGAGGCGGGTGGCCCCCATCACCGTGGCCATCACGATGATCAGTCCCGCCACACCGAGCACATCGCCAAGCACGAAGCCTGGCTTGAGCGCGTTGATCGTCTGCCGCACCACCAGCGGGATCGCCACCCCCAGCAGGTTGACCACCACCAGGGCGCCGGCCCCCACCAGCACCGTGCGCCTGTGGGGCCGGAGGTAGCGCCCGATCAGATCCAGCCGCAGGGCACTCATGCAGGAAGGACGGGGCATCGGGGCCCCCTAACCTAGGCATCGCTCCCCAGGGTCCATGGACGACCAGAACCATCCCCTCCATGCCATCGACCGGGAGACGGTCGACCGGCTGCTGGCGGTGGAGCGCCCCCAGGACGAGCACCTGGTTGATGCAGCAAGGCTGCAGATGCGCTACGCGGGTTTCCCCGGTGCCGCCGACATCCGGGACGACCTGGAGCGCGTCCTGCGGCTGTGGGGACTGGACGGCGCCGCGCTCCACGCCCGCACCAGGACCATCTGGGCGGCCGGGTTTCGGCCGGGTCCGGCTCCGGTGGCCGAGGCGGTGGGGTCCGGCTTTGACACCGCCTCCGACGACGCCGCCTGAGCCGGCGCCGCCGGTTTTCGGCCTGTTGGTCAGAATGGGCTTGCTCGGGCGATAGTGGGTCCGTCCCCATCACCCGGCCCGGTGTGCTCTGCACCCGGGCTATTTTTTTGCGTTCAGGGCGGTTCCGGCCCGTGGTGGCGCTCGGCCGATTCCCCTAGGTTGCCGCTGACGGTTCAGCTTTCGGTGATGCCCGCCTCCCCCTCCTGGCCCCAGCTGCTGGAGCAGCTTCTCTGTGGCCAGGACCTCCAGGCCGACCAGGCCGAGGCCCTGATGCGGGGCTGGCTGGCCGGCGCCATCGATCCGGTGCTGACCGGTGCCCTGCTGGCGGCCCTGCGGGCCAAGGGCACCAGCGGCGAGGAGCTGGCGGCGATGGCCGCGGTCCTGCGGGAGGCCTGCCCCCTGCCGGGCGAGCGGCCGCCGCTGGAGCTGATCGACACCTGCGGCACCGGCGGCGCCGGCGCCGACAGCTTCAACATCTCCACGGCCGTGGCCTTCACGGCGGCCGCCTGCGGGGCCCATGTGGCCAAGCACGGCAACCGCAGTGCCAGTGGCCGCGTCGGATCGGCCGACGTGCTCGAGGCCCTCGGCCTGCAGCTGGGGGCCCCCCTGGCGACGGTGGTGGAGGCCCTGCCCCGCACCGGCGTCACCTTCCTGTTCGCCCCGGGCTGGCACCCCGCCCTGGTGGGGATGGCCCCCCTGCGCCGCAGCCTCGGTGTGCGCACCGTCTTCAACCTGCTGGGCCCCCTGGTCAATCCCCTCACCCCTGAGGCCCAGGTGCTGGGTGTGGCCCGGCCCGACCTGCTCGATCCGATGGCCGACGCCCTGCGACGCCTCGGCCAGCGGCGCGCCATCGTCGTCCATGGCCACGGCGGTCTGGATGAGGCCACCCTGTCGGGGCCCAGCGAACTGCGTCTCCTCGAGGATGGCGAGGTGCGCAGCGAGTGGCTCGATCCCGCGGCGCTGGGGCTGGCGCCAGCCGGTCTGGAGGCCATCAGGGGCGGGGATGTGGCCGCCAATCGTCAGATTCTGGAGGCGGTGCTGCAGGGGCGGGGCACCCAGGCCCAGGCGGATGTGGTGGCCCTCAATGCCGCCCTGGTGCTCAAGGCGGCCGGACTGGAGCCCACCATCGCCGCGGGTCTGGAACGGGCCCGCCAGGCCCTGGACGACGGCACGGCCTGGGCCAGGCTGGAGGCCCTGCGCGCCTCCCTGGCGGGGTCTGAAGGATGATCAGCATTCCCGCCGACGCCACCCTGACCACCCCACAGGAGGCCCCTGCAGCGCCCAGCACCACCCCTGACGGGGCGCCGGCGGTCCTCGTCCTCGCCGATGGCACCGTGCTGCGGGGCCTGGCCTGTGGAGCCCGCGGCCGTGTCTGCGGCGAAGTGGTCTTCAACACCGGCATGACCGGCTACCAGGAGGTGCTCACCGATCCGAGCTACGCCGGCCAGCTGATCACCTTCACCTATCCGGAGCTCGGCAACACCGGCGTCAACGGCGAGGATCTCGAGGCGGAACACGCCCACGCCCGCGGCTGCATCGTCCGCCAGCTCGCCCCCCAGCCCAGCAACTGGCGTTGCGAGGAGACCCTCGACCACTGGCTGAGCCGCCAGGGGGTGGTGGGAATCCGCGGCGTCGACACCCGTGCCCTGGTGCGCCACCTGCGCGAGGGCGGCGCCATCAACGGTGCCATCGCCAGCGACGGCACCGACCCGGCGACCCTGCTCCAGCAGGTGCTGGCCGCCCCGGCCATGGATGGCCTCAACCTGGCGGCCAGGGTCAGCACCCGGGAGCCCTACACCTGGGACCGCACCTGTGCCGCCCCCTTCGACGCCAGGCTCCAGCCCGGCCCGGCCACTCCCTACCGGGTGGTGGCGATCGATTTCGGCATCAAGCGAGCCATCCTTGAGCGCCTGGTGGCCCACGGCTGTGCGGTCACCGTGCTCCCTGCCGACGCCACCCTGGAGCAGGTGCTGGCGCTGGAGCCGGAGGGGGTGTTCCTCTCCAACGGACCCGGCGATCCGGCCGCGGTTCGCGAAGGCATCGCCCTGGCCCGCGACCTGCTCCAGCAACCCCAGCTGCCGGTCTTCGGCATCTGCCTCGGCCACCAGATCCTCGGCCTGGCCCTCGGGGGCCGCAGCTTCAAGCTGGGCTACGGCCACCGCGGCCTCAACCACCCCTGCGGGTCCCCCGGCTCGGTGGAGATCACGAGCCAGAACCACGGGTTCGCCCTCGATGCGGCCTCCCTGCCGGCCGAGCGGGTGCAGGTCACCCATCTCAACCTCAACGACCGCACGGTGGCGGCCCTGGCCCTGCGCAGCCAGCCGGTGTTCGGCGTGCAGTACCACCCGGAGGCCAGCCCCGGCCCCCACGATGCCGACCACCACTTCGCCCGCTTCGCGGCCCTGATGGCGGAACGGCGTTGAATCGGCACGTTTCGTTGCGGTTCCCGCATTCGGGATAGGGGTCTCTACAGTTCGGCGCGTTCAACTCCTTGAGGACTGGGGCCATCACCGACCTGCAGCGACTGACCGTCTCCCTGCGAGGGGGCAGCGAACGGCGGGAAGAGTGCCTGCTGTTCAGTTTCACCGGGCAACTGGACGCCTATTCCGACAAGCAGTTCACCGAGTTCATCAGCGATCGGCACAAGGGGGAGACCCTCCCGGTGGTCATCGACCTCAGCCGCATCGATTTCATCGACTCCTCCGGACTCGGCGCCCTGGTGCAGCTGGCCAAGCTGTTCAACGAGGGTTCCCGCCAGTTCCTCGTGGTCGGCAACGCCCGCGTCGTCCAGACCGTGAAGCTGGTGCGCCTGGAGGCCTTCCTGCACCTGCAACCCGACCTGGAGTCCGCCCTTGGCAGCCTCGCCCCCGCCTGAGGGGCCCGGCGACTGGGTGGCCGCCGTCCCCGCCCAGGTTCCTGCCACACCATTGGCCACGGCCCAGCTGGCCTGGCTGGGGGATGCGGTCTGGGAACTGCACCAGCGGCTGCGGCACTGCCGCCAGCCGGCCCGGGCGGCCGACCTGCACCGGGCCGTGGTGGCGGAGGTGCAGGCCGAGGCCCAGGCGGAAGCCCTGCGGCGTCTGGATCCCCTGCTGAGCGAGGCGGAGCGGCGGCTCGTGCTGCGGGGGCGCAACCAGGCCGGACGGGGTCCCCGCCGCGGCACCCCCCAGGCCTATGGGCAGGCCACGGGATTTGAGACGATGCTGGGATGGCTTTTTCTGCAGGACCCCAGACGGCTGGCTGAGCTGCTGGACCATCTCGAGAAGACCGAACCCTGTCCCCCCTCCGCCAGCCCATGAGTCCCTCCCCTGACCGCCGCGGCGACCGCCGCCCCGACCGTCGTCCTGACCGCCGCCCTGACGCCGGTGCCGACCGCACCCCCCGCCGCCTCGGCTCCGGTGCCGGCGGGCGCCCCATCAGCCGCGGTACTGGTTCCGCCCGCCCCCGCCGCCCCGGCGAGGGGTATGGCCGTGACAGGCCCCCCTTCGACCGGGACCGGGACCGGGGAGGGGAGCGCGGTGCGGAGCGGCCCGGTGGCCCCGATCGGTCGGCCGGCAGCCCCTACGGCCGCCGACCCTTCGAGGGCCGCCCGGGCGCCGATCGCCCCGACGATTCCCGTGGCGGCGGCGGGCGGCCGACCCGCGAGCGACGCGGCGGGGACCGCTTCATCCCCGCCCGCCCCTCCTTCGGCCGCCCGGTCCCCAGCCGGGGTGGCGCCGGCCGCCCGACCACCGGCCGTCCCATCCCGTCGCGGACCGGCCCGGCCCGCCGCGGCCCGGCCCTGTTCCGGGACGCCGACCGGGCCCCGCGGACCTTCCAGGGCCGCAGCGGCCCGGATCGGCCGGAGTCCGACGGCTCCGATGTCGACTTCCGTGGCGCGGCGGAGGCGTTTGCCGCCGCCGCCCCCACCGACCTGATCTGGGGCCGCCACACCACCCAGGCCACCCTGGAGAGCGGCCGGCCGATCCACCGGGTGTGGTGCACCCCTGAGATGCGCTTCAACCCCCGCTTCCTGCAGCTGCTGCGCGAGGCGAAGGCCTCCGGCGTGCTGGTGGAGGAGGTGACCTGGGCGCGCCTGGGCCAGCTCACCGGTGGCGCCGTGCACCAGGGCATCGTGCTGCAGCCCGCCGCCGCCGAGACCCTCGACCTGACCAGCCTGATTGAAGGCTGCCGCAGCATCGGTGAGGCCCCCCTGCTGATCGCGGTGGATGGCCTCACCGATCCCCACAACCTCGGCGCCATCGTCCGCAGTGCCGAGGCCCTCGGCGCCCACGGCATGGTGCTGCCCCAGCGCCGCAACGCCGGCCTCACCGGTTCGGTGGCGAAGGTCGCCGCCGGCGCCCTGGAGCACCTGCCGGTGGCCCGGGTGGTCAACCTCAACCGGTCCCTCGACGCCCTCAAGCAGGAGGGCTACCGGGTGGTGGGTCTGGCGGAGGAGGGCACGGTCAGCCTGGAGGAGGTGGACCTGGAGGGACCCCTGGTGGTGGTCACCGGTTCGGAAGGCGATGGCCTGTCGCTGTTGACGCGCCGGTCCTGCGACCAGCTGGTGCGCATCCCCCTGCGGGGCGCAACCCCGAGCCTCAATGCCTCCGTGGCCACGGCGCTGCTGCTCTATGAGGTGGCCCGTCGCGGCTGGATGCGGGGCCTGACGGGCACCGCCCCCGCCCCCAGGATCGTGCGCCCCTCCATGCCGGCCCCGCCGGATCCCGAGCCCAGCACCCCGGAAGCGGTGGCCCCGCCAGAGCCATCCGGCGACGAGCACCCCCTCGACTCCGGCGATCTCCCGCCGGTGGAGGCGGACGCCGCCACCGACGCCCCGGCCGAGCCGGCCGCCTGGCAGCACCAGGAGACGCCCGGCGAGCGTGCGCCGGACATGGCCGTGGAGCCTGAGCAGCCAGGGTCCGGCGAACCGGCTGCGGACGGGACCCCGGAGGCGGCTCCCCTGGACGCATCGCCGGCACCACAACCCCTCCCGGAGCCGGAGGCCTCCCTGGAGCCCCTGCCCTACCCGCCCGCGTCGGCACCGGGCTTCGAGGGCGACATCCGCCTCTGAACCCGGCGGGGATGGCTCCGACCGCCCCCCAGAATGGCCACCTCCCACCCCCTCCTCCATGAACCCACTGCTCTGGCCCACGCGCGGCATCGCCAATGGGTTGGGCCTGGCCTGGTGGGCGCGGGTGGAGACCCGCTCCCCCGACGCGGTGTACTGGTTCGGCCCCTTCGTCCGGCGGCAGACCCTGGAGCGGGCGCTGCCGGCGTTTCTCGACGACCTGCGGGCGGAGTCACCGGCCTCCCTCGAGCACCAGTGGCTCCGCACCGGCCGCAGCGAGCCGTACACCGAATCTGCAGACCTGGCCGGCTGATTCTGGCCGACTGATAGCGTCCATCGCAGCTGGCTAGCGGTTGGATGGGCATCGCCGAATGGCGGGAGCAGCTTCGGCGGGGCGAGGTGTCGGCCCGGGAGCTCACGGATCGCCACCTGGCGCGCATCGCGGCGGTGGACCCCACCGTCCATGCCTTCCTGGAGGTGACCGCCGAGCGGGCGCGGGCCGATGCCGACCGCATCGACGCCGCCCGGGCGGCCGGTGAGCCCCTGCCCCCCCTGGCCGGCATCCCCCTGGCCATCAAGGACAACCTCTGCACCAAGGGGATCCGCACGACCTGCTCCAGCCGCATGCTGGAGAACTTCGTGCCCCCCTACGAATCGACGGTGACCGAGCGGCTCTGGCGGGCCGGCGCGGTGCTGCTCGGCAAGACCAACCTCGACGAGTTCGCCATGGGCAGCTCCACCGAGACGTCCGCCTTCGGTGCCAGCCGCAACCCCTGGAATCCGGACCGGGTGCCTGGGGGCAGCTCCGGCGGCAGTGCGGCGGCCGTGGCCGCCGGGGAGTGCATCGGCTCGCTGGGCTCCGACACCGGCGGCTCGATTCGCCAGCCCGCCAGCTTCTGCGGCGTGGTGGGCCTCAAGCCCACCTATGGCCGGGTCAGCCGTTGGGGTCTGGTGGCCTTCGCCTCCTCCCTCGACCAGGTGGGTCCGTTCAGCACAAGCGTGGCCGACGCCGCCGAGCTGCTGCAGGTGATCGCCGGGGAGGACCCCCGCGATGCCACCTGCCTGCGGGCGCCGGTGCCCGATTACTCCGCCGACCTGGAATCACCCATCGCCGGGCTGCGGGTCGGCCTGATCCGGGAATGCTTCGACCAGGAGGGTCTCGATCCCGAGGTGAAGGCCTCGGTGCTGGCGGCCGCCGCCCAGCTGGAGGCCCTGGGCTGTGAGCTGGTGGACGTGAGCTGCCCCCGCTTCAACGACGGCATCGCCACCTACTACGTCATCGCACCCTCGGAGGCCTCCGCCAACCTGGCCCGCTACGACGGCGTCAAGTACGGCTTCCGGGCTCCGGCCAGCGACGCCGGCAGCGACGGCCTGGCGGCGATGACCGCCCGCAGCCGGGCCAGCGGTTTCGGCGAGGAGGTGCAGCGCCGCATCCTCATCGGCACCTATGCCCTTTCCGCCGGCTACGTGGATGCCTACTACCGCAAGGCCCAGCAGGTGCGCACCCTCATCCGGCGCGATTTCGACCGTGCCTTCGAGACCGTTGACGTGCTGTTGACCCCCACCTCCCCCACCACCGCGTTCCCCAGCGGCGCCCATGCGGGTGATCCCCTGGCCATGTACCTGGCCGACCTGCTCACCATCCCCGCTAACCTGGCCGGCCTGCCGGCCATCAGCGTGCCCTGCGGCTTCGATGCCCAGGGTCTGCCGATCGGCCTGCAGCTGATCACCGGCGTGCTGGAGGAGTCGAAGCTGCTGCAGGTGGCCCACCAGTACGAACGGGCGGCCCAGGTGATGCAGGCCCGGCCTGAGGCGGCGTTGGTGGCCTGAGCCTAGGGTTGTGGGGATCGGGCATCGCCGACCATGCATGCGGACGAAGCGGCGATACGCGATGTGCTGGATCGGTGGGCCGAGGCCACCCGGAACGGACGGCAGGAGGAGATCCTCGCCAACCATCTCGATGAGCTGGTGATTTTTGATGTGTTGTCGCCGCTGCAGTACACCTCAGCGGCGCAATACCGGGACAGCTGGGAGTCCTGGCAGCCGGACGCCCAAGGCCCCGTGCAGTTCACGCTGCAGGATCTCTCTGTCCAGGCGGGAACCGATGTGGGCTACGCCTTTGGCCTGCTCCAGTGCGGAGGGACGCTCCCCGACGGACAGACATTTGGCGAGACCGTGCGGATCACGTTCGGCCTGCGCAAGCGGGATGGCAGGTGGAAGGTCGCCCATCAGCACGTCTCCAGACCCGTCGAACGGGGCTGATGCAGCGTTCCATCGCCATGCAGCCACGGATGAAGCGACGCCTGGCGGTCCTGCTGCTGTTGATCGCCACGGCGCCTCCCGTCCGGGCGGATCAGGACAATGTCCGCTGCCTGAGATCCATCGGCCTCAACACTCCGCTGAGACTTCAGCTCGGCCTTTCCTCTGAAAGCGATGCCGGGGGCTACGTGCTTTACCAGGGCGGCAGTGGGCGCATTCCCCTGAAGTTGTTGAAGGTGACTGAATTGAGAAGGGTGTATGGGGGAAGGCCATCGGAGTTTGAAACCCAGTGGGTTGAGATGCCCCCCAGTGGATCGGGAGGACGCTACGTCTATGTCAACCAAGGTGCCATCATCGATGACTTCCGATACATCCGCAGGGATGGAAGGGTCTTCTCGTTCGTGGATGACCCGGATGCCTACGCTGACGATCGATGCACCTGGGCCGCCCCATAGGGGCGGATGGCCCCGGGGCCGCGATCGTTGGACCTGGCCCCAGCCAGGCGGTTGCATCCCATCGGCCACGGATCCGCCGCATGGATCGACCAACGTTGACCTGCGGCCTGACTAGAGAGATGTATGGATAACCCCAACCTCTCGAATCGGCAGAACAGGACCTGGCTGGCAGTGCTGTCAGCGGTGGTGTTGGTGGTGGCCGGTGTCGCCATCCTCAACAACCAGCACCAGCAGCGGCTTCAGGCCGAGGCCCGGGTCCAGGCCGCCCAGGATCAGGCCAACCGGGAATCGATGCAACGGATGGAGGGCGAGCTGGCCCTCCAGAACCAGCTGGAGTCCGCCTCCCAGCGGGAGGCCGCCCTGCAGCTGCAGCTCCGGGAGATGGATGCAGGGGCGAGCCGGCTCCAGGCGGCCGACGGCCAGCAGCAGGCCAGGCGCCAGCAGGCGGAACGGGAGCTTCAGGAGCTCCGGACCCAGCGCGCCAAGCTCGAGAAGCAGGTCGACTGTGAGCGGATTCAGCTGACGGTGAACCAGCTGGCGGCCAAGGGTGACACCGACCAGGCCACCAAGCTCCAGACCCTCTGGGCCACGCCCTGCCCCAACCTCCAGGCGGTCAGATAGCCAGGGCACCAGATCTGGTGGTCCCCCGGTAGGGTGGACGCACCCTGTGGTGGCGCTGCCCTCCGACGCCGTGGCCTTCGTTCCGCTCCACAACCACAGTGACTACAGCCTGCTGGACGGGGCCTCCCAGCTGCCGGCGATGGTGCAGCGGGCCGTGGAGCTGGGCATGCCGGCCCTGGCCCTCACCGACCACGGGGTGATGTACGGCGCCATCGAGCTGCTCAAGCTCTGCACCAAGGCGGGCATCAAGCCGATCATCGGCAACGAGATGTACGTCATCAACGGCTCGATCGAGGATCCGCAGCCGAAGAAGGAGCGCCGCTACCACCTGGTGGTGCTGGCCCGCAACGCCGTCGGCTACCGCAACCTGGTCAAGCTCACCAGCATCAGCCACCTGCGGGGCATGCGCGGCCGGGGGATCTTCGCCCGGGCCTGCATCGACAAAGCCCTGCTGCGGCAGTACAGCGAGGGCCTGATGGTGGCCACCGCTTGCCTCGGCGGCGAGATCCCCCAGGCGATCCTGCGGGGACGCCCGGAGGTGGCCCGGGAGGTGGCGAGCTGGTACCGGGAGGTGTTCGGTGACGACTTCTACCTGGAGATCCAGGACCACGGCGGCCTCGAGGACCGCATCGTCAACGTCGAAATGGCCCGGATCAGCGCCGAGCTGGGCATCCCCCTGGTCGCCACCAACGACGCCCACTACCTCACCAGCAACGACGTCGAGGCCCACGACGCCCTGCTGTGCGTGCTCACCGGCAAGCTGATCAGCGACGAGAAGCGCCTGCGCTACACGGGCACCGAATACATCAAGAGCGAGGCGGAGATGGCCCGGCTTTTCGCCGACCACCTCGAGCCCGAGGTGATCGCCGAAGCCATCGCCAACACCGCCCGGGTGGCCGAGAAGGTGGAGGACTACGACATCCTGGGGCGCTACCAGATGCCCCGGTTCCCGATTCCCGAGGGCCACACCCCGGTGAGCTACCTCAGCGAGGTGAGCCACCAGGGCCTGCGCCGTCGCCTGTCCCTCGCCGATGAGGCTCCGATCGACCCCAGCTACGGCGAACGGCTGGCCTTCGAGCTCCAGGTGATGGAGCAGATGGGCTTCCCCACCTACTTCCTGGTGGTCTGGGACTACATCCGCTTCGCCCGGGAGCAGGGTATCCCGGTGGGACCGGGTCGGGGCTCGGCGGCCGGTTCGCTGGTGGCCTACGCCCTTGGGATCACCAACATCGATCCGGTGGAGCACGGCCTGCTGTTCGAGCGCTTCCTCAACCCGGAACGCAAGTCGATGCCTGACATCGACACCGACTTCTGCATCGAGCGCCGCAGCGAGGTGATCGACTACGTCACCCGCCGCTACGGCGAGGACAAGGTGGCCCAGATCATCACCTTCAACCGCATGACCTCCAAGGCGGTGCTCAAGGACGTAGCCCGGGTGCTCGACATCCCCTATGGCGAGGCCGACCGGCTGGCCAAGCTGATTCCCGTGGCCCGGGGCAAGCCCGCCAAGCTCGCCGAGATGATCGGCCCCGAATCGCCGGTGCCGGAGTTCCGCGAGAAGTACGAGAACGACCCCAAGGTGCGCCACTGGGTCGACCTGGCCCGCCGCATCGAAGGCACCAACAAAACGTTCGGTGTCCATGCGGCCGGCGTGGTGATCGCCGCCGAACCCCTCGACGAACTGGTGCCCCTGCAGCGCAACAACGACGGCCAGGTGATCACCCAGTACTTCATGGAGGACGTCGAGGCGATGGGCCTGCTGAAGATGGACTTCCTGGGGCTCAAGAACCTCACCATGATCGAGAAGACGATCGAGCTGGTGGCCCAGGCCGAGGGGGAACGGCTCGACCCCGATGCCCTGCCCGCCAACGATCCGGGCACCTACGCCCTGCTGGCCCGGGGCGATCTGGAGGGCATCTTCCAGCTCGAATCCAGCGGCATGCGACAGATCGTGCGCGATCTCAAGCCCTCCTCCCTGGAGGACATCTCCTCGATCCTGGCCCTCTACCGGCCGGGCCCCCTCGATGCGGGCCTGATCCCCAAGTTCATCAACCGCAAGCACGGCCGTGAGGCCATCGATGTGGCCCACGCCAAGCTGGAGCCGATCCTGAAGGAGACCTACGGGATCATGGTCTACCAGGAGCAGATCATGCGGATCGCCCAGGATCTGGCGGGCTATTCCCTCGGTGAGGCCGACCTGCTGCGGCGGGCGATGGGCAAGAAGAAGGTGTCCGAGATGCAGAAGCACCGCCACCAGTTCGTCACCGGCGCCACCGAACGTGGCGTGGACGCCGCCATCGCCGAGGCCCTGTTCGACCAGATGGTGCTGTTCGCCGAGTACTGCTTCAACAAGAGCCACTCCACCGCCTACGGCGCCGTCACCTACCAGACCGCCTACCTCAAGGCCCACCATCCGGTGGCCTACATGGCGGCCCTGCTCACGGTGAATGCCGGCACCACCGACAAGGTGCAGCGTTACATCGCCAACTGCCAGGCCATGGGCATCGAGGTGATGCCGCCGGACGTCAATGCTTCCGGCATCGACTTCACCCCCGTGGGCAAGAAGATCCTCTTCGGCCTCTCCGCCATCCGCAACCTGGGTGACGGCGCCATCCGCCAGTTGATCGAGGCCCGCTCCAGCGGCGGCCCCTTCCTGCACCTGGCCGATCTCTGCGACCGGATCCCCGGCCAGCAGCTCAACCGCCGTGCGCTCGAGTCCCTGATCCACTGCGGGGCCCTCGATGCCCTCGAGCCCAAGGCCAACCGGGCCCAGCTGATGGCCGACCTCGATCTGGTGCTCGACTGGGCCAGCTCCCGCGCCCGCGACCGGGCCAGTGGCCAGGGCAACCTGTTCGACCTGTTCGGCGGTGGTGCCGCTGGGGCTTCAGAGGGCGCCGCCGTCGTCGAGGCCCCCGCGCCGCCCAAGGCCGCTCCGGTGTCTGATTACCCCCCCACCGAGAAGCTGAAGCTGGAGAAGGAGCTGCTGGGTTTCTACATCTCCGACCATCCCCTGCGGCAGCTGGCGTCCCAGGTGCGGCTGCTGACGCCGATCGGCCTGGCCAATCTCGAGGAGATGGCCGACAAGGCCAAGGTCAGCGTGGTGGTGATGGTGAGCGAGATCCGCCAGGTGACCACCCGCAAGGGGGACCGCATGGCCGTGCTGCAGCTGGAGGACCTCACCGGCGCCTGCGAGGCGGTGGTGTTCCCCAAGAGCTACGCCCGCCTGGCCGACCACCTGATGGTGGATGCCCGTCTGCTGCTGTGGGCTGGCGTCGACCGCCGCGACGACCGGGTGCAGCTGCTGGTGGACGACTGCCGAAGCATCGAGGACCTGCAGCTGGTGATGGTGGAGCTGGCCCCCGAGCAGGCCGGCGACATCGCCGTGCAGCACCGCCTGCGGGAATGCCTGACCCGCCATCGCCCCGGCCAGGAGGAGGCGGGCGTGCGGGTGCCGGTGGTGGCGCTGGTGAAACAGCAGGACGAAACCCGCTTCGTGCGCCTGGGGGGCCAGTTCTGCGTGGCCGATGCGTCGGCCACCGTCGAGACGCTCGCCTCGGCCGACTTCAGGGCCTGGCTGCGCTCACCCCTGGGGGCTGCCTGAGCCGGAGCCCGGGGTGCCCTGGCGCATGGCCCGCACCGACGCCCGCACGCGGCCGATGTTGACGCCGATCTGTTCGAAGCCCAGCAGGCTGCCCGGGGCGTCCTCCCAGCTGGCGGAGAGCACCCCGTAGCTGAGGCCCAGCAGGCCCAGCAGGAAGAAGGCTCCGGATCCCACCAGGGTGAGGCCGGGGGGGATGTCGAGCACACCGCGGCTCACCAGCAGGTAGCTGGCCACGAACACCCCCATGCCCAGCACCGTGGGGGTGCCCGTGGCGATGGCGATGCGCCGCACCATGCGGTTGGCCACGGCCTCGGGGATCACCTGCTGGCGCGGCGCCTTGGCGGGCGGCCCGCCGGCAGCGGGCGCCCCGAACGATTTCGGCTTCGGCCGACGGGCCATGGAACCAGCCTCAGCCGCGGATGCCGAGTTTCTTGATCAGTTCGGCGTAGCGGGTCTCGCTCTGGGCGCGGAGATAGCCGAGCAGGCGCTTGCGGCGACCGATCATCTTGAGCAGCCCCTGGCGGGAGGAGAAGTCGTGGATGTTCTTCTGCAGGTGGCCACTGAGTTGCTGGATCCGCTCGCTCAACATCGCGACCTGCACTTCCACCGAGCCGGTGTCGGTGCCGTGGGCCTGATGGGAATTGATCAGTTCCTGTTTCTGGGTGGTGGTGAGCGGCATGGGCGGATCTGAGCCCGAACGGTGCAAACCAACACCTTAACGTGCGGCCCGTTGGGCTCCCCTGAGGGATCGCCGCTTCAGGCCACGGCGCGGGACAACCAGCGCAGGCTTTCGCGGATCCAGTCGTCGGCGTCAGCGGAGGCGTTGATACCGGCGGCGGCGACGGCCCGCAGGGCCCGGTGGATTTCCAGGGGCTCGTAACCGAGGGCCGCCAGGGTGATCTGCACCTCCTCGCGGCAGGGGGCCGCGGGCCCCCCCGGGGTGTCGGCGCCGGGGACGTCCTCCTCGTCCAGGGGATCCACCAGGCCGGCAAAACGCTCCTGCAGGCGACGGCGCAGATCCACCGACAGCCGTTCGGCCGTGCGCTTGCCCACCCCAGGGGCCAGGCAGAGGCGGCGCAGGTCGGCGCGGACGATGGCACGCACCAGGTCGGGGACGTCGAGGGCACCGAGCAGGCCCAGGGCCATCTGGGGCCCCACCCCGCTCACGGCCACCAGTTCGCGGAACAGGTCCCGTTCCTGGCGGGCCGAGAAGCCGTAGAGCGTCCAGCCGTCATCGCGGATGCTGTGGTGCACGTGCAGACCCAGGTCGCTGCCCACCGCGGGCAGGCGCTGCCACTGCCTGAGGGTGAACTGCACCTCATAGCCCACCCCCTGGCAGATCAGCAGGGCCCCGCAACGGTTCGCCTGCTGCCATGGTTCGGCCAGTCGCCCCTGCAGCCAGCCGATCATGGTGAGACGTGCGTCAGCCCCCATGCTGCCCCTCCTGCCAAGCCCCCCGGGTCGCCTCCCGTCGCCGCTGAGGCTGGTGCTGGCACCGCTGCTGGCCCTGGTGCTGCTGCTGGGGGGCTGCACCAGGGTGGCCCAGCCCCCAAGGGGGGTGCTCCTCGATGCCCTCTCGCTGCAGATCCAGCTCACCCAGGGGGCCATCGCCCGCGCCCTCGATCTGGAGGCCGGTGGCCTGCCCGAGGTCAGCCGGGTGCGGGTCGAACAGCAGGAGTCCGTCAGCATCGGTGAGGGCCGGGGCCTGCACCTGAGCGGCCGCTTCGACTGGCGCCTGCCGGGGGATGCCATTCGCGTCGACAGCCCCTTCGAGCTCTACCTGCAGCGTGGGTCGAAGGGGGAGAGCTGGCGCCTGGCTCGCCCCAGCGGCAGCAGCGACGGCAGCCGCCAGGACTGGATCACCGATCCCCTGCCCCTGCGCTCACGGGGTTGAGGGGGCCCCTTCGGAGAGCCGCAGCCAGCGGGCCACGTGCGGCAGGGTTAGCCCCTGCACCAGCAGGTTGATCACCACGACGCAGAAGACGATGCCGCCGGCGTTCTGCACCAGGGACGGCACGGCGGCCGGGTCGATGCCCCGCACCCGGGGGATGGCGTCGACCATCTCGAAACTCAGGGCGAGGGGAACGGCGCCCCGCAGGCCGCACCAGGACACCAGCAGCGAATCCCGCCAAGGGAAGGGGGAGAAGCGTTGCAACAGCAGCACGCTCGCCGGCCGCGCCACCAGCATCATCGCGACGGCTACGACGATGCCCTCCGGCAGCGCCGGCAGCAGCTCCAGCGGATGGACGCTCAGGCCGAAGATCAGGAAGACGGTGATCTCGGTCATGTTGTTGAACGGCAGCAGGGTCTGCTGCAGGGCTTCCGGGGTGATCCGTTCGTTGCTGTAGGTGTTGTTGCGCAGCATCAGGCCCGCCACGTAGGCACTGATGAAGCCCGAACCGCCCATCAGCTCCGCCACGCCGTAGGAGATCAGGCCAACGGCGATGCCCAGGATCAGCAACTGGCTCGCCTCCCGCACCAGCCGGTTGAGGCTGAAGCGTCCCAGGTAACTCACGACCACGCCAATAAGCAGACCGGAGCCGATCTTCTGCAGGAACGTCTGCAGCTGCTCCACCACCACCTGCTGCCCGCTGCTGCCCGCTTCCAGGGTCGTCAGGCCGATCACCAGCCCCAGAAACAGGATGCCGGTGGGATCGTTGACGGAGGATTCGAACTGCACCAGGGCCGCCAGCCGCCTGGGGATGGCTCGTTCCACCAGCTGCAGCACATTCATCGTGGCCCCGGCGTCCGTCGACCCCAGACAGGCGGCGATCAGCATCGCCACCGCAACCGGCACCTGCCGGAAGCCGAGCTGGATGCCGCCCGCATCGGGGGAGGCCACGAACCAGATGATCACGCCCAGCAGCAGGCTGGAGAGGATCACGCCGCCCACGGCCAGGATGATGCCGTATTCGAGGAAGCCGCGAATCGAGCGGATATCGGTTTCCAGCCCGGCGTTGAACAGCAGGATTGACAGGCTCAGAACCTGCAGTCGCAGGATCGTCTCGTGGCTGAACAGGGTGACGGAGGGGTTGATCAGCAGGCCGAACAGCAGCACGCCGAGAATCGCCGGCACCCCGATCTTCAGTGAAAAGCGACTGATCGCCAGGGTGCCGAGAAAGATGCCGCCGATGGTCAGCATCATCAGCGGCAGGGGGACGATGCCGGGCGCGATCGGCGGCCGGATCAGGGTGGTCTCCGCCCCCTGACTGAAGCTCGCCACCACCGTGGCCAGCCAGCAATGGAGCCCAACGGGGAATGGCGGGGACAGCAGAGGGACCTAATCCGGCGGCGTCATCGTACGGGCGAGGGCGTCAACGCCCTCATGTAAATTTAAGAAATGCCGTGTGTGGCGCTGGGCACTTCCCCTCGACTCCTGCCCATGCCCAACCGCTGTGTGATCGTCGAGGACCAGGAGATGTTCGCCCAGCTGGTTGGCGGACTGCTGCGCAGCTCTTGCGATCTGGAGATCCTGGAGATAGCCCGCACCCTGGCCGACGGCCTGGTCGCCATCGACCGCCATCGCCCCAGCCTGCTGATCCTGGATTTGGAGCTGCCCGATGGCTCCGGCCTGGTGGCGGCGGAGCATCTGTTCGCCGTGGCGCCCCATGCCCGTGTGGTGGTCCTCTCAGCCCAGGCCAGCCAGTTCGTCTGCCCCGATGCTCTGCAGAAGACTGTGATCGCGGTGGTGGACAAGACCCAGGCCTGGGAGGTGCTCGTGGACCAGGTCGCTGCCTACGTCCGGGACTCCGGGATCCGCTCCCCCTCGCTGGCCCCGCTGGATCGGTGCTCCAGCCTCACCGACCGGGAACGTGAGGTGCTGCGACGGCTGGGGCAGGGTGCGGCCAGCAAGGCCATCGCCCACGACCTTGTGCTCAGCGTCAGCACCGTGGAGACCCACCGCCGCAACATCGCCGCCAAGCTGGCCATCAGCGGCGCGGAACTGATCCGGCTGGCCGTGCTGTACAACCTCTCGGAGCCGCCCCCCTAGCTGCCCGCGGCTTCAGTGCGATCGAGCGGCAGACGCAGCCGCGCCGCCGCCCCCCCGAGGGCGGAGCTTCCCAGCTCGAGCCGCCCGCCGTGGATCCCCGCGATCTTCTCCACCACAAAGAGCCCCAGCCCGGTGCCGTCGCTCCGGCTGCTGCGCAGCAGCAGCTCCTCGGGGGCCAGGGCAGTGAAACCGGGCCCGTTGTCCTCCACCGCCAGCTGCACCTCCTGTCCCACCCGCTCGAGGCTGACCCGCACCCGGGCCCCGGGGATGGGCTGCTCGCCCAGGGCGTCCTTGGCGTTGTCGATCAGGTTGTTGAGGGCAATCTGCAGCTGGCCGCCTTCGCCCCACACCAGCCAGCCCTGCTCGAGGCCGGCAGTGTCCAGCTGGATTCCCCGGCTGCTGAGCCGTGGGCGCTGGTACAGCAGGGCACTGCGCACCACGCTGCCCAGATCCAGCCGGACCATATCGGTTGGCATGCTGCGCAGCAGGGCGCCCATGCGTTCGATCGTGGTCACCACCGTCCTGGCCTCCTGCCGGATCAAGGTGATCACCTCGGCCAGGTGCCCTGCGGGCGCACCGAGCTCGGCCAGTTGCTGCTGGGCCAGTTCGGTGTGCAGCAGCAGCAGGCTCAGGGGTTTCTTGATCTCGTGGCTGATCGCCGCCGCCGCCAGGCTGCTGCTGAGCTTGCGACGCAGCTCCTCCCCCTTGTGCTCCAGGGCCTCCTGCGCCGCCATCCGATCGTCGATGAGGCGGCAGGAGAGCACCAACCCCTGGATCGTCTCGTCGCTGCCCCGATACGTGGTGATGTGGCTCTCCAGCCAGTGCAGTGAACCATCGCGGGCGTGGATCCGCTCCTGGCAGACCAGCCGCTCCCCGGCCAGCAGCCGGGCGTGCGAGTCCTGGTATCCCGCACAGCGGCCGCGGTGCTCGAGGAACTCGGCGCCAACCCGCCCCAGCCACTCTGAGGACTGCCAGCCCAGCAAAGTGGTGAGGGAGGGGGAGACCCAGCGGATGATGCCCTCGAGGTCGAGGCGCACCACCAGATCACTGCTGCTGCGGGTGAGCAGATCGAGAGACTCGACCATCTCGGCCCGCTCCGTGACGTCGCGCCAGGTCACCACCAGGCCATCGTTCAGCTTCACCACGCGAAGGTCGTAATGGCGAACCGGCCGCCCGCTGGCCTCGGGAATCCGCACATCGTCCATCACCAACGCTTCACCGCTCTCGAGGGTGTGCACGTACCGACCGAACAGCTCCGGACCCCGGAGTTGCGGCACAAGCTCCAGCACCCGGTTCCCCAGCAACTCCGTCAGGGGCAGGCCGATGTCTTGGCAGGCCATCGGATTGGCGGCCATGTAGCGGAAGTCCACCACGGTGCCCCGCGGGTCGCGCACCGCCTCGATCACCACGTGGGGATCGAGCAGGGAATCGAGGGTGGCCTGCAGCCGCCGGCGTTCGGCCTCTGCCCGCCGCCGCTCGCCGATCAGATCATCCACGTCTCTCAGGCAGGAGAAGTAGCCGCTGACCTGCCCATCCGCCCCCCGCAGCACGGCCGCCCGGACCTGCATCCAGTGGAAGCCGCCGAAGGCGGTGCGCAGGCGCAGCAGGCAGTCATTGGGCCACTCTCCGCCGGCCGCCAGGGCGGCGGAGAGCTCCGCCACCCGGGGCCGGTCATCGGGATGAACCCGCTGGTCGAGGGTGAGGCCGTGCTCTTCGGCGGCCGGCCAGCCGAAGAGGTTCCGGTAGTTGTCGCCGGCGCTGGCCCAGACGCAGCGCAGCTCGGTGTCGAGCATCACCACAACATCGCTGGCGAGCTCGGCGACCTGCCGGGCGCGTTCACGCTCCCGGTCCAGTTCCTCCTGGCGCAGCACCATCCTGGTGGCATCGACGATCTGGAAGAAGGCCCCCCGCAGGTGCCCATCGGCCGTGCGTAGGGCCGACACGGTGAGGTCCGCCCAGATCACGCTGCCGTCGGCGTGCAGGTAGCGCTTGGTGACCCGATAGTGGTGGCAGTCGCCTTCCAGCAGCCGGCGGTGCCTGGCCAGGCCTGCCGCCAGATCGTCGGGGTGGGTGAGGCGCTGCCAGTCGCTACGCAGCAGCTCCTCCCGGTCCCGGCCGCAGAAGCTTTCCATCGCCCGGTTGACCTCCCGGAAGCACCCGTCCGGATCGGTGAGTCCCATGGCGATCGGAGAATGCTCCACCGCCCGCCGGAACAGCGAGCTTTCAAGGGACATCACCCAGCTCTTCGGCTGATCAGGCGGACCGGCCATTCCACACGCGACTCAGGCAGACGTCCGGCTCCATCATCATTGTCGCCTGGGGCGTCGCCGCCGTGGCTCGAGCTGATCGGGCCCTGATCCGCTGCCGGATCGGGGCGTCTAGGTCGGCGGGGCGCTCTACGAGCAGGGACGACTCCAGCAGGTAGGCTGCGAGGTTGCTGAAAGAGCGACCCTGCTCTTCACTGCGATCCAGCAGGCACTGGTAGGTGGTGTAGGGGATGGTGATGGTGACGCGCCGGGGCGAGCGGAAGGGGGTGTTGTGGGTCATGGCGGGACTCTCGGTCGTGCGGGATGCGGTGCTTCGGAGCGCCTCGTGTCCATCGTCTTGGAACCGGGGCCCCGGGGAAATACCCAGTTCTGGGCAGTTCCACCGCCCCTAGCGGTGGCAGAGCGCCGCCGCCGCCAGGATCAGGCCGCCGCCCAGCAGTGTCTGGGGGGCCAGCCTTTCGCCGAACAGGCACCAGCCCCAGAGGGCGGCGAAGCCCACCTGGGCGTAGCCCAGGGCCGTCGCCCGGCCCGCCGGCAGGCGGGTGAGGCCGTGGGTGAGACCGAGCTGCCCCAGCTGGGTGAACAGGCCCACCCCCAGCAGCCAGACCAGTTCGCGGCCTGTGGGCAGCACCGGATCGAGCGCCACCAAAGGGAGGCTCAGGGGCACCGCCATCAGCGGAAACCAGAACACGATCACCAGCGGGTGCTCGCTGCGGCCCAGCCCGCGCACGCTGACGTAGGCCACGGAGGTCAACAGGGCGCCGGCAACGGCCAGCAGTACCCCCGTCAGGGAGGCCCCCGCCCCCGGTTGCAGCACTAGGGCCACCCCCAGCCAGCCCAGGGCCAGAGCCAGCCCCACCCGCCGCCCCACCGGTTCTCCCAGCCACCACCAGGCCAGCAGGGCCGTGAGGGCGGGGTAGAGGTACTGGAGCAGGGTGGCCGTGGCCAAGGGCAGCAGCGCCAGCGCCGCGTACACGCCGTACAGCGCCAGGCTGCCCGCAATCCCCCGCAGGGCGAGCCACCCCCGCCGCTGGCCCCAGGGGCTCACCCCGGCGGCGCGCAGCATCGCGCCGCTCATCGCCAGGTTGAGCAGGGCGCGCACCAGCACGATCTCCGCCACTGGGATCCGCCCCACCACCCGCTTCACACACACCGCCATCAGGCTGAAGGCCAGGGCGCCGAGCAGCAGGGCGAGCACGGCGCGGCCCTCGGCGCCTAGGGACGCGTCCGTCGTTGCGCCGGCCGTCGATTCCGGTGTCGCATCGGAACCCGCGGCGGGCGGCGAGGGGCTCATGGAGCGACCGTCGGGATCCCCCACCCTGGCAGGCGGGGACGGCCCCTGTCCCGCCCCCAGGGCTGGTGTCATGCCCCACAATGGGAGTCTCCGGGGCCCCAGCCCTGGGGTCCATCCCTCCTGGCCCCTGCCCCCCGAGCCGCCTTGAGCCTGCCCCGTCTCCACCCCCGCACGATCGAGGCCGTCAAGGAGCGGGCCGACATCGTCGATGTGGTGGGGGAGCACGTGGTGCTCAAGAAGAAGGGCCGCGAATTCGTCGGGATCTGCCCGTTCCACGACGACAAATCCCCGTCGATGACGGTGTCGCCCGCCAAGCAGTTCTATTACTGCTTCTCCTGCGGGGCCGGCGGCAACGCCATCAAGTTCCTGATGGAGCTGCAGCGCACCAGCTTCAGTGAGGTGGTGCTGGATCTGGCGCGCAAGTACCAGTTGCCGGTCGAGACCCTCGACGGCCCCCAGCAGGAGCGGCTGCGCCAGCAGCTCTCCCGCCGCGAACGGCTGCACCGGGTGCTGGCCCTGGCGGCCGGCTGGTTCCAGAGCCAGCTGCGCTCGCCCGAGGGGGCAGCGGCGCTGGCCTATCTCCGCCAGAAGCGCGGCCTCTCCGAAACCACCCTGGAGGCCTTCCAGCTGGGCTATGCCCCGGCGGCCTGGGATGGGCTGCTGCAGCACCTGCAGCAGGTGGAGGGCCTTGACGCCGATCTGCTGGAGGCGGCCGGTCTGGTGGTGGCCCGCAAGGGGGGCGGGGGCTTCTACGACCGATTCCGCGACCGGGTGATGGTGCCGATCCGGGACCGCCAGGGCCGGGTGATCGGCTTCGGCGGGCGCGGCCTGGACGGGGCCGAACCGAAATACCTCAACTCCCCGGAAACGGAGGTGTTCGAGAAGGGCAAGCACCTGTTCGGTCTGGACCGGGCCGCCGACGCCATCCGCCGCGACGACCGGGCCGTGGTGGTGGAGGGTTACTTCGATGTGATCGCCCTGCACGCCGCCGGCATCACCAATGCGGTGGCGGCCCTCGGCACGGCCCTCAGCTCCAGCCAGATCACCCAGCTCTGCCGGTGCTGCGACGGCCGCCGACTGATCCTCAACTTCGACAGTGACGGAGCGGGCATCCGGGCGGCCCAGCGGGCCATCGGTGAGGTGGAGCAACTGGCGCTGCAGGGCCAGCTGGAGCTGCGGGTGCTGCACCTGCCCTCCGGCAAGGACCCCGATGAGTTTCTGCAGCAGCACGGCCCCGGGGAGTACCGCTCCCTGCTCGATCAGGCCCCGCTCTGGCTCGACTGGCAGATCGAGCAGGTGTTCGAAGGCAAGGATCTGGCCCGGGCCGACCAGTTCCAGCAGGCCGTCTCCGCCCTGGTGCAGCTGCTGGGCAAGTTGCCCCAGTCGGCCGTGCGCAGCCACTACCTGCAGCAGGTGGCCGAGCGCCTCTCCGGCGGCCAGGCCCGGCTGGCCATCCAGCTGGAGGAGGACCTGCGCCAGCAGGTGAAGGGCCAGCGCTGGCACGGCCGCTCGGCCCGATGGGAGCAACCCGGGGAGGTGGGCCACCGGGAGCGGGCCGAGGCGGAGATCCTGCGCCTCTACCTCCATTGCGCCCCCTGGCGCGGCGTGATCCGCGCCGAGCTGCGCCGCCGGGAGCTCGATGACTTCGCCCTCCAGCACCACCGCCAGCTCTGGGCCGCCATCGGGGAACTGGAGGAGGACAACCTGGGGGCCGGTCGGCTCGAGGCCATCAACCGCGGCACCGACCCCGGCCTGGACCTGGCCGACCTCGACCTGCCCCGCCTGCTGGGCGATCGGCTGCTGGTGGAGCAGAGCGCCCTGCTCGGCCGGCTCACCCCCCTGCTGGAGCCCACCGAGGTGCAGCGCCTTGCCCTGGCCCACCCGCCGCTGCAGCTGCGCGGCGCCACGGCGTCGCTGGAGCGCCAGCGGGTGCTGCGGCGCTGCCGCCACCTGCTCGATGCCTGGTCGAGCCAGCGGCTGCAGACCCTGGAGCACTGCATCGCCCGGCTGCTGGAGGAGGAGCGTCAGGCTCCGCCGGCCGCCGCCGCCCCGCCGGCCACCGCCACCCCGGCGGCCGGCGCCGGCCTCGACATGGAGACCCGTATCCACGATCTCTTCGATGCGCTCAACGGTGACGCCCTGCGTTTCCAGGAGGCCTATTACAGCGAGCGCCGCTATCTCAACCAGCTCGATGACGGCCGCCGTGCCGGCTACGAGGAAACCCTGGCGGTGCCGGCGGCCTGAGGCCGGGGGTCCGCCCCCGCAAACCGGCTCGCCAACGTCCGTTCTGCCTAGATTTTGTTTGGACGCAGGCTTGCCATGGCTCCCTATCCGGCCTATCCCGTCCCCGCCGATGAGGACCAGCGGCTCCGCGACCTGGAGCGCTACGGCATCCTCGAGGCCGACAGCGATGAGCATTTCGACCGCATCCTGGATCTGACGGCGGCCATCTTCCGTACCCCCATCGTGGCCCTGTCCCTGGTGGAGGCCGACCGGCAGTGGTTTCTGGCCAGGCGGGGGCTCTCGGTGCGCGAAACCCCCCGTGAAATGGCCCTCTGCGCCCACGCCATCGTCCACGACGAGGTGATGGTGGTGCCCGATGCCCGCGCCGACGAGCGCTTCCGCAGCAACCCCCTGGTCTTCGCCGATCCCCACATCCGCTTCTATGCCGGGGCACCCCTGCAGACGCCGGAGGGCCACAACCTCGGCACCCTCTGCGTCATCGACCGGGAGCCCCGGGACCTCGGCCCGGAGCAGCGCGAGCTGCTGCACCGCCTGGCCCAGCTGGCGATGCGTGAGCTGGAGCTGCGGCGCCTGGCCCACCTCTGCCCGGTCACCGGTCTGCCCACCCGGCACACCTTCCTGGGCATCGGCGAGCGGGAGTTCGAGCGTGCCCGCCGTGACCAGCACCCCCTGTCGCTGCTCCTCTTCGATCTCGACAACCTGCGCCTGATCAACAACCGCTGGGGCCATCTCGCCGGCGACCAGGTGCTCGCCGATGTGGTCCAGCTGGCGCGCACCTTCCTCCAGCCGCAGGACTTCGCCGCCCGCCTGGGCGATGGCGAGTTCGCCCTGCTGCTGGTGGGTATCCCCCGCGACCAGGCCCTGGCGCTGGCCGATGGCCTGCGCAACGCCGTCGCCCATCTGCCCGGCATCCACAGCCACTCCGACTTCCACCTGCACATCAGCGGTGGCCTCACCGTCCTGTCCCCTTCGGATCAGCGCTTCACCGACCTGATCCATCGGGCGGAGCGGGCCCTCGAGCTGGCCAAGGGCAACGGCCGCAACCAGATCGCCAGCCTCGACGACGGGCCCTGACTGCGGCACTGAAGGTGGCCCTCAGGCCCGCACCACCGGCACATCGCTCAGCCGGGTGGTGGCGGCCCTCGACAGGCGCGAGCGGCGCATCGTCCAGCGGGGCCGCAGGCCGCAGGCGGCCCACTGCACCGTGCCGCTGCCGTAGCGGCGGTTGAGGCCGTCGACGGCGGCCATCAGGGCCTCGCGCCGTTGCTGCTGCTCCGGTGGCAGCGGCACCAGCAGATGGTGCTGCAGCAGCCCCACCGGCTGCAGATCCTGCAGCAGCACGCCCGCCTTCTGCAGCGGCTTGTGGGGCCGGAACAGCCGCTCGGCCAGGGGCAGGGCGGCGGCGAGCAGCACGGCGGTGTCGTTGCTGGGCAGGGGCAGGGCCACGGTGGCGGCGTTGGCGTAGAAGCGGGTGCCGTTGAAGGGGCTGCTGCGCACGAACACCGTGACGCTGCCCGCCCGCTGCCCCTGGCGGCGCAGCTTTTCGCCGGCCCGGCTGAGGTAGGTGGCGACCGCCTGCCGCAGGCCCTCGAGGCTGGTGACCGGTTCGCTGAAACTGCGGCTGACGCAGGTTTCCTGCTTCGCCGGCGGCACCGCCACCAGCGGCAGGCAGCTGTGGCCGCGCAGCTCCTGCTGCAGGCGCACCCCCACGACGCCACAGCGGTGCCGCAGCTCGCCGCTCGGCATGTCGCGCAGGGCCCTGGCCTGGCTGATGCCCCGCAGCCGGCACCAGCGGGACAGCTTGCGGCCGATGCCCCAGACGTCCTCGATGGCGATGGCCTCCAGCCAGGGGCCCGGATCCCCCGCCTGGCCCAGGTCGAACACGCCGCCATGGGAGGGGTCGCGCTTGGCGATGCGGTTGGCGATCTTGGCCAGCACCTTGGTGGGGGCGATGCCCACCGCCACCGGCAGGCCCAGCTGGCGGCGCACCTGGCGGCGCAGGTCCTGCCCCCAGGCGGTGAGGTCGCCGTCGCCGGGGGGCCGGTGCAGGCGGCCGAAGGCCTCGTCGATGGAATAGACCTCCAGCTCCTCCACCCAGGCTTCGAGGCTGGCCATCAGCCGCTGGCTCATGTCGGCGTAGAGGCCGTAGTTGGAACTGCGCACCACCACACCGCGGCGTTCCAGGTCGTGGCGCACCTGGAACCAGGGGGTGCCCATGGGAATGCCCATGGCGCGGGCCTCGGCGCTGCGGGAGACGATGCAGCCGTCGTTGTTGGAGAGCACCACCAGGGGCTTGCCGATCACGGAGGGGTCGAGGGCTGCTTCGCAGGAGGCGTAGAAGTTGTTGCCGTCAACCAGGACGGTGGCCTGGCTCATCGGCCCCCCGGCAGCGAACGGATCACGTGCAGGGCCACGCCCCAGAGGCGGTCGTCGTCGCGGCCACCGAGGGCCAGGGGCGGGTAGGCGGGGTTGGCGGGTTCCAGCCACCAGTGCGCCCCCCGGCGCACCAGGCGCTTGAGGGTGAAGCCCCCCTCCAGCAGGGCCACCACGATGCGGCCGGAGCGGGGCGTGGCCTCCCGATCCACGACGAGCAGGTCGCCGTGGCGGATGCCGGCGCCGAGCATCGAGTCGCCGCAGACGCGCAGCAGCAGGGTGCGACCGGGGTGGAGGTTCAGCTGTTCGTTGAGGTCGACCCCCATCCCGGCCCGGGCGGCAGCCTTCACCCTAGTACGGATGTACTGCTCAGTCGTCGTCCTCCAGCAGCAGTTGCTGGAAGGCGGTGTAGAGATCCAGCTCGGAATCGCCCGCGGAGGGGCGGGGGGTGCCCCCGCCGCGGGGCGCCTGGGCCCGGCGGCGGCCCGTGCTGGCGGGGGACCGGGCGCCATCGTTCCGGTCGCCGCCGGGGGGAGCCTTGGCGGCAGGGGCTTCCAGTTGCCGCAGCCGCTCCAGCAGGTGGGGCGGCACGCTGCCGTCGGCACTGACGTCCATCAGCCCGCGGAACAGCTTCTCGGGGTCCTGCTCGGTTTCGACGGGATGGCGGCGGTCGACCGCCCGGCTGCCCGGGGCCGCATCGCCGGCCGCCGGGGTGGGCGGGGGCGGGGCGGGCAGCTTGGTGGGCAGCTGGCGACCGAGGGCCTCCAGCCGTTCGCGGCTGCGGGCATCGAAGCTCATCGGGGCGGGCTCAGCTGCAGTTCAGTGTGTCGCGGGTGAGCCGACCGCTGACGGGGTTGGTGCCGCTGGCGGCGGCGCAGAGGGTGGTGAGGGCATCACCGCGCAGGGGCACGTTGGTGAAGTCGGCGCCGTCGATGCGCACCCCGCGGAACTTGGTGTTGAAGGCGAAGGCGTCGTCAAGGCGGGCGTTGCGCAGGTCGGTGCCCTCGAACACGGCCGAATCCAGGGTGGCGTCCCGCAGGTCGCTGCCGCTCAGGTCGGCGTCCTGGAGCTTGGCGCCGAACAGGCTGGCGCCGCGCAGGTCGGCGCCGGAGAGATCGGCGTCGCGCAGGTTGGTGAGGTTGAAGGTGACGCCGCGCAGGTCGGCGCCGTGGAAATCGGCACCGATCAGCACCTGCTTGGCGTAGTCCATGGCCGCCGCCACCGGAAGGGGGCCGGCCAGCAGCAGGCCGCCCAGCAGCAGGGACAGCAGCAGGGTCAGGAACCGGGGTGGTGAGAGGGGGCTCGCCATCGGGGATGGAGCGAAGGGGACCAGCCTAGGAAAGGGCTCCGCACCCCTCCACGGCCGGCGGAGCGGTGCCGATGGGGACAGGGCGACTAGCGTGGAGAGGGTTCGGATCTCCGGCCCGTTCGATCTCCGAATCCGTGGATGGCCCAGGACTTCCGGCCCAAGGACATTCAACCCAGGAACTCCCGACCGGGAGATGGCCAGCGATCGGGAATGGGAGCGGTCGAGGGCCTGTTGGAGCGGATCGAGCGGCCGGCGGCCCTGGCCGATGGCGAGGGGGCCATCGTGGCGGCGAATGGGGCGTTCTGCCGGCGTTCGGGACTGGACCTGGAGGCGTTGCGCCAGCGGGGCCTGCAGGGACTCTGCGCCGCTGAAGTGGCGCCGCTGCTGCAGGGCGGGGCGACGACCCTCAGCAGTGAACTGGTCGTCTCCCCGGCGGCCGATGGGGCGATCCCCCTGTCCCTCACCCGCCTGCCGGCCAGCGGTGAAACGGAAGGGGTCTGGTGTCTGCTGGAGCTGCTCGACCAGCGGGTGACCCTGGCGGACCTGGATGACCTGGTCACGGCCCGATACGCGGACGGCGCCGTGCTGCTGCACCTGCAGGTGCTGCAGCTCGACCTGGTGCGCGGCCGGCTGGGCATCGCTGCCTGTGAGGCCCTGATCGAGGAGATCGCCCACCGGCTGGAGGCTGCCCTGCCGGCCGGGGGCTTCTTCTCCCGCCAGGGGGGCGACCGCCTGCTGGCCCTGGTGCCGGGCGCGATGGGCATCGACGCGGTGCGGGACATGGCCGGCGCCCTGCTCTCCAGCCTGGAGGCGCCCACCACGGTGCTGGAGCACGTCATCGAGCCTTCGCTGAACGTGGGCATCAGCCGCGCTCCGGATGACGGCAACGAATTCGCCGTGCTGCTGGAGGCCGCCACCCGGGCCCTGGAGGAAACCCATCGCCAGCCGTTCCCCAGCTGCAGCATCGCCTCGCCGGTGGAGCGGTCCGTCCAGCTGCAGGAGCTGCTGGCCCGGCCCCTGGCCCTGGCGATCGAGCAGGAACAGCTGGAGCTGGCCTACCAGCCGATCATCGAACTGGAATCCGGCCGGGTGATCGCCGCCGAGGTGCTCTGCCGCTGGGATGACCCGGTGCTGGGGCGCCAGTCCCCGGCTGATTTCATCGATGTGGCCGAGGCCACGGCCCAGATCTCCTCCCTGGGGCGCTGGGTGATGGAACGGGCGTTCGAGGCCCTGCACCGCTGGGATGTGGCCGGGCTGCAGCTGGCCAAGATCTGCGTCAACGTCTCGCCCCTCCAGGTGCAGGACCCCACCTGGAGCAGCGACCTGCTGATGGCCCTGGAACGCCACCAGCTGACCCCGGGCCGCATCGTGCTGGAGCTCACCGAAGGCAGCATCCTGGAGATGTCGAACCACGTCGCCAACCAGCTGCGGGATCTCCGGCGCCAGGGGTTTGAGCTGGCCATGGATGACTTCGGCACCGGCTATTCGGGGCTGCAGCGGCTTACCGAGCTGCCGTTCAGTGAGGTCAAGATCGACCGGAGCCTGATCTCCGCGATCGACTACGACCAGCTGCAGCAGGCCATGCTCAGTGCCGTGATCCGGCTCAGCGACGCCACCGGAATCATGGTGGTGGTGGAGGGGGTGGAACGCTCCCGCCAGCGGCAGATGCTGCTCACCCTCGGTTGCCGCCACGGCCAGGGCTACCAGCTGTCGGCCCCCCTGTCGGATCTGGAGCTGGAGGCCCTGCTCCAGAGCCAGATCACGCCAGCGGCCTGAGCGGTCCCATCGCCATGCACTGGCTGGCTCCGCTGCTGCTGTCCGTGGATGGGGGGGATGGCCGCTCTGTGGCTGGCCTCTCCAAGGCGATCCAGCTGTCGGTGGCGCCGGTGTTCCTGTTCACCGGTGTCACCGGTCTGCTGAGCCTGTTCAGCTCCAGGCTGGCCCGGATCATCGACCGCACCCGTGTGCTCCAGGAGGCCCTGGCGAAGAGCAAGGCCCAGCCGGAACCTGACCCGGAGGACGGGGAGCGGCTCGAGAAGGTGCTGGCGGTGCAGCGGCGCCGCACCTTCCTGATCAACCGGGCGATCCTGACGGTCACCCTCACCGCCCTGCTGGTGGCCGCCGTGGTGGCGGTGCTGTTCATCAGTGCCGTGGCGGCCCTTGATGTCACCGCCATCGTCGTGCCGCTGTTCGTGGCGGCCATGGGCGCGATGATCGTCGGCCTGCTGCTGTTCCTGCTGGAGGTGCAGCTGGCCATCAGCCAGAACCCCCGCCGGTACTACTGAGTGCGCTCGGCCTCCCGGTCTGCCGTTCGCCGGCCTGACCGCCGCAGGGAACCCTGGGGCAGCGATGCCCTGTTCCCATGCCCCCCAGTCCAGTCCAGCGAAAGGGCGCCTGGGCCGAGCAGCGGGTGCTGCGGCTGCTGCGACTGCGCGGCTGGCAGCTTCTGGAGCGCAACTGGCGCTGCCGCTGGGGTGAACTCAAAACTACCACCCCCATAAGATAAAGCCAGTTCCGCCTGGCTCCCGTGCTCGCCCCCTCCCCAGCCGCTGCCATTGGCTGCCGCGCCTTCGCCTACAGCCGGGTGTCATCCACCCATCAGGCCAGTGAGGGGGAAGGGCTCCAGCGGCAGGCCGACATGGCGGCTGCCTGGTGTGCTCGCCATGGCGTGGTGCTCGATGAATCCCTCTCGCTGGTGGACCCCGGCCTGAGCGCCAGCAAGGGTGCGCACCTTGTCGAGGGGGCCGCACTGCATCGGTTCCTGCAACTGGCCCAGGCCGGGGCGCTGGGGTCTGCTCCTGTGCTGATCGTTGAAGACGTCTCCCGCCTGTCCCGTCTGGAGCCCCTGGACGGGTTGCAGCGTGTCTTCCAGCCGCTGGTGAATGCCGGTGTCGAGGTTGTCACCCTGGAAGATGGCGCCCGCTACAACCTGGATCGGCTGAACACTGATCCATCTGCGCTGATCGTTCTGGTCCTGAAGATCCAGGCAGCAGCGGATTACGCACGACGGCTGGGGCGTTACGCCACTGATGCGAGGGACCGGGAACGGCAACGCATCCGCGCTGGCGAGAAGGCGGTCCGTACCGGAGTCTCCCCTAGCTGGATTCGATGGAACGGCACCGACTGGGAACTGAACGAATACGCCGCGTCGATTCGCCGGTTGATCGAACTGTCATGGGAGTACGGGCAATCCGTCGCGTGCCGGATGCTCAACTCTGAAGGGCATCGCTCGCCGAGTGGTGGGAAGTGGTCGCAACTGACGGTGCGTTCTGTTCTCCACTCCCCCGCGTTATACGGCGCCAGAGCAACCGCTGAAGCAGGCTACGATAATGTATTGCGCAAATGGAAGAAGAAACGTGATGAACTGAAAGCGGCAGGTCGTGATGATGAAATACCGCTAAAGCCGAAACCGACCTACATCGAAACGCCTGACATCTTCCCGGCGTTGATCACAGCCGAGGATCATAAGGCGCTGCTCGCGACGATTCGATCACGTGCCTCTGATCCTCTCCATAAGGGGCGACGTGATCAACTTCGTTACGTCGGCCAGCAACTCACCCGTTGCGTCTGTGGCGCATGGATTGGCATTCGTACCGTCAAGCCCAGGCAACGAAGCGGGGCTGCTGGTGAACACCGCTACACGTATCTGATCTGCAAGGGGCGCGAGCGTGGGATGACTCCATGCACCGCCCCGCACCTGAGGGTGGATCCGGTGCAGGCCCATGTGCTCACCCGCCTGTCGAGCGACTGGCTGGCGAAGGCGATGGCCACCGCAGCGGGTGATCGAAGCGCCGCCGCTGCCGCCCTGGATCGCCGCCAGGAGGCCGCGCTGGCTGCTCTGACCCTGGCCACCGAACAGCGAGCCAACGTCGCCCAGGAGATCAAGACAGCCGCCAAGGGTGGCGGGCTGCTGATGGTGCTGGCTGAGGCCCTGGCCGAAGCGGACGCGGCGGTGGTGGCTGCTGAGGATGAACTGGCGGCGGTGGTGGCTGATCAGCGCAGGCAGGGGGAGGGTGGTCTGGAAGGTGAGATGCGACTGGCGGCCGGGGAACTCCTCCAGGCATTCAGCCAGGGGGCCGACACCATCCAGCAGCGGCAGGCGGTCCATGGCCTCCTGCGGCGCATGGGGGTGGCGATCCACCTGGATGCCCCCGGTGGCCGGCTGGGGCTCCAGGTGGGGGAGGGTGAACCGGACTGGCAGCCGATCCATGGGGGGCTGGCCCTGGAGGCCCTGGCGGCTGGGCAGGCCGGGGTGACCTATGCCGAAGCGACCTTCACAAAGTCTTCATTATTAGCTGCGGTGGAGAGAATCGCCGCCGAAGGTATAGCTGGCGATGAACTGGTGGAGGTGGATATGAACATCGAAACGATGTTGGAGCCTGGGGAGTATGCGGGACGCATCACCCTGGAGCCGTAGGGCTTCACCATCACCACCCATTATGGGGGGAGAAGAGTTCACCATCACCCCCCATTATGGTGAAGTTGACTTAACGCGGCGGGTGTGATCTGGTTAGAGGGTTAACCACCGCCACCCCTCTCAACCGTGACCCCATCGGACATCACTCACCCCCCGATGCCGTTGCGCGAAAGCCAGCGATTCGGCCCCCAGAAGACCTGCCTCGCATTCAAGTGCGACGAGCGGCTTGCTACCGCCATCCGTTCCCTCTCGATCCAGGAAGGGCACGAATCCATCGGCCGCACTGTCCGCAGGCTCCTTCGGCAGGCTGCCGCTGCTGAAGGCATCCAGGTCTACGACTGAGCAAAGGAAAGGGGGCCCGTTTGACGGGGCCCCCTTTCGCGTGATGGGTGCAGCCAGCGACACATCACGGACCCGCTCGACCAGCAAGATCCACCCCCACATTATGCCAGCCCCCATTCCATCTGTCGAGCATCCCACCCCCCTCTTCGATGGGAAGGTGGCGCGTGAGTTCTTCCGGCTGCTGGAGGTGGACCCATCGGCAGTCCACTACCGGGGCATCCACTGGGACAAAACCCTGATGCCGAAATCTGCTCGCGGTGTGCATGTTCCACCTTCCACCCAACCACAGCAGCAACGGTTAGAGGATCTTCAGCAGCGCGGCTTCCGGTTGTACTGGCTGCCGAATGGTGGCCCCACTGATGAGCACGTCAGCCACTGCCGGTTCCTGTTCATTGAATGGGACGACGGGACCTTCGACCAGCAGTTGCAGCGGCTGACGGACCTGGGGCTCCCTGAGCCGACCGCGATGCTCCACAGCGGCGGAAAGTCTCTCCACTGTTACTGGCGCCTGGAGCAGCCGATCCCGGCTGCCGACTGGCGGGGGCTGATCGAGCGGCTGATTCACTTCTGCAAATCGGATCCGTCGTGCAAGAACCCTTCCAGGCTGATGCGCCTGCCGGGCAGCACCTACATCAGGAAGGAAGACGGCAGCCACGGTCCCCAGGCCAGCCTGAACCCCAAGGGTGGGGCGTCCTATCCCGTGGCCCTGTTCGACGCCAACCTGCCTCCCCTGCCCGCCCCTGAGGAGGCCCCCTCCCTCCCACTCCCAGCCACTCCCCCAGCCGCCAGCGTGGCCCCTGCTGCTGCTGGCCAGACCAGGACCGCCAGCGATCCGCGGTCCTTCCAGGAGCTGGAGCGGCTGGTCGCTGCCTATCCCGAGATCAGGAAAGACAACGACCAGTATCACGAAGCCGTGCAGTTTATTTTCGGCTTGTGCATGGCTGCTGAGGAGGCGGGCCACACTCGCGCCGAGGCTGTTGCAATGGCCAGCCGTTATCACCCCGGTGCCGCTGATACTTTCCAGGATGCATTAAACGCGAAGATCCAGAAGTCACAAGGCGGAAGTTTCATCAAGATGTGCAACGCGAAGGGGGTCGATACCAGGCGCCAGGACATCCAGCGGCGCCAGGAGCCCCCGTCGGGATGGGACGATCCACCCGCCTCGGTTGCTGATGCTGGCCCTGGTGCTGACGCATGGATGGCACCGGCACAGGGGCAGGCGGACATCCCTCCGCAGACGTTCTCGCAGCTTGCCGACCTCATCCTCCAGGCCATACGCGACAAGGACATCGACCTAGAAATGAAGTCGCGCGCTGAACTGAAAACGCGCTTCCGTGTCTCCGACGATCAGATCCAAACCGAACTGTTTAAGAGGCACAGCATCGGCAAGGTGCAATCCGTCAGGCAATCCTGCGAGTCTGTCGATCTTGCGAGGATCCAAACACTCTCCTACGCCATGGATGGATGGATCCCACGTGGTGACGTTGCCCTTACTTATGGGGCGTATGGCACCGGGAAGACAACACTAATCCTTGCGAAGGGATACGCCTACGCGAAGGGCGAAAACATCCTCGATCGTGATACACCATGCGAGCCGGGGAAAGTGCTATTCATCGCGACGGATAGCGGTCTCGGCCCACTGAAAAAGTCGATGGAAGATTTAGGCATTGATCCCGAAACCGATCCACTCTTCAGGCCGGGGCCACAGCGGCGCATCTGGGTATGGGGCCACGCGCCAGAGCAAGGGCACCTCGCGTGGGAATGCACGATCCACGGGATCATTCGCCTTGAAACATTCATCAGGGAAAACCGAATCACGTACGTCGCGATTGACTCTGCCAAGTCGGTCAGCAGCACTGCCGGGTGGAGCTACACGGCGAACGAACCAGTTAAGGCGCTGCTGAAGTATCTGCGGGAGGTGATCGCACAGCCGACAGGATGCTGCATCGAGTTTCTGTCTCACGATGGCACTGCCGCCGGTAGCCACAGCGGGGCGAAAGCCTGGGCGGAGGATCCTTCCATGGTCGTCGCGTTGCAGCGGGCCATAGGGGAAGACGGCTCACCTGCCGGTGTTACGGCCCGCTTCAGGAAGGATCGCGCTGCAACGGTGGAGCCGAACCGCTCCCTCACCTTCCACCTGGCGGATGGGGCACTGGTGCTCAGCCCCGAAGCCGAGGTGGTTGGCTCCTGCGAGGAGGCGCTGGTCAGGATCCTCTGGGAGGCCCGGCAGCGGGGGCTGGAGGTGCTCTCCACCGGCCACCTGATCCAGGAGGCATTCCAGCGCTTCCAGCGGTCGCGGAAGACCGTAGAGAACACCCTTGGCAGCAAGGCCACCTCTGCCACCTTCCCGCGGCCTGGCATGCGGATCGTCAAGCGCAGGAAGGGCTACTACGGGCTGGCCCCGGCCGAGCTCCAGCGGCGCGAAGCTGCCATAGCTGCTGTGGATGGTGGCTCCTCCTCCCCCCTAATAGGCGTCTCTATTGAGAGGGGGGTGTTGATGCCAGATCCCTTGCCACAACAGCCGTCTGGTCACCCCCCGACCGTACCCCCCGGGGGGTTGTCGGGGGGTGGGGGTTCCCAGGGGTCAAACCCCCCAGTCACCCCCCGGGGGGTTGCATCGGGGAGTGACCAAACGGCTGTCACAGACAGCGATCTGCCCACAACACCCCCCATGGGGCATGGACCTCACACGCGCGAGGCCGCCAGTAACCCCCCGATCTGGGGCTCCCGCCTGCTGGAGCTCCACCGGGCCCACCCCCACGAGGCCCCCTTCACCCTGGCTCTGCGGCTCCAGACCGACCACGGCTTCCAGGTCACCGGGCAACAGGTGCAGGCCTGCCTGGATCGGCCCGAGCACTCCACATCCACGGACCTCACATCGTGAACCATCAGACATCCTCTCGGCCCATCCCAATAGCCGTTTGGACGGGCTGAAGGCCTTAAGATTGTGAGTTTGCTCGACGCATACACTATTCCTATCTACTCCCACCAAATAATATTCATCCTCATCCCGGGCTTGCCAAAGCTAAAACTGGGCGGAAGGCAAAACTGATTATGTTTCTACAAACTTTAATGTACGTCACTACTGGATCACCATAAAGGATGGAGGCTATAAAGGGATTCGCCCTCGGGCAATTCGCCCTAGGCAGCCCTCCAAAGGATACTTGAGCAATCGCTAATAGACAATTTGCAGCAATTCATAAGATGTAGAGGTCTCTTCTGTTAGCGGATTGACAACCTCCGAAACTGCGCACTTTAGACTTACGTTTTGATCGAGATGCAGCTCTGATACTGATGGGAGCAGGCGTTTAGGGTAAAGAACCTTATATCGTGCACCTTCTGCCGATAGCAAATGGATGCGTTCATTCTTGCTAAGTAGCTCGATAGTGCCAGAAATTATGGTTTCGTCACTTACTCTGACTTCAGTGGCAGCCAGTGCAGCCGTCATTTTACCAAGAAGCTTTAGGTTTGCATTCCAGTCGTAGACTAGTTGGCCACCAAATCGCCACGAGATTTCAACCTCAGCACTTTCGCTGATGATGGAATCAAGAAGCGTTCGCAACCATATAGAGCTTTTTGGCCCAAGGTCAGCAACGGACTCCATAAACTCTTCACCATCTCCATTGCTGAGAAGAAGGCGAAAGATTCTCTCGAATGATCCTTTTGCAATGCCGTCTCCTAATAAATCTCGGTTAGAGTTGGCAGATACAACGATTCTTGATGATCCGGGAAGAAGTCCAAGAAGCCTTAGGTCCAAGTCTTGGTAAAGTCGTTTCGGAACTCTTTTTTTCTCTATCCCTCCATGCATGAGCCTCAGCGCTGCATAACCAACCATGTGCCTGAAGCTGTCGGAGATCTGGGCAACAAGGCCTAATGGTGCTGAGCCATCAGAAAACTTAGATGCTATGAGCCTCATTTCAACATGTTCAAAACAAGACGCTGACGACTCAATTGCACTCTGCTGTGCGAGATCATCAATGTGAGACGCCATCGAAAGGCTAGCCAACTTATATGCAAAGCCACCTTCTTCATCCGCCAGCCTGTCAAACTCAAGCTTGCGCCTAGATGCTTCTTCAAGTTGCTGCCGAAGTCCACTAGTCATGGTTCTACTATAACCTTTGCAATTCCCTTGGGCTCTTTATTGCGGTCAAACCCGTACCAATTATGCCAATAGGTCCTACCTTTCTCATTCTCGGCGGGGCAAAAGTACACATCTAGGCCAAAGTATCTTCTAGTCTCAAGATTATTGAACAGATGATTCAATCGCAGGATCTTGTCTTCCGGGAGTCCATTAACTGAAGCAGAATCGGCAAACACAACCAAGTCTATATCATTAGGATTCTGCTTTGTTGTTGTGAATGATCCGTCAATCCATACCTCAAATGCAATTTCCATATGCTTCAATGCACTTAAGAATGAACGGAGGCCCGCAATTAGCTGCAAGCGTGTAATGGATTCAGGGAAGTCGGATGCGAAATGGTTGTCTAGTTCGGATTGATCTATCTCATGGAGGCCAGGAGACAGTATGGGCTGAAATTCCATCAAGGAAAGATCAACTTCGTTGATTCATCTGTCCTGGGAACGGCCACGCTCGGCATAAGCCTGTCAAGCGCGTAGAAAGCCATAGAGTATCTTCCTGGAAGATATGCATAGTAGTTATCTGACAATCGTGACAACGATTCCAATGTAATATTTCTTAGTATATGGCCTCCTGTAGGGACCGATCGTGCTGGCTGGATTCGGGGCCTATCCAACGACCGTCATCGCTTGGCCTCTGTGAGGCATGGCACACCGCTCAAGCGGACCCGCCTTCCTCCCGCGCTTGGCCGCCATCCCACTGGCCATGAGAAAGAGCTGTCTGGGATAGATCCCGCCTATTTCCCCTGCCCATCCTTCACCCCCCCCCCTGCCACCTAGTTTTCGCTGTACCAAATGAATTGATCAACTCTCAGCTCGAGAATCAGGACGAATATATCGAGTCGATCGGCGAATCTCATAATGAATGGACGACAATCACAGCGCTGCGAATACCTATGCTTGCTCTTGAACAACATCCAAGGATGGTATAGGGGCGAAATGATTGCTTAGATCTTCCCAGACATCTTCTCGACGTTCTCTCTGATCGAGACGAACAGGATTACGAACTGTTCGCTGGTCTGATACACGAACCCCGTAGGGTGATCGTGTTCACCACGTCGCGATCATCCTGCCTCCGTTCTGCTACGCGCTGGCGCCGTCCTGTTCGCAGGGCTGGGGCTTCGTTCGGGTCCTTCCCTGGCGGGGGCCTCACGCGGCCCCTGGTCCCCCTGTTCTTCCTAGCGCGGAAAAATCTGAGGAGGTTACAAACCGCTGTTGTAACGGTCGTTCTGCGCTGTAACCGCCAGCCAGGATCCCAGTCCTGGCCAATGATGTAACCGACCGTACAGGTTTCGGAGGCCAGTTACATCACCGTGCGATGGGCTGGTGTGATTCCCCATCACTCCCCATCACCCCCCATAAAATATAGGGAATCTGGGGCAGGTTGCATCCCGTAGAGTTATGCTACGGTTCCGGTTTACCCAGGGTTTCCTTCCTCCATGGCTCCCAAAGCCACCCCACCCAACCCGGCGAATCTGGTGCAGTTGAGCGCCAAGTTCCCCATCGAAATCGTGGAAGACCTGCGGCGTCTTGGTGCCGATGGTTCCATGAGTGAGGCACTTCGAACGGCTGCCACCTTCGGCCTGATGGCACTGCGGGATCCGGATGCCCTTGCCGCCCTGGATCTGTCCCATCAGGTCAACGAGGCCCGCCGCTGGAGCCTCCAGCACGGCCCGCGCATCACCCCCAGCGGCAGCCACTGGGCACCGGGCCCTGATCAGATGCCCGAGCCAGGCACCATCCCCTCACCCGCTGTGATCGCCACCCCAGCCGGTGTGATCGCCACCGGGGCTGGTGAGACTGGCGCCCTGACGGTGGACATGGAACACGGGGCGGTGACCATCAGCAGCCGCCACGGTGATCGCTGGACCGTGCCCCTGGATCTGGCCACCCTGGCCAGCCTGGCGGCCACCCTGGCCGCTGCCCTTGGCACCCTCGCGGCTGGTCCTGGCGTGCTGCACCTCGTCGCCGGCCTACGGCTCCAGCGCCATCACACCGGCATGGTTTCGATCCAGGGTGGTTCCCAGTCGGTCCTGATGGATTCCCTCACGGCCTTCCGGCTCAGTGCCGAAGTCTCCTGCCTGCTCTGCTCCCAGATCGCCCCACGGCTGCTGGAGCGTGAGCGCCTGGAGGACCTGATGAAGGCCCCAGCGGCTGAGGTGCAGCGATGACCAGCACCACCCGCCAACTGGCACGGGCGACCACCCTGCGCGCCCCCACAACCGCCAACGAATCCACCCGGTCGGTGGAACTGCTGATCGCCACCTCGGCGGATGTCGGGGATGGAATCTCCCTGACCATCAGCAACAACGCAATCGAGTATCCGGACGTTGTTCCGGTGATGCTCGATCACGTGAATGGCATCGACCGGATGGCTGGCCGCCTGGAATCCATCGAGGTTCGTAGTGGCCAACTGTTCGGGGTGGCGGTGTTCACTGATGCCCCAGCCGCTGACATTGGCTGGCAACTCGCGCGCTCCGGCTGTGCGTGTTCCATCCATGCCGAAATCCTCCAGGTCGCTCGCGGCCGGGGGGATGGCCCTGATCAGGCAACGAAATGGCGCCTCCGTCATATCGCCCTGGTCCCGATGGGCATGGATCCCGCTGCCGTCACCCGTGGCGTCACGGTCTACCCCTTCGACCTGGCTGGCCTGATGCCAGTCGATCAACCCGTCCTGTCCATTCCCATTGCTTCCTCATCCATGACCGTCAAGACCACCCCCGCCGACACCTCCACCGAGACCACTGAGGCCCCCGAAACCACCATCAGCCGCGCTGAACTGAAGCGCGAGCGTGACATCCTCCGCGCTGTCTCCCGTGCTGGCTTCCCCACCGAGTACGCCGACGAACTGATCTCCCAGGGGCTCTCCACCACCGCCGCACACGAAGCCATCTTCACCCGCATGCGTGATGCTCAGCCTGGCGGCAAGTGCACCGCGGGCCACCCGGTCGATGCCGCCCCCGTCAAGCGGTCCCACTCTGGCGCCGACCTGGCGATGGTGCTGGCCGCCCGCTTCGGTGTGAAGGAGGCCCCCGCCGAACTGCGTCACCTCCCCATCAGCCGTGCCCTGGAGCCCATCGCCCAGGCCACCGGCATGGACACCCAACTGGTGTCGAATGCACAGATCATCGAGCGGGCATTCAGCACCAGCGACTTCTCGATCGCTCTGCTGGCCGCTGGCGAGCGTACGGTCCTCCAGGGATACAACAGCGCCCCCGAGGGTGTGCGTGCTCTGGCACTTCGGCGCCCGCTGGATGACTTCCGCGAAACCACCATGCTTCGCCTGAGCATGTTCGGAAGCCTGGCGAAAAAAGGCGAAGGTGGCGAATACAAATCCGGCACCTGGAGCGAAGAGGAAGCGGCTGTCCTGCAAGCCGACGAATACGGGCGAATCGTGAACCTCACCCGTAAGGCGCTGATCAATGACGACCTCGACATCTTTGGCCGTCTGCTGATGGAAATGGGCGCCAGTGCAGCGCGGCTGGAGGCACAACTGCTCGCCTCGACTCTCCTCTCCAGCTTCACCTGGGTGACGGCCAACACCGCAACGGCAACCGATGTTGCCTCCGCGCTGGTGAACGGCACCCTGAAACTTCGCCGCCAGGTGGATGTTTCCGGTGCGCGTGTTTCCTTTGAGCCGCGTGTGCTGCTGGTTCCCCCCGAACTGGAAGCCGAAGCTCTCCAGGTGCTGAGCGACCGCTACATGCCCAACGACTCCGCGGGCGTGAACCCATTCAACGTGCAACTGGCGGTGGATGCTCAACTCACCAACGGCGCCCAGTGCTACCTGGCGGATAGCAACTACCCGCCGCTGGCCCTGGGCACCATCGGCGCCCCTGCCACCTCCAGCGAGGAGAAGTTCAGCACCGGCAACCGCGCCCTGCGGGTGCAGCATGACGCCGCCGCTGCGGTGCTGGATGAACGGAGCATCGTTCGGATCACGATTTCGTGAGGGTGATGGGGGGGGGCTCCGGCCTCCCATCAACTGACTTATAGGGGGGTGGGGGTGGTCTCGACCTCATCGTCCACAAGCCGGGACGGCTGCTGCTGGTGGAGGTGAAGGGGCGCCGCCACGGCAGCCTGGATGGCGGGGGAACGGCGGCGCTGCGCGGGCCGAAGCGCCAGCGGCTGGAGCGGGCCTGGAACTGCTGGCTGGCGGCCCACCCCCGCTGGGAGCGGACGCCGGTGGAGCAGGTGGCGGCCCTGGTGCCGCTGCCGCCCTCGCCGGCGCCGGTGCGCTGGATCCGGCTGGGCGATTGAACCGAGCAGGGCCGGGGGGGGCCGGCTCAGGGCTGGCTGGAGGCAGGAGCGGCCGGAGTCGCCGCGGCTGGGGCTGGGCTGGCCGGGGTTGTCGTGTAGAAGACCGTGCAGCGGTAGCGGGTGTTGTCCATGCCCACCTCCAGGTCCTCGCAGACCGTGCGGGTGATCGTGGCGCCCTTGGGCACCTGGCTCTTGGCCTGCTGGCGGGTGGCCTGACGGTCGAAGATCGATTCGGCGGTGACGCTGCCGGCCAGGGCGGGTCCCGCCAGCAGGGCAAGGCCGCCCGCCAGCAGGGCACCGGTCAGCAGGGGGCCGGTGAGCCGGAATCCAGGGGCCATGGCGGAAGGGGGAGGCTGCTCCACCTCTAGCCAGGCCTGACGGCCCTGCAATCTGGGGAGACCTGCCGGCGCCTCCATGACCTTCAGCGGCCACCGGGCCCGCAAGCGCTTCGGGCAGCACTGGCTCACCGATGGGCCGATCCTCGATCGCATCGTGGCGGCCGCTGACCTGCACGGCGACGACCACGTCCTGGAGGTGGGTCCGGGGCGGGGCGCCCTGACCGAACGGCTGCTGGCGTCGCCGGCGGCCTCGCTGCTGGCGGTGGAACTGGACCGGGACCTGGTGGCGGGCCTGCGGCAGCGGTTCGGCAGCAACGGGCGCTTCACCCTGATCGAGGGGGATGTGCTGGAGCTGGCGCTGCCCTTCCCCGACCGTCCGGCGCCGACCAAGGTGGTCGCCAACATCCCCTACAACATCACCGGCCCGCTGCTGGAGCTGCTGGTGGGCCGCCTGGGCCGGCCGGCCCCCTGCCGCTTCGAGCGGCTGGTGCTGCTGGTGCAGCAGGAGGTGGGCCAGCGCATCCGGGCCCGGCCCGGCAGCAGCGCCTTCTCGGCCCTCAGCGTGCGGATGCAACTGCTGGCCCGCTGCAGCAGCGTCTGCACGGTGCCGCCCCGCTGCTTCTCCCCGCCGCCGAAGGTCACCTCGGAGGTCATCGTGATCGAGCCCGTCCCGCCGGAGTCCCTGCCGCCGCTGGCCCAGGCCCTGGCGGTGGAGCGGCTGCTGACGCGCTGCTTCGCCGGCCGTCGCAAGATGCTGCGCACCACCCTGGCGGGCCTGCTGCCGCCGCCGGCCCTGCTGGAGCTGGCCGCCGCCGCCGGCGTCGATCTGCAGCAGCGGCCCCAGGAGCTGGCACCCGATCGCTGGCTGGCGCTCGCCACCGGCTTGAATCGGGCATCGAGCGCCGATCCCGGCGGAGCATGACCCCGATGGCAGATGTGACGGTGCGGGCCCCCGCCAAGATCAACCTGCACCTGGAGGTGCTGGGCCTGCGGCCCGATGGCTACCACGAGCTGGCGATGGTGATGCAGAGCATCGACCTGGCCGACACCCTGGTGCTGCGATCCACCGCCGACGCCACGATCCGGCTGCGCTGCGACAACACAGACCTGCCCACCGACGGCAGCAACCTGATCGTCAGGGCGGCGGAGCTGCTGCGCTCCCGGGTCGGACTGCCGGAGCTGGGGGTGGACATCACCCTGCACAAGCGCATTCCCATCGGCGCTGGCCTGGCGGGGGGCTCGAGCGATGGGGCCGCCGCCCTGGTGGGTCTCGATGCCCTCTGGGGCCTGAGCCTGGGCTCGGAGCGGCTGCACGGGCTGGCGGCCGAGCTCGGCTCGGACATGCCGTTCTGCCTGGAGGGCGGCACCCAGCTCTGCTTCGGCCGGGGCGAACGGCTTGAGCCCGTGCCGCCGCAGCGGGTGGCGCAGCGGGCGGTGTTGCTGCTCAAGCACCCGCAGGCCAGCGTCTCCACCCCCTGGGCCTACGGCCGCTGCCGGGAGCTGCGCAGTGACTTCTACCTGGACGCCGAGGACGACTTCGAGCAGCGGCGCCAGGCCCTGCGTCAGGGCCCCCTGGTGGCGGCCCTGGCCGGCCGGGGCCCGCTGCCCCACCTGCGCAACGACCTGCAGGCGGTGGTGGAGTCGGAGGTGGAGAGCATCCGCGCCGGCCTTGACCTGCTGCGCCGCGGCCCGGGGGCCCTGGCCGTCGCGATGAGCGGCTCGGGGCCGAGTCTGTTCGCGCTGCACCCGGATCTGGCCACGGCCGAGGCGGCCCGGGATGCCCTGGCGGAGCCGCTGGCGGCACTGGGCTTCGCCGCCTGGTGCTGCCGCTGCGGCGGATCCGGTGTCAGCCTGGTGACGGATGGATCCGCGCCATGACCGACGAACGCCCCGCCCCGCCGCCGCGCAAGGGACCCCTCAGCTTCCTGTCCGGCGCCCTCACCAGTGGCCTGCTGGCCTGGCTGAGCCTGGGGGTCAGCCAGCGGGTGGTGGGCTGGTACGTGGCCCATCCGCCCCACTTCGACTCGGCCTTCGCCCAGAGCATCGCCACCGCCATGAAGACCCTGATGGTGGGCATGTGCTTCCTGGCCACCTTCACCTTCGCCTTCATCGGCCTGGGGCTGTTCCTGGTGTTCATCCGCAGCCTGTTGCCGGCCGAAGCGGAATCCCCTTCCTAAGCTGCCGCGACGCCGTGCTTCCCCGATGACTCCCCACGACCTGGGTCTGCTGGTGGTCCTGCTGCTGCCCGGCATGCTCCTGTCGGTCCTGCTGCTCAGCACCTTCGCCGCCGGCGGCTGAGATAGGTTGGCCGCGCACAGGCCCCCGCTCCGTGGCTGAAACTCTCCTGTTCAACGCCCTGCGCGAAGCCATCGACGAGGAGATGGCCCGCGACCCCCATGTCTGTGTGATGGGAGAGGACGTCGGCCATTACGGCGGCTCCTACAAGGTCACCAAGGACCTCTGCGAGAAGTACGGCGAACTGCGGGTGCTGGACACCCCCATCGCCGAGAACAGCTTCACCGGCATGGCCGTCGGTGCCGCCATGACCGGCCTGCGGCCGATCGTGGAGGGTATGAACATGGGCTTCCTGCTGCTCGCCTTCAACCAGATCTCCAACAACATGGGGATGCTCCGCTACACCAGTGGCGGCAACTACACGATCCCGGCTGTGGTGCGCGGCCCCGGGGGTGTGGGCCGCCAGCTCGGTGCCGAGCACAGCCAGCGCCTCGAGGCCTACTTCCATGCCGTGCCCGGCATCAAGATCGTGGCGGTGAGCACCCCCACCAATGCCAAGGGCCTGATGAAGGCCGCCATCCGCGACAACAATCCGGTGCTCTTCTTCGAGCACGTTCTTCTCTACAACCTCAGCGAGGACATCCCCGAGGGCGACTACATCTGCGCCCTCGACCAGGCCGAGGTCGTGCGTGAAGGCAAGGACGTCACCATGCTCACCTACTCGCGCATGCGCCACCACTGCCTCAAGGCGGTGGAGCAGCTGGAGGCCGAAGGGGTGGATGTGGAGCTGATCGACCTGATCAGCCTCAAGCCCTTCGACATGGACACCATCGCCCGCTCGATCCGCAAGACCCACAAGGTGGTGGTGGTGGAGGAGTGCATGAAGACGGGCGGCATCGGTGCCGAACTGATCGCCCTGATCACGGAGCACTGCTTCGACGACCTCGACGCCCGGCCGGTGCGCCTCTCGTCCCAGGACATCCCCACCCCCTACAACGGCAATCTGGAGAACCTCACGATCATTCAGCCGCACCAGATCGTCGCTGCGGCGCTCGACCTGAAAGCGGGCCGTCGCTGAGATGGGACGTCAACAGGGCTGGTTCGCCCTCATCCTTGCCCTCACCATCGCCTCCGGCGCCCTGCTCGCCAACTACGGACTGCAGCTGGGCCTCGACCTGCGCGGCGGCAGCCAGCTCACCCTCCAGGTGATGCCCGCCGGCGCCATCACCCGGGTGGACACCGAGCAGCTGGAGGCCGTCAAGGACGTGCTGGAACGGCGCATCAACGGACTCGGGGTGGCCGAATCCACCCTCCAGGCCGTTGGCAACGACCAGCTGGTGCTGCAGCTTCCCGGCGAGCAGGATCCCAGCCAGGCTGCCCGGGTGCTGGGCAGCACCGCCCTGCTGGAGTTCCGCGCCCAGAAGCCCGGCACCGAGGAGGAGATGCGCGGTCTGCTGGCCCTCAAGCGCCAGGCCGAGTCCGTGCTGCGGGCCAAGCGCCCGCCCTCCCCCAGCGATGACCCCACGGCACCACCACCGCCGGAGGCACCGGAGCTGTCGCCCCAGGACCTCTCCAAGGCCCTCACCTCCCTCGGCATCCAGGTGCCCGCCGGCAGCAGTGAGGTGGATCAGATCGAGCTGTTGCTCAGGGAGACCAACCGGCGGGTCCTCAGCCTCTATGGGCCGCCGCTGATCACCGGCAAGGATCTCACCAGCGCCGGTCGCCAGCAGCAGGCCACCGGCAGCGGCTGGGAGGTCACCCTCGGCTTCAACCGGGAAGGGGGTGAGAAGTTCGCGTCCCTGACCCAGTCCATCGCTGGCACCGGCCGGGTTCTGGGCATCGTCCTCGATGGCCGCTCGATCAGCGAGGCCAGCGTCGGCGAGCAGTTCAAGGTGGCCGGCATCACCGGTGGATCCGCCTCGATCACGGGCAACTTCAGCGCCGAGGAGGCCCGCGACCTGGAGGTCCAGCTGCGCGGTGGCTCCCTGCCCCTGCCGGTGAAGATCGTCGAAGTGCGCACGGTCGGCCCCTCCCTGGGGGCCGAGAACATCCGCTCCAGCCTGGTGGCAGGCCTCTCGGGCCTGGTTCTGGTGGCCGTGTTCATGGCGGTGGTCTATCGCCTGCCCGGGATGGTGGCGGTGGTGGCCCTGAGTCTTTATGCCCTGTTCAACCTGGCCATCTACGCCCTGATTCCCGTCACCCTGACGCTGCCGGGCATTGCCGGCTTCATCCTCTCGGTGGGGATGGCCGTGGACGCCAACGTGCTGATCTTTGAGCGCATCAAGGAGGAGCTGCGGGTCGGCAACACCCTGATCCGTTCGATCGATACGGGCTTCTCCCTGGCCCTGTCTTCGATCATCGACGGCCACGTCACCGGCCTGATCAGCTGCGCCGCCCTCTTCTTCCTGGGCACCGGCCTGGTCAAGGGCTTCGCCGTCACCCTGGCGATCGGCCTGGTGCTGAGCCTGTTCACCGCCCTCACCTGCACCCGCACCCTGCTGCGGCTGCTGATGAGCTACCCGGCCCTGCGGCGTCCCACCTACTTCCTCCCCGCCCGCCAGCTCCCGCCCGCCCGATCCGCCGTGGCCCAGCCCGGTGTGGCCTGAATGACCACCATGACCTCCCCCCCCGCCCCGTCTCCCCGCTTCCGCATCAGCCGCCACCGCCGCCTGGCCTGGGTGGGCTCGATCCTGGCCTGCGGCCTGAGCCTGCTGGGCCTGGCCCTCTGCTGGCTGAATCCGTCGATCGGCGCACCGCTGCGGCCCGGTCTTGATTTCACCGGCGGCACCCAGGTGCAGGTGGAGCGGGACTGCTCCCCCTGCAAGCCCGTCAGCCCCGCCGAGGTCCGCCAGGGGCTGGCCGGTCTCACCCTGCCCTCCCCGGAAGGGGAGGTCCCCCCAAGCCTTGGCAGTGCCTCGGTTCAGGTGCTCGACGGCGGCCGCTCCCTGCTGCTGCGCCTGCCCGCCCTCGATGCCGACCAGAGCAAGGCCCTGGTCGATGACCTCGCCGGCAAGTTCGGCCCCCTGCTCAAGAGCGGCACCTCGATCAACACGATCGGACCCACCCTCGGCTCGCGGCTCCTGCAGGGCAGCCTCGTCTCCCTGCTGGTGAGCTTCGCCGGGATCGCCGTCTACATCACCTTCAGCTACAGCGGCATCTTCGCGGGGCTGGCCCTGCTGTGCCTGGCCCACGACGTGCTCATCACGTGCGGGCTGTTCGCCTGGCTGGGCCTGCTTCAGGGCATCGAGGTGGATTCCCTCTTCGCCGTGTCCCTGATCACGGTCGCCGGCTACTCCGTCACCGACACCGTGGTGGTCTACGACCGGATCCGCGAGCAGCGCCGCACCCTGGGTGATCTTCCCCTGGTGGATCAGGTGGATGTGGCCGTCGATGCCACCCTCACCCGTTCGCTCTACACCTCCTTCACCACCCTGCTGCCCCTGGTGGCCCTGATCTTCTTCGGCGGCAGCACCCTGTTCTGGTTCGCGGTGGCCCTCACGGTGGGCATCGCCGTCGGCAGCTGGTCGAGCATCGGCCTGGCGCCCACCCTGCTGCCGGTGTTCTCGAAACGATGAGGGGCCCCAACCCCACCGAAGGGGCCAGGCGCGGTTGGCCCCTGCTGCCGGTGGTGCTGCTGGTCCTGGCCCTGATCGACCTGCGGGTGGAGCTGATCCTGCTCTGGGACCACCTCACCCTCACCGCCCTGACCGCCGCGGTGCGCTCCCATCTGCTGGCCGTGGCGGTGCTGGTGGCCCAGCCGTCCCTCTGGCACCACTACCGCCGCTCCCGCGGCTGAATCCCTCGGGCCCGGGCCCCTCGGATCAGGTCAGATCCCAGCGGTCCATCACGTCCCGGACGATCACCTCTTCGCAGGCCACCTGGAGGACCACCACCAGGGGCAGTGCCAGCAGCAGTCCGGGGAGTCCCAGCAGGGCCCCCAGGCTCAGCTGGGCCATCAACGCGACCGTGGGCAGCAGGTTGACGGTGCGGCTCAGCAGCAGGGGGGTGAGCAAAAAGGCCTCGCCGTTCTGGAGAATCAGCCGCAGCACCAGCACCTGGACCACCTTCGCCGGCGAGATCAGCAGGGCAACGGCCAGGGGCAGCAGGGTGGCGGCCGTGGGTCCGATGGTGGGGACGAAGGTGAGCAGCCCGCAGACGAGGCCGCTCAGCAGGGCCAGGGGCACCTGCAGCACCGCCAGGCCGGCCCAGGTGGTGAGGAAGACAACAGTGCCGGAGATGGTCATGCCCGCCAGCCAGCCCCCCAGGGCTTCGCGGCACTCCCGCAGCAACTGTTCCATGCGCCTCCGGTAGAACCGGGGGGTGGCGGCGATCACCAGCCGTTGATGGCTGACCGGATCGAGCGCCATCAGGATCGCCAGCAGCATCATCAGCAGCAGCTGGATGGTGCTGTTGGCGGCCCCGCCCGCCACGCCGAGCAGCTGGCTGCCCAGGGGCTGGAGCCGGTCCCAGAGGGTTCCATCGTCCAGCTGCCGCTCCAGGTCGCGCAGCAGGGGGGTCTTGGGCACCACCTCCCCGAGCCGCTCCACCAGCTGGGGGACCAGCTGGCTGAACTGGCGGATCTGGTCGATCAGTTCCGGCAGCAGCAGATTGCCCAGCAGCCAGCCGATCACCAGCAGCACCAGGAGCACCACCGACAGGGCCGCCGCCCGGTTCAGGCGCGTGAGCCGCCGCAGCAGGCTGGTGGGCACATCCAGCGCCACCGCCAGCACCACGGCGCCGAAGAGAATCAGCAGCACCCAGCGCAGCTCCCACAGCAGCAGGAACAACGCCACCAGGGCGAGGGCCCCGAGCAGGGTGCGTGCCTTCATGTCTGCCGCCGCTCCCGCTTCCAGGGATCGAGGATGTCATGGATCAGCACATCCCGCAGCAGCACCTGCAGGCACACCGCCAGGGGCAGGGCGAGCAGCAGGCCGAGGGGGCCGAACAGAAGGGTGAACAGCAGCTGGGCCGTGAGGGTGAGGCCGGGCAGCAGCTGCAGCTGGTGGTGCATCACCGAGGGGGTGATGACGTAGCTCTCCAGGTTCTGAATGACCACGTAGGTCACCAGGACGGCCAGGGCCTTCCAGGGGGCATCCAGCAGGGCCACCGACATCGGGAAGACCGTGCTCAGCGTGGGTCCCACGTTGGGGATGATGTTGAGCAGGCCCGCCAGCAGGGCATTGGCCGCCACCAGCTTCACCCCCCACACGGACAGGCCGATGGCCGCCAGCAGGCCCACGCAGACCGAGCTGATCAGCACCCCCACCATCCAGCTGCTCAGGGCGGTGCCGCAGGCCACCAGCACTTGGCGCAGCCGCCGCCGGTAGAAGGAGGGCGCCAGCAGCAACAGGGCCTCCCGGTAGCCGGTGGGCTGGGCGGCGACCATCAGGGAGACGGCCACCACGAACAGGGTCTGGAGCAGACCGGCACCGAGATTGCCGGCCACGCCCACCAGGCCGATCGCGCCACCCCCGAGCCGGCCGAGCAGGTCGGGGGGCAGGGTGGCGGGAATCGAGAGGGTGGACTTGATCCAGTCCAGGTTGCCGTCCCTGCGGCCATACACCATCTGGGAAGCGCCCTCGAGGGCCTGGCGCAGCAGCTTCAACAGCTCTGTCCAGGCCCGCGGCACCTGCTGCACCAGTTCGCGGAACTCGGCGATGAAGGGGGGGATCACGACCGTGGCCACCAGCAGCACCACCAGCGTCACCAGCAGCAGGGCCAGCAGCAGGGCGATGGGCCTGGCCACGCCGAGGCGTTCCCGGATGGCGCCCACCAAGGTGCACAGGGCCATGGCAAGCACCACGGCGGCGAACAGAAGGATCAGGGCGTCACGCAGGCTCCACAGCAGAACGAGCGCCGCCAGCAGGGCGATCAGGCCCAGCCACTGGCCGAATTTCAAGCCTCCTCCTGGCCCTCCTCGGCCGGCTCGTCACCCTGGCCGGCAAATCCCAGGCCATGGCCATCGGCGTAGCGCTGGGCGAAGCGCATGAAGCGCTCGAAATCGGCGGTGCTTTTCCAGGTGTAGGTGGCCTCCAGGGCGCTGGCCTTGCCGTTGACGAAACGGGCCTTCACTTCACGGGTCACCATTTCGCCCTCCTCGTCGAGCATGAACATGCCGGTGATGTCGCCCACGGCCTGGGGGGCCAGGGCCTCGGGCTCCTCGAAGACGAAGGTGGCCTGGCCGGTGCGGCCATCCCGTGATCGGGTCAGGCGGATGTCGGGCACGACCGTCTCGTCCACCCCGCGGAAGAACTGAATGGCGGCGGCCATGGCACTCGCTCAAAAGGGGACTTTAGGCAGAGCCTGTCCTGACTCCTCCGGCTGCTCCCCCTGCGGCTGTGCCCATCGGCCCTGACATAGTGGGTCCCACCATGCTGCCTTTCCGGCTGGTCGTCTGCCCATGCTCTCCGGTCCACCGGTTTCCAGCACCGTCGATGCCGAACAGCTGCTGGAGCGATTCCTGGCAGGTTCGGCCCGTCAGCGCCGCAGCCTCCTGGACCCGCTGGTGCAGGCCGGCTCCGAGCTGCTGGATCGGATCCCGGACCGGCTCGACCGGCTCGACGCCACCGGTGATGACTGGGCCGCCGGCCACCTGATCCAGCTGCTGCTGGCCAGCGGCGAGCCGGGCCGTCAGGAGGCCTGGCTGGCGCGCCACCCCGAGGGCTGGCTTGCCGTCGCCAGCGTCGCCGGCCTCGACTACGCCCCGCTGCAACAGCACCTGATGCGGCAGGACTTCGAAGCGGCCGATCGCCTCACCAGCGAGCACCTGCGCCAGCTGGCCGGTGAGGCGGCCGTTCGGCGGGGCTACGTCTATTACAGCGAGGTCGCGGCCATGGCCGGCACCGATCTCACCAGCCTCGACCGCCTCTGGTGCTGCTACTCCCAGGGTCGCTTCGGCTTCTCGGTCCAGGCGCACCTGCTGCAGGTGTGTCAGGGGCAATGGGACCGGCTCTGGCCCCGGCTGGGCTGGAAAAGCGACGGCACCTGGACCCGCTACCCCGGCTCCTTCCAGTGGTCGCTGGAGGCACCGGAGGGCCACATGCCCCTGATCAATCAGCTGCGGGGCGTGCGGTTGATGGACGCGCTTCTGCAACATCCCGCCATACAGGCCCGCCTGGGGGAGGCGCCGGCCGGGCGTGCGCGTTAGGTTCCAGTGAGGCGAACTGGAATTCCTGCTTCATGCAGCTCCGCTGGGCCGACTACATCACCCCCTCCACCCTGCAGCTGGCCCCGCTGGTGGAGCTGCTCCTTGAACCCATCGGCTGTGCGCTCCGCCAGGCGGAGCTGCAGCTGGGCCTGCAGGAGGCCCTGGTCAATGCGGTGCGCCACGGCAATGGCTGTGACCCCGGCAAATGCCTGAGGGTCCGCCGGATCGTCACCCCCCGCTGGGTGGTCTGGCAGGTGCAGGACGAGGGGCCAGGTCTGCCGCCCCATGCCCGCAGCAGTGCCTTGCCCTGCCAGCACGACGCCCCCTCCGGCCGGGGCCTGTTTCTCATCCACCATTGCTTCGATGACGTGCGCTGGAGCGGCCGGGGCAACCGGCTGCAGCTGGCGGCACGGCGGGTGGCGGTCAGCGGCCATGGGCCGGACAGCCCGGATCGCTGATCTCGGCCCGCAGCCAGGCCTGGGCGTTCTCCAGCAGGGCAATGGCGCTGCGCCGGCCCTCGGTTGAAGCTGCGGCCGCCGGTTCATCGGCGGCCAGCAGCTGCACCAGGGCCGCCGCCATCTGTTCGGCCGCCCGCCGGGAGCGCTGGTGCTTGAGGGCGTGCCAGTCCCGGTCGCCGATGCTGAGCTGGCGATGCAGGCGTTCGGCCAGGGGCAGGGCCTCCGGCGGCCACGAGCGGCGGGAGTCGGTCAAAGCACCGGAGGGGGTGGCCGTTTCGGCTGGAACGCTGGTGGCTTCCACTGGACGATCGGACCGGAGTGGCTCCATCCTGTCGTTCCAGGCCTCGCCCTGTCGATCGCGCCACCATGAGCCGCCTCCAGCGCCCCCGTCGCTCCTCCTCCCCCGGACTGCTGCACCATCTGGCGGGGGTCCTCAGCCTCGCCGGCCGCCCGGGGGCGGTGGCCCCCACGGGCGTGACCCTGCGGCGACGACGGCAGCAGCTGGAGCTGGCCCAGCGCCTGCTGGATCCCCTCCCTGAGGCCCTGCTGCCGAGCAGCCGGCACGGGGATCGGTTCTGGTCGGCCCTGCGCTGGGGCGGCCTGGGGGTGCTGCTGGCCTGGCTGCTGCGGCCCTGAGTCAGGCGAGGGGGTCGCCGGAGAACTCGTGGGGGTGGGGCCGGTGCTCCAGCGCCTCCAGTTCCTTGTTCCCGAGCGCCATCCAGTCCTCGAGCAGCTCCCGGCTGAAGACGCCGCCGGCCAGGAGGTAGTCCTGGTCGGCGGCCAGGGCCGCCAGGGATCCCCCCAGGTCGGTGGGCAGGCTGGCGCCATCGGATGGGACGGAACCGGCGGCGGTCCCCTGGTCGCTGGGGGGGCCGGGATCGCTCTGGCGGCGCACGCCATCGAGCCCGGCCAGCAGCATGGCCGCCAGGGCCAGGTAGGGATTGGCCAGCCCGTCCCCCTGGCGCAGCACCAGCCGCCGCCGCTCGGGTTCGCTGTCGCCGTCGGGAACGCCGACCACGGTGGCGGGGTCGTTCCTGGCGTAGGTCAGGCGGGTCGGGGCCCCGGGTCCGCTCCTCAGCCGCCGGTAGCTGTTGGTGCCCGGGTTGGTGAAGGCGGCCAGGGAAGGCCCATGGTGCAGCAACCCCCCCAGGTACCAGCGGGCGGTCTGGGACAGGTCGCCGTAGGTGCCCTCGCCGCAGAACAGCGGCTGCCCGGCCCTCCAGAGGCTCTGGTGCACCGCCAGTCCGGCGCAGCTGGGCTCCGGCGTGGGCCTGGGCAGCACGGTGGCGCTCCAGCCGTGGCGCCGTGCCACGTGGCGCAGCACGTGGCGGCTGACCATCAGGGCGTCGGCGGCCCGCAGCGGGTCGGCGCTCCCCAGGGTCAGCACCTGCCGGGGTCCGGGGGGGGGCGGCTGGCTCAGGCGGGCCCGCAGGCCCAGGGCCGCCAGGGTGAGCCGCAGTTCACTGAGGAGCGTCTCCGGCGGCGCCGCCCCGCCGGCGATCCGCCAGCCGCCACCCCGGCCAGGGGCCTCGGCGACCCGCTCCTCGAACAGGAAGACGTCCTGCACGAGGCCGAAGCGGGCCGCATCGGCCAGCCCGCTGCCGGCCAGCAGGTCCAGGGCGCGGGCGGCCAGGGAGCGGGGGCAATGGCGGAAGCTGGCCCCGCCCGTTGCCGCCGGCGCCTCGACGCTGGCGATCAGGCTGAGGCTCCTGGGGCTCAGGAAGGGGTCGATCCAGGCGGTGTCGGGGTCCGGATGCAGCACCAGGCCACTGGCGGGTGGTGTCCAACGACCCGGTTCGGTGGCCAGGCTGTCGAGGGGAAGGCCCCGCAGAAAAGATCCGTCGCCGAAGCGGCTGGCCTCGAGGCTGATCGCATCCCAGCGCCCCTGCAGATCACACACCTTGAGGTCGATGCGCTCGATGCCGTCCTCCCGGAGGCGGCGCAGGACGTCCTGGGCGGAGGTGGCCATGGCGGGAGGCGGAAGGGGAGGCTGCCGCCACGATGGTGGCCCCCCGGCGGGCCGGTGGCCGCGTAACCGTTTCTGTCAGATTCCCCAGAACCAGCCGCAGCACAGGAATCTGGCGGATTGCGAGTGCTACCTTCCGCTGCAGGTGCGTCGATCCGTTTCGTCCATGCGAGATGCCATCACCGGTCTGATCGGTCGCTACGACCAGCTGGGCCGCTACTTCGATCGCTCCGCGATCGATCGGATCGATGCCTACTACGGCCAGGCGGAGCTGCGGCTCGCCGCGGTCGAACTGATCAATCGGGAAGCGGCCGTCATCGTGCGGGAGGCCGCCCAGCGCCTCTGGCTCGAAGACCCCGAACTGCTCCTCCCCGGAGGCAACGCCTACACCACCCGGCGCCTGGCGGCCTGCCTGCGCGACATGGACTACTTCCTGCGCTACGCCAGCTACGCCCTGGTGGCCGACGATTTCACCATCCTCGACGAGCGGGTCCTGAACGGCCTTGATGACACCTACAAGAGCCTGGGCGTCCCCACCGGCCCGACCGTCCGCAGCATCGCCCTGCTCGGCGAGGTGATCGCCGAGATGCTGGCCGATGCCGGCCTGGTGGACACCGGCCTGGTGCGGGCCCCCTTCGAGCACCTCTGCCGGGGGCTCTCCTCCAGCAACGTCCGCGCTCGCTGAGACGGCCGTTCCCTAGTCTCAGATCACTTCTGCCGCTCCGCCAGGTCTTGCCTCTTCTCCCAGTGCCTCCCACCGTCAGCAGCACCCACAGGCTCGCTCTGGATCCCATCGCCACCCCGGAGCGGCTGCTGCTGGGTCCGGGCCCATCCAACGCCCACCCCACGGTGCTGCAGGCCCTGGCCAGGATGCCCATCGGCCACCTGGACCCCCTCTACATCGACCTGATGGGTGAGGTGCAGGAGCTGCTCCGCTACGCCTGGCAGACCGACAACCGGCTGACCATCCCGATGAGCGGCACCGGCAGTGCCGCGATGGAAGCCACCCTGGCCAACACCATCGAGCCCGGCGACAAGGTGCTGGTGGCCGTGATGGGCTACTTCGGCCAGCGCCTGGTCGACATGGCCGGCCGCTACCGAGCCGAGGTGGTCACGATCGAGCGCCCCTGGGGAGAGGCCTTCGACCTGGCCGAACTCGAAGCCGCCCTGATCGCCCACAAGCCCGCCATCCTGGCGATGGTGCACGCCGAGACCTCCACCGGCGTCTGCCAGCCGATGGAGGGCATCGGCGACCTCTGCCGGCAGCACGACTGCCTGCTCCTGCTGGACACGGTCACCTCCCTGGGGGCGGTGCCGCTGCACATCGATGCCTGGAAGGTGGATCTGGCCTACAGCTGCAGCCAGAAGGGCCTCAGCTGCCCCCCCGGCCTGGGCCCGTTCACGATGGGCCCCCGGGCCGAGGCCAAGCTCGCCGCCCGCTCCGGCAAGGTGCCCAACTGGTACCTCGATGTCTCCCTGCTCAACAAGTACTGGGGCAGCGACAGGGTGTACCACCACACCGCGCCGGTGAACATGAACTTCGGCATGCGGGAAGCCCTGCGGCTTCTGGCCGAGGAAGGATTGGAGGCCGCCTGGGCACGCCACCGCAGCAATGCGGAACGCCTCTGGGCCGGCCTGGAGCGGCTCGGCCTCGAGCTGCATGTCAGCGAGCCCCTGCGCCTGGCCACCCTCACCACCGTCCGCATTCCCGAGGGGGTCGACGGCAAGGCCTTCAGCCGCCACCTGCTCGATCGCTTCGGCATCGAGGTGGGCGGCGGGCTCGGCGATCTGGCCGGCAAGGTCTGGCGCATCGGCCTGATGGGCTTCAACAGCACCCCGGAGAACGTGGATCGCCTGCTCGATCTCTTCGCCAGCGAGCTGCCCGCCTTTCAGTCTTCGCCGGCTGCCGTGGCGGCCGCCATCGCCTGACGATCCAGGCGCCTCTGCCGGAACCACAGCTCCAGTTGCCGGCTGGCCCTTTCGCCACGCACCCCACCCCGAACCACCATGTGATGGTGGGCGCTGGGGTGGCTGGAGAGGTCCAGGCTGCCGCCCAGGGCACCGCGCTTGGGATCGGCGGCGGCGTAGATCACGCTGCCCACCCGCGCCTGGATCAGGGCACCGGCGCACATCGGGCAGGGTTCCAGGGTCACCAGCAGGGTGCAGCCGTTGAAGCGCCAGTCGCCCCGGGTGGCGGCGGCCCGGCGCAGGGCCAGCAGTTCGGCGTGCCCCAGGGGATCCGCCCGCCGGTGGCGCCGGTTGCTGCCCCAGCCCACGCAGCGGCCCGCCTCATCCAGCAGGGCCGCCGCCACGGGGATCTCCCCCCGCAACCCAGCCGCTTCCGAGAGCCGCAGGAGCCGGTCCATCCACAGCAGGCTGACGGCGTCACTCACCATCCTTTTCTTCTAGCCATCCCCCCGCCGGAGCAAGCGGCAGAATGCCGAAGCCCCCACAGTCGCCGTTGGCCAGCGTCCCCCCCGCCCCCCGGCCACCGTCACCCCCTGGGGAATTCGGCGCCTTCGCCGATCCCTTCGCCGGGGACCCGGCCTTGGAGGATGTCCTGCGGCAGGCGTCCGGACTTCTCTGCGATTGGCTGGGCCAGGCCGGCCACGGCACACCCCTGCCCGGGCTGAGCGTGCTGCCGGCGGTGGAGCCGGAGGCGGCGGGCCTCGGCAGTGACAGGTTGCTGGCCGATCTGCAATTGGTGATGGAAGGGGCCTACAACCCCAACCACCCCGGAGCCCTGGCCCACCTCGATCCGCCGCCCCTGTCGGCGTCGATCGTGGCCGACCTGATCTGTGCCGGCCTGAACAACAACCTGCTGGCCGAGGAGCTCTCCCCCAGCCTCAGCCGCCTGGAGCGGGCCCTGTGCGCCTGGATGGCCGGCAGGCTTGGTCTTCCGGACGGTGCCGGGGGGGTGGCCGCCAGCGGCGGCAGCCTCAGCAACCTGATGGCCCTGGTCACCGCCCGCCACCAGCGGGGGCTGGCCTGCCGGGGTGAGGCGGTGGTGCTGTGCAGCGAGGAGTCCCACGTCTCCCTGATCAAGGCCATCGCCGTGATGGGCCTGCCGGCCGAAGCGCTCGTGCGGCTGCCGGTGACCGCTGCCGGCGGCCTGGAGCCCCTGGCCCTCGAGGAGCGGCTGGCGCAGCTCGACCGGGCCGGCACGCCGGTGATCGCCGTGGTGGCCACCTCCGGGACGACCGTGCGCGGCGCCCTGGATCCCCTCGAGCCGATCGCCGCCCTCTGCCAGCGCTACGGCCACTGGTTGCACGTGGATGGGGCGATCGGGGCGATCTTCACCTTCAGTGAACGGTTCCGCACCCGGCTCGCCGGGCTGGGGCTGGCTGATTCGGTGACGGTCAACCCCCAGAAGCTGCTCGGCATCACCAAGACCTCCTCCCTGCTGTTGCTGGCGGATCCGCGCCACCTGCAGCGGGCCTTCTCCACGGGCCTGCCCTACATGGAACCCAGCTGGGGGGGCGGCCACCAGGGGGAGGCGGGGCTGCAGGGCACCAGGCCCGGGGAGATCCTCAAGCTCTGGCTGGGTCTCCGCCAGCTCGGTCTCGACGGCGTGGCCGCCCTCATCGACGCGGCCGTCCAGCGCCGTGCGGACCTGGAGCAGCGGCTGCGGGCCATCGGTGGCCTCACCCTCTGCAGCGGCCCCCTGCATCTGCTCGCCTTCCGCCCCGAGGGCTGCGAAGGGGTCGAGGCGGAACGCTGGAGTGCCACCACCCGGGCGGCCCTGCTGGCCGAGCAGCTGATGCTCTCGCGGCCCGTCTACCGGGGCCACCACCACCTCAAGGCGGTGCTGGGCAACCCGCACACGCTCCCGTACCATCTGGAGCGCCTGGGCCAGGTGGTGGAGCAAAGCCTGGCGGCGCCCACCGATGGCTGAACCGATGGCTCCACCGATGCCGGATCCGATCCCACCGAAGCCCCCGCTGGCCTCCCCCCGCGGCAAGTGGGTGGCGATCCTCACCGGTGCCCTCTCGATCCTGATCGGGGTGGCTTACCTGGTGCTGATCACGGTGCTGGATTCCCGCGGTCCGCTTCAGCCGCCCCCCCCCGAGGCCCTGGTCGGGGCGGCAGCCGCCGTCTCTGGCGTTGCTGCAGAGGCTCCACAACCCTGTTGAGGGCTGTTTCCAGGAAGCCACGCAGCAGGCCCTCCCGTTGGTTGAGGTCGTACTCGCGCTGCAGCACCTCCTGCAGTCCCCCATCACCCCAGTCCTGGTTCTGGCGGAAGTAGGTGATGAAGCTGCGCCCGGCCACCCGGGTGAGCCAGGCCGCACTCACCGCCTGAATCGCCCGGCTCACCACCAGGGCGGGGAGATTGAGGCTGAGGGCCGAGGTGATCAGCCCCACCCCCCCCTTGACCAGCCCCAGCCCCGCCAGGGTCCGGCCCACCGACAGCGCCAGATCCTGGGCGCTGTCGCGACTGAGGCTGATGCCGTACACCCGGCCGATCTCCACCACCATCTGGGCGTTAACCGCGGCGGTGGCCAGCAGGTCGATGCCCGGCAGCGGGGTCACCATCACCACCCCGGCGCCGATCCACATGTAACGGTCGACGATGGTGCCGGCGTCGCTGTGCCGTTGCCGGTCCAGCAGGTCCTGGCTGGCCTGGCTGAGGCGGCGGCATTGCAGCAGCAGGTTGTCGGCGATCAGTTCCTCCCCATCGGCGTGGAGCACGCTGGCGATCCGGCGCAGCAGGGCCTCCACCTCCGGGGCGGGCTGCAGGGGCCGGCCACCGGGCATCGGCACACTCTGGGGAGCTGCGCTGGCGGGGATCACATCCTCAGGGGCGAGCCGGCCGGCGCAGCGTTGCCGCAGCAGCGCCAGCAGGCGCCGTTCCTCCTCTTCGCCGCGCAGATCGCACTTGTTGAGCACCAGCAACAGTCGCTTGCCCATCCCCGCCAGGGCGTCGAACACCTCCAGCTCACTGGCCCGCAGATCACCATCCAGCACCAGCAACAGCAGGTCGGCCCTGGCGGCCAGTCCCCGGGCCAGCCGCTCCCGCTCGCGCCCTTCCCGGCCCGCCTCAAGGATCCCCGGGGTGTCTTCCAGGATCACCGCGCGGGGTAGATCCCGCAGCCGCAGCCGGTAGCGGGTGGCGGTGGTGGTCGAGCCCATCGGGGCGCCCACCTCCCCCACCAGCTCCTGCAGCAGGGCCCGGATGAGCGAGGTCTTGCCGGCCGAGCCGGTGCCGAACACGACGATCACCAGGTCGCCCCGCTCCAGTTCCAACGCCATCCGATGCCGTTCCTGGCGCAGGGCCTCCCGCTCCACGGCGTGGCGCACCTTCTCGAGCGTGCGGTCGATGGCCCCCAGGTTCCGCTGGGCTGCCTCGCGGCGGCTGGAGGGCACGGCCGCGGGAACGCCCTTGCCCGCGCCCGAAGGGCCCGGGCGGCGCAGCCGCTGCAGCCAGGGCCAGCCGACCTGGGCCAGGGCCAGCAGCAACGCCACCAGCACGACCAGCATCAGGGGCCCCACCATCCAGTAGGGCAGCCAGGTGCTCAGGGTCCACTGCAGTTGCTGGACCGCCTGCAGCACCATGCCCAGCACCACCAGCGCCAGCAGACCCAGAAGGATCCAGATCCAGAGGCGTTGGGGCAGCTTCATGACCCCGGCGGGGCGGAGCGGACGATCTCGCCGAACAGGGAGGCCGCCAGGGCGCTGCTGGCGGCGGTGGGGCTGTTGTCATCGTTGCCCAGCCAGATGCCGATCACCCACTGGCGCCTGGGCGCATAGCCGACGAACAGCAGGTCCCGGCCCTCGTTGGTGGTGCCGGTCTTGCCCCAGCTGCCGGCGCCCACATAGGCGGCACTGCCGGTGCCGCCGCTGACCACCGCCTCGAGCAGCGTGCGCATCGCCTTGGCGGTGGCGGGACTCATCACCCGCCGTCCGGGACTGGTGATGGCCCGGGAGCTGCCGGCGGACGCCCGGCAATCCGCCCCTCCCCGCTCCCCGGGCGCCTGGGAGGTGGGGCAGGCTTCGGCGTCGGTGAGCCGTCGGATCGTGGTGGGCGCCCGCCAGAGCCCATCGGCGGCGACGGTGGCATAGGCCGCCGTGAGCTCCAGCAGGGTCACCTCGCTCTGGCCCAGGGCCAGGCCCGGCACCGGAGCCAGGGGACTGGTGAAGCCGAGATCCCGGCCCTTGCTCACGACGGCGTCGAGGCCATCCTTGCGGGCCAGGCGCAGGGCGGCGGTGTTGCTGCTGATGGCCAGGGCCTGGCGCAGGCTGAGGCTGCCGCCACAGCCGCTGCTGAAGTGCTGGCCGCCCCAGTCCAGGGGCCCGCAGCCGATCCGGTCCCCGGGCCGGGCGCCCCGCTCCAGGGCCACCACGTAGGGGACGAGCTTGAACGTGCTGCCGGGCTGGCGCAGGGCCATCGAGGCCCGGTTGAACTGGCTCTGCAGGTAGTCCCGACCGCCGGCGATGGCGCGGATCCCCCCCGTGCGGCTGTCCAGCACCACCACCGCGCCCTGGCTCACCCCCAGGCTGCGGCTGGCGTCGATGCGTTGCCGCAGCACCAGCTCCACCCGCTCCTGCAGCAGCGGATCGAGGTGGGTGTCGATCAGGAAGTTGCCTTCGGCGGCCACCTCCTTGCCCACCAGGTTCTCCAGGTCGCGGCGCACCTGGTCGGTGTAGAAGGGGGCCCCGCGCTGCTGGGCGGAGCGGCAGGCGTCCGGCGCCAGCCGGATCGGCTGGCGCCGGGCCCGCCGCGCCTGATCGGCGCTGATCCTGCCGGCGGCGGCCATCTTGTCGAGCACCTGGTTGCGGGAGGCCAGGGCCGCCGTGGGATCGATGCAGGGGTCGTAGCCGTTCGGGGAGGGCAGCAGACCCACCAGCAGGGCGGCCTCCTCGAGCTTCAGGGCCGCTGCCGGCCGTCCGAAGAAGCGCCGGGAGGCATCCTCGAACCCCCAGACCGCCCCGAGATAGACCCGGTTGAGGTAGCTCAGCAGCAGGTCCTGCTTGCTGAAGCGCGCCTCCAGCTGCAGGGCCACCAGCAGTTCGCGCCATTTGCGCCCCAGGGTCTCCCCCTGGCCCACCTGCTCCGGGTAGAGGCTGCGGGCCATCTGCTGGGTCAGGGTGCTGCCGCCCTCCAGCACCCGGCCGCCGAGCAGGTTGGTGAGCAGGGCGCGGGCCGTGCCGATCGGGTCCACCCCCGGATGCCACCAGAAACGGTTGTCCTCACTGGCCAGCAGCGCATCGATCAGGACGGCGGGGTAGGCGTCCAGGTCGGGGAGTTCGCGGCGCTTGCGATCGGCCACCGACGCCACGGGCCGATTGCTGCGGTCGTAGAGCAGCAGCGGACCCCGCACCGTCGCCAGGCTGCCCCGGGTGGGGACCTGCAGCAGGGACAGGGCCAGCAGCAGGGCGCCGGCGCCGGCCACGGCCACGGCGGCCCGCGCCCCCCAGCGCCCCAGCCAGGCGCGGCGCAGGCCCCCTTCAGGCTCGAAGAGGAGGGTGGGCAGATCCTCCTGATCGGCGGGCCCGAAACGCACCTGATCCCCCTGGCGCAGCACCAGTTCCCGCACCCGACGGCCCTGCCACCAGAGCCCGTTGGTGGAGCCGGCATCGCTCAGCAGCCAGTGCCCGCCGTGGTTCTCCAGCAGGGCGTGGTGGCGGCTCACGGCCGTGTGGTCGATGACGATGCTGTTGTCCGTGGCACGGCCGATTCGGTACAGGCTGCCGTGCAGGGGGTGGCTCTGCTCCGGCTGGCCGGGGCGCAGCACCCGGAGCTGGGGGCCTGTGGTGGGGGAGCGGGGCCTCAGCCGCCGCTCCAGCCCCTCAAGGATGGCGGTCGGCATGGGGTCGCAGCAGATCGATGAGGAAGCACGCCACGGCCAGGTTGATGGCCACGTCAGCGAGGTTGAAGATCGGGAAGTGAATCGGGACGAACTCCAGGAAATCCACCACGGCGCCGTAGCGCCAGCGGTCGATGCCGTTGCCCAGGGCCCCTCCGAGCAGCAGGCCCAGGGCCAGGCCGCTCCAGGGGCCCGCCGGAGGGCGCCAGAGGATCCAGGCCAGCAGCCCCAGGCTCACCAGGGCGCTCACCAGGCCCAGCTGGATGGACGCCCCGGTGAACAGGCTGAAGGCGGCGCCGGTGTTGCTCACCCGCTGCAGCTGCAGCAGACCGGGAACCAGCGGCCGGATGCTGCCGCTGGCCAGGTGGTCGAGGGCCCAGGCCTTGCTCAGCTGATCCAGCAGCAGGGCGAGGGCGGCCAGCAGCAGCGTGCCCAGCCGCCGGCGCAGCGGACGGGCCATCACGACGGCACCAGCAGCAGCCGGCGCAGCAGCCAGCCCAGCACGCCGGCGGCGCAGCAGAGCAGCAGCTGGGGAAGCAGGGCCAGGCTGTAGCCCACCACCAGGGTCAGGGTGTCCCCCCCCCAGCGGCCGGCCAGGCTGCCCAGCAGCAGGTTGGTGAGACCGCAGAGATGCAGCACCACCAGGCCGATGGCGGCGGCCCCGGCGAGGGTGAGGGGATCGTCCATGCCCGGCTGGCGGGCCAGCTTGCCGGTGATCCAGGCGGCCGGCAGGAAACCTGCCAGGTAGCCGAAGCCTGGATCGAGCAGGTAGCCGACCCCGCCCCCCTCGTGGAACACCGGCAGCTGGAACAGGCCGACGCTGAGATAGGCCACCGCCGCCAGGGTGGCACTGCGGGGACCGCAGACCAGGGCGGTCAGGAGCAGGGCCGGCACCTGCAGGGTGATGCCCAGGGGCCGCACACCCCAGCCGCCGGCCTCATGGACGGGAAAGGCGGCCGGCACCAGACCGCCGACGAGGATGAGAAGGAGGCCGGCGATCGCTCCGCTCCAGGTGGCAAGGGCTCGCAATGAACCGTCCGTGGCTGGCGCCCATCCTGCTCCAGCTAGGTTCGGCTGAGAAGGGCCCCCAGCCCGCTGGAGTGCCGTACCGATGCCGGATCTCACCCCCACCGATCCCGCGCCACCGGAGCCGCCGCCGCTCGAAGCCGCGGAGCCTGTGGCGCCTGTGGCCATCCATCTGGGCGATGCCGTGCGGCTGCGCCAGCCCCTGCGCTACCTCAAGACCGCCGACCCCATGCCGATGCTGCGTCCCCCGGACCTGGTGGACCCGGGGGAAGTGGGCCGGGTGGTGGAAATCCGTGCCCTGGAGCTGAGGGCCATCCGTTTCCGCCGCGGCACCTTCCTGATCAACCTCTCCGATCTGGAGCCGGCCCCGCCGAACGGCTGAGCCCATGGCTGCGCCAGGCCTGGTGCCCCTGCTCCAGGGCCTGGGCCGGCCCCACCAGGCTGAGGCTGGGGGTGGCCAGCCAGCGGCGGGCAGCCGCCCGCAGATCCTCGGCGTTGAGACCGGGGGCCCGCTCCATCACCTGGCGCACGTGGTCGGCGGGCAGGCCATGGCTGAGCACCAGGGCCAGGCGCTCGGCGATCTGGGAGCAGGTCTGACGCCCCATGGCGTCCTGCCCCTGGAATTTGGCCAGGGCCAGCAGCCGTGAGCCGTCGTCCAGCCGCTCCTCCAGCAGCCGCTGCCACTCGTCCAGCAGGCAGGTGGTGGCTTCCGCCACCCGCTCGGCCGAGGTGGACAGGTGCATCACGAACGGCGGGCCGCCGGCATGGGCCGGCAGGTGCACGCCGACGTCGTAGGCCAGACCACGCTCCTCCCGCATCGTGATGAACAGCCGGCTGGACATGCCGAGGCCCAGATGCGCCTGCAGCAACCGCAGGGCAAGGGCGTCGGGGTGGGCCAGGGGCACGGTCGCAGCCCCCAGCATCAGCACCACCTGTTCGGTGTCCTGCACCTGCTGGCCGTAGTACCCCGTGGCCTGCGGTGGACCGGCGAAGGGCTGGGTCCGGGGGGCGTGGGTGCTCCAGGGGCACGTCGCCAGTTCCCGCTCCAGCGCCTCCCCCACGGCGGCGGGGGCATCGCCGCAGAGCACCAGCACAGCGCCGCCCTTCCCGAGGTCCGCCACCAGGGGCCGCAGCTGCTCCGGTTCCAGACCAGCCAGTTCCGCCTCGATGCCGAGGGGGTCGTGGCCGTAGGGGCCATGGCCGTAGAGCAACCGGCGCAGCTGGTCGTGGGCCAGCTGGAAGGGGTCCTCCTTCTGGCGCTGCAGCAGCTGCAGGTTGAGCTGCCGCTCGATCGCCACCTGCTCGGGCTCCAGCCGCGGCCGCCGCGCCATCGTCAGCAGCAGGGGCACCAGGGTGGGGGCATCCTCGGCGGCGCACTTCAGGGCCAGCACCAGGCCGTCCTCATGGGCCTCCACCCGCAAGGCGGCGCCGGCCCCCTCAACGCAATCGGCCAGGGCTTCCGCATCCAGGTCGCCGCAGCCCCGGGTCAGGCTGCCGGCCAGCAGCTGGTGGGCGCCGCGGGCACCGGCCGGGTCGCGGCCGCTGCCGCCTGGAATCGCCAGCCGTGCCGCCAGGATCGCCGGCCCGGGCCGGTGCAGGATCCGCAGGGGCAGGCCGCCTTCCAGGATGCGGCTGTCATCGGTTGTGGAGGGAGGGGCAAGGCTCATGCCGGCACCGCCTCCAGCAGGCAGGCCCGGGCCGGATCCAGCAGGTCCAGCACCTGCTCCTGGAGCCGCCCGGGCGACCAGTGATCCAGCAGGGCCAGGGGCTGGTCGAGGGGCTGGCTCCGTCCCCAGAGGCGGCTGCTGCCAATCAGGCCCGCCACGCCGCCGGGGGATTCCAGGGAGAAGCGGTAGCCGTTGGCCACCAGCCGTCGGGCCCGCCACCATTCCTGCTCGCCGAGGCTCTCCTGGCGTAGCTCCTGCCATACCGCGGTGATGGCCCCCCGCACCGCGGCGAGATCCTCCGCCTCACAGACGGCCTCCAGCAGGGCGAAGCTGCCGCCCTCCATGGCATGCAGATCCAGATCGATGCTTTCAACGATCTGCAGCTGCTCCCGCAGGCGCTCCACCAGTCGGCTGCGGCGCCCCTCCGCCAGCACGGTGGTGAGCAGATCGGCCCCCACCAGCCCCTCCACATCGCTGGCGGCGGGCAGCCACCAGACCATCAGCAGCCGGGCGGCCTCCAGCCGTGGCAGGGCCAGCCGGTGCTCCCCGGGGGTGACCCGCAGCTCCGCGGGGACCATCGGGGCGCCGCTCGCCGGCAGGGACGCCAGCGGGCTGCTCGCGGCCCGCTGCAACAGGGCGCCATCGCCCACCGCACCGGCCAGGGAAAGGACGCAACGGCCGGCGGCGTACTGGCGGTGATGGAAGGCCGCCATGGCGGCCGGGTCATGGTCGACCAGGGCCTGGCGCCGCCCCAGGATCGGCAGGCCGTAGGGGTGCTCCGGGCAGGCCAGCGAGAGCAGCCGCTGCAGGGCCACCTCCTCGGGCTGGTCCTCGCTCTGGGCCAGCTCCTCCAGCACCACCTGCCGCTCCATGGCGAAGCTGTCGGGATCGAGGCGGGGCTGCAGCACCAGGTCCAGAAGCAGATCCAGGGCTTCGGCGGCCCCCTCCGGGGGCATCAGGGCGTGGAAATGGACATCGTCGAAACCGGTGGCGGCATTGCTGCTTCCCCCGAGCGCCTCGATGCGGCGGTCGAACTCGCCGGCCGCCAGCCCCTCGCTGCCCTTGAAGACCATGTGCTCGAGGAAATGGGCCATGCCGCTCTCCGCCGGCTGCTCAAAGGCGCTGCCGGCCCGGCACCAGAAGTCGAGGCAGACCAGGGGGGCGTCCTCCAGTTCGAGCTGCACCAGCTCGACCCCATTGGCGAGGGTGTGGCCGACGGGGTCGGCCAGCCCGGGCAGCAAGGACCCGCAACAACCCAGGGACACACTCACGCACGCATGGCAGGATCCGCATTCTGCTGTCACGACGAGTCCATGGGTGAGGTCGCTCCGGCCGGAGACGGTGGCATCCATCCCCTGGTGGATGGCCTGGCGGAGCGGATCCGTCTCTGTCGCCAGGCACTGCCGGATCTGGCCCCGCTGGCGATCGATCCCGCCCTGGAGGCCATCAGCGGCAGCCTGGACGGGGATGCCCTGTTCATCCGCAACGAGGTGCACCGCTGCCGGGGCCTGCGCAAGCTGCACCTGGAGACGGCTCGGCTCGGGGCCGGACTGCAGATCCTCCACTGCGTCTTCTTCCCCGATCCCCGCCACGACCTGCCGGTGTTCGGCGCCGACATCGTGGCCGGCAAGGCCGGGGTGAGCGCCGCCATCGTCGACCTTTCACCGGTGGGGGAAGCGCTGCCGGCGGCGATCGCCGAGGCCCTGGCGGCCCGCCCCCGTCCGGCCTTCGAGCAGGTGCGGGAATTGCCGCCCTGGGGATCGATCTTCTCCCCCCACGTGCTGTTCATCCGGCCGGTGTCCGAGGCGGAGGAACGGGGGTTCGTTGAGGAGGTCGCCACCTTCCTCGGGGTGCTCGCCGAGGCCGCCGCCGCCAGCCCTTCCCAAGCCCATGACGATCCGGCTACGGTTGCGCGATGGCGCGGGCAGCTGAGGTATTGCAAGCAACAGAAACAAAACGACAAGACCCGGAGGGTCCTGGAGAAGGCGTTCAACCCCCAGTGGGCGGACCGCTACATCGAGGACCTGCTCTTCGACGACCCACCGGTCCCTGGCGCAACGGCCTGATCGTCGCCGGGGTGGCGGGTCTGCTGGTGGGCGGTGTCGTTCTGTATCAGCGCCTCCAGCCCGCCAGGCCCCCGGCCGCCGCCGTGGCCCGACCCCCGGCCCCGGTGGAAGCCGTGGCGGCCCTGGGCCAGCTGGAGCCTGACGGTGACGTGCGCATCCTGGCGGCGCCGATCACCGGCATCGGCGGCAGCCCCCGCATCACCGAGCTGCTGGTGGCAGAGGGCGACCGGGTGCGGGCCGGCCAGCTGCTGGCCCGTTTCGATAACCAGCCGCTGCAGCGGGCGGAACTGGAGCTGATCCGCACCCGGATCGCCAACCTCAGCCGCCGGCTCACCATCCAGACCCGCGACCTGGCCCGCTACCGCAGCCTGGCCAGCGACGGCGCCTATTCCGCCGCCGATCTCGATCTGCTCGAGCAGCGCACCCTGGAGCTCCAGGGCCAGCTGCAGGAGGCCCGCGCCTCCCTGGTCAAGGCCAGCACCGACCTGGTCAACACCGAACTGCGGGCCCCGATCGACGGCACGGTGCTGCGCATCCAGTCCCGCGTCGGCGAGCGGCCCGGCGACAACGGCATCCTCGAGCTGGGGGCCAGCGATCGCATGGAGGCCTCGATCGAGGTGTACGAGAGCGACATCGATCGGGTCCGGGTCGGCCAGGCCGTCACCCTCACCAGCGAGAACGGCGGCTTCGACGGCACCCTCCGGGGCACCGTGCGGCGCATCAGTCCCCAGGTCCGCCAGCGGGAGGTGCTCTCCACCGATCCCACCGGTGATGCCGATGCCCGCGTCGTCGAGGTGCGGGTGCGGCTCGACCCTGAAGACGGGGCGAAGGTCGCCGACCTCAGCGGCCTCAAGGTCATCGCCCGCATGCAGCCATGAGCCTCTGGCAGGGACGCCGGATTCCCCTGGCCTGGCTGCTGCTCACCCGCCAGCCGATGCGCCTGGCGGTTGCCCTGGCCGGGATCACCTTCGCCGGGATCCTGATGTTCATGCAGCTGGGCTTCCGCGACGCCCTGTTCGATTCCAGCGTCACGGTGCACAAGCTGTTCGACACCGATCTGGTGCTGCTCAGCCCCCGCAGCAAGAGCTCGATCAGCATGACCGGCTTCCCCGAGCGACGGCTCGTGCAGGCCAAGGCCGATCCGGACGTGACCGGCATCACGCCGGTGCACTGGAACCTGCTGCTGTGGCGCAACCCCCAGACCAAGGGCACCCGCTCGATCCTGGCCCTGGGGTTTGAGCCGGGGGATCCCCTGTTCCTCGATCCGGCCGTCACGGCCCTGGCGCCCCGCCTCACCCAGAAGGGCCGGGTGCTTTTCGACGACCTCTCCCGCGATGAGTTCGGACCGGTGGCGAAGTGGTTCCGGGAGGGCCGCACCGTCGAGAGCGAGGTGGCCGGCAAGCGCCTGCGGGTGGCGGGCCTGTTCAGTTCAGGGCCCTCCTTCGGCGCCGACGGCAACCTCCTCACCAGCCGGGAGACCCTGCTGAGCCTGGTGCCGAACAACCCGCCCGGCAGCATCGAGCTGGGTCTGATCCGCCTGCGCTCCGGGGCTGACCCGGCCCAGGTGGTCGACCGGCTGCGCCGCCTGCTGCCGGAGGACGTGACCGTGCTGACCAAGCAGGGTTTTCTGGATCTGGAGATGGACTACTGGCGCACCAGCACCGCCATCGGCTTCATCTTCACCCTCGGCGCCGCCATGGGTTTCGTGGTGGGCTGCGTGATCGTTTACCAGATCCTCTATTCCGATGTCAGCGACCACCTGCCGGAGTACGCCACCCTGATGGCCATGGGCTACAGCCTGGTCACCCTGCTGGGGGTGGTGGCGCGGGAGGGGCTGCTCCTGGCGATCTTCGGCTACGTGCCCGCCTACGTCGCCGGCCAGGTGCTCTACGGCGTCATCCATGCCGCCACCAAGCTGCCGGTGTCCATGGCCGGCGACCGGGCCATGACCGTCTTCCTGATGATCCTGGTGATGTGCATGGGGTCGGCCGCGATGGCGATGCGCAAGCTGGGCGACGCCGATCCGGCCGACATTTTCTGAGCCATTCCTTCCTGAGCCGATGACCACCCTCCACACCGGTTCCGCCCCGCCCATCGCCAGCACGGCCGATGGTGCCGCCACGGTGTCGGTGCGGGGTCTCAGCCACTGGTACGGCACCGGCACGATGCGGCGCCAGGTGCTCCAGGGCATCGATCTGGAGATCCACCCCGGCGAAGTGGTGCTGCTCACGGGCCCCTCGGGCTGCGGCAAGACCACCCTGCTCACCCTGGTGGGGGCCCTGCGCCAGGTGATGGAGGGATCGGTGCGGGTGCTGGGCTGCGAGCTGAACGGCTCCAGCCGCCAGGAGCGCCAGCTGCTGCGCCGCGATGTCGGCATGATCTTCCAGGGCCACAACCTGCTGCGCTGCCTCACCGCCGAGCAGAACGTGCAGATGGGGGCCGACCTGCTGCCGGATCTGGGCTACCGCGCCCGCCGCGACCTCTCCCGGGAGTGGCTGCGGGCGGTGGGCCTCTCCGACCACCTCGGCAAGCTGCCCCACGACCTCTCCGGTGGCCAGAAACAGCGGGTGGCGATTGCCCGCGCCCTGGCCGCCCACCCCCGCCTGCTCCTGGCCGACGAGCCCACCGCCGCCCTCGACAGCCGCACCGGCCGGGAGGTGGTGGAACTGCTCCAGCGGCTGGCCCGGGACGAGGGCTGTGGTGTGCTGATGGTGACCCACGACCCCCGCATCCTCGATGTGGCCGACCGCCTCGTGCGCATGGAGGATGGGCGCCTGTGGGCCAGTGAGGCCATCGTCGGTTGAGACGGGGCGGTGGACCCGGGTCCGTTGAGTAGGGTGGAACCTCACAGTCTTTTCGAAGCGCCGAAGCCCTATGTCGAAACGCAGGAACCTGAAGAAGGAAAAGCAGGAGCGCAACCGGGCCTACGCCCGCAAGTTCAAGAAGCGCAAGCTGCGCAATGACGGCCGCGGTGAAGGGGCCGGCAACGGCGTGACCGGCACGGCCAACAACGGCGGCGCCGCCGACTGACCGGCGCGATCCGGCCATGGCACCGGGGGGATTCGCTGCGGATCCCCCCTTTTTCATGGCTCCTCCCCCGTGGTCCCCGCACCGTCACCTGATGTTCATCAGCGTCGTCATCCCCACCTACAACCGGCTGCCGATCCTGCGCCAGTGCCTGCAGGCCCTGGAGCGGCAGGAGACCGGCGGCCCCCTGCAGGCCTATGAGGTGGTGCTCGTGGACGACGGCTCCACCGATGACACGGTGCGCTGGCTGGATGCCCATGCCACCGCCTTCCCCCACCTGCGCCTGATCCGCCAGGACCACGGCGGCCCCGCCGAAGGGCGCAACCGCGGCGTGGACGAGGCCCGCGGCGACGTGATCGTCTTCATTGACAGCGACCTGGTGGTGACCGAGCGGTTCCTGCTCCACCACGCCACGGCCCTGGCGCGGGCCTGGGACGAGAGCGGCGACCGGCTCTGCTTCACCTACGGCGCGGTGATCAACACCCACAACTTCGAAGCGCCCACCTCGGAGCCCCACAAGCTGCGGGACCTCTCCTGGGCCTACTTCGCCACCGGCAACGTGGCGATCGATCGCCGGGTGCTGGAGCAGTCGGGCCTGTTCGACACCGGCTTCCGCCTCTACGGCTGGGAGGATCTCGAACTGGGGGAACGGCTGCGCCGCATGGGGGTGCGGCTGGTGCGCTGCCCCGAGGCCGTGGGCTACCACTGGCATCCGCCCCTGAGCCTTGAGCAGATCCCCGACCTGGTGCGGGTGGAGCGGGAACGGGCCAAGATGGGCCTGGTTTTCTACCGCAAGCACCCCACCCGGCGGGTGCGCTTCATCATCCAGTACACCTGGCTGCACCTGGCCCTGTGGGAGCTGCTCACCCTGGGCGGCCTGGTCAATGAGCGCACCCTGCGCCCCCTGCTGCGCTGGCTGATCCGCCACGGCAAGGCGGGCCTGGCGATGGAGCTGCTGCGGCTGCCCCTCAACCGCTTCGGGGTGCGGGCCCTCCACGCCGAAGCCCGCCAGCAGGGCCATTTGGTAGGTTGACCCGGTAACCCAACACCGCACACCTGCACGTTTCGGGTGATCCGCTGCCTGTCCTACGGCGCGGCATCCCTGGCAGGTGGAGGCCAACCCGAAACCCCCCAACACCCATGGCTGTCGTCACTCTCTCCGAGATGATGGAGGCTGGTGCCCACTTCGGACACCAGACCCGTCGCTGGAATCCGAAGATGTCGCGCTACATCTATTGCGCGCGCAACGGAGTCCACATCATTGATCTCGTGCAGACCGCCGTCTGCATGAACAACGCCTACAAATGGACCCGCAGTGCCGCCCGCAGCGGCAAGCGTTTCCTGTTCGTCGGCACCAAGAAGCAGGCCTCCGAAGTGATCGCCCAGGAAGCGGCCCGCTGCGGCGCCTCCTACGTCAACCAGCGCTGGCTGGGCGGCATGCTCACCAACTGGAGCACGATGCGCGCCCGCATCGACCGCCTCAAGGATCTGGAGCGCATGGAGTCCTCCGGCGCCATCGCCATGCGGCCGAAGAAGGAAGCCGCCGTCCTGCGCCGTGAGCTCGACCGCCTGCAGAAGTATCTCGGCGGCCTCAAGAACATGCGCCGCCTGCCCGATGTGGTGGTGCTGGTCGACCAGCGCCGTGAAACCAACGCCGTGCTCGAGTGCCGCAAGCTCGACATCCCGCTCGTGTCGATGCTCGACACCAACTGCGATCCGGATCTGTGCGACGTTCCCATTCCCTGCAATGACGACGCCGTGCGCTCCGTGCAACTGGTGCTGGGCCGCCTCGCCGATGCCATCAATGAAGGCCGCCATGGAGCCCAGGATCAGCGCAGCGGCGACGACGACGCCTGAGTCCTTCCCTCCCTCCCGACCTCCCTCCCTCCCCACCCATGGCTGAGATCACAGCGAAGCTCGTCAAGGAACTGCGCGACAAGACCGGCGCGGGCATGATGGACTGCAAGAAGGCCCTTACCGAGTCCGGCGGGGATGCCGGCAAGGCCGCCGAATGGCTGCGCCAGAAGGGCATCGCCACCGCCGAGAAGAAGGCCGGCCGCACGGCGGCCGAAGGGGCCGTCGGCAGCTATATCCACACCGGCGCCCGCGTCGGTGTGCTGGTGGAGGTGAACTGCGAAACCGATTTCGTGGCCCGCGGTGAGCTCTTCCAGGAGCTGGTGCGCAACGTGGCGATGCAGATCGCCGCCTGCCCCAACGTGGAATATGTCACCACCGACGACATTCCCCCCGAAGTGGCGGAGCGCGAGAAGTCCATCGAGATGGGCCGCGACGATCTCGCCGGCAAGAAGGAGGAGATGAAGGTCAAGATCGTGGCCGGGCGCATCGGCAAGCGTCTCAAGGAACTGGCCCTGATGGACCAGCCCTTCATCCGTGACAACACCGTGACCGTGGGTGAGATGGTCAAGTCGGCCGCCGGCAAGACCGGCGAGAACATCCGGGTGCGCCGCTTCACCCGCTACACCCTCGGTGAGGGGATTGAGGTGGAGCAGTCCGACTTCGCCGCGGAAGTGGCGGCGATGGCCAAGGCGGCCTGAGCCGGAGCCGTTGAGCGACCCGTCCGATTCGATCGATCTGCCGGGTCAGCTCCAGGACCTGACCCGGCGGCTGACGCAGTCGAACCCGGAGCTCTATCGCCACGTCGCCCTCTACCTGCAGGTGTTGCGCCAGGTGCTGCCCCATCGGGTGGAGCAGGCCTGCTTCCATCTGGCCACCCAGGTCCACCCCCAGCGCTACGTCGCCCTGCCCGTGGAGCGCCGACGGCTGCTGCTCAGCCAGATCGGCGAGCTGGTGAGCCGCTGCTCCAGCCTGCTGACGGTGGAGCAGTTGGTGATCCTGGCCTCCCAGATCTCCCGGGAGCGCCAGCGGCGGGAGCGCCACGACCGCCGGCAGCTCCTGGAGGAACTCTCCTGGGATGGGGAGGCCGCCGACCCGTCCCCCGATCCGGAGCCCCTCCCGCCGGGCTCCGTCCAGATCGCCCTGGCACCGCCCCTGGGCGGCACCTCCTTCCTGATGGCTTCGCTGGCCCGTGGGTCTGGGTCCCCAACCGATGACGGGCCCGCCGCTGACACCCTCTCCGATGACGAAGAGGCCGAGGAGATCGAGGAGGACGACGATTCCGACTCCCAGGACCAGACGGTGGACGGCGGTGAGGACGACGACGGGGAGCCCGGGTCCCCGGAGGAGCGCTCCCTCTGGCAGGCCGGCCGGCTACCGGAGGATCCCGAGCTGGTGCTGCGCTGGATGGATGGCATGGAGCTGGCCCTGGGCCGCCGGCTCCGCAACCTCTCCCACGCCATCAACGTGGAGTTGCTGCGGGGCGGTGTCAGCCGCAGCCTGCTGCCGGTGAGCCTGCTGGACGCGGTGCTGGACGGCCAGCTGGAGACCATGGCCGCCCCCGCGAACCTGATGCGGCTGCCCCTTCCCTTCGGCGCCAGCCGCTCCCCCCAGGCCCACACCATGGCGGTGTTGCTGCGGCCCGTGGAGCTGGAACTGGAGGAACCCCGGCTGCGCACCTGCCGGCGTCGGCTGCAGCAGCATCGCCAGGAGGTTCGCAGAATGGCCCAGCAGTTCCGTCGCCTGCAACGGCGGTTACGGATCCACCAGGCCGAACAGCTTTGGCTGCAGGACATCCGCCCCCCATCGATTCCCAGCGACTGACCGGGCCTTCCGCCGGGGAAGGGGTGGGCACGCCCGCCCTGGAGGCAGTCGATGGCTGGTGCGCGCCCCTGCAGCTGGCCTGCCGCCTGGAGGCCGAAGCCGGCTTCGGCGATCTCCAGGGGCGGCGCGACCGGTTCAGTGGCTTCATCGATACCACCCTGGCGGCACCACCGGAGGGGCTCGCGCCCGCCGAGCAGCAGCAGCTGGCCGCCCTGGCCCGGGACTTCGCCGGCTATGGCGCCCTGGCCCTGGCGGGCCGCCAGTCGCTGGTGCGGCGCTTGCGGCAGGCCCTGCATGAGCTGCGCCGCCGCCGTCAGGAGGCCCGGCCCGTGGCCCCCCCACGCCTGCGGCTGGGCCCCCCCGGAGCTGCGGCGCTGCCCCCCGCCGGCGGGCCCCAACGGCTCGATCCCCAGACCCCCCTGGCGGAGGTGGTCGGCATCGGCCCGAAGACCGCCACCCGGCTGGCCGCCCTCGGGCTGCTGGTGGTGCGCGACCTGGTGCACCATTACCCCCGCGACTACCTCGATTACGCCCATCTGGTGCGCATCGCCGCCCTGGAGCCGGGCCGGACCGCCACCATCGTGGCCACGGTGCGCCGCTGCCACGCCTTCGGCAGCCCCCGCAACCCGAATCTGGCGATCCTGGAGCTGCACCTCCAGGACGTGACGGGCCGCCTGAAGGTGACGCGCTTCTTCGCGGGTCGTCGCTTCAGCAGCCCCGGCTGGTTGAAGGCCCAGCAGCGGCTCTATCCGGTGGGGGCGACGGTGGCCGTGAGCGGCCTGGTGAAGGAGAGTCCCTACGGCCCCGGCTTCGCCGATCCCCTGCTGGAGGTGCTGGAGGCCCCCGGGGCACCGGTGCGCTCGGAGCAGATCGGCCGCTTCGTGCCCGTCTATGCCCTCACCGACGGCCTCAGTGGCGAGACCCTCGGCCGGGCCATCGCCGCCGTGCTGCCGTCGGCGAGCCACTGGCCCGATCCCCTGCCCGAACCCCTCCGCCGCGACCTGGGCCTGGTGGGCCGGGGTGAGGCCCTGCAGGGCCTGCATCGCCCCTCCGATCGCGAGGAGCTGCAGCGTTGCCGTCGGCGCCTGGTGTTCGACGAGTTCCTGCTGTTGCAGCTGGCCCTGGGCCAGCGGCGCGAGCGCCTGCGCCGCTCTCCGGCCCCGCCCCTGGTGCTGCCCAGCGGCGGTGAGGACCTGGTGAGCCGGTTCCTGGCCCTGTTGCCCTTTCCCCTCACCGGGGCCCAGCAGCGGGTGCTGGCGGAGATCCGGGCCGACATGGAGCGGCCCCAGCCCATGGCCCGGCTGGTCCAGGGGGACGTGGGCAGCGGCAAGACGGTGGTGGCCCTGGCGGCCCTGCTGGGTGCCATCCAGGCGGGCTGCCAGGGGGCCCTGATGGCGCCCACCGAAGTGCTGGCGGCCCAGCACTTCCACAAGCTGGCCGGCTGGCTGCCCCAGCTCAACGTCAGCATCGAGCTGCTCACCGGATCCACCCCAGCTCGCCGCCGCCGCCAGGTGCTGCAGGACCTGGCCAACGGGCAGGTGAACCTGCTGGTGGGCACCCACGCCCTGCTCGAGGATCCGGTCCAGTTCGACCGCCTCGGCCTGGTGGTGGTGGACGAGCAGCACCGCTTCGGCGTCCGCCAGCGCAACCGGCTCCTGGCCAAGGGACTCCAGCCCCACCTGCTGACGATGACCGCCACCCCGATCCCCCGCACCCTGGCCCTCTCCATCCACGGCGACCTGGACCTCAGCCAGATCGACGAACTGCCGCCGGGCCGCACCCCGATCCGCACCCAGCTGCTGCGGGGATCGGAGCGCTCCGGCGCCTGGGAGCTCGTCCGCCAGGAGGTGGCCAGGGGCCAGCGGGCCTACGTGGTGCTGCCCCTGGTGGAGGAATCGGAGAAGCTCGACCTGCGCTCGGCGGTGGAGGTGCACCGCCACCTCGAGAAGGAGGTGTTTCCCACGCTCACGGTGGGGCTGCTGCACGGGCGGATGACCGGCGAGGAGAAGCAGCGGGCCATCAACGCCTTCCAGGAGGGGCGCTCCCAGGTGCTGGTGTCCACCACGGTGGTGGAGGTGGGCGTGGACGTGCCGGAGGCGAGCGTGATGGTGATCGAACATGCCGAGCGCTTCGGCCTGGCCCAGCTGCACCAGCTGCGGGGACGGGTGGGCCGGGGCGCCGCCGCCTCCCACTGCCTGCTGCTGCACGAGGGCGACAACGCCATGGCCCGCCAGCGGCTGGAGCTGCTGGCCCGCAGCGGCGACGGCTTCGAGATCGCCGAGATGGACCTGCGGCTGCGGGGCCCGGGCCAGGTGCTCGGCACCCGTCAGTCGGGCCTGCCGGACCTGGCCCTGGCCAGCCTCAGCGACGACGGCGCCGTGCTGGAGGAGGCGCGGCTGGCGGCGCGGCGGATCCTGGCCGAGGATCCCGACCTGGCCCGCCACCCCCACCTTCGGGAAGCCCTCGAAGCCCAGCGGCGCCGCTCGGTGGAGGCGGCCCAGTTGAATTGATCCGGCCCACCGGGCCGCCCCGCGCCCGCCGCCCCATGCCCCCCCTGCGCCCCTGGAGTCCGATCGCCATCGAGGAGGCCGGCGAACCGCTGGACGACCTGCCGGCGTCGCTGTGGCGACTGGAACCCCACCCCTATCAGGAGCTGGGCGCCCCCTACGGCCCCGGAGCCAGTCCGTTCCGGCTGCGCCGGGGGGTGATCGCCCGGCTGGGGAGGGCCCAGGGCCTGCTGCAGGAGCAGCGGCCCCAGTGGCGGCTGGCCATCTTCGATGCCTGGCGGCCGATCGCCGTCCAGGCCTTCATGGTCCGCCACGCCTTCCGCGACGCCTGCCGCGTGCGGGGCCTCGACCCCGACGCCTTCGGCCTCCCCCAGCAGGCAGTGGCGGCGGAGGTGGATCGCTTCTGGGCCCCCCCGAGCGCCGATCCGGCCACCCCGCCCCCCCACAGCACCGGGGCCGCAGTGGACCTCACCCTGGCCGAGGCCGGCGGCCGGCCCCTGGCGATGGGCGGGGCGATCGATGCGATCGGCGCCATCTCCGAGCCCGACCACTACGCCGCAGCGGCCCCGGGCAGCGAGGCCGCCGACTGGCACGGACGGCGGTGCCTGCTGGCGGCGGTGATGGCGGCGGCGGGATTTGCCCAGCACCCGAACGAGTGGTGGCACTTCAGCCACGGCGACCAGCTCTGGGCCTGGCGTTGCCAGGAGCCGCGGGCGCGCTACGGCGCCGTTGCCGGGGAGGGTTGAGGCGCGGCCACGGGGATCACGGTCCCCGGCAGGGTCAGGCCCAGTTCCCGGAACAGCACGCTGGCCTGGGGCCGGGTCAGCAGACCTTTCTGGACACAGCGTTTGAGGCTGGCCAGGGTCAGGTCGTCCTGAACGCGGCGCAGCTTGGCCAGCACCGCGGGGCTCTGGTCGGCGTAGGGCTGCAGGTGGCTCTTGTAGGAAGCACTGATCGACTCCGGCTTGCAGGCCTGGGGGTCCGAATCAAAGTGCTGCACGGGAGCCTGGGGGGGGCGGGGACGCTCCGCGGCGTCGCTGGCCTGGCCGGCCCCGGGGGCCAGCCCCAGCAGCAGCGCCCAGAGCAGGGGCTGGAGCGCAGCGGCCACACGGTTCGGCATGGGCAGGATCCGGAAAGGCCTGCCCTGCAGGGTAGGTCCGACCCGGGGAGGCCCTGCAGCCGCGATCAGGCGGGGGAGAGCAGTTGGCCGACCCGCTCGTCGCCGAGCCGGTCGATGAAGTCGCCGAAGCGGCTGCGGGCGCCGCCCTCGTCGCGCCAGGCCGTCAGCAGGGGCTCCAGGGTGGTCTCCAGCTGCTCCAGGGGCATCTTCTCCAGGTAGGGCCGCGCCAGGCGCGTCAGGCCATGGCTGCCGCCGAGCCACAGCTGGTAGCTGTCCACGGCGCTTCCCACCAGGCCGATCTCGGCCATGTAGGGGCGGGCGCAGCCATTGGGGCAGCCGGTCATGCGCACCAGGAGCGGCTTGGTGATCTCCAGCCGCTCCAGCAGGGCCTCGAGACGGTCCAGTACGTCAGGGAGGATCCGTTCGGCTTCGGTGATGGCCAGGCCACAGAGGGGCAGGGCCGGGCAGGCCAGGGCATGGCGGGCCAGGGGCGCCGGAGCCTCGGGGGCGGTGACGCCGAGGGCCGCCAGGGCCTCCCGCACCGAGGTCCGCTGGGCGCTGCCGATGTTGCACAGCAGCAGGTCCTGGTTGGGGGTGAGCCGCACCTCCAGCTGGTAGGTCTCGATCAGGCGGCGCAGGCCGGCCTTGAGCTCTCCCTGGAGGCGTCCGCAGAGCACCGGCAGCCCCACGAACCACAGGCCCGGCGACTGGCGGTGCCAGCCCAGGTAGTCGGTGAGGACAGGGGCGGGCTCGCGGCGCAGCCCCCTGATCGGATGGGGAAAGTAACGGGCCAGCTCGGTCCGGAACCAGTCCACGCCACGGTCATGGATGAGGTACTTCATGCGGGCATGGCGGCGCTGTTCCCGGTCGCCGTGGTCCCGCTGCAGGGCCACGATCGCCTGAACCAGCTCCAGCACATGGGCGGCGGCCACGTAGCCGAGGGGATCGGCCGTGCGGGCGAAGGTCTCGTCCTTGTTGTGGGTCCGGCCCATGCCGCCGCCCACGTAGACATTGCACCCCAGGGGGCGGCCGGAGGGGTCGCTGAACAGCACCAGGCCGATGTCCTGGGTGAGCAGGTCAACGGAGTTATCCCCGGGAACGGTGACCGCCACCTTGAACTTGCGCGGCAGATAGGTGGAGCCGTAGAGGGGTTCGGCCGAATCGCCACTGAACACCGCCCCGCTCTCCTGCAGCCGGCGCGCTTTCTTCACGGGGCCCTTGGGCTTGATCCGATAGCTCAGGTCGCCGTCGACCCAGAGGTCGAGGTAGGAGCCCTCGGCGGCCTGGGGGGCCAGCAGGTCGGCGATGCGATCCGCCAGCAGGCGGGCCTCCGGGTAGCCATCGCGCTCGAAGGGGGCGGCCGGGGCCATCACGTTGCGGTTGATGTCCCCGCAGGCCGAGAGGGTGGAACCCAGGGCCCGCACGATGCCGCCGATCACCTCCTTGAGGTCGGTCTTCTGCACGCCGTGCATCTGGAAGGCCTGGCGGGTGGTGATCCGCAGGGTGCCGTTGCCCAGCCGGTCGGCGAGGGAATCCAGCGCCAGGTAGAGGGAGGTGGGGATGCGCCCGCCGGGGTTGCGCAGCCGCAGCATCATCTGCCAGTCCTTGTCGGCCCCCTTGCGACGCTTGTCCCGGTCGTCCTGCTGGTAACTGCCGTGGAACTTGAGGATCTGAACGGCGGGATCGGTGAAGCTGGGCAGAGCGTTGCCCAGTTCGGCGGCCAGGGGGTCATGCAGGTGGCCGCTGCCGGCCTTGAGCGCCTCCTGCTTGGTGGGGGGTTTGGCGGGGGCAGCCGATGGGAGCGACGTGCTGTCGGCGACCGTCGTCGAGGACATCGGCATGCAGAAGGGTTGTTGGAACGAAACTAGCGAACGGGACGTGGCGGTCCGCTGGCGTCGATCGCCATCGCCCTCCTATGCATACAGTCGCGTCCTGCCCGCCCCCCCGCATGGCCACCTTTCTTCTGGAGATCGGAACCGAGGAACTGCCGGCCGATTTCGTGCGCCTGGCCCAGCCCCAGCTGGAGGCGATCGTGACCAGGGATCTGCGGGAGGCCCGCCTGTCCTGGGTCAGCCTCACGACCAGCGGCACCCCCCGCCGGCTGGCGGTGACCATCGCCGGGCTCCCTGAGCGTCAGCAGGACCTGGTCGAGGACCGCAAGGGCCCACCGGCCCAGCAGGCGTTCCGTGATGGCCAGCCCACCCCGGCGGCCCTGGGCTTCGCCCGCCGCTGCGGCTGCGATCCGGAGCAGCTGGAGATCCGCGACACCGACAAGGGTCCCTTCGTGTTCGCCCGCACCACCGAGGCCGGCCGCTCCGCCGAAGAGGTGCTGACCGGCTGCATCCCCGGCTGGATCCGCGCCCTGCAGGGTCGCCGTTTCATGCGCTGGGGGGACGGGGACGGCCGCTTCAGCCGCCCCCTGCGCTGGCTGGTGGCGCTGCTCGATGAAGCGGTGGTGCCGGTGGCCCTCACCGATGTGGATCCGCCCCTGGCCAGCGATCGCCTCAGCCGCGGGCACCGACTCCATGCCGGGGCCGTGACGATCCCCTCAGCCGCGGGCTATGCCGCCGCCCTGGAGGCCGCCGATGTCCAGGTCGACCGGGAGGCCAGGGGCGCCGCGATCCGCACCGCCCTTGAGGCGGCGGCAACAGCGGCGGGGGCCGAGCTGGATCTTCCGGAAGCCCTGTTCGACGAACTGGTCGACCTGGTGGAGTCCCCCCGCCTGATCGAGGGTGCCATCGATGCGGCCTATCTGGCCCTGCCGCCGGAGGTGCTCAGCACGGTGATGCGCTCCCACCAGCGCTACGTGCCCCTGCGCCGCTCGGCTGCCACGGACGACCCCCTGGCCCTGGTGGCCGAGGGGGTGCTGCTGCCCCGCTTCCTGTGCATCTCCAATGGCCTGGAGGCCGCCGCCGACACGATCCGGCGCGGCAACGAGCGGGTGCTGCGGGCCCGGCTGGCGGACGCCGCCTTCTTCCTGGCGGCGGATCGTCGCCAGAGCAGTGCCGAGCGGCTCGAGGGCCTCGATCGAGTCACCTTCGCCGAGGGTCTCGGCAGCCTGGCCGATCGCAGCCAGCGCCTGGCCTGGCTGGCGGATCTGCTCTGTCGCCAACTGCCGGTGGGCGAGGCCGCCGCCGTCGCCGCGCGCAGGGCCGCACCCCTGTGCAAGCACGACCTGGTCAGCCAGATGGTGGGGGAATTCCCCGAGCTGCAGGGGATCATGGGGGCCAAGTACCTGCTGGCGGAGGGGGAATCCCGCGCCGTGGCCCTGGCGGTGCTGGAGCACTACCAGCCCCGCGGCGCCGGAGACGCCCTGCCGGGGTCGGAGGCGGGCGCCCTGCTGGCCCTGGCCGAACGCCTGGAGCTGCTGCTCAGCATCTTCGCCAGGGGCGAACGACCCAGCGGCTCCTCCGATCCCTACGCCCTGCGCCGTGCGGGCAACGGCCTGCTGCAGATCCTCTGGAAGTGGGACTGGTCGCTCGACCTTGTGGCGCTGATGGCCGAGGCGACGGCCCACTGGCAGGGGCTGCTGCCTGAGCTGGAGATCCAGCCGGCCGCCCTGGCGGCCGACCTGCTGGAGTTCCTGCGGCAGCGCCTCGCCAGCCTGCTGGAGGAGCAGGGCTCCAGCATCGATCTGGTCCAGGCCGTGGCGGGCGAGGGGGTGGCCCTGGAGCGGCTGCTGCGGGATCCGGCCGACGCCCGGGACCGGGTGGAGCTCCTGCGGCGCCTGCGTTCAGAGGAGCGCCTCCCCCTGGTCCAGGCGGTGGTGCAACGGGCCTCCCGCCTGGCCGAGCACGCCGATCTGGCGGCCGGCGTGCTGAGCCCGGCCGGAGTGGTGGATCCCTCGCTCTTCGGGTCCCCCAGTGAGGCCGCCGTGCTGTCGGTGCTGGAGCGGTTGGCGGTGCATGCCGCCGCCAGCGGCACCGCCCGCTACGAGCCCCTCGCCCGCCTGCTGGGTGAGAGCGGTGCCACCCTGGCCGCTTTCTTTGATGGCGACGACAGCGTCATGGTGATGTGCGACGCGCCCGAGGTGCGCCGCAACCGGCTGCGGCTGCTGGCCGTGCTGCGCAACCAGGCCGCCGTGCTCGCCGACTTCACCCGGCTGGGGGGCTGACGCCCACCGGCGCCTCCTGGCACCACCGTGCCCGGTTCACGCCAGCAGGGCCACTTCGATGCACAGACCCGGTCCGAAGGCCATGGCCAGGCAGGGGCCGGTAGCGCCGCTTTGCCGCAGGCGCTCGAGGATGAACAGCAGCGTCGGGGACGACATGTTGCCGTAGTCCCGCAGCACTGAGCGGGAGGGTTCGATCAGCCGTGGATCGAGTCCCAGCCCCTGGGTGACCGCGGAAAGGATGCGGGGCCCCCCGGGGTGAACGGCCCAGCAGCCGACGGCGTCGAGGCTCAGGTTGTGGCCGGCCAGCCACCCCTCCAGCCAGGGCCGCAGATGCTCGCCGATCAGGTCAGGCACCTGCGGGGACAGACCCATGGCGAAGCCGTTGTCCCCGATCTCCCAGGACATGGCCTCCGAGCTGGCGGGGACCAGCAGGGAGCCGCTGGCGATCAGCCGCCCCAGCGGTGCCGTTGCCGGTGCGCGCTCGGCGGGCGGCCCCCCCGTGGCCACCAGGGCTGCGGCGCCATCGGCGAACAGGGTATTGGCCACGATCCGTTCGGCCTCCCAGCCGTACTGGAGATGGAGGCTGCAGAGCTCGACGGCGCAGAGCAGCACGCAGGCCTCCGGCTGGGCACCGGTGAACCCGGCGGCGACCCTCAGCCCATTGAGCGCCCCGTGGCAGCCCATGAACCCCACATGGGTCCGGGCCACGCCGGCAGCCAACGGCAGGGCGGCCATCAGGGCCAGATCGACGCCGGGCGCCTGGAAGCCGCTGCAGGAGACCGTGACCAGATGGGTGATCCGCTCCGCGCTCAGCCGGGCCTGGGCCAGGGCCGCCCGGACGGCCCGCAGGGCCAGGGGCGGCGCTTCGAGGGCGTAGCGACGCATCCGCTCCCCGGTGCCGGGGCTGGTGGCTCCGAAGAAGGTCTGCCGGGGGTCGCTGCCGGGGGGCTGGAGCAGCACGCTGTGGCGGCTGGCGACGCCTGAGCGGCGATGCAGGGTCTCCAGCAGCCGACGCTGGCCTGGGGAGGGGATCTGGTGGGGCAGGGCCACCTCGGCCGCGATGGCGGCGGCATCGCCCTGGGCGATCCGTTCGGGAGGCAGGGCCGTCCCCAGCCCCTGGATGGTCAGGGACATGGTTCGGGGACCAGTGTCTTCAGGTCGGCGCCGTCGAAAGAGTGCAGGAAGGGCGCCGCCAGGACCGGCCAGCGCTCCACCGCCGCCAGGGCGCAGCGACTGAGGGCAGGGCGGCGCAGGGCGAAGGCCAGGCCCCGGCAGAGCCGCTGGCGTGAACCGATCCGCTCCCCGTAGCGGCGGACCCATTGCCGCTCGAGCTCCCTGCTCCATTGGCGCTGCCCCTGCACAACCAGCGGCACCACCGCCAGGGCCCCCAGGAGGGCCCAGCCCATCCCCTCCCCCGTGAACGGTTCGACGTAGCCGGCGGCGTCCCCCAGCAGCAGCACCCGCTCGGCCGCCGGCGGCCAGCGGTGGGAGCTGAGGGCCGGGGTGGCCAGCCAGGCGGCGGCAGAGGCCTCGGGGACCGGCTCGAACCCCGCCTCCGCCAGCACCTCCGCGGCGGCGGGCGCCGCCCCACCGGCCTGGACCAGGTGGGCCCGGTCGAAGGCCGCCGCCAGGTTGAGAGCTCCGGTTTCGGTGCGCACCAGCCCCACATAGCCATGGCGGCCGACCGCCATGTGGATCGTGCCCCGGCCATAGCCGCCGGCGCCGGTGTCGACGCGGCAGCCGGCGCCCACCCGGGAGAGCGCCTGGACCCGGTTCCGGATCGGAAGGGCCGGGTTCAGCCCCGGGCTGCCCAGCCCGGTGGCCACCAGCACCACCCGGGCGCTGGTGGTTTCCGCCGCGCCGCCGCTGCGCAGCCGCACCTGCCGGCCCCCCGGACAGGGGCCAGCCACCGCGGCCTCGGTGCTCCTGCGCCACACCGCCCCTTCGGCCACCGCCGCCTCGCCCAGGGCCAGGTCGAGGCGGCCCCGGGAGAGGGAGCGGCCCAGGGGCAGGTCCAGCTCCGTCTGATGGTGCTCCAGGCCGAGACGCAGCCGGGCCAGGGGCACGCCGCCGAGGCGGTCCACCAGGTCCGGCAGGCCGGCCTGGGCCAGGGCCCCGAGGGCCAGCCCGTTGAGACAGGTGCCGCAGACCTTCCAGCGGGGAAAGGGGCGCTTCTCCACCAGCAGCACCCGCAGCCGTCGCCTGGCCAGCTGGTGGGCCGCCAGGGCACCGGCGGGCCCGGCCCCGAGCACGATCACATCCCACTCCGGAGTTGTCATGGCCCCTCCAGCGCCCCGTCAGGACGGCACCAGCTGAGCAGGAAGCGCTCGGGCCAGTGGCGCCGGATGCGGGCTCCCCCCAGGCCGGCCCGGCCGGCCAGATCAAGGGCCTCGTCCATCCGGAAGGCCCCCTGCACCGAGACGGGACCATCAAAATGGACGATCGGCGAACGACTCAGGAGCCGGCAACCCACCCAGGCCAGGCCATAGCCCAGCGGACTGCGGATCAGGTCGTTCACCAGCACCAGATGGCGGCAGCTCTGGCCCAGACGGTGGAGCAGGGCGACGGCGTCGGCGTCCTCGAGGTGGTGCAGGAACAGACTGCAGACCATGACGTCGTAATCCTCCGGCAGGGGATCCACCAGAGCGTCGGCCTGGAAGAAGCTGGTCCCCAGGGGGCTGCCGGCACCATGGCGGCTGGCGATGGCCACCGCCTGCCCGCTGCGGTCGCAGCCGTCGACCTGCACGGGCAGACCGTTCCTTCGGCAACGTGCCGCCAGGGCGATGGTGTTGTCGCCCCCCCCGCAGGCCACATCCAGGATCCGCAGGGGTCGGTCGGGACCGAGGGCGGCGGCCAGGGCCTGGACCGGGCTGAACAGGCAGCCCACGGCGCCGCTGACGGCATTGATCCGTCGCAGACCCTGGAGGGCCTGGTCATGGGCAGCGGCGTCGATGCCGCCCTGATCCATCCACTCCGGCTGTCGGTTCCGCTGACCCAGGGGCTGCCAATGCATCGGAGAACGTCGTTGGAGGGTGGCTTCGCTGGACTCCGGAGGAGGGTCTCCCGGCGGGGACCGTCCGCCTTCGTCACCTAACTTGTGCGTTCTGTCCGTCCGCTGGCCGAGGGGCCATCACTGGATCTGCCGATGCTGTTTGACGGTTTTCTGATTGTCCTTCTGATTCTGATCAACGGGATCTTTTCGGGTTCGGAGTTGGCCATGATGTCGGCGCGGAGATTGCGCCTTGAACACCAGGCGGAGGCTGGAGACCACAAGGCGGAAGTGGCTCTGAAACTAATCCGATCCCCCAACGATTTTCTCTCGACGGTGCAGATCGGCATCACATTGATCGGCATCCTCAGTGGTGCCCTCGGCGGCTCACGGGTGGCCGAGGCGTTGCGGCCGCTGCTGGAGGCCATACCGCCGCTGCGAGCCTGGGCCGATCCCCTGTCCCTGGGACTGGTGGTCACCGTGATCACCTTTCTGTCCCTGGTGCTGGGGGAGCTGGTGCCCAAGCGCATCGCCCTCCACGATCCGGAGCGCCTCGCCTGCCTCGTGGCGCCGGCCATGCGGACCCTGTCGCGCTGGATGGCGCCCCTGGCCCACCTGCTCGGCTCCTCCACCGACCAGCTGCTCCGACTGATCGGCATCGGCGAGCGGGGCGAACCGGAGATCACCGAAGACGAGATCCGGACCCTGCTGCGCAGGGGAACGGAATCAGGCCTGTTCGAGGTGGCGGAGCACGCCATGGTGGAGCGGGTGTTCCGCCTGGCTGATCGGCCCGTCAAGGCGATCATGACCCCCCGCACCGACATCTGCTGGCTGGATCTTTCCGAGTCCCCCCAGTCCCATCTGGAGCAGGTGATGGCGGTGAATCACTCCCTGTTCCCGGTCGCCCGCGACAGCCTCGACGCCTGTGTGGGGGTGGTGCGTGGCCGCACCTTCCTGGCCGCCCAGCTCAGCGAGGGCCCGCGCGACATCGAGGCCTTCCTCCTGCCTCCGCTGTACGTGGGCGAGAGCACGCGGGCACTGAAGCTGATCGAGCAATTCAGAACCAGCGGCGTGCACATTGCCCTGGTGACCGATGAGTTCGGCGGCATCGAGGGACTGGTGACCCTCAACGACATGATGGCGGCGATCGTGGGCGATCTTTCCGCCGCCACCGATGACCAGGATCCGATGGTCGTCGTTCGCCAGGATGGATCCTGGCTGCTGGATGGTGCCCTCGATATCGCCGACTTCAAGGACCTGGTGCGTAAAGAGCACCTGCCCGAGGAAATCCGCGGGGGCTATCAGACCTTGGGTGGTTTCGTGATGCACCATCTCGAGCACATTCCCCGTTCCGGGGAGGTCTTCCAATGGGATGACCTCCGCATCGAGGTGGTCGACATGGATGGCAACCGGGTCGACAAGCTCCTGGTGAGCCGGCTCGAGGCCTCAGACCCACCCGAAGGGTCGGCCTGAGGCACCGATCATTTGGCCACCAGTTCCGGTTCCTTGGCGGAATCGCTGCCGGCCTGGGGATCGGCGGTGGCCGTGACGGCATGGACGCCCGCGGGCTTCATCGAGGAGCGCGGCTCCGCGGCCTGGAAAATCGCCTCCGCCTCCTCGGCCGAGCGCACGGCGCTGGGCACCGGCTTGTAGCCGGCCGGGGCCAGGGCCTGGCCCCGCAGCACCGCCCCAAGGGTGAGAACCGTCAGCTTGATCTGCTGCCAGGGGTTCATCGCCACCACCCGCTTGTACAGGTAGCTGTCAAAGGTGAGGCGCTGCACGTCCTTGTCATCGCACATCTCGACGAACGCTTCACGGGCGGCATCGTTGCTGTAGAAGATGTTCTGCAGTAGTTCCAGCACCTTGTAGGTGGCGCCGTACTTGCGGTCCCACTTGCGGATGTAGACCTTGAGATCCTTCTCGGTGGGAATGCGGCTGCCGGAAGCGCTGGCCGCCACGATCTCCTCGGCGCACATCCGGCCACTCTTGGCGGCGAAATAGATCCCCTCTCCGGAGCTCTTGGTGACGTAGCCGGCCGCGTCCCCCACCAGGGCCATGCGACCCACCACCCGCCGAGGCCGGGGATGCTCGGGAATCGGGTGTGCTTCCACCTTGATCACCTCGCCGCGCAGCAGGCGGCGGCTGGCCCGGGCGCGAATGCCCTTCTGCAGGCCCTTGATCAGCGACTGGTTGACCTGCATCGTGCCGGTGCCCACCGCCACGTGGTCGTACTTGGGAAAGACCCAGGCGTAGAAATCAGGCGACACGTCGGTGCCGACGTACATCTCGGCCAGATCCTCGTAGTAGGCCATTTCCTCGGCCGGGAGGCGAATGCGCTCCTGGAAGGCGATCGCCACGTTGTAATCGCCCGCATCCATGGCCTTGGCCACCCTGCTGTTGGCGCCGTCGGCCCCGACGATCAGGTCCACCTCGAGGGTCTTCAGCTCGCCGGTGGGGCCGCCGGAGGAATAGTCGGCGTAGTGGAGGGTGTAGGGGCCCTGCCGTTGGCTGCCGGTGTCGATGCTCTGCACCAGCCCGTTGACCAGGTGGGCACCCAGCTCGGCGGCCCGGTTGCGCAGGAAGCCGTCGAGGACCTCCCGGCGGCACATGCCGATGTACTCGTTGCTGTTCTCCAGGTGGATGTCCACTTCCCTGTTGGAGGGAGAGATCATCCGCATGTTCCGCACCTTGCGGTCGATGATGGATTCCGGGAGATCGAATTCCTCCACCATGCAGAGGGGGATCGCGCCTCCGCAGGGTTTGGCGTTGTCGAGCTTGCGCTCGAACAGCCAGGTCTGGATGCCTGCCTTGGCGAGAACTTCCGCAGCACAGGAACCGCTGGGGCCGCCGCCCACGACTGCCACTCGCAACATCTTGAAACCTGCTCCGCCATTGGGATGTGGGGTGGAAGCTAACACCGCCGTGCGGTTAACCGCCCGGTAGAAAAACCACAGAAATGCCCCCCACCTAGAATCTGCATCGGATTGCCGCTGGGGGAGTGTCCGCCCGACGCCACGGTGATGCCCTTCGGTGATGGCCCCCGGCGATGCCCCTTGGTGATGCCCCTTGGTGACGACATTCCGCTGGCCAGGCGCACCACGCCCCGTCCTCGCCGCCAGGCCTCCCTCCCCAGGCGTCTGGCCCAGATCCTGCTGAGCGCCGCCCTGCTGGCGGGTGGTGCCGTACTGCTGCTGCTCGGCCCGCTCCGCACCTTGATCACCCCCACCCCCGTGCCGGGTCTGGCGGCACGGCTGGGGCCGGACGGCCGATTGCTGGGCCATTTCCCCTACCCCGAGGCCCTGCCGCAGGATCTGGTGGCGATCGCCCCGGGTCTGCTGTTGCGGCCGGAGGCAGCCAGGGCCCTGGAAGCCATGCGGGCCGCCGCCGAGGCCGACGGCATCACCCTCACCGTGCTGAGCGCCTACCGCAGCGTCGCCCTGCAGAAGCGGCTGTTCTTCGATGTCAAGGCCGAGCGCAACCAGACCTCCGCCGACCGGGCCCGGGTGAGTGCCCCACCGGGCTTTTCCGAACACAGCACCGGCTATGCGGTGGACCTGGGCGACGGCCGCCTGCCGGCCACCAACCTGATGGAGAGCTTCGAGACCACCGAGGCCTACCGCTGGCTCGATCGCCATGCCGCCCGCTTCCACTTCGTGCGTTCCTTTCCGAAGGGCAACCGCCAGGGGGTGATCTATGAACCCTGGCACTGGCGCTTCGAAGGTTCCACCGAAGCCCTGGAGATGTTCGAGCCGGCCCAGCGACTGGCCCGCTGATGGGAGAGGTTCGGGGACCCGCCGCCGGGGTGGGTGGAGGGGGTGGGAGTAGGATCAAGATTCGCTTCAACGTTCGCCACTTGTCCAATCGGGCCGGCGCGGCAGGGTTCTACCGAAAACCCTGACGAAGCGTCAGAGCGCCGGTTGGCCCCATCAGCAACGGCCCGTTTTCAGCGGTCCATTTCCCTGGCTCGTTGGCAGCGACATGCCTTCTTCGTCTCGCCATCCACGTCTCGTTTCCCTGGAAACGACCACCGTCGATTCGATTCCGTTGAATTCTTTCCCCCTACATCGCAGGACGACATCCCCATGAGCGGCGACATCAAAGGCGCCCCGATACGCAATATCGCGATCATCGCCCACGTCGACCACGGCAAGACCACCCTGGTGGATGCCCTGCTCGAGCAATCCGGCATCTTCCGCGAAGGCGAGGCTGTGCCCACGTGCGTGATGGACTCCAACGATCTGGAGCGGGAGAGGGGGATCACGATTCTCTCCAAGAATACGGCCGTTGATTACAACGGCATCCGCATCAACATCGTCGACACCCCCGGTCACTCCGATTTCGGCGGTGAGGTGGAGCGGGTGCTCGGCATGGTGGATGGTTGCCTGCTGATCGTGGACGCCAACGAAGGCCCCATGCCGCAGACGCGCTTCGTGCTCAAGAAGGCCCTGGAGAAGGGCCTGCGGCCGATCGTGTTCGTCAACAAGATCGACCGGGCCCGCGTCGATCCCGAGCAGGCCGTCGACAAGGTGCTCGACCTGTTCCTGGAGCTCGGCGCTGACGACGACCAGTGCGATTTCACCTACCTGTTCGGTAGTGGGATGGGCGGCTATGCCAAGCCCGACATGGCCACCGAAAGCGACAATATGAAGCCGCTGTTCGATGCCATCCTGAGGCATGTTCCGCCGCCGGTCGGCGATCCTGCCAAGCCCCTGCAGCTGCAGGTCACCACCCTCGACTACTCCGATTTCCTGGGTCGGATCATGATCGGCCGGGTGCACAACGGCACCATCGTCGGTGGCCAGAGCGTCGCCCTGATCCGCGATGACGGCAGCATCAAGCGCGGCCGGATCAGCAAGCTCCTGGGGTTCCAGGGGCTGCAGCGGGTGGAGATCCCCGAGGCACGGGCCGGCGATCTGGTGGCTGTGGCCGGTTTCGATGAGGTCAACATCGGCGAGACCATCGCCTGCCCCGACCATCCCGAGGCCCTGCCCCTGATCAAGGTGGACGAACCCACCCTGCAGATGACCTTCGTGGTCAACGACTCGCCGTTTGCCGGCAAGGAGGGCAAGTTCGTCACCAGCCGTCAGCTGCGCGATCGCCTGCAGCGGGAACTGCTCACCAACGTGGCCCTGCGGGTCGAGGACACCGACTCCCCCGACCGCTTCTCCGTCTGCGGACGGGGCGAACTCCACCTGGGCATCCTGATCGAGACGATGCGCCGCGAGGGTTTCGAGTTCCAGGTGTCCCAGCCCCAGGTGATCTTCCGCACCATCGACGGCACCCCCCACGAGCCGTTCGAGACCCTGGTGATGGATGTGCCCGAGGAGGCGGTGGGCAGCTGCATCGAGAAGCTGGGCATCCGCAAGGGCGAGATGCAGAACATGGAGGCCACCAGCGATGGGCGCACCCAGCTGGAGTTCGTGGTGCCCTCCCGGGGTCTGATCGGCTTCCGGGGTGAGTTCATCCGCGCCACCCGCGGCGAGGGGATCATGAGCCACTCCTTCCTCGACTACCGGCCCATGCAGGGGGACTTCGACGCCCGCCGCAACGGCGTTCTGATCGCCTTCGAGGAAGGCACCGCCACCTTCTACGCCCTCAAGGGCGCCGAGGACCGGGGCCAGTTCTTCATCACCCCGGGCACCAAGGTCTACAAGGGGATGATTGTCGGCGAGCACAACCGTCCGCCCGATCTCGAGCTCAACGTCTGCAAGGCCAAGCAGGTCACCAACATCCGCTCGGCCGGCGCGGAGGTGCTCGACACCCTCCAGTCCCCCATCCAGATGACCCTGGAGCGGGCCCTGGAGTACATCGGCCCCGACGAGATGCTCGAGGTCACCCCCGAGTCGATCCGGCTGCGCAAGCTGCCGGTGAAGAAGCCCGCCAAGCGTTGAGCGGCGGCCCTGCCTCCGAAGATGAGGAAACCCTGCTGCAGGCCGATCCGCGCCTGCGGCAGGCGATCGCCGACTTCAACGCCGCCGACTGGTACGCCTGCCATGACGGTTTCGAGGCCCTGTGGCACGAAACCCAGGGACCGATGCGCCCGGTCCTGCAGGGCCTGCTCCAGATCGCCGTGGCGGAGCTTCACCTGGAGAGGGACAACCGGCGGGGCGCCACGGTGCTGATGGGGGAGGGTCTCGGGCGACTGCGCCGCTGTGGGGACGAAGCCCTCGGGCTGGCCCTGGCCCCCCTGCGCCTGCGGGCCGCCGATCGCCTCAGCGCCCTGCAGCAACAGGCCGATCTGCAATCCCTGCCCCTGCCGCGCCTGGAACTGGCGTGAGCGGCGGGCATGTCGCCGGTACATTGAGCACACTCAAGGCCTCAACGATTTCCACCTTGACCCTGCCCCCACGCCCCCTGTTGTTCGTGCTCGCCGCAGGGCTCGCTGCCGCCGCCCTGCAGCTGGTTCCGCCGCGCCCTGTCGCGGCCCAGGCACCGGCGGAAACGGCCCAGGCCCCCAGGTCGAAAGCACCCGCCACGGGCATGGTCACGATCGAATCCGACAAGCAGCAGGCCGACAATCAGAACGGCATCGTCACCGCCACGGGCAACGTCCGCATCGTCTATGCCGACCGCGGCATGATCGCCACCTCGCGCCAGGCCCAGTACTTCACGAAAGAAGGCCGCCTGGTGCTCACCGGCGACGTCGACGTGATCGACAGTGACGGCCAGCGCCTGCGGGCCGAGCGGCTGGTCTATCTGCTCGACAGCGAGCGCATGGTGGCCGAACCCCCGGCCGGCCGCCAGGTCTTCAGCAAATTCCGTCTGCAGCAGCAGGGCAGCCCCAGGCCTGCCATCACCAAGCCGTGAGCCTGGTACTGGAGAGGGTGGCCATCACCCTCGCAGGCCGTCCCCTGGTGAGCGACGTGAGCCTGGATCTCCACCCCGGTGAGGTGGTCGGGCTCCTGGGGCCCAACGGGGCGGGCAAGACGACCACCTTCAACCTGATCACCGGTCTGCTGCGGCCCGACTGTGGCGAGGTGCTGCTGGATGGGGACTCCGTGGCCCATCTGCCGATGCCCCGCCGCGCCAGGCTGGGCATCGGCTACCTCCCCCAGGAAGCGAGCGTGTTCCGCCAGCTCAGCGTTCGCGACAACCTGATGCTGGCCCTGCAGGAGAGCGGTTCGGATCCGGCCAGGCGTCGCCAGCGGCTCGAGGAGCTGATCAGCGACTTCCACCTGGGCAGCTTTCAGCACCGCCGCGGCTACCAGCTCTCCGGCGGGGAACGGCGCCGTTGCGAGGTGGCCCGGGCCCTGGCGGTGGGGAACCAGGGTCCCCGCTACCTGCTACTCGATGAACCCTTCGCGGGGGTGGATCCCATGGCCGTGGCCGACCTGCAGGCCCTGATCGACAGCCTGCGCACGCGTCGGATGGGGGTGCTGATCACCGACCACAACGTGCGCGAGACCCTGGCGATCACCGACCGGGCCTACATCCTGGCCGATGGCAGGATTCTGGCGTCCGGTCCTTCCCTTTCCGTGGCCAACGATCCCCTGGTGCGGCGCCACTACCTCGGCGAGGGCTTTCAGCTTTGAAGGGCGCTCTGCTGGAAAAGCGCCCCACCTGGCTGCAGCTGCCAAGCCGCGAGCGGCTGCGGGACTGGAAGCGAACCCCGCGCTGGCGCGATCTGCCCCTGCTGGACCGCTGGTTGCTCCAGGAGCTGTTGGGCCCCCTGCTGTTCGGCATCGCCGCCTTCACCGCCGTCTCCCTGTCGGTGGGGGCCGTGTTCGAGCTGGTGCGGCGGGTCGCCGAGTCCGGCCTGCCGGTGCTGGCGGCGATGAAGGTGCTGCTGCTGCGGCTGCCCTCCTTCCTGGTGCTGTCGTTTCCGATGGCCACCCTGATGGCCACCCTGCTGGCCTACAGCCGCCTGTCGGGGAGCAGCGAGCTGACCGCCCTGCGCAGTGTGGGCGTCAGCACCCGGCGCATGGTGCTGCCCGCCATGGCCCTGGCCCTGGTGATGACCCTGCTCACCTTCGTGTTCAACGATGCGATCGTGCCGCGGGCGAATCTGGAGGCCACCAACAGCCTCGAGCGGGCCCTGGGCAAGGCCATCGCCACCGAACAGAGCGATAACGCCCTCTACTCCCGCTTCACCGACGTCAAGCTGGCGAACGGGGAATCGGTGAAGTGGCTGACCCACATCTTCCACGCCCGCCAGTTCCGCAAGGGGGTGATGCTGGATGTCACCCTGCTCGACTTCTCCCGCCACGGCTACCGCCAGATGCTCACCGCCCTCACCGGCAAGTGGAACGAGGAGCAGGGCATGTGGGAGTTCAACAAGGGGCGCATCACCAACATCGACGTGGCCAGCGGCACCACCACCTCCGCCAGCTTCGATCGCTATCTCTATCCCTTCACCCGGGACCCGATCGAGGTGGCCCAGCTGCCCACCGATGCCAGCACCATGACCGTCGGGCAGGCGCTCACGGCCGAAAGGCTCCTGCTGGAGGCGAACAACGCCAAGGAGGCCCGACGCCTGCGGGTGCGTATCCAGGAGAAGTTCGCCTTCCCGGCCATCTGCCTGGTGTTCGGACTGATCGGCAGCAGCCTGGGGGTCCGGCCCAACTCCCGCACCAGCCGCAGCCAGGGTTTCGGCATCAGCGTGCTGCTGATCTTCGGCTACTACCTGATGTCCTTCATCTTCAGCTCCCTGGGCATCACGGGCACCCTGATGCCCTTCATGGCGGCCTGGTTGCCGGTGTTCATCGGCCTGGCCGGCGGTCTCTGGCTGCTGCGACAGGCCAGCCGCTGAGGCCCCAGGCGCCGGACGACACGGCAGAGTGGGTCGGTTTCGCTCCGCTCCTTTGGTGAACGATCCGGTCATCGGTCTTGGTCTGGCGGCCTTCGCCCTGCTGCTGCTGGTCCTGCCCATCGCTTTCTGGTCCGTCAGCGGCGGCCACAGCAGCCCGGTGGTGAGGATCCTGGTGGCCTCCGCCAACCTGTGCCTCACGGCCCAGCTGGTGCTGCGCTGGTGGGAGTCGGGCCACTTCCCGATCAGCAACCTGTACGAATCACTCTGTTTCCTGGCCTGGGCCTGCACCCTCACCCAGCTGCTGGTGGAGCGCAGCTGGCCCAACCCCCTGGTGGCGGCGGCGGCCACCCCGATGGGGCTGGGCTGTGTGGCCTTCGCCAGCTTCGCCCTGCCCGATCGCCTTCAGGAGGCCTCCCCCCTGGTGCCGGCCCTGCGCTCCAGTTGGCTGGTGATGCACGTCAGCGTGATCATGGTCAGCTATGCGGCCCTGCTGGTGGGCTCCCTGCTGTCGGTGGCCGTGCTGTTCGTCGACCGCAACCAGGATCTGGAGCTGCGTGGCAGCTCGATCGGCAGCGGTGGCTACCGCCAGGCCCAGCTGGCCAGCGACGGCCCCGGCGCCATGGCCCTGAGCAGTAGCAGCTTCCGCATCAGCGAACAGCTCGACAGCCTCAGCTACCGCACGATCACGGTGGGCTTCCTGCTGCTCTCGGTGGGCCTGGTGAGCGGCGCCGTGTGGGCCAATGAGGCGTGGGGCAGCTGGTGGAGCTGGGACCCCAAGGAGACCTGGGCCCTGATCTGCTGGCTGGTCTATGCGGCCTACCTGCACACCCGCCTGATCCGCGGCTGGCAGGGGCGTCGTCCGGCGATCGTGGCCTCGGTGGGTCTGGTGGTGATCGCCGTCTGCTACATCGGCGTGAATCTGCTCGGCATCGGCCTGCACAGCTACGGCTGGTTCCTGGGCAGCTGAGCAAGCCGTCCAGTCACGGAGCTCCCGATCACAAAAAGGCCGCCCGGTGTGGGCGGCCTCCCTCTGCTCAGACCAGGGCGGGTTCGGGGCGGCGGCTGTTGCGGATGCCGGTGATGGCCTCGGCGTAGTCGGCGTGGCCGAAGACACCGGAGCCGCTGACGATCGCATTGGCACCGGCTTCGATCACCTGCCAGGCGTTGCTGCCCTTGACGCCACCATCTACTTCGATCCAGGGGTCGAGGCCCCGCTCATCGCAGAGGCGGCGCAGCTGGCGGATCTTCTCCACCTGGGAGGGGATGAAGCTCTGGCCGCCGAAGCCGGGGTTGACGCTCATGATCAGCACCAGATCGCAGAGCTCCAGGCAGTACTCGAGGGTGTCGAGGGGGGTGCTGGGGTTGAGCACGGCACCGGCCATCTTGCCGAGATCCTTGATCTGGCTGAGGTTGCGGTGCAGGTGGGGGCAGGCCTCCACCTGGACGCTGATGATGTCGGCGCCGGCCTTGGCGAAATCGGCCACGTACTTCTCGGGCTCGACGATCATCAGGTGCACGTCCAGGGGCTTGGTCGTCACCGGCCGCAGGGCCTCGACGATCAGGGGGCCGATGGTGATGTTGGGCACGAAGCGGCCGTCCATCACATCCACATGGATCCAGTCGGCGCCAGCGGCGTCGACGGCCCGGACGTCGTCACCGAGGCGGGAGAAGTCGGCCGAGAGAATCGACGGGGAGATCACCAGGGGCTTGGTGCTCATGGACGGCCACCGCAGCGGAAGAATGAAGGGATTGTAAGGAGCGGCCCACCACGGGACTCCCGGGCCGCTCCCGGGCGCGCTGATACGATGACCCCGCTTCGAATCCGAGAGGCCTTGCAGCGGCTGGATCCTTCCCCGCTTTGCCTGCGGTCCGCCTCCGGCGTGCCGGCCCCTCGTTGAGGCCCCTCCCCCCGCCGGACCGTTGTGGATCGCACTCTCATCCAGGAACTGCTCGAAGTCGTCGAGCAGGCCGCCATCGCCTCTGCCCGCCTGACAGGGCTCGGCAAGAAGGACGAAGCCGATGCCGCTGCGGTGGAGGCGATGCGCACCCGCATGGGCAGCATCGCCATGCAGGGCCGGATCGTCATCGGTGAGGGCGAGCGGGATGAGGCCCCGATGCTCTACATCGGTGAGGAAGTGGGCAGCGGCACCGGCCCTGGCGTTGACTTCGCCGTCGACCCCTGCGAAGGCACCAACCTCTGCGCCAACGCCCAGGACGGCTCGATGGCCGTGCTGGCCGCCAGCGACCGCGGCGGCCTCTTCTACGCCCCCGACTTCTACATGAAGAAGCTGGCGGCGCCGCCGGCCGCCAAGGGCAAGGTGGACATCCGCAAGAGCGCCACCGAGAACATCGCCATCCTGAGCGAGTGCCTCGGCATCCCCGCCAGCGACCTCACCATCGTGGTGATGGACCGCGCCCGCCACAAGGCCCTGATCGCCGAGATCCGCGCCACCGGCGCCCGGGTCAAGCCGATCAGCGACGGTGACGTGCAGGCCGCCATCGCCTGCGGCTTCGCCGGCACCGGCACCCACTGCCTGATGGGCATCGGCGCCGCCCCCGAGGGTGTGATCTCCGCCGCCGCCCTGCGGGCCCTCGGCGGCCACTTCCAGGGCCAGCTGGTGTACGACCCCGCCGTCGCCCAGACCAGCGAGTGGGCCGACTACACCAAGGAGGGCAACATCGCCCGCCTCAACGAGATGGGCATCACCGACGTCGACAAGGTCTATGAGGCCGAGGAGCTCGCCTCCGGCGAGAACGTGGTCTTCGCCGGCAGCGGCATCACCCCCGGCCTGCTGTTCAACGGCGTGGTCTTCGAGGCCGACTGCACCCGCACCAGCAGCCTGATCATCAGCACCCTCGACCACAGCGCCCGCTTCACCGATACGGTGCATATCAAGGAGGGCGCCAAGAGCATCGCCCTGCGCTGATCCCACCAGAGTCCGGACCCCGGAGCCCGCCTCCATGCACATCGCCGTCGTCGGTCTGAGCCATCGCACGGCTCCGGTGGAAATCCGCGAGCGCCTGAGCATCCCCGAGCAGACCATGGAGGACTCCCTCCAGCGGCTGCGGGCGGATGAGCAGGTGATCGAGGCCTCGATCCTGAGCACCTGCAACCGGCTGGAGATCTACACCCTCCTGCGCCATCCCGAACGGGGCATCAGCGCCGTCGGCGACTTCCTCAGCCAGCAGTCCGGGCTGGCGGTGGAGGAGCTGCGCCCCCACCTGTTCACCTACCACCACGAGGAGGCGGTGGGCCACCTGCTGCGGGTGGCCGCCGGGCTCGACAGCCTGGTGCTCGGCGAGGGTCAGATCCTCTCCCAGGTGAAGAAGATGGTGCGCCTGGGCCAGGAGCACCGTTCCGTGGGGCCGATCCTCAACCGCCTGCTCAACCAGGCGGTGAGCACGGGCAAGCGGGTCCGCACCGAAACCAACCTGGGCACCGGGGCGGTCTCAATCAGCTCCGCGGCCGTCGAGTTGGCCCAGCTCAAGGTGGGCCAGTCCCGCGGCCGGGACGAACTGGTGCCCCTCGACCAGGAACAGGTGGCGGTGGTGGGGGCCGGCCGGATGGCCCGGTTGCTGCTGCAGCACCTCCAGGCCAAGGGTTGCCGGGGCGTGGTGGTGCTCAACCGCACGGTCTCCCGGGCGGAGGCGCTGGCGGCCGATTTCCCCACCCTGCCGGTGCAGTGCCGTCCCCTGGACGACCTCGACCACTGCCTCAGCACCTGCTCGCTGGTGTTCACCAGCACCGGCGCCGAGGAGCCGATCATCACGGCGCGCCGGCTGGAGGGGCTCAACCGCCGCTCCAGCCTGATGCTCATCGATATCGGTGTGCCCCGCAACATCAGTGCGGATGCGGCCGAACTCCAGGGCGTCGACAGTTTCGACGTCGACGATCTCCAGGAGGTGGTCGCCCGCAACCAGGAGGCGCGCCGGGAGATGGCCGCCGAGGCCGAGGGGCTGCTGGCCGAGGAATCCCGCCTGTTCCTGGAATGGTGGGATGGCCTCGAGGCGGTGCCCCTGGTCAACCGGTTGCGCCTTCAGCTGGAGGACATCCGGGAACAGGAGCTCCAGAAGGCCCTGAGTCGCATGGGCCCCGACCTCTCCGCCCGGGAGAGGAAGGTGGTCGAAGCCCTCAGCAAGGGGATCATCAACAAGATCCTGCACACCCCGGTCACCAAGCTGCGGGCCCCCCAGCCCCGCCAGCAGCGCCTGGCCTCGATGGGGGTCCTGCGCGACCTGTTCGAGCTTCACGACGAACCGCCGGAGGCCTGAGCCTCCGCCCAATCCACCACTGCAACGGAACATGAACCGAGTTGCCGCCGCGCTTCGCTCCGCGTCACCACGCTCCAGTACGGTCTGGCCAGCCAAGGACCGAGGACTGGGCTCATGAAACGCGTTCTGGCCATCATTCTGGGCGGAGGGGCCGGCACCCGGCTTTACCCCCTCACCAAGATGCGGGCGAAGCCCGCCGTGCCCCTCGCGGGCAAGTACCGCCTGATCGATATTCCCATCAGCAACTGCATCAACTCGGAGATCAACAAGATCTACGTGCTGACCCAGTTCAACAGCGCCTCGCTCAACCGTCACCTGACGATGAGCTACAACCTCTCCGCCGGTTTCGGCCAGGGGTTCGTGGAGGTGCTGGCCGCCCAGCAGACCCCCGACAGCCCCAGCTGGTTCGAAGGCACCGCCGATGCGGTGCGGAAGTACCAGTGGCTGTTCCAGGAGTGGGACGTGGACCACTACCTGATCCTGTCCGGGGACCAGCTCTACCGGATGGACTACAGCAAGTTCGTGCAGCACCACATCGACTGCGGTGCCGACCTGACCGTCGGTGCCCTTCCGGTGGATGGGGCCCAGGCGGAGGGCTTCGGCCTGATGCGGACCTCCTCCGACGGGCGCATTCTGGAGTTCAGCGAGAAGCCCAAGGGGGACGCCCTCGAGGCGATGCGGGTCAACACCGAGAGCCTCGGCCTCTCCGCCGAGGAGGCAGCCAAGCGGCCCTACCTGGCGTCGATGGGGATCTACGTCTTCAACCGCAGCACCCTGTTCAACCTGCTGGCCAGCAATCCGGATGCCACGGATTTCGGAAAGGAGATCATTCCCACCTCCCTGCGGGAGGGCGACCACCTGCAGACCTTCCTGTTCGACGACTACTGGGAGGACATCGGAACGATCGGGGCGTTCTACGAGGCCAACCTGGCCCTCACCGACCAACCCAATCCGGCCTTCTCCTTCTACGACGAGAAGTTCCCCATCTACACCCGTCCCCGCTACCTGCCCCCCAGCAAGCTGCAGGACGCCCAGGTGACCCAGTCGATCATCGGGGAAGGTTCCCTGCTCAAGGCCTGCAGCATCCACCACTGCGTCCTGGGGGTCCGATCCCGGGTTGAGGACGAGGTGGTGCTCCAGGACACCCTGGTCATGGGGGCCGACTTCTTCGAGTCCTCCGAGGAGCGGCTGGTGCTGCGCGAGCGGGGCGGCACCCCGATCGGCGTGGGCCGGGGCACCACGGTGAAGGGGGCCATCCTCGACAAGAACGTCCGCATCGGCCGCGACGTCACCATCGTCAACAAGGACCGGGTGGAGGAGGCTGACCGGCCGGAGTTGAACTTCTACATCCGCAACGGCATCGTGGTGGTGGTGAAAAACGGCACCATCGCCGACGGCACCGTCATCTGAAATCCGCCTCCGCGGGGCGGGGCTGGGCCAGCAGTTGCTGACATCCCCCCCCGGGAGACCGACGCTCCGCCGACCGCTGGCCACACTGCCAACGAATCAAGGGAACCTCGGTCCTATGGGCAAGGCGCATTTCGGACTCATCGGCCTTGGCGTGATGGGGGAGAACCTGGTCCTCAACGCCGAGCGAAACGGCTTCTCGAGCGTCGTCTACAACCGGACCTACGCCAAGACCGAGGACTTCCTGGCCGGCCGTGGTGCCGGCAAGGACATCGTGGGCGCCGCCACCCTGGAGGAGTTCGTGGCGGCCCTGGAGCGGCCCCGCCGCATCCTGATGATGGTCAAGGCGGGCGATCCGGTGGATGCCACCATCGCCAGCATCTCGCCCCTGCTCGAGGAAGGCGATCTGCTGATCGACGGCGGCAACTCCCTCTACACCGACACCGAGCGCCGGGCGGCTGAGCTGGAGAGCAAGAGCTTCGGCTACATCGGCATGGGTGTCTCCGGGGGCGCCAAGGGGGCCCTGGAGGGGCCGAGCATGATGCCCGGCGGCACCAAGGCGGCCTACGACGCCATCGAGAGCCTGGTGACCAAGATGGCCGCCCAGGTGGAGGACGGCCCCTGCGTCACCTACATCGGCCCCGGTGGCGCCGGCCACTTCGTCAAGACCGTCCACAACGGCATCGAGTACGGCATCGAGCAGATCCTGGCCGAGGCCTACGACCTGATGAAGCGCATCGGCGGCCTCGATGGCGACGCCATGGCCGACGTGCTCGGGGGCTGGAACCAGACCGAGGAACTCGCCTCCTTCCTGGTGGAGATCACCGAGGTGTGTCTGCGCACCAAGGATCCCGAAAGCGGCGGTGACCTGGTGGAACTGATCGTCGATGCCGCCGGCCAGAAGGGCACCGGCCTGTGGACCGTGGTCAGCGCCCTGGAGATGGGCGTGCCCGTCCCCACCATCTACGCCGCCCTCAATGCCCGGGTGCTGAGCTCCCTGCGCAGCGAGCGGCTGGCGGCCGAATCGGTGCTGCATGGCCCCGCCCCCCACTCCTTCCCCCTGGGGGAGCCGGCCACGGGCATGGCGCCGCTGCGGGATGCCTGCATCCTGGCCTGCATCGCCAGCTACGGCCAGGGCATGGCCCTGCTGCAGGAGGCCTCCAAACTCCACGACTACAACCTCGACTTCTCGGCCATCGGCCAGATCTGGAAGGGGGGCTGCATCATCCGGGCCCGGTTGCTGCAACGCATCCAGGACGCCTATGGCGCCAATCCCTCCCTGCCCAACCTGATGCTGGATCCCTGGTTCGCTGCCCAGGTCAACGGGCGCCTCGACGGCCTGCGCCAGGTGGTGGCGGGGGCGGCCCTGGCCGGCATCCCCGTGCCCTGCCTGAGCAGCACCCTGGATTACATCGACAGCTACCGCAGCGGCCGTCTGCCCCAGAACCTGGTGCAGGCGATGCGCGACTGCTTTGGCTCCCATACTTATGAACGCACGGACCGCCCCGGCGCGTTCCATACCGAATGGCTCGATTGACCGAACCCTGCACCCGCTACCACCTGATCGTCGCCGCCAGCCCTGAGGAGCTGGCCCGCCAGGCGGCCGAACAGATCGCCGCCGGCATCGACCTGGCCCTGGCCGAGCGGGACCGGGCCCAGATCGCCCTGGCCGGTGGCGAAACCCCCCGGGCGGCCTACGGCCGGCTGGCCCTCGAGCACCTGCCCTGGGAGCGGGTCGATGTGCTCCTGGGGGATGAGCGCTGGGTGCCGGCCGACGACCCCTCCAGCAATGCCCGGATGCTGCGCGAGACCCTGCTGGCCGAGCCTCCGGCCAGCCGGGCCCGGTTCCATCCGGTACCCACCGACCGTCCCAGCCCCGAGGCCAGCGCCCTGGCCTATGCGGCGGAACTGGCGCTGCTCTGCCCCGGCCGGCTGCCGCGCTTCGATGTGATGCTGCTGGGCCTGGGTGACGATGGCCACACCGCCTCCCTGTTCCCAGGCACGGCGGCCCCCGGGGTGGTGGATCGTCCCGTCACCATCGGCGAAGGCAAGGGGCTGCCCCGCATCACCCTCACCGCCCCGGTGCTGTCGGCGGCCCGCCGGGTGATCTTTCTGGTCAGTGGCGCCGGCAAACGGCAGGCGCTGGCCCGGCTGCTGGATCCCAACGAGCCCGCCGAGCGCACCCCCGCCCGGTTGGTGCGGCCGGCCGCGGAGGTGGTGATCCTCGCCGATGCCGCCGCCGCCGACGACCTTCCCCCCCGCTGAGGCGACCATGCAGGTGGTGAGCGGGGATGGCTTCAGCGGCTGGCATGCCCTCAATGACACCGTGATGGGTGGCCGCAGCACGGGGCGCTGCACGGTCAGCAGCCGTGGGCTGCGCCTGGAGGCGGAGGTGGTGGAGCAGGGCGGTGGCTTCGTCAGCTGCCGCTCGCCGGTGTTTTCCCCGCCCCTGGACCTCTCCGGCCAGGCCGCCTTCGAACTGGAGCTCCAGGGGGATGGCCGCCACTACAAGCTGGCCGTCGCCTGCGCCGATGGGGTGGCGGGCCTCACCGAAATGATCCCCGGCGGGGTGCGCTGGGTGGCCAACTTCGCCACCGCCGCCGACGGGCCCTGTAGGCTGCGCCTTCCCTTCGACCAGCTGCGTCCCTCCATCCGGGCCAAGCCGATCGAGGCCCTGCCCCTGGGGCTGCCGCTGCGCTTCGACTCCGCCCGCATCACCCGCCTGCAGATCCTGCACTCGAAGTTCGGCGACGACGGCACAGGTAATCCCGGCTTCCGGGCCGGCCCCCTGGTTCTGGAGCTGATGGCGATCCATGCCGTCGCCTGAGGCCCCGATCGGCAGCGCCAACACCGACCTGAGCCGGTTGGTGGCGGCGGCGGCCGACCTCTGCCGCAAACCCCTGCGCCACGCAGTGGTGCTTCCCGACCGGGGAGACACCGGGGCGGAGGCGGCTGCTGGAGAGGGGGACAGCCTGGACCTCTGCCTGCGGCTGGAGGCCCGCACGCCCGAGGGCGAGCGCGTCCCGGCGGAGGATCTGGAGCTGGAGATCTACCGCAGCGGCGATGCCCTCAACCTCACCCTGGGCTGGTGCCACAGGGACGACCAACCCCTGCTGTGGCAGGGGAGCCATCCGGTCTGGATGGATGGGGCCACGGGGCTGCGCAGCAGCTGTCCGCCCCAGGGCGAGCCACTGGAGGCCCTGGCCCGCCGGCTGCGGGCCCTGCTGCGGCCCGATCAGGGCTGAGGCGTCGGCAACACCACCAGCAGGGCACCGATCCCCACCGAAGACGGCAGCCGCCAGAGTTCGGCCGCTGCCTGCAGCGTGCGGCCATCCCGGTGGCGCAGGCTGAGACTCTCTCTGCCCATCACCGGCTCCGCGGAGGAGACGTCGCTGCCACTGTCCGCCCACACCGTTTCCGGCAGGGTGCAGAAGAGGGAGGCCGGCGAGCCCACCAGGCTGGCCCGCTCGAAGCCGAGGCGTTCGCAAAGGCTGTCATTGACCATCACCACCTGCTGCTGGGCATCGAACACCGCCAGGGCGAAGCTGGGGCTGCGGATCAGGGTCGCGAAGAGATCGCTGAAATCCTGATCGTGCTTCTTGACTTCGCGCTGCTCCGTCACGTCGGCCAGGGTCCCGACCACGTAGCGATCCATGCCTTCGGTGAGCACCCGGGCGTTTTCCTTCACCCAGCGGCGCTGGCCATCGCGGCGGATCATCCGGTATTCCACCGACCACCGCCCCTGCTTCAGGTTGCGGCTGGCCCAGACCCGCTCGCGGTCGGCGGGATCGATGGCGTCATCGAGCAGTTCCGAATGGGCGAACAGCTCGGCCGGGGTCCAGCCCGTCAGGGGCAGGATGCGCTTGCTGGCGTAGAGGAGGCGATGGAAGGAGTCGTCGCGCTTCCAGACCGCTTCCTCGAGGGCATCGGTGAGGCTGGAGAAGGAATCCAGGGAGGCTTCGGCGGCCTTGCGCAGGGCCAGCAATTCCGAAACGTCGGTGAGGGTGACGATGGCCCCGCGGCGCTGGCCGTCCTGTTCCTGGTAGGGCAACACCTGGGCCAGGTAGGCGATGTCCTCGTTCACCGCCTCGATGCTGCGGCGGGAGGCGCCGGCCAGCACCTCCCCCAGGGCCGCGCGCAGATCGGGCAGGGGCACCGTGGTGGGGATACCGAGCAGGGGCTGGCCGATGTCCCCCTGCACCAGGGCGAAAACGCGCACCGCCAGCGGGGTGTAGCGGGTGATCCGCAGGTCCCGGTCGACGATCACCATCCCCTGGTTCAGGGAGCGCTGGATGTTCTCGAGATCGGAGCTGAGCAGTTGTAGGTCCTCGCTCCTTGTCCGTAACTGCTGGTTGAGGGTGGCCAGTTCCTCGTTGGTGGCCTGCAGTTCCTCATTGGAAGACTCCAGCTCCTCATTCGAGGATTGCAGTTCCTCGGAGGAGGCCTGCAGCTCTTCGGCGGAGGCTTCCAGTTCTTCGTTGGCCCCCTCCAGGTCGGCCATCGAGCGCCGCAGGGTGTCGTGGCTGGTGAGCAGTTCCTTCTCCAACCGGGCGATCTGCTGGTCGAAGTCCGGTGCCCGGGTGATCGCCTCGCCACCGGTGGCCGGCTCCGGACCATCGGCCGGCTCCGGCAGAAAGCTCAGCAGCGTCAGCAACCGCTCGTTCACCTGCAGGGGACGGGCCTCCAGCTGCAGGCGCAGGCCGAAGGCGGGCAGGTGCAGCACCCGGCTGCGCACCGATTGGCCATCGGCCCGCACGATCAGCAGCAGGGCACGGGCTTCGGCCTGCAGATCCGGCAACAGAAAGGTGGTGGCAGCACTGGAGATCCGTCCCTCCGGCAGCCGGCAGTAGGGGCTGACATCGCCGATCACCTCCACGAGCTCGTGGGCTTCATCGAGCACCACGCAGGGGGGACAGGTGCTGCGCACCAGGGCTTCCAGGGTGGCGACGTGCTCTTCGACCACGGTTTCCCGCAGGATCGAGATGCGTCCGACCGGGCTGAACGGTTGGGGGGGACGCTGGGTGGGCTGGGGGAGCGTGGAAATGCGATTGGGCTGGTTCTCGGCCGTGCGATAGAAGATGCGGTGCTCCGCATTGGCCACGGCAAAGCCCTGGGTGCGGTTGCCGAGTGACTCGGTCCGCCCCAGGAACAGCAGGCCGGCGGGCAGCAGGCCGAAGCGGAACAGGCCCAACACCCGGTCCTGCAGGGGCGGGGTGAAGTAGATGAGGGTGTTGCGGCTGCAGATCAGATCCAGCCGGGGGAAGGGAGGATCCATCCCCACGTTGTGACGGGCGAACACGACGCAGTTGCGCAGGGATTCGCTGATCTGCATCTCGCCGTTGTGACGCATCACGAACCGTTCCCGCAGGGGTTCCGGGATCGCCATGGCGGTCGACGCCGGGTAGCAGGCCCGGCGCGCCAGGGACAGGCTTTCCTCGTCGAGATCGGTGCCGAAGATCTTGAGGTGATGGCTCAGATCCTGGGGATGGTCGAGCACCTCGCTGATCAGCATGCCGATGGAGTAAACCTCTTCGCCAGTGGCACAGCCCGGCACCCACACCCTGAGGCGATCCCGGCGGGTGCGATGGGCCACGTAGTCCCGCAGCAGGTCGCCCAGGGCCGTGAAGGATTCGGGGTCCCGGAAGAAGGAGGTGACGGTGACCAGCAGGTTCTGGACCAGGGCGGACGACTCACTCCTGTCAGCGGACAGCAGCTGCAGGTACTCCTCCATGGTGTCCATCTGACGCAGCGCCATCCGCCGCGCCAGCTGCCGCTGCAGGGTGGAGTTCTTGTACTGGCTGAAGTCGATGCCGCTGTTGTGCTTCAGCAGCTCCAGGGCGCTGCTGACATTCAGGGCCTCCGGCTCGGGCAGGTGCGGCTCCACCCAGTCGGCGCCCGAATGCGTCAGCTCGCAGAGGTGCTGACCGATGGCGACTGGGTCGAGAATGAGGTCGGCCCCCCCCATGGCGATGGCGGCCCTGGGCATGCCATCGAAGCGGGCGCTCTCGGGGATCTGGGCCATGGTGAGGCCTCCGGCGGCCCGGACGGCCCTCAGACCGCGGGCCCCATCGGATCCGGTGCCCGAGAGCACCATCGCCGCGCCACGCTCCGCCCAGTGCTCGGCGATCGACTCGAACAGGCGGTCGATGCTGGGGCTGGGGCCGAAGCGCGGTTCCGGATCCACCAGGGCCACCCGGTTCCCCTGCACGCGGATGTCGTGGTTGGGGGGACAGACGGTGATGGTGTCGGGGAGCAACTCAGCCCCATCCACCGCCTTCAGCACCTGCAGCGGCGTGGCCCGGGCCAGCAGATCGACCATCAGGCTGCCGTGGTCGGGAGCCAGGTGCTGGGCCACCACATAGGCCACGTTGCCGCCGCAGGTGAGACCGCCCAGCAGCAGCTGGAGGGCCTCCAGTCCGCCGGCGGAGGCGCCGATGCCGATCAGATGCATCAATGACGCCTTGGCGTTCGTTTCGCTCTCTCCAGCCGACACCGAGGCCTCACCATCCCCGCCAGGGGAGCTGGGGGATGGAGTGGGCAAGGACTCTGCATCACTGGCTTCTTCCATCCGCAGAGAGGCCGTGGGCAGGTATTTAACACTTTAACCCCTTAACACTTTCCCCCACGGCCTCAGAATGCCGGCCGTGTCGTTTTGCCAGGCCATCGGCCATGCGATAGGATCGACGTATGGTCCAGCCCCGCTGATGCCTTCAAGGCAGGTTGACGCGGTTGTTGGAGTTCTTTGCTTCGTTCCATGGATCCAAGTTCCCAGAAGAAACGAGAACAGGTGTAATCCTGGCTCCAGAATGAGAACGGGGGATTTTGATTAAAAAGTATCAAAAAACTTAGTCCATTTCAAGGAATCGGCACGATTTGTGACAGAATAGTTAATAAACGGAAGGGGGGTGAGCAGAGCGATGAGCGGCAAGGCCCATTTTCCCAATCTGCGGCATCACCAGGCGGCGCGCTTTTCGAATCCCCTGCTTCGCCAATTTCACCTCGGCGAAGACCCGCGGGCCTGTACCTCGCTGTTGCAGGAGGCGTTGCCCCTGATGGAGCTGCAGGCCCTCGAGCCTGCCGCCAACTGGTGGTTCTATGGCGCCAATCTGCATCTCGGCAGCACAGTGGTCACCGCCTGGACGGCCAGGCCGATGCGCGCCTCCTTCAGCGACCGTCGCGAGCGCATCGCGGTGCTCGGCTATGGCGGGGAGCAGCGCCTGCGGCAGGACTCCCGCACCTGGTGCTGCGGCATCGGCTGCTGCCTGCTGATGGCCAGCGCTCCGTGCACCATGGAGAGTTCCCTCTCCTCCGCCGTGGCCTTTGCCCTGTCCGATGAGCAGCTCCTGAAGGCGGCCCTGAGCATGGGGGGCTACCACCAGCAGCCGGCCGCCTGGCAGGACATCCTGGACCAGGCCCATGGCTGGACTCCGCCGCAGGATCCGGCTGCCCCGTCCCTGCTGGCGGCCCTGCGGCAGACGATGGAGATGGCTGGCCAGCTCGCCGGCTACGGCCGGGTTCTGCTGGATTCCCTGCAGATCGACGACCAGATCCACCGGCTGATGGCGGCGATGCTGTTGCCGGATCTGCGCGAGGAGAAGTCCCTCGATCGGCTGCGCCACCGCCAGCGGCAGGGCCGTGATGCCTTCGATGAACTGATTGATTACATCAAGGAGAATCTCGGCAGTCCGCTGACGCTGACCGTCCTGGAAGCCAGGAGCCATTACTCACGCCGGGCCCTGCAATATGCCTTCGCCGAGCGCATGGGCTGCGGCGCCACCCAGTGGATCAGGAATCAGCGTCTTGACCTGGCCAGACGGCGGCTGGAGAATCCCTCGGCCACCGACAGCGTCGGCAGCATCGCTCATGAATGCGGGTACCGCTCCCTTGGCCTGTTCAGTGTGGATTTTCAGCAGCGCTTCCACGTCAAGCCGTCCCAGCTGCTGCGGGAATCCCGGCCGGACTAGCGGCCGGGACTGCTGCCTTCAGGAGTGACGTTGGAAGCCGTCCATGGCGTCGGAACGGCTCTGATGGTGTTCGTGGGAAGGGAAGGCCTGGAGCGATGTTTCCAGCAGGTAGGCGGCCAGATTGGACAGGGATCGGCCCTGCTGGTTGCTGCGCTCGATCAGGGACTGGTAGGCGTTGTAGGGAATCGTGATCGTGACCCGCACAGGCCGCAGGAAGGGGCCTGGCGTGGATTGGCTTCGCATGGCTTCAAGGCGGCTACACCTCTGATCTAGGTAATTTCCTCCAGCCAGGAAAGGCGCGTTGCCCGCCGCTGCTCCGACCGGATGCGGCCAAAAGCCAAGGACTGCACTGCGATTCAGCCTGCTGTGATCAGCAGCGCGGTCCCGGCGTCGGCAGGGCAGGTGTGCATCAGGGTGCGCCTCTTGCGCGTTTCTGAAGCCTGGCTGGACGGCGGCTTGATCACTCCGGGGGCTGGTCGGTGACCGCCCCCAGGCTGCTGCTGCTCACCTGGCGGGCGTACTTGCCGAGCACACCGGTGCGGTAACGGGGCTCCGGCCGGGTCCAGGCGCTGCGGCGCCGCGCCAGCTCGTCGTCGGCCACGTTCAGCTGGATCAGGCGCTGCCTGGCATCCACCGTGATGCTGTCGCCCTCCTGAACCAGGGCGATGGTGCCGCCCACGGCGGCCTCCGGGGCCACATGGCCCACCACCATGCCGTAGGTGCCGCCCGAGAAGCGTCCGTCGGTGATCAGGGCCACCGAGTCCCCCAGCCCCTCGCCGATGATCGCGGCCGTGGGCGCCAGCATTTCGCGCATGCCGGGACCGCCCACGGGTCCCTCGTAGCGGATCACCACCACATCGCCGGGGCTGATGCCCTTGTCGAGGATGGCGGCCAGGGCGGCCTCCTCGCTTTCGAAAACCCGGGCCGGACCGGTGATCACCGGGTTCTTGACGCCGCTGATCTTGGCCACGCTGCCTTCTTCGGCCAGGTTGCCCCGCAGGATCGCCAGGTGGCCCTGGGCGTAGAGGGGGTTGGAGAGGGGCCGGATCACCTCCTGACCGGCCGGGGGTTCGGAGGGCACGTCGGCGAGCACCTCGTGCAGGGTGCGCCCCTCGATCGTGCGGCACTCTCCGTGCAGCAGGCCCGCGTCGAGCAGCAGTTTCATCACCTGGGGAATGCCGCCGGCCCGGTGCAGGTCGACGGTCACGAAGCGTCCGCTGGGCTTGAGGTCGCAGATCACGGGCACCTTCTGGCGGATCGTCTCGAAGTCGTCGATCGTCAGCGGCACGCCGGCGGTGCGGGCGATCGCCAGCAGGTGCAGCACCGAATTGGTGGAGCCGCCCACCGCCATGATCACGGCGATGGCGTTCTCGAACGCCTCCCGGGTGAGCAGATCCCGCGGCCGGATGTCGGCGGCGATCGCCTGCACCAGCACCTCGGCGGAGCGGGCGGCGCTGTCCGCCTTCTCCGGATCCTCCGCCGCCATCGTGGAGCTGTAGGGCAGGCTCAGCCCGAAGGCTTCGAAGGCCGAGCTCATCGTGTTGGCGGTGAACATGCCGCCACAGCTGCCGGCGCCGGGACAGGCGTTCTTCTCGATCGCCAGCAGTTCGGCCTCATCGATGCGGCCACCGGAAAGCTGCCCCACCGCCTCGAAGGCACTCACCACGGTCAGATCACAGGGCCCCAGCTTCCCCGGTTTGATCGTGCCGCCGTAGACGAAGATCGCCGGGATGTTCATGCGGGCCATGGCGAGCATGGCGCCGGGCATGTTCTTGTCGCAGCCGCCGATGGCCAGCAGGCCATCCATGCTCTGGGCGTTGCAGGCGGTTTCGATCGAGTCGGCGATCACTTCGCGGGACACCAGCGAGTACTTCATCCCTTCGGTGCCCATCGAGATGCCGTCGCTGACGGTGATGGTGCCGAACATCTGGGGCATCGCCCCGGCGACCCGGGCGGCCTGCTCCGCCCGCCGGGCCAGGTCGTTGAGTCCGATGTTGCAGGGCGTGATCGTGCTGTAGCCGTTGGCGATGGCCACGATCGGCTTGCCGAAATCCCCATCCCCGAAACCCACGGCCCGGAGCATGGCCCGGTTGGGGGAGCGTTGAAGGCCCTTGGTGATGGCGTCGGAGCGCAGCATGGCCGGGGTGGATCGGATCTGCAGCAACCTACCGAGGGGGCTGCGCCCTCAGGGCTGGGGCTGCAGCTGCTCCAGCTGGCGGCGCACTTCGTCGATCGCCTGGTTGAGCTTCTGGACGCGGTCGTGCAGCTGATCACGGCCCACCGGCTCGCCGCTGGCTTCCGCCAGCCGCGAAACGCGCAGCAGCCGCAGCTGGCGCTGGACGAGGTGACGCCGTTCGGCGCGGCGCAACAGCCAGACCGCCAGGCCCGCGGCTCCCGTCACCGCGCCGGCGGCCGCCGCCAGCAACACCAGCCCGCCGGCGGGCGATTGCTCCCTGGTATCAGCCATGAACCTGCACGTGTCGGTGGACCCGGAAGGGAGAACCCAGACTAGGCAGTGGCGGAGGCGATTCCATACAGCCGTTCACTCACCTCGCCGAAGCCGGGCACGACGCGGTGCTTGTCGTCCACCTCGGGGTCGATGCCGGCGCAGTAGATGGTGAGCTGGCTGTGGTGTTCGCCGACGACTTTCAGCCCGGGGCTGGCCGCCAGGGTCGTGATCACCCGCAGCCGCTGGCCCTCCACACCGAGGCCCTGGAGCCGGTCGAGCAACGCCAGCAGGATCGAGCCGCTGGCGAGAACGGGCAGGAACACCAGCACACCGCTGCGGGGATCGATGGTGGCCGGCAGATCGTCGAGGAACCAATGGGGCTTGTGGTCGGGCCCGCAGGGCTCGATGCCCACGTGGGCCAGCTGGGCCGACGGCAGCACCGTCTGGGCCCCCTGCCACAGGCCCAGGCCCCCCCGCAGCACCGGGATCACCAGCAGGGGAATCTCCGGATCCACCACCTGGCCATCGCTGTGGCCCAGCGGCGTCTCGACCGTCACGCGGCGATGGGGCAACCAGTCGCGCAGGGATTCGTAGGTGAGCCAGCGGCCCAGTTCCGCCATCGCCGTGGCGAACAGGGGCGACGGGGTGGCGCCATCGCGCAGCAGGGTGAGCCAGTGACCGATCAGGGGATGGGGGGGGACCACCACCCGCAGGGACATGCTCATGACGGGCTGCGTCTGCCATAGCTTGAACCGGCAGCGTACCGGTGTGGCATGGCCCCCAGCTTCCAGTTCCTCGCGGCGATCGGCCGCCGGATCGCCCCCCTGCTGGGGCCCCTGCTCGTCCTGGTGCTGTGCTGGAGCGCGCTGCCGGTGGGGCCGGCCCTGGCGATCACCGCACCGGAACTGCGGGCCCAGCGCTCCTTCCAGGATCTCGATCCCGACCTGCGGGGTCGCAACCTGCAGCAGCAGGAATTCCTCAAGGCCTCCATGGAGGGCTTCGACCTGCGCGACGCGGACCTGCGCGGGGCGGTGTTCAACTCCTCCAACCTGCGCCAGGCGGATCTGCGCGGCGCCGATCTCGAGGACGTCGTCGCCTTCGCCACCCGTTTCGATGGTGCCGACCTGCGCGGGGCCCAGTTCCGCAACGCCATGCTCATGCAGAGCCGTTTCCGGGATGCCCAGATCGAGGGGGCCGATTTCAGTGACGCGGTGCTGGATCTGCCCGAGCAGAAAGCCCTCTGCGCCCGCGCCTCCGGCCGCCACCCCGTCACGGGGGTCGCCACCAGTGAGAGCCTCGGCTGCCGCTGAGTCCCGGCTGCAGCTGATGGCTTGCGGCGCCTCCCCTAGGTTTCGGTGCTGCCTACGCCCCTGCCCTGATGACGGCCACCCGCTCCAGACGTCTGCCGGTCACGGTGGTGACCGGGTTTCTGGGGGCCGGCAAGACCACCCTGCTGCGCCACCTGCTGCTGGAGAGTGGCCTGCGCCTGGCCGTGCTGGTCAATGAGTTCGGCGAGGTGGGCATCGACGGCGACCTGATCGCCTCCTGCGGCTTCTGCCCGGAGGAGGAGCTCGACGACCGCCTGGTGGAACTGGCCAATGGCTGCCTCTGCTGCACGGTGCAGGACGAGTTCCTGCCCACCATGACCCGCCTGCTGGAGCGCGCCGACCGCCTCGACGGCATCGTGGTGGAGACCAGTGGCCTGGCCCTGCCCGAACCCCTGGTGGCCGCCTTCGGCTGGCCGGAGATCCGCAGCCGCACCCGCGTCCATGGGGTGGTCACGGTGGTGGACGGGGAAGCTCTGGCCGCCGGCCATGTGGTGGGGGATGCGGCCGCGGTGGAAGCCCAGCGCCAGGCCGACCCCAGCCTCGACCACGTCAGTGCCATCGAGGAGCTGTTCGCCGACCAGCTCGGTGCCGCCGATCTGGTGCTGGTCAGCCGGGCCGACCGGCTGGAACCGGAGGCCTTCGAGCGGGTGAAGGCCAGCCTGGCGGCGGGTCTGCGCCCCGGCACCGTGGTGCTGCCCATGGCCCGGGGCCGCCTCGATCCCTCCCTGGTGCTGGATGGCCCCGGCCGGGAGGAGATCGACGCGCACCAGCACCACGACCACGATCACGACCATCACGACGACCACGACCACGATCACCACGACCATGCCCATGTGGCGATGGAATCCCTGCTGCTGCACCGCTCCGGCCGCTGGGAGCGGGCCGCCCTGGAGACGGAGCTGCAGCAGCTGCTGATCGCCCATCCGGTGGTGCGACTCAAGGGTCGGCTGCGCCAGGCCGGCAAACGGCTGCCGTTGCAGATCCAGGGGGTGGGCCGTCGCCTCGAATGCTGGTACGAGGAACGGGCGACCTCCCCCTCCGTCGACGGGCCTGCCGCAGACCCCGACGCCCAGGAGGCCGATGGCCTGGAGCTGGTGGTGCTGGCCACCGCCGGAGCCGCCGGCCCCCTGCGGCTGGCCCTGGATCGGCTCTGAAACGCCGTTCGCCCGGTTCAGTCGAGGGGGATGTCGCCCCTGGCGCAGACCCCGTCCCAGCAAAGGTCTTTGTTCTCCAGCCAGCGGCTGTTGACCGGCTGCCAGCCCCCGGAGGGTTTGAGCATCGTCACCTTGCCCCGGCCATCGTGGCGAAACTCAATCCGCTGCCCCCCCACCAGCAGGAACCAGTGCAGCCCGAGCTCCTCCACCTGCATGTGGCAGTCCTGCCAGGGCCCATCCGCCAGGCGGCACCGCAACGACACCAGGCCCGGGAGGGAATGGGCCTGCAGGGCGGCAGCGGCCACGGCGAAACCCATGAGCCAGGCCAGCAGACGGGGACCCAGCGGATCCAGCAGAAACCTCCACAGGGAAGGCACCACGACCGGCGGAACATGGGACCAAACCCAGCCTGGTCAGCCACCGCGAGGGTGGTGGGGCGTGCTGCCAAGATTTAACAAACGTCCGTGCCCCCGGTGCCGCTCTTCAACGCCCGCGTTCAGGTTTCCCTGCGCCCCTCCGTGCTGGACCCCGCCGGGGAGGCCACCCGGGCCGCCGCCGCCCGTCTCGGGGTGGAAGGGGTGAAGCGGCTGCGGATCGGCAAGGCGATCGAACTGGATCTGGAGGCCCCGGACCGGGCCACGGCCCAGGCCCGGCTCGAACTGCTCAGCGACCGTCTGCTGGCCAATCCGGTGATCGAGGACTGGTCACTGGACCTGTCGGACGCGGGTTGAAGGGAGCGGATCGATGACCGTCGGCATTGTTGTGTTTCCCGGCTCCAACTGCGACCGGGACGTGGCCTGGGCCCTGGAGGGCTGTCTGGGGGTCCCCGTGCGCTTCCTCTGGCATGAGGAGCGCGACCTGTCCGGCCTTGAGGCCGTCGTGCTGCCGGGGGGCTTCAGCTACGGCGACTACCTGCGTTGCGGTGCCATCGCCCGCTTCGCCCCGGTGCTGGAGGAGGTGCGCGCTTTCGCCGAGCGCGGCGGGCCGGTGCTCGGCATCTGCAACGGCTTCCAGGTGCTCACGGAGATGGGCCTGCTCCCCGGGGCCCTCACCCGCAACCGGGACCTGCACTTCCTCTGCCAGAGCAGTGAGCTGGAGGTGCAGCCCGGGGCCTGCCGCTGGCTTGGCAGCTACGGCGCCGGCGAGCGGATCAGCCTGCCGATCGCCCATGGAGAAGGCCGCTACCAGGTGGAGCCCGAGGAGCTGCAGCGCCTGGAGGACCAGGGCTGCGTCGTGCTGCGCTACGTCGATAACCCGAACGGCTCCCGCGGCGATGTGGCCGGCCTGACCAACCCCGCGGGCCATGTGCTCGGCCTGATGCCCCATCCGGAGCGGGCCTGCGACCCGATCACCGGGGGCCTCGATGGCCGCCGCCTGCTGGCGTCGCTGCTGGGCTGACGCCTCACTCCAGGGCGGCGAAGAAATCCCGGCTGCCCCGGGGATCGGACGCCAGGGTCCTCTGGCCCGGGCTCCAGTCGGCGGGGCAGACCTGGCCCGGATGGTTCCGCACCAACTGGAAGGCCTGCAGCAGCCGCAGGGTTTCATCCACACTGCGGCCGACGGCCGGGTCGTTGATGGTGCAGTGGCGGATCACGCCATCGGGATCGATCAGGAACAGTCCCCGCAGGGCCGTGCCGGCCCCTTCGTCCAGGACGTGGTAAGCCCTGGCGATCTCCTTGTTGAGATCCGAGACCAGGGGGTAGGCCACATCCCCCAGGCCACCGCTCTTGCGCTCGGTCTGCACCCAGGCCAGATGGCTGTAGGGACTGTCCACGGAGACCGCCAGGATGTCGGTGTCCAGGCGGGCGAACTCCCCGTGGCGGTCGCTGAAGGCGGTGATTTCCGTTGGACAGACGAAGGTGAAATTGAGCGGGTAGAAGAACAGCACCACATGCCTGCCACGGTAGTCCCGCAGTGACAGCTCACGGAACTCCTGATCCACCACGGCCGTGGCGCGAAAGTCGGGAGCCTGAAGGCCGACGAGCCTGCCGGTGCTGGTCATGGTGGCGCCGTCCTTGGAAGGGGATCACCCCCATGCTGCCCCCACCGAGCCTGGCCCTACGATGCTTGTCAACGAAGCAATGAATCCGCCATGGGTTGGGATCCAACCGTCCTGCGTAAATACAACACCACCGGTCACTTCCGCCTGATCAATCAGCTGCGTTCCGAACTCAAGGGCAACCCCCTGATCCGCCCGAAGGATGGCGAAACCGTGGGGGCGGCCAACCGCAGCAAGAGCCTCACCCGCGCCCTTCAGAACCGTTCCCAGGCCGGGGGTTACGGGCGCAGCCGCCGGCCGATTCAGACCCCCCAGTCCGCTTCTCCTGCCCCCCTGCCGGTGATCGCTCCGGTGCAGGTTCCCGTGGATGGTGCAGAGAGTCAGGAGGCCGCCAATGCCCGCAGCTTCCGCGAGAGGCTCAACGCCATCGAAATGCGCTGAAATGGATGTCCACACCGATGCAAAGGTGTGGACATCTTCTTGCACAATGGCTCGGGGGAGACTTGAACTCCCGACCTTGGGGTTATGAATCCCACGCTCTAACCAGCTGAGCTACCGAGCCAATCGAAGGGATCCTAGACGATCACCTTCACGGCCCCCCGAGGGCCCTCAGGCCCGGGGAGGCAGCATCTGCAGGGGGTTGACCGCGCCGCGGCCGGGGGGATGGATCTCGAAGTGGAGGTGGGGACCGGTGCTGCGGCCGGTGCTGCCCATCTGGCTGATCACCTGACCCTGGGACACCATCTCCCCCCGGGTCACCATCAGTCGGCTGTTGTGGGCGTACAGGCTTCGGCTGCCGTCCGGATGGGAGATCTCGACCAGGTAGCCGTAGCCACCCTCATGCCAGCCGGCGAAGGAGACCTGGCCCTCCTTGGCGGCCATGATCGGTGTGCCGACGTTGTTGGCCACGTCGATGCCCTTGTGCATCCGGCCCCAGCGCCAACCAAACCCTGAGGTGAAGACCCCCTTGGTGGGCCAGATCCAGGTGGTGGAAGGGGCGCTGCTGCCGCCGTTGAACGGGGGCTGGGGGTCGCCGAAGTCAGGAAGCTCGGGCCAGCTGATGCCACCGCTGGTGGAGGGCTTCAGGCCCAGCAGCATGCGGGTACGACCTGGGGCCGACTGGGCCAGGCGCACCTGGCTGCCCACCACGAGGCGGGCCGTTTCCAGGCCTGGATTCAGACGGACCAGCTCAGCGACGGTGAGGCCGTAGCGCTGGGCGAGCTTGAGCACCGTGTCACCGAAGCGCACGACACCGTCGTTCTCAACCGGCGGAGGGGTGGAGACCGGCGGGGACTGGCGCTGGATGGAGGTGTCAAGGGAGGCGATGCGTCCGAGGCGCTCCTTGCCCCGGGACGGCACCACGAGCCAGTCGCCGTTGCCGAAGCGATGGTCCTCATCGACGTCGTTGAGGCGGGCCAGACGGGTTTCGTCGAGGTCGAGGGCCGTGGAGAGCTCCTCAATGGAGACGGGACGACGCACCTTGACCCAGACGCGGTCGGCGGAGGAGGGCAGGGAGGCCAGAAGGGTTTCGGTGGACACCGTGCCTGCGGTGTCGTCGGCAAGGACAGCCACGAGCGGCACGACGGCCGGTGTGGAGAGCAGAAAGGGAAGAATCAAGCGGAAAGGCTTCATGCATTTCACATCCATCGGACAAAACCCATGCAGAGAAGCCAACATCTGCGGGTCGGGCAGACAGTAGCGCTATGAACCTCCTGCAGCAAGGTTCATCAGGCACAACTCGGACAGCACACCAGGACCGCAGCGGTCCGATCTCAGCCCTCGCCTCCCCCGCCCGGCCCCAGCTGGCGCAGGGCCTCGAACAGCACGATGCCAACGGAGACCGAGAGATTCAGGCTGCGCACCCCCCCTTCGCCGGGGCGGGCCCGCCGGGCCATGGGGATGGTCAGGCGCGCCTCGGCCGAGGCCTGCAGGGCGTTCGGTAATCCGTCCGTCTCCCGTCCGAACAGCAGCCAGTCGTCGTGGTGGAAGTGGAAATCCGTGTAGGCCGTGCTCACCTGACTGCTGAGGGCGACCAGGCGGCCCCCCCGCCGTTGCCGTTCCGCCTGGAAGCAGGCCAGGTCGCTGTGCCGTTGCAGCGACACCCAGGGCCAGTAATCCAGGCCCGCCCGGCGCAGGTGGCGGTCGCTGATCGTGAAGCCCAGGGGCTCGATCAGGTGGAGCTCCGTGCCGGTGGCGGCGCAGGTGCGCGCCACGTTGCCCGTGTTGGGAGGTATCTGGGGCTGGTACAGAACGACGCGGGGCATCCCAGGGCGGTCCTCAGCTGCTGGTGGGGACGGGCTGGCTGAGGGCCAGCAGATCGAGGGCTCGGCCCTGCAGCACCAGCCAGGCCGCCTCGCTGCGGCCCTGGAGTTCCTGCTGCATCGCCCCCAGCCGGTCGCGGAAGCGGGATCCCACCGCCGTGGGGGGCACCAACCCCCAGCCCGTTTCCTCACAGACCACCACCAGGGGCGCCGCGCATCGGCCGATGGCGGCGATCAGGGCGTCGCAGCAGGGCCTCCAAGCCTCCGGCTCCAGCTCCAGATGGGCGGCCACCCAGGTGCCGAGGGAATCCACCAGGCCCAGCTGGTTCGCTTCGAGCCCGTCGAGGGCGGCGGCGAGGTCACCGCCCACCTCACGGCAGCCCCACTGGGGCGGGCGCCGCTGGCGATGGCGCCGCAGCCGCTCCTGCCAAGACGGGTCATCGGGCAGCAACGGCCCGGTGGCCAGATAGACCACCGCCAGGCCGCTCTGGGCAGCGAGATGTTCGGCCCACCGGCTCTTGCCCCCCCGCGAAGGGCCGCTGACGAGGGTGAGGCGCGGCCGGCGCGGCCCCTCGGCCAGGGACGCCGCCGCCACCTCGGCCGCCACCTCAACCCCCACCGTTCATGTTGCGCAGGGTCGCCACCGAGGACGGCGAGACGCGGTTGAGGTACCGGAAGATCCAGTACTTGAAGATCGTGGCCAGCACCACCGGGAAGGTGGCAATGAAGAGCATCACGAAGTTCTCCCGGGCCGGTAATCCCAGGTGGTGGGCAATACCATCGAGGAGAACAGTCCAGCCTTCCGGACTGTGAAATCCAACGAAGATATCCGTGAACAGAATGATGGCGAAGGCCTTGGCACTGTCGCTCAGCCCATACACCAGTTCATCGATGAAGCCGCGCAGCACCTGGATGTCGCGCCGGCCGATGACGGCGATCACCACGAAGCCGATGAAGCCGCAGATGTCTGCCAGGACATTCTTGATGGCATGGGTGCTCTCCTGGTCGGCCTCCTCCTTGAGCACATGGGCCCGTTTGGCCAGTTCGGTCTGGAGCTCTTCGCGGCTGGGCAGCGGCTTGCCCTCCAGCAGGGCATCGAATTCCATTTCCGCCTGGTAGACCCGCAGTTTCTCGACCGCCCGCTCCTCCAGGTGGGGCCTGGGATAGGTGAGGAAGGCGTTGTCGGGGGCAAAACGGTCCACCAGGGGTGACACCACGTAGGTGCGACTCACCTGCTGCACCAGCACCGGCACAAGAATCAGCAGCAGCAGGATGCGCAGCGACACCAGGGTGGAGTCGCGGCGGCGCCGGAAGCCGGCCACCACGCTCGCTTCCGCCTCCGGGTCGAGCTGGCGACGCACCGAGTCGACCACGCTCACCAGGCTGCGGGGCAGCATCTCCGGCGTGCGGCTGAGGGCCGGCAGCTCCTCCCTCGCCACCGCATAGCGGGCGGTGACCGTGTCGATCAGCTGGAACTGGCGCAGTTCCTGACCGGAGAGTTCCTTCCTGTAGGGGGCCAGGGCCTCCCTGGCCTGGCGGCAGACCTGCAGGGCGGCACGGAAACGGCGCAGGACCTGGGCCTGCATCGCCCGCGGAATGCTGAGCTCCAGTTCCGGCCGCACCGGGCGGTCGTTGTAGTGCTCCATCTCGATGCTCTGGATGAGCAGGGCGGCTTCGTAGCCGCGCTCAAGGTCCGAGCTCAGGTCGAGGGACTGGGCCCGCCCGAAGCTGCCCATCCAGTTCGTCAGTCCCATGGGGAGGCGGGTGTCGGGAGAATCAACGGGAGAAGACCCACCAGGTGAGCATCGGCACCACGGTCCCCACCACCAGAAGCACGATCACCCAGGTGAAGGCGTTGCTGCTGGAGGTTTCCTCACGGGTGGGGATGTTGCTGACGACGGCGGCGGTCTCCTCGACGACGGGTTCGCCCGGATCTTCACCGCCCTGGAGAACGGTGGCAAGGCGTTGCAGGGCATCGACGGCCGCCTGGCGATAGCGATCACCGCTGCGCAGGGGCTGGGCCATGGTGGTGGCGGCGGTGCTCTCCAGCAGTTCGGCGGGCAGCTGGCGGTCGAGGGGGGCCTGGGCCGCAATCGCGGTGGCCCGGGTCTGGGTGTCGATCAGCAGCAGCAGCAGGGGATCCGGGCTGGTGCCGGCCGGGGGATCGGAGGTCCAGCGCTCCAGCAGCTGGTCGGCCAGGCTGTCGAGACCCAGGCCGTAGTCGAGCCGGGTGAGGGTGATCAGGCGGGCATCGACCCGTTCAGCGGAAAAGCCCTCCAGCTGGCGCTCGATCTCGGCCTTGCCGGCCCGGCTGAGCACCTTGGCACCATCGATCACATGCTCCGCCGGGGGCTGGGGGGGCAGGTCGGCGACGGAGACGGCCAGGGCAGCCGCGACCGGACCCCCCAGCACCAGTCCCAGGGCCAGCACCAGGGAGAGCAGGGAGCGGCGCAGACGGGTCACGGAAGCCAAGGCCATCGTGCAAGACGCCTCCAGTCTGCCGTTGCCCCTGCGTTCCGGCATCCTGAAGGCGACGTCGGTGCCCGGAACTCCACGATGGCGATGCCCCCCGCCGCCCGCGTCGTTCTGGCCTGTGGTCTGACCGGACTGGGACTGGTGGTGCTCAACCAGATGACGGCCCCCAGCCTCGACCCCTCCCTGGAGCGGGCCTCGGTGCTGGCCAGCATCCTGGCGGTGCTGCTGCTGCTGGTGGCCCTGCTGTGGCAGCGGGTGGAGCCCGTGGCGCCGGAGCGGGTGCCCCTGGAGGGCCGCGAAGGACTCCACCTGGCGGCGGATCTGGAGGCCCACCTGGCCCAGGAGCTGGGCTGGGGCAGCACGATGCTGCTCACGGCCACGCCGGCGGCGGTGGTGCTGCTCCACTGGCGGGGCCGGATCCTGCTGGAAAGGGGTCTGCTGGGCAGCGGTGGTTTCCGGCCGGGGGCGATCTGCCAGCGCAGCATGGCCAGCGGCAAGGCGATCTCCCTGGTGGATCTGAAGCTCTATCCGGGTCGGGATGAATTCGCGGCCCTGCCCACCGGACTGCCGGCCGTGCTGGTCCAGCCCCTGGGCGAGGACGGGGTGCTGGTGCTCGGCGGCTGGTCTCCGCGCTGTTTCAGCCGCAGCGACCTGCTCTGGGTGGAGGGCTGGAGCCGGCGCCTCACAGGCGAATTGGCTCGGGTTTCGGGCGGGGAGGGGCCGGCCGTGCCGGCGTCTTCGACGCCGGCACCTGGAACTGGCTGAACACCCGCCCGCCGGGTGCCGTGACGACGACGAACCCCTTGTCCCCCAGCTGGCCCCGCAGCAGGCTGCCCCGGGTGAGCTGGCGACTGGCGGGCCGTTGCAACAGCACCGAGCCATCGGCCGCAATGGCCTGGGTCTGCCAGTTCCAGGCGCAGCTCTGGGCCTCGAGGCTGGCCCCGTCCTGCTGGATGAAGCAGCCCACCGGGATCCGCACCAGTTGCTGGGCCGCATCCACCTGCATGGCCTTGCCCCGGGCGCTGACACCACCGGTGACCGCGGGATCGTTGAAATTCACCGGTGGCCCCAGGCTGAACTGCTGCTTCTGGGTGTTGCCGTTCAGGGAGGTGGCGGTGAGGGTCTGGGGCGGGGTGCCAGCGGCTGAGCCGGGTTGCCGCCGTTCCCCCAGCACCGGCCCGCGGGCGGTGAGGGCGCCGCTGCCGGGCTGCCACAGCACCGAGGCCACCGTGACCACGATCTGGGGGACGCCGACCGGGTTGGCGAGGAAGGGATCGAAGGCCTTGGCCCAGCGCTGCAGCTGGGGCTTGCCCTGGAGCTCCAGGGTGTCCTTGTCGAGGCGGAAGGTGGCCCGCTCGGCGGAGAGTCGCGTGTGGGGATCGAACCCCTCCGGGTGCCGGTCGATCTCCATCAGGTTGCGGCTGGGGATCCAGCGCACCCGGGAGCCCTGGATCATCACCGGCGCGTTGCCCAGTCGCTGCAGCCGGATCCGCCCCTCCAGCAGGATCACGGCCCCGTCGTTGATCACCGTTCCGGTGGAGGCCTCCACCCGGTAGGCGGGCTTGCCGTTGCTGAAGATCACACCGCGGGGCTGCAGGGCGCGGGCCACCCGCCGCCGCAGGTCGTAGCGGGCCTCCGGGCTGGTCAGCTCCCAGTTCGGCCGCCCGAGCACGTCCTGCTGGCGCAGATCGAGGGAGCGGAACACGAAGGGGGTGGGGGCCGTCTCGCGGGCCACCTCACCGGGGCCGCAACCCGTGATCAGGAGCAGCAGCAGGGCCGACAGGCGCCAGGGTCGCGCGGGGAGAAGAGGCGTCAAAGGGGGGAATCCAGTTCCAGTCGGTGCAGCACCGGTGTCGGTTCGGGCAGGGCCAGCTCACTGGCCAGCTTCCCCCAGTGTCGGGCCGCCGTCCAGCCGGTGTCGGCCACCAGAGCCGGCTGGGCCAGCTGCTCGAGCATGCGCCCGGAGAGATCCGGCAGCAGGGGGGCCAGCAGCACCGCCACCCAGCGGCTCGTCTCCAGCACGGCATAGAGGTCCTCGGCCACCCCGGCGCGGCCCTCCTCGGCCTTGATCGCCTTCCAGGGGGCGCGATCGTTGAGGAAGCCGTTGGCCGCCTCGGCCAGCTCCAGGATCGCGGCGGCCGCCGTGCGGAAATCCAGTGCTTCAAGGGCGCCGTCGACGGTCTCGGCGCAGGCCAGACAGCGCACGGCCAGGGGATGGTCAGCGCCAGCGGCGGCCCCGGCCGGGGGCACGGCCCCGTCGAACCAGCGGCGCGCCATCGAGGAGGTGCGGTTGAGCAGGTTGCCGATCGTGTTGGCCAGGTCGTTGTTGACCAGATCGCTGAAGCGCTGCTGCTGGAAATCACCGTCGTCACCGAAGGGGATGTCCCGCAGCAGGTACCAGCGCACCGCATCGGCGCCGCAGCGCTCCAGCAGCACGTCGGGATCGAGCACGTTGCCAAGGGACTTGCCCATCTTCTGGCCTTCCCGGGTGAGGAAGCCGTGGCCGAAGACCTTCTCCGGCAGGGGCAGCCCGGCCGAGAGCAGCATCGCCGGCCAGTAGACGGCGTGGAAACGCAGGATGTCCTTGCCGATCACGTGCAGCTGGGCGGGCCAGCCCCGCTCGGCCAGCAGGGTCAGGTCGGCGGGATCGTCGGGTTCCAGCAGGGCCGAGAGGTAGCCCAGCAGGGCGTCGAACCAGACATAGAAGGTGTGGCCCTCGTAGCCGGGCACGGGGATGCCCCAGGGCAGGTCGAGGCGGGAGATGGAGAAATCCCGCAGGCCGCCGGCGACGAAGTTCTCCACCTCCCGGCGGCGGGAGCGGGGCGCGATGAAGCCGTCACTGGCCACCAGCTGCTCGATCTGCTCCTGGTAGCGGGAGAGGCGGAAGAAGAGGTTGAGCTCGTCGCGCCACTCCAGGGGGCGCAGGTGGATGGGGCAGTGGGGCTCGCTGGCCGCTGGCGATTCCTCCTTGAACTCCTCGCAGGCGACGCAGTACCAGCCCTGCTGGCGCCCTTCGACCACATCGCCGCTGGCCTCGACCCGGGCGAAGAACTGCTCCACGATCGCCCGGTGGCGCGGGTCGGTGGTGCGGATGAAGCGGTCGTTGCTGATGCCCCAGCGCCGCCACAGGTCGCGGTACTCGCCGCTAATGGCGTCGCAGTGGGCCTGGGGGGTGAGGCCGGCCGCCTCGGCCGAGCGCTGGATCTTCAGACCGTGCTCGTCGCAGCCGGTGATGAAGGTGACCCGCTCCCCCTGCAGCCGCCGGAAGCGGGCAATGCTGTCGCAGGCGAGGGTGGTGTAGGTGCTGCCCAGGTGGGCGCGGTCGTTGACGTAATAGAGGGGGGTGGTGAGGGTATAGGTCATCGGCAGGCGACGTCGGCCGGGTCCGCCGGCGGCAGGAGGGAGTCCCGTGACGCCCTTGGGCCCAGGCCCGGGGCCCGGATCCTACCCATGGCCCCGGGATGGGATGCTGGCCCCCTGACCCCGGCCCCTTCTCCCCGATGCGCACGGGCTTCGATCGCAGGGCGGACGTGCTCGTGTGGGGCGGCGGCAGCGGTGGTGTGGCCGCCGCGTTGCAGGCCACCCGCTCCGGCGCCGACACCCTGCTGCTCACCCCCGGCCCCTGGCTGGGGGGGATGGTGAGCGCCGCCGGGGTGTGCGCCCCGGACGGCAACGAGCTGAGCCCCTGGCAGAGCGGTCTGTGGGGGGCCCTGTTGCGGGCCCTGCAATGGATCGAACCGGAGGGGCTGGATCAGAACTGGGTGAGCTGCTTCGGCTACCGACCCGCCAGTGCCGAGCGGATCCTGCGCCGCTGGGTGGCCGCCGAGGAACGGCTGGAATGGTGGTCCGGCGCGCGGCTGGAGGCGGTGGAGCGCAACGGCGACCGCATCGGCGCCGTGACGGTGGAGTATCGGGGCGTGTCGCGGCGCCTGCTGCCGACGGTGGTGATCGACGGCAGCGACCGGGGCGAGCTCTATCCCCTGGCCGGCGCCCCCTTCCGCTTCGGCTGGGAAGCCAAAGAGCAGTGGCAGGAACCCAGCGCCCCCACGGCCGAGCGCCTCGCAAGCGATCCCTTCTTCCGGCGGCAGCCCATCCAGTCGCCCACCTGGGTGTGCCTGGGCCAGCTGGACGAGCGGGGTGGAACGGCGGCCCCCGAAGCCGAGGCCTGGCGCCGCACCCCCCCTGCCCTGCCAGAGCCCTTCGCGGCGGCCACCGAGGCCTTCGGCCTGGAGCGCACCCTCACCTACGGCCGCCTGCCCGGGGGCCTGGTGATGCTGAACTGGCCCCTGCACGGCAACGACTGGCACCACGGCCTGGAGCGGGCCTTCCCGGAGTGCCTCACCGGCGGTGCCGCCGCCACCGAGGCGGCCGAGAGGGAGCTGCTGGCGGCGATGCGCGACCACAGCAAGGCCTTCGCCACCGCCCTTCGCCAGGCGAGCGGCGGCTGGCTGGGGCCGGCGGCCGTGTTCCCCACGCCGGAGGAGGCCAGCGCCGGGCGGCTCAGCGGCGCCGGATCCCTGGCCCTGATGCCCTACTGGCGCGAGGGCCGCCGGCTGGTGGCCCGGGACCTGGTGCTGGAGCAACACTTGCTGCCGCAGGGAAGCGGCGCCTGCATCGCCCCCCTCAGCTGCACCGCCGATGGCAGCCTCAGCACCATCGCGGTAGGCAACTATGCCAACGACCACCACTACCCCGGCGGCGACTGGCCCTTGGCCCCCAAGAGCTGCCGCTGGGGCGGTCGCTGGAGCGGCACCCCGTTCACCATCCCCTACGGCGCCCTGGTGAGTGAGGGGGTCACCAACCTGCTGGCCGCCGACAAGGGCATCGGCGTCAGCCACATGGCGAACGGGGCCACCCGGCTGCAGCCCCTGGTGCTCAACATCGGCCAGGCCGCCGGACTGGCGGCGGCCCTGTGCGTGCGTGATGGAGTGGATCCGGCCGCCTTGCCGGTGCGCCGGCTGCAGGAGGCCCTGATCGCCGATCCGCTGGCCCCGGCCGGTGTGGTGCCGCTGTGGGACACCCCCTGGCACCACCCCCTGTGGCGCGAGCGCCAGCTGGAGGCGCTGGAAGCGCCGGAGCGACTGGATCGCCATGGCCATCTGGAAGCGGCGGAACTGGCGGCCCCGACGGGCTGGGCGCCGCCGCCGGAGCCCGGTGAGCGCCTCTGGCGCGGCAAGCTGATGCCCGATGGCCAGGGCGGCTATGGGCTCCATGGCGAGGCGGGGGTCTGGCCGGTGATCACCCTGGAGCCAGCCCTGCACCAGTGGCTGCTGGGGCTCGACCGCCCCACCCCCGTGGCCCTGGTCGGCTGCGCCAACCCCTGGGGCCCCTGGCTGCGGGTCTCGCGGGTCGCGGCGTGAAGCTGCTGCTCAGCGGTGCCGCCATCGCCCTGACCTTCGCGGCCTTCCTCCCCTACATCGTCTCGATCCGCTCGGGCCGGACCCGGCCCCATGTGTTCTCCTGGCTGATCTGGGGGGTCACCACCCTGCTGGTGTTCCTGGCCACCTGGGCCGGCGGCGGCGGGGTCGGGGCCTGGCCCACCGGCGTGTCGGCCCTGATCACCTTCTCCATCGCCTGGCTGGCCTTCGTCCATGGCGCCGACCGGGCGATCACAACGAGCGACTGGTTGTTCCTGGCCGGCGCCGCCTCGGCCCTGCCCTTCTGGTTCCTCACCGCCGACCCGCTCGGTGCGGTGCTGGTGCTCACCCTGGTGGATCTGCTGGGCTTCGGCCCCACCCTGCGGCGCGCCTGGAGCCACCCCGAACAAGAACGAATCGGCTTCTTCGGCCTGTTCGTGCTCCGCAATCTGCTGGTGCTGCTCTCCCTGGAGCGGCTGACGCTCACCACGGCGTTGTTCCCGGCGGCGGTGGGACTGGCCTGCGTGGGGGTGGTGGTGCTGCTGCTCTGGCGGCGGCGGCGCCTGCAGCGAACGGGCCAGCCGGCCTGATGTCGGCGAAGATGGCATTCATCAGCATCGTCGCCCCATGGTGTCCGCCAACCCTGGATCCGCCCTCCGGCCCCTGCCCGTGCTGCTCTCCCTGGCGAGTTCGGCACTGCTGCTGGCCGGCCTGCCCGCCCGGGCCCAGGGCCTCAACAACATGCGCGACCAGCTGATCATCCATTACTGCACCCTGGCGGTGAACGCCGACTTCACCAAGGCGGGCAAGCCGGTGCCGGCGGGCCTGGCGAAGGACACCTGCACCTGTGTGGCCGAGCAGGTGAACGCCCGGGCGACGATCCCCCAGGCCGAAACCATCTGCAAGCAGCAGGCGATGGGCAAGTACAACCTCAGCCCCTGAGCCCGCCGGGGTCAGCCCGCGCCCGTGAAGCGCAGCAGGTCCCGCAGGGAATCCACCTGCTGCAGCCGCACCAGCAGGGCGTCGCCGGGGCCGGGGTCGCCATGGCACTCGGCGGCCAGGTCCATGGCCAGATCCGGCAGGTGCACCAGGCCGAGCCGGTCCTGGGGCCGCAGCCAGCGCAGGAACAGCCCCGGCCACTGGTGCTGCTCCTGCGCCTCGAACCACACCTGCTGCCAGTGGCGCTGGTCCTCCCGGGCGATCTGCAGGCCCTGGCGGATCGCCCCCTCCAGCTCACCCAGCAGCGCCACCAGTTCCGCCTCCTCCAGCACCGGCTGGCCCTGCTGGTGGGCCAGCAGCTGGCGTTGCACCAGCAGGTCGTTGTAGCGGCGAATCGGTGAGGTGGCCTGCACGTAGCAGGGCAGGCCCAGGGAGAAGTGGGGGGCGGGTGTGGTGCCGAGATGGCCCCGGCTGAGGCAGCGCTTGATGGCCGCGTGGCGCACCGGGCCGGCCGGCAGGCTGGCCAGTTCCGCCTCAGGGGGTAACTCCGCCGTCAGCTGGCTGCGGTAGGGCAGGGCCAGGCCCTGCTCCTGGCCGTGTTGGGCGATCACGGCCCCTGCCAGGATCATGGCCTCGGCCACCAGGGTGCGGGATGGCGACGGCTCGGTGATCTCCAGCTGGGCCCCCTGGTCGTCGCAGCGGATCCGGCCCTCGGGCTGATCCAGATCGAGGGCCCCCCGGGCCAGCCGCCAGCACCGCCGCCGCTCCATCAGGGCGTGGATCTCTTCGAGATACCGCTCCTGGGGCGGAGCCAGCTCGATCAGCTCATCGGCATCGGCATAACTGAGCCGATAGGCGGGCCGCACCCAGCTGGATTCCAGCCCGTGGTCCGCCACGGCGCCGTCCTCGTCCAGCTCCACCCACAGGCTCAGGGCCGCGCTGCGCTGACCCATGCGCAGGCTCATCGGGCCGGTGCTGAGCACCTCGGGGAACATCGGCAGCGGCCCCCGGGCCAGGTAGAGGCTGCTGGCCCGGCGCCGGGCTTCCGTGTCGAGGGGGCTGTCCGGTGCCACCAGCCGGCCAGGGTCGGCGATGTGGATCCACAGCCGCGGTGTGCCATCGGGCCCCTGCTCCAGGGAGAGGCCGTCGTCGATGTCGCGGGTGTCCGCATCGTCGATCGTGACGGTGTGCAGACCGGTGAGGTCGCGGCGGCGCTCGTCACCGGGAAGCTCCGTGGCGGCCAGCTCCACCAGCCGCCGGGCTTCAGCTTCGAGCTCCTCGCTGAAACCCGCCTGCCAGGTGGTGTTCTCCAACGACGGCAGATGGTGCCGCTCCCATAGGCCCAGGTCCACCAGCAGGTGCCGGATCGGCGAGGCTTCCATGGCGCAGTGGGCCGCCTGCAGGGCCCGGTGCAGGTCGTCGGGCAGGGGACGGCTGGTGTCACCGCTGGCCCACTCCCGCAGCAGGGCCAGGTGCTGGCGCTGCTCGGCATCGAGCTGCTGGGGATCGAGCGGGCGGCGCTGGCGCAGGGCGTCCTGCCACTGGCGCCGCCGCTGCTCGGCCAGCTGCAGGCGGCGGGCGTCCCGCCGCAGCCGGCGCACATCCACCAGCGGCCGGGCCTCCACCTGCTGCTGGCGCCAGCGGAACAGGGTCTGGGGGCCCTGCAGCCACAGCCAGCAGGCGGCCCTCTGGATCGGGTCGCTCCCGTCGCCGATCAGGTCGACGAAGTCGCCCAGCTCGAGGGAGGCCGGGTCGTCCAACAGCAACAGCCAGGCCGCCCCCAGTTCCCGGGGGCTGGGGGCGGCCTGGTGCAATGTCTCCGGACTCAGCCCCCAGGGGGGCTGGGACAGGCGGGAGGGCGGCGGTTGATCGCCAGGGAGAGCGGCCAGCAGATCGAGCTGCCGGACCCCCCGCTGGACGGCCTTGGCCTCAAAACCCACCTTGAGATCAAGGCGCGTTCCCTTCTCGGCCACAACGACCGCCAGCAGGCTGCGGCTGTCGTCGTGGAGGCCGACCAGGTCACCCGCCGTGAACCGACGCGAGGCGGGGGGCAACTCAGCCTTCGGGATTCACGAAGGGCAGCAGGGCCACGATCCGGGCCCGCTTGACGGCATTGGTGAGGTCGCGCTGCTGCTTGGCCGTCAGGCCGGTGAGGCGACGGGGCAGGATCTTGCCGCGCTCGGTGATGAACTTCTTGAGCAGATCGACGTCCTTGTAGTCGATCGGATCACCGGGCTTGATCGGCGAGAGGCGCTTCTTGAAGAAGGAACTGGACATGGGAACGGAGTAGTGGAACGAAAGGAGGAAACTGCCGCTGCAGGGGCCGCGGGACGATCAGGCGATGGGATTCCGCAAGGAATCCAGCCTCACTTGATCTCCTTATGGACGGTGGAGGCGTTGCAGTGGGGGCAGAACTTCTTGAGTTCGATCCGTTCGGTGGTGTTGCGGCGGTTCTTCTGGGTCGTGTAACGGGACACGCCAGGGGACCGCTTGGCGGGGTTGGACCGGCATTCGGTGCACTCGAGGGTGATCACCAGCCGGACGCCCTTGTTCTTGGCCATGGAAGGACGTTGCGCCGCGGATGCGTTGCAGAGAGACGATCCTGCACCTTACCTCCCGATGGGGAGGGCCCTGATCGCTTCCTAAGCTGCACGGCTGCTGTGCAACCCTCCGATGCTGGTTTCGCTCCAATGGCTCCGGGAGCTGGTCAGCGTGGAACCGGCCTGTCTTGAGCCTGAGCACCTGGCGGAGCGCCTCTCGATCGCCGGTTTCGAGGTGGAGGCCATCGAGGATCTGGCGGCCCGGGCGGCCGGCGTGGTGGTGGGCCATGTGGTGCAGCGCGAACCGCACCCCAACGCCGACAAGCTCAGTGTCTGCCGGGTCGATGTGGGGGATAGCGAGCCCCTTGAGATCGTCTGTGGCGCCACGAATGTGCGCCAGGGACTGCACGTGCCCGTGGCCCTGGTGGGCAGCACCCTGCCGGCGGTGGGGCTGACGATCAAACCAGCCGAACTGCGGGGGGTGGCCAGCAGCGGCATGATCTGCTCCCTGCGGGAACTGGGTCTCGACGACGGCAGCGACGGCATCGCCGAACTCGACCGTCTGCTGGACGCGGTGCCGCCCCTCGGAACCCCCGTGGGCCCGCTGCTGGGCCTTGACGACCAGGTGCTGGAGCTGGCGATCACCGCCAACCGCCCCGATGGCCTGTCGATGCGGGGCATCGCCCGCGAGGTGGCGGCCCTCAGCGGCGGCAGCACCACCTTCCCCGCAGCGGCGCCGGTGGTGGCCGCCGAGCCCCTGGCCGCCGCGGCGGCCGACCGCGAGGCCATCGAGGCGGGGGGGCTGTTCAGCCTCACCGCCCTCAGCGGCCTGACGGTGGGACCCTCCCCGGACTGGCTGCGCCAGCGCCTGGAGCGGGCCGGGGTGCGCCCCATCAACAACGTGGTGGACATCACCAACCTGGTGATGTTGGAGACGGGCCAACCCCTGCATGCCTTCGACCGGGATCGCCTGGGGGCGCTCACGGGTGGTACGCCCGAGCCGGCCAGCATCGGCCTGCGCCAGGGCCGCAGCGGTGAGGCCTTCGTCGCCCTCGACGGCCAGGAGCGCACCTTGAGCGAAGAGGCCCTGGTGGTCACCTGCGGCGACCACCCCATCGCCCTGGCCGGGGTGATGGGTGGCCTGGCGGAGGCCGTCAGCGAAGCCACCACCGCCATCTGGCTGGAGGCGGCGGTGTTCGCTCCCCAGGCGGTGCGCCGCTCCGCCCGCAGCGTCGGCCTGCGCACCGAGGCCTGCAGCCGCTTCGAGAAGGGGGTGCCGCGGGAGATCACCCTGGCCGCCGCCGACCGGGCCGTGGCCCTGCTGCAGGAGCTGGCCGGAGCCAGCGTGGAGGGCCGCTGGCTGCACCAGCGGAGCGCGTCCCCCCAACCGCCCCTGCCCCTGCGCCGCGACGCCCTCCACAACCTGCTGGGGCCGGTGCTGGTGGAGGGCGAGGCCCAGGACCTGGACGACGAGCGCATCACCGCCACCCTGGAGGCCCTCGGCTGCGTGCTCGAGGAGGACGAGGAGGGCTGGCAGGTGCGGGTGCCGCCCGAGCGGGCCATGGACCTCAAGCGTGAAGTCGACCTGATCGAGGAGGTGGCCCGGCTGGTGGGCTACGACCACTTCGCCGCCCATCTGCCCGATCCCCTGATTCCCGGCGGCCTCGAGCCGGCCCAGCAGCTGGAACGCCGCCTGCGCCGCAGCCTCTGCGCCGCCGGCCTGCAGGAGATCGTCTCCCTGTCGCTGGTGGCGGCGGCACCGGGCCGGGTGCCCCTGGCCAATCCGCTCCTGGCCGACTACGGCCACCTGCGCGACAACCTGCACCAGGAGCTGCTCCAGGCCGCCCGCCGCAACCTGCAGGCCTCCCTTGGCGGCTTCTGGGGCTTTGAAATCGGCCGGGTGTTCCCGGGCGGGGCGGCCAGCGGCGAGGGGCGCCATGCCGAGCGCACCCTGCTGGTGGGGGTGATCGCCGGGGAGCGCCGGGCCGAGCGCTGGCGCAGCTCCGGCAAGCCCGCCCCTCCGGACTACTTCCAGGCCCGCGGGGTGTTGCAGGCCGGTCTGGAGCCCCTGCGCCTGCCCCTGGAGGACCGCCCCCTCACCGACGCTCCCCTGCTGCACCCGGGCCGTGCCGCCCAACTGGTGGTGGAGGGCAGGCCCGCCGGCTGGTTCGGCCAGCTCCATCCGGCCGAGGCCGACGCCCTCGACCTGCCCGCGGCCACCTACGTCTTCCAGCTGGAGCTGGAGCCCCTGCTCAGTGCCGGCACCCGTCGTAACCGCTGGCAGCCAGCCTTCCGCCCCTTCCCCACCGTGCCGGCTTCCGAACGCGACCTGGCCCTGGTGGTGCCCACCGAGACCAGCGCCTCCGCCCTGCTGGCGGCGATCCGCAAGGCGGGCAAGCCGCTGCTGGAGCAGGCCGAACTGGTCGATCGCTACGAAGGCGCCCAGCTGGAGGCAGGCCGCTGCAGCCAGGCCTTCCGTCTGCGCTACCGCGACAGCGCCCGCACCCTCACGGACGAGGAGGTGGAGACGGCCCACCGCCGGGTGCGTGAAGCCCTGGAGCGCCAGTTCGGGGCCGAGCAGCGCCGCTAGAGGCGCTCCAGGGCCGCCAGGGCCTCCACGTGGCTGGTGTTGGGGAAGAAGTCGACGGGTTGCACCCAGTCCAGCCGGTAGACCCCTGAGCCGCACAGCTGGGCCAGGTCGCGGGCCAGGGCCGCCGGATCGCAGCTCACGTAGGCGATGCGGCTGGGGGGGGCCGCCAGAATCGCCGCCGTGGCGGCCGGGCTCAATCCCTTGCGGGGCGGATCCAGCACCAGGGCCCGCATGCCCTGCAGGCGCTCCTCCAGCACCAGGGGCACGTCGGCCTGCTCGAACTGCGCCCGATCCTCCAGTTCATTGGCGGCCGCATTGAGCTTGGCCATGGCCACCGCGCGGGGGTGCAGCTCCAGGCCGGTGACGTGCCAGCCGGCGGCGGCCAGGGGCAGGCTGTAGGTGCCGATACCGCAATAGGCATCGAGCAGGGCGCCATCACCCGGCCCGGGGCCGAGGGCCTCCATCAGGTGGGGCACCAGCCGTTCGGCCTGGCGGGTGTTGACCTGGAAGAAGGTGTCGGCGGCGATGCGGAAGCGCAGGCCGGAGAAGGTTTCGTTCAGCCAGTCCCTGCCACGGATCACCCGCGTCTCGTCACCCATGAGCCGATTGGTCGGCCGGGGCTGGAGGTTGAGGCAGACGCCCACCAGTTCGGGCCAGCGCTGCCGCCAGGCGTCGGCCAGGGCCTCGAGGCCGGGCAGGTCGTCATGGCTGCTGATCAGGGTGAGCAGCCGCTCACCGGTGGCGGCCCCCACCCGCAGGCCCAGATGGCGCAGGCCAGGGCCGTCCCCGGCCTCGGGGTCGCCGCCATGGCGGTCGATCGGCCAGTCGCTGGCCTCCAGATCAGCCTTGAGCGGGGCGATCATGGCGTCGATGCGGGGGTCGAGCACCGGACAGCGGGCCATGTTGACGATCCGATGGGAGCCGCGCCGGTAGTAACCGGCCCGCAGGGTGCCGTCGCCGCTGCGCTCCAGCGGAATCAAGGCCCGGTTGCGGTAGCCCAGGGTGGGATCGGCCGCCAGCAGGGGCCGCACCGGCGCGCTCAGGCCGCCGATGCGCTGCAGGGTCTGCTCCAGGCTGCGCTGTTTCCACTCGGCCTCGGCGGCATCGTTCAGGGGCTGCAGGCTGCAGCCGCCACAATTGTCGGCCAGGATGCAGGGTGCGCGGCGACGCTCGGGTGAGGGTGTGAGCACGCGCTGCAGCTGGCCCACCAGATGGCGGCGGGCCACCGCCTGCAGGCGCACCTCCACCGTGTCTCCTGGGAGAGCGCCGCTGACGAAGACCACCTGGCCGTCGTGGCGTCCCACCCCCTGGCCGTCGTGGCCGAGATCGGTGATCTCCATCTGCAGCTTTTCGCCCACCGAGGCCATGTGCGATCCGCACCACTGCTGCGACCCTATCGGGGGTCGTGCAAAGGGGCGTTACACCTTGCGCCCGAACCCCGGGCTGGGGCTCCGGTCTCGATAGGATTCGCCGGACTGTGTTCGCTGCTATGAGCGTCGTTCGCGATCTGATCCTCCAGGCCGATGATCAGCTCCGCTATCCAACGGGCGGCGAGCTGCGCGCGATGGTGGAGTTCCTCAGTGGAGGAGCCCGCCGCCTCAGCGTCGTCCGGGTGCTGACCGACAACGAGAAGAAGATCATCGCCGAGGCCTCCAAGCAGCTGTTCCTGCGCAAGCCGGACTACGTGGCCCCCGGCGGCAACGCCTTCGGCCAGAAGCAGCGGGCCCAGTGCCTGCGGGACTACAGCTGGTACCTGCGCCTGGTCACCTACGGAATCCTGGCCGGCAGCACCGAGCTGATCCAGCAGATCGGCGTGGTGGGCGCCCGTGAGATGTACAACAGCCTGGGCGTGCCCCTGCCCGGCATGGTGGAGGCGATGCGCACCCTCAAGGAGGCGGCGCTGGTGCTGCTGGGCGGCGAGGAAGCCTCCCTCGCCGGCCCCTACTTCGACTACCTGATCCAGGGCCTGCAGACCTCCACCTGACCACTCGGCTGTCTCGGTTGAGCCTCAGCACGGGTCCTGGCCTGGTTCTTGATTGAGACGCCCTGATCAGCCTTTCCTTTCCCTCTCTTCAACGGGAGGGCTTTTTATTGAGGCCAGTGGGATCGCCAAGCAATTGGCCACCGGCCCCTGCTACGCAGGTTCGGATTTCGAGGTTGTCGCAGATGGGTCTCGTTGTGTGTCTATACACTAGTCCCATGCGGTATCAGTGAGTTCCAGCTGCGCCCATCGTGCGGCGTCACCTGGTCACGGCCGTGGGACGGCCCCCTCACTTCGCAGTCCGGTTCTGCATTGACCTGCGGATCCGAACGGCCGTTCCTTGCCAACCTCCGGATGACATGGGCCGCTGTGAGGCCCGGCATCGGATTCGCAAGGAAGCACCGCGGACAGGCCCGGCCTGTCCGCGAGTCCCGGATGAGACTGACGACTGGTCTACAAACACGACGTAAATGCGTCATAGGAGACTCGTTCGCCATCGCGCCGGCGCCCTCACGGCTCGCTCGCGGAGGAGGCTCATCTGGGCCCGCAGGAAAGCCAAAAAGCTCTGCGTATCTGTGTCAAAGACAGATACGCAATCTTTCAGAACCCAGCTCTAGCAATAGGTCTCCGCCGTTGTCCAATCCATGGACAAGGGCTGCCCGGGATGGCCGTGGCCCCGTTCTCCGGGATCGGCGGCGACAGGGGTCGGACGGGGGAGAGCCATCAACCTCGACAGCTCAGATCGATGAAAAATCTCTGTATTGCCCCATGCGTGTGTGTCGCACAGCGGGACCAGCATCTGGACCAAAAGGCGCCTGTTGGGACTGACCTGCAGGCTGGCTGCCGATGATGCTTCCAGTGTCTCTCAGCCAAGACACGCTGCAGGACTAGAGAAGGGACTCAGGTGAGACATGCAATCGGATGCGGCAGTCCTTCGCCAGGGGTGCGCGGGGCCTCAGCGATCCGCTGACGCCCCCTGGCGGTAGAGCTCTTTCAGAAGCTGGTAGGCCTCGTTCAGGCGGCGCATCGCTTCGAGCGAGCCGCCGGCGTCGGGATGGTGGCTCTGGGCCAGCTCCCGGTAGGCCTCGCGGATCTGGGTCAGCGTGAGGCGCTGGCCGGGGTCGGTGGGCAGCTGCAGCAGCCGCAGCGCACCGTGCAGGGTCATGGTGTGCTCCAGGGTCTGGAAGGAGGTGCCGCGTCGGCGGCGGCGGAAGCGGTGCACAAAGCGACGGATCAATGTCGGGATGCGCAGGGTGAGGGTCTGGCCGCTGAAGGGGTCCTCGAGCACACCGGCGGTCACCATGACCCGCTCAAAGGTCGGCGGACCGTCACTCCAGCCGGGGGCAAAGGGCTGCATCACCTGGCAGGCGGCCGACCAGGTGAAGGTGCGGCCGTCGCTCTGGTCCGACTGGGGCCAGATGTCCTGGGCGAGCCAGACCATCGCCGCCTCCAGTACCGCCTCGTTGGCCGGTGACCCGTAGAGGCCACGCCAATGGTTGCCGGCCTCTTCCAGGGCCTGCTGCACCAGCTCCCCGCCCAGGGGGGGCAGGGGGGTCAGGGGCAGCGACGCCGGACGCGCCGGGGATGGCGGCCGCAGGCTGCGCTTGATGACGTCGGAGCGGCGACGCACAAAGCCGGGCAGGTCGATGCCCCCGCCACCCGGCGCCGGACGGGGGGGATCCTGGGGCGGGGCCTCCCACTCGAATTCCGCCTGGAGGGTGTCCATTGCCCCGCGGCCCACCAGCACCAGGGCGCCCTGCTCGTCGAAGTTGAGATCGTCCTCCTGGCCTTGGGCGACCTGGCCCGATTCCGGCCCCCCGTCCTCACCGTCCTCCTCCTCGGTGGTGCCGAACAGATCGTCCAGCAAGCGCTCCAGCACATCGCCCCTGCTGCGGAGGCCCCACTCCCGCCGCAGCGCATCGACGTGGTCGATCAGCTCCCGGTTGAGGTCAAGGCTGATGCGCTTTCGGGCCTCGTTCGGTTGTTCAGCCACGGCCGCCTTCCATGGGCGCTGGGTTCGCTGGCATGGGGCTGCTGATCAGGGTCCCCGTTGGTCCCGCAGGAACTGCTGCTGGGCCTCCACGGCGTCGCGGTAGCGGTCGACCAGGGTCCCCCCCGTGCCGGCGGATCCTGATCGGCTGCGCATGGGCGACACCAGGGGGGAGGGGGCCAGCCCGCCACGGTTGATCGAGGCGGGTGGTGGCGGCGGCGGCGTCAGCCAGCCTGGAGCGGGGGTGGGCCTCAGCATCTGGGGCGGCGGCACCAGCGGTCCGGTGCCCCCCAGCGGCGTCGGTGCCAGCGGCCCTGGCTGGGGGACGATGGTCAGGGCCGGAGGGGCAACGGGCGGCGGGGCCGGTCGGGCGGTGGCCCCGGCCCGGGCCAGGTCCAGCTGGCGCTCCCGCTCCTGAACCAGCGCCAGCTGGCTGGCGCTGACCACACTCAGCAGATGGCCCGGCGTGGCATCGGCTGGATAGACCAGGCTGACCCGCACGGGGTTCACCACCCCGGGGACCAGATCGATCTGGCCGAGGGACAGGCTCTGGCCCGAGCGGAGCCCCACATGCACCTCCCGCAGTCCGGCGGGCGTCTGAATCTGGATCGATCCGCGGAAGGCCGTGAACGGTTGTCCTCCGATGAGGGTGGGATGGCTCATCACCAGTTCGTAGGGCCCACTCCCTTTGAGATTCAGGTCGACATCGAAGCGCACCCCGTAGGTGCCGACGTTGTCGAGGGAGGAATCGAGCATGCGGCTGGCCAGGGCATTGACCTGCACATCGCGGGTGCCGAAATGGTGTCGATCGGTGCTGGTGAAGGGCACATGCAGGGGCCCCTTCTGGTCCAGGTCGTGGGTGATGCTGGCCTGGTAGGCATCACCCAGGGCCACACCGCCGACCCGGGAGAAGATGCGCCGGTTGTGAATGTCGTTGATGCGGCTGAGGTAGACACGACCCGGAGCCAGTCGACCCGCATCAAGGACCGCCAGCACGTCCTGGTCGGAGTCCGGCGTCTTGGCCGCCACCACCGCGATCTGGAACGGCCCATCACTGCGGCCCCTCAGCAGGGCGTTGGCGATGCCCAGGGCTGGAAGATCGGTCTGGAACAACACGATGCGGCTGCGGGCCGGAATGGTGATCTCGTCAGCCAGCCGGTTGTCCAGCCTGCCGCGCAGCATCTGCACCGCGGTGGCATCGCCGGGTCCGGTGTTCCAGGGCCTCGGCCCCAGGGGTTTCACCCCCATCAGGTTGTTGGCGAGGTAAGGAGCCTCGAAGCTGTTGCGCACCGCTCCCTTGGAGAAGCGGATGTGCACCGGCCGTACGCCCGGATTGATCAGAATGGCCGCCAGGGTGAGCTCGGCCCGACGGTCGGAGCGGGAGATGGAACGGCGATTGGGCGGGAAGTACTTGTGGTGGAGATGCATGCCGAACTCCCCGTTGAAGGTGTATTCGGCATTGCGGAGTGCCTGGCCCGTCTCACTGGCGTAGGCGTACCCGGGTGTCGTGCTGATCAGGATGCCCGGCCCCTCCACCTCCTCGGGCTGGTTGGAGTGCAGCACCGGCACGTTGTTGAAGGTGCCGTTCAGAGGTCGGGCCTTCTGGCCGGCCATCAGGGCGACGTAGGCGTGGGCGGGCTGGGCGTACTGCAGAACTGCCGTGCCCAGACCCAGCGTCAGCCAGACAGCGATGGGACCAATGGGAGAGACCGATCTCAAATTGCGACAGGCTTGATGGTGTGGGTGCCAGGGGAGGGTAAGGCGGGAAGCGACCAGCCCAGTCACTGGGGGGTGCTTGCGCCTGGGGAGCCCCGGATGGAACGGCGGGCTCGCTAGAACGGTCCCACTCTGCAGATTTTGTCATGATTCCTCCCTTCGGGTACTGCACCGGCTCTGAGTCCGGAGCCGGTGCCCTGCGGCGGTATCAGGAACGCAAGCTCCGCATGATGAGCTTCTGGCGGGATGGCATCGAGCGCCAGCTGGCCGCGTTGAACGCCGCCATCAGCACCCTGGAACAGCAGATGCACCGCGATCAGGCCGACCACCAGGCCTGACGGCGCCGGCCTCCAGCTGCTGGCGCAGTTGCTCCAGGCCCTGGTGCAACAGCCGTTTCACCGTCATCGGGCTGACCTCCATCTGACGGCCGATACGCCGATAGCTCCAGCCCGCCAGCACCACCTGACGCACCACCAGCCGCTGGCGGGGCTCCAGCACGGCCAGCAGGGAGGCCACCGAGGCTCCCCTGGATTCCAGTCCGCTCGTTTCCGCGGTGTCACTGGCTGCCACCGACTCCAGCAGCGCTGGATCATCGAGGTTGGCGGGCCTCGCCAACAGGCGCTGCACCTCCAGCCGGCGCCATTCCTCCGGCGTGACACCCAGGGTGCGGCTGAGGGCCACCACCCCCTGGCCTGGATCCGCCTGGAGGATGGGGTGGTGCTGCAGGCGGTTGAACCGCTCCTGGAGCTCCGCCTGTCGCCTGGGAAGACGCACCAGGGGGGCGGCATCTCGGAGGTAGTGGAGGATCGCCCCGCGGATGTGGGGCCTGGCGAAGGCCTCGAACGGGGTGCGACGGTCTTCGCGGTAGAGCTCGGCGGCCCGGATCAATCCCATCAGGCCCACCTGGAGCAGATCGTCAACGGATTCCCTGCTGCAGCGCGAGTAGTGCAGGGCGAGGGGCCGAACCACGGCCCGGTACTGCTCGACGCGTCGGTTGCGGCTGGCGGCAGGGCAGGGACGGTTCCGGGGGCTGGGGGACGGGGTCATGGTCTGGAGGGCTGGGCCTGGGCTGATCTCCTTTCCAGAGAGGGGCAGGTGTGCCGAAGGGCGCAACCGTGAAATCACCGAAGTTCTCTCTCCTGGCCCCCCGCGCCCTCGTCCGCTGGCCCAGGGACGGGGCTCAGAGCGGGGGGGCCGCCACGTGGGCCAGCAGGGACCACGGACCGTGGGTCTCCAGCCAGCCCCTGTCGGAGCCCTCGGTGCTGAGCAGAAACCCTGCGAAGCCGAGGGCGTTGACGCTGAACCCGGCACCGTGCTCCCGCACCCGGCGCACGGTCAGGAACCACTGGTCGTCAAACAGCAGGTTGTAGGGATGCAGGGGCGCCGGGTCACTGCGGGGATGGCCCAGACCGAGCGCGTCGGCATGGGCGAGGTAGAGCTCGGCCAGATCGGATCCGCACCGGGGATCCGTCCGCCGGCTGAGGAGGTAGGCCCAGTTCCACGACGCTTCCGTCCCCGCCAGCTGGGCCAGAAACAGCGGCGCCAGGGGGCAGCTGGGCTCACCCTGGCGCCGTGGCAGCAGTTGCAGGTGCCGGTGGGGCTGGCTGGCTCCGGATCGGGCCCCGCTGTTGAAGAACCACAGCCCGCCGGTGTCCTCGCTCACCTGCCGGACCGCCTGCCAGTCGGAGGGATCGATCCAGCCCCCCTGGGGGCGCCACTCGCGGGTAATGACCAGCAGGTGGGAGTCCTGGACCGGGTACTTGTTGAGCAGGAGCACATGGTGCGGCCCCAGCAGATCCACTTCCAGGGGCCTGTCCCAGGGGAGGAAGGGGTTCGGCCGGGGCCCCCCCTGGCGCAGGTGACGGGGCGTGCAGGAGAGCAGCTGGCGCACGACGAAGGGCTCCGCGCCGGGGATGGTCAGCAGGCTCGTGTCGAGGGGCACCAGGGATCCCCCCAGGCGAGCCCGCTCCGACACCTCCCTGGCCCGTTGCCAATGGCGCTCAGCTCGCACCGGCCTGCAGACGGGCCAGGGAGGCGCCCTGGTAGTAGCGCCCCAGAATCTCGTTGTAGCGCAGGCCCTGCTCGGCCAGATCCTGGGCACCGTGCTGGCTCATGCTGGCGCCCAGATGGCCATGGGCCTCCTGGGTGATGCGGGTGGTGGCCGCGTAGAGGCTCTCGACGATCCCCCCCTGGTAGCTGAGGATCACGCCGGAGGTGCTGGCGGTGGCCTGGCGGGTGCGGGGGTTGACGCTGCTCAGACCCCGGTAGGCCTGCCAGCGGGTGGTGTCGCCCAGATGCCAGTGGGCGCTTGCCGGGCGGGCCATGTGGGCCATGGCATAGGAGCGGGCCGCCACCGCCTGGGCCTTGAGGGCCTCCATGTGCCAGCTGCTGGGCATTTCGGCCCCCACCACCGAGCTGATGTATCGCTCCAGGGAGAGATGGTTCACCACCTGCAGGCCCCCGGATCCCCGCAACACCCGCAGCCGGCCCTCGTAGGGGCGCCCATCCACCAGCAGGCTGTGGCCGGAGGCGGTTTCCATCCACACCTCGGCCCGGCCCGCCAGGGCGGCACCCAGGTCGGGGGAGGTGCCGGGTCCCCCGTCCTGCACGGCACGCCCGTCACGATCGACGAGTCGCCAGTAGCCGCTGGCGCTGAGCTGGGGGGAGGCGGAGGCCCCCAGCAGGGCGACGCGGATCTCCAGCGGCACCTCGGGGCCTGCCTCCGGTTCCACCAGGGACGGGTCGGGATGGCTCAGGCTCGTGCGCTGGGCCTGCAGCGATGTCGCGGCCAGGAGGTCCTTGTCGGGGGGATCCGTTGGGCTGGTGGCCGATTGCGAGACCTCCCGGGGCTGGGCGATGAGCGCTTCGAGCAGATCCGGCTGGGAACGGGCAGCGGACCCCGGGAGCAGATCCTGGGCGGCGAAGCCGGCCCCGACCGCCACGACTGCCAGGGGTGCGGTTAACAAGATCGGGTGGCGCCGGCACACCTGGAGCAGCCCCCGGCCCTTGGCACGGAGAACGGCGATGGCGGCCGTGAAGTGCCGGCGCACGGCAAGGTTCCAGAAGGGAGTAGCCGGATCATGCCGGAAAACGCGCCCGTTAAGCCGCCCGACGCAGGACGGTCGCCGCATTGCCCCCCTGGCCGCACCCGGGCCAGGCCCCCGCTCAGGGGGTGGCTTCCGCCTTCAGATCCCGCTGCATCAGCTCCTGCACCGCCTGGCGCGCCTCCACCCGGCCCGCCAGCAGCCGGACCACCTGGGAGCAGATCGGCAGTTGCCAGCCCTCGCGCTCGGCCAGGGCCAGGGTGGCCCGGGCGGTGCGGGTTCCCTCCACGGTGGCGCCGATCCGGGCCAGGGCGGTGGCCTCATCGCACCCCTCCGCCAGCAGCGTGCCGAAGCGGTAGTTGCGGCTCAGGCTGCTGTTGGCCGTGGCCAGCAGGTCCCCCAGGCCCGCCAGTCCGTAGAGGGTGGTGGGCTGGCCCCCGAGGGCCTGCAGCACCACCGCGATTTCGGCCAGGCCCCTGCAGAGCAGGGAGGCCTTGGCATTGGCCCCCAGGCCCAGCCCATCGCTGATGCCGGCCGCCAGGGCGATGACATTCTTGAGCGCACCGGCGGCCTCGGTGCCGATGGGGTCGGCGTTCGTGTAAAGGCGGAAGTGGGGGGCCCGCAGCTGGTCCTGCAGGTGCCGGGCCAGGTCGTGATCACGGCTGCTCAGCACGCTGGCCGCCGGCAGCTCCCGATCCAGTTCATCGGCCAGATTCGGCCCGCTCAGCACCGCCAGCGGCGCGTCGGGAAGGTGGCGGCGCCACAGCTGGCTGGCGGTGCAGAGGGTGTCCAGATCAATGCCCTTGCTGCAGCTCAGCAGGGGCAGGCCCACTGGCCAGCGGTCCTGCAGGTGCAGGGCCAGGGGGGCCACACCCACCATCGACACGGCCACCACGACGAGGTCGCAATCCTCGAGAACCGCTGCCGGATCCGACCCATCACGCCGTGACCAGCTGTGGAGGCGATGGCCCTGGCGCTCCCAGAGCCGCAGCAATGTGCCACCCCAGGCACCCCGACCAAGCACCGTGATGCGCAGACTCATGGACCTACGCGAGGGTCGGTTCCCCTGATGGCCTTGCCATCATGCGCCATCCCTGCCTCCGCCATGGCGACCGCCCCATCCCCCAACTGGCAGGCCTGGGAGGGCCAGGCCCTGGTCGTCGGCCCGGGGGGGCTGGGCCGGGCCCTGGCGGCCGAACTGGCCCGGCGGGCACCGTCCCTGCGGGTCCGCACCGCCGGGCGCCGGGGCGCCGACCTGGCGCTCGACCTGGGCGACGACGGCAGCCTGGAGCGCTTCTCAGCCATGGCCGCCCGCGACCTGGCGCCGCTGCGGGTCGTGATCAACACGGTCGGGTTGCTGCACGACGGGGCGTTGCAGCCGGAGAAACGCCTCTCCCAGGTGCGCCGCCGGGCGCTGGAGCGCAGCTTCGCCATCAATGCCTTCGGGCCCCTGCTGCTGGCCCAGGCGATCGAGCCGGCCCTGGCCAGGGACTGCCCGGTCCACTTCGCCAGCCTCTCGGCCCGGGTGGGCAGCATCGGCGACAACCGGCTGGGCGGCTGGTATGCGTATCGGGGGGCGAAGGCGGCCCAGAACCAGCTGTTGCGCACCCTGGCGATCGAGTGGCAGCGTCGCTGGCCCCAAGCCTGCGTGACCCTGCTCCATCCGGGCACCGTGGCCACACCGCTCTCCGCCCCCTTCCGCGGCTCCGTGGCCCCCGCAGGCCTGTTCACCCCGGAACGCTCCGCCTCCCACCTGCTCGATGTGCTGGAGGGGCAGACGGCCGCCCGCAGCGGCGCCTTCCTGGCCTGGGACGGGCAGCCGGTGCCCTGGTGAGCCCAGCAGCGGCAGGGGCTAGGCGGCGTGGCTGCGCAGCACTTCCAGGGGAATGACCTGCAGGGTGGCCAGGGAGGAGCTCTCCAGCCGCACCGGTGGCGCCATGCCGTCTTCGTAGGCCTCCAGCCAGCGGGCGGCACAGACGCACCAATGGTCGCCGGCCCGGAGGCCGGGGAAGTTGTAGGCAGGCATCGGGGTCGAGAGATCGTTGCCCTGGGCCCGGCTGTAGTTCAGGAAGGAGTCGTTCACCACGCAGCAAACCGTGTGGCGGCCGAAATCGGCCGGATCGTCGTGGCAGTAGCCATCCCGGAACCAGCCGGTGAGAGGGGCACATCCACACTCCTGCAACGGTTCACCCAGGACGTTGCGGGGCTCGGCTGGGGGCTGGAGGGAGGAAGCGGCCAAGGCCCGGGAGGTGGCGGTATGGGGTGAGTCTGACGGAGGACTGGCACAAAAAGCGGCCAGGAGGTTGACGAATTCCGGGGGGGAGGCGTTAAAGGTCTTTCAGCACGACCCCCTTCATGAGCTGGGATTTCACCGAGGATGCGGCCTTCCTGGCCCTCTGCGACGCCTACAAGGAAAGCGGTGAGCCCTCCGCCATGGAGTTTCTGGCCCATGGCGAAGGCGCCTTCCACTTCCAGGAACTCACCCAGAACGCCGCCGGCGAGGGCATCGATCTGAGCGACTCCGATGCCCTCGACGCCTTCCAGCAGGAGGTCATCGACAGTCTCGAGGAACTGTGCAGCTGAGGGCGCCCGCAGGCCTCAGCCGTAGAAGAACGCGATTTCCTTGTCCTTGAGCCCTTCCCAGCCGGCCTCCCGCAGACGCTGGTCGAGGGTGAGCCGGTCCATGTGCTTGGCACCGGTGCGCACGATGCGGTTGCGCATCGACTTCTTGACACCGCTGCGGGCCCGGCGGCCCTCCAGGTCCATCACCTCGCCGTAGAGGGCGAGCATGGCGGCCGGGATCGGCGTGCCGTCGAGGTCGACACCGGCCGCAATGGCGTCATCGACACCACCGGGTCCTGCGATGGCCATGGCAAGGGAGGCAGAGGGTGCCCAAAGCCTGCCATGGCCAGCCCCCTGGCCGGGGGTGTGGATCAGGCGCTGAAGTACCGGGCCTGGCTGTGCAGGGCCACCAGGGCGGTGGTGCTCTGCTCCGGCTCCAGCTGGTCGCTCTCGTCCATCGTCAGGCCGATGCGGTCGGTGCCCAGCCAGGCGAGCTGCTGGCGGGAGTCGGCCACGTTCGGACAGGCCGGATAGCCGAAGGAGTAGCGGCTGCCCCGGTAGCGCTGGGCCAGCACCTCCCGGAGGACCGTGGGCTCGGTGGCGTCGAATCCCATCTCCCGGCGGATGCGGGCGTGGGTCCATTCGGCGAGGGCCTCGGCCATCTGGACCGCCAGGCCGTGGAAGTAGAGGTAGTCGCTGTAGCGGTCGGCCCGGAACAGCTGCTGGGCAAAGCTGGTGGCCCCTTCGCCCATGGTGACGGCCTGCATCGGCAGCACGTCGCTCGGCCCCAGGGCGCCGTCCGGCCCCGGCTCCAGGTCGCGGTAGAAGTCGGCGATGCAGTAGCGGTTGCCACTGCGCTGGCGCGGCAGGGTGAAGCGCCCCAGCTCGCCGCCGCCGCTTGCGGGGAGGTCCCCGTCGGCCATCGCCGCGGGATCGAACACCACCAGGTCGTTGCCGGCGCGGCCGCAGGGGAAGTAGCCGTAGGCCACCCGGGGGGTGAGCAGACCCTCCTGGCGGCAGCGAGCGAGCCACTCCTGCAGCACCGGCTCCGCCTTCTCGGCGAGCATGGCCTCGTAGGCCTCCCGGCTCTGCTGCTGGGTCTTGCGCAGCTGCCACTGGCCGGCGAAGAGGGCGTTGCGATCCAGGTAGGCGAACACCGCGTCGAGGTCGATCGCTGCCTCGGTGAGCACCCGGGTGCCCCAGAAGGGGGGCGCGATGGCCGGTTCTGCGGGCACCGCCGCGGAGCGCTCCTCGCTGCCGGCCACCGCCGTCTCGGCCGGGGCGGGTTCGGCTGGCACCGGGGCCTCCCCAGCCGTCGCTGGCGGCTCGCCGGAATCGGCCGCCGCCGGGGCCGCGGACTCGCCCAGCCCCAGGCCCTCGGGGGCGCCGTCCAGGAAACCCTGGAGGTCGTCCCAGCGGCCGGCCGTCTTGGCGTCCATCAGGGCGTCCATGAAGCGCAGGTCGGCGAAGGCGTCCCGGCCATAGATCACCTGGCCCCGATAGGCCGCTCGGCAGTCGCCGTTGACGAACCGCGGCGTCAGCGCCGCACCGCCAAGAATGACGGGAACGGAGATGCCCACCTCATTGAAGGTTTCCAGGTTGTCCTTCATGAAGGCGGTGGATTTCACCAGCAGGCCGCTCATGGCAATGCAGTCGGCCCCATGCTGCCGCTGGGCCTCGACGATGGCGTCGACGCTCTGCTTGATGCCCAGATTCACCACCTCATAGCCATTGTTGGTGAGGATGATGTCCACCAGGTTCTTGCCGATGTCATGGACATCGCCCTTGACGGTGGCGATCAGGAACTTGCCCTTGCTGCTGGATTCCCCTTCCTTGCGCTCCATGTGCGGCTCGAGGAAGGCCACGGCCGCCTTCATCGTTTCGGCGCTCTGCAGGACGAAGGGCAGCTGCATCTGCCCGGAGCCGAACAGTTCACCCACCACCTTCATGCCATCCAGCAGGAAGGTGTTGATGATCTTCAGCGGTGGATGTTCAACCAGGGCCTCTTGCAGGGCGGCCTCCAGGCCGATGCGTTCGCCGTCGATGATGTGCTGCTTGAGTCGCTCCTCCAGCGGCAGATCGGCCAGTGACGGCCCGGAAGCCCGGGCCTCCTTGGCGCTGACACCCTCAAACTCGGTGGTCAGCAGGGTGAGGGGATCGTGGACACAGATGCCGTCCTCGAACCGCCGCCGGTCGTGGATCAGATCGCGGCAGATCAGCTGGTGCTCCTCGCTGATCTTCGCCAGGGGGAGGATCTTCGCCGGGCTGACGATCGCCGCATCCATGCCGGCGGCGCAGCAGTCGTGCAGGAACACCGAATTGAGCACGATGCGGGCGGCCGGGGACAGCCCGAAGCTGACGTTGCTGACCCCCAGCACCACATGGACACCCGGAAGATCCTGGCGGATGCGGCGGATGGCCTCGATCGTGGCCGCCGCGTTGGCCCGGTCTTCCTCGATGCCGGTGGAGATGGGCAGGGCGAGGGGGTCGTAGAAGATCTCGTGGGCCGGCAGGCCGAATTCGAGCGCATCCCGGTAGGCCCGCTGGGCGATGGCGAACTTGCGATCGGCGGTGCGGGCCATGCCCTCCTCGTCGATCGTGCCCACCACCACGCCGGCCCCGTAGTCCCGGGCCAGTTCGAGCACCTTGAAGAAGCGCTCGTCGCCGTCCTCGTAGTTGGTGGAATTGAGGATGCACTTGCCACCGGCCACCTTGAGGCCCGCCTCCATCTTCTGCCACTCGGTGGAATCGAGCATCAGCGGCAGATTCACGTTGGTGACCAGACGGCTCACCAGATCGTGCATGTCCTTCACCCCATCGCGCCCCACGTAGTCGACGTTCACATCGAGCACGTGGGCGTTCTCCTTCACCTGGCCCCGGGCCACCGCCACCAGGCCGTCCCAGTCCTCGGCATTGAGCAGCTCGCGCACCTTCTTCGAGCCGCTGGCGTTGAGCCGCTCGCCGATGATCAGGAAGGAGTTGTCCTGGAAGTAGGGGGTGACGCCATAGATCGAAGCCACCGCCGGCTCGTAGTGGAGCGGTGGCCGCTCCAACCGCTGCCGGGGCTGCCGCACCTCGCGGGGGGCGGGCTTCAGGCCGGCGGCGAGGTCCGCCAGGGCACCGATGTGGGCTGGGGTGGTGCCACAGCAGCCACCGATCACCTGGACCCCCAGATCCTCGACGAAATGCATCAGCTGCATCCGCATCTCGGTGGGGGTGAGCCGGTAGTGGGCCACGCCGCCGATGTTCTCCGGCAGTCCGGCGTTGGGAATGCAGCTCACCACAAAGGGACTGTGCTGGCTCAGATAGCGGATGTGCTCCTTCATCTGCTCCGGGCCCGTGGCGCAGTTGAGGCCCAGCACATCGATCGGGAAGGGCTCCAGGATCGCCACCACCGCGGCGATGTCGGAGCCGACCAGCATCGTGCCGGTGGTTTCCATCGTCACCGAGACCATCAGGGGCCGGCGTTCACCTGCGGCCCCGAAGGCCTCCTCGATGCCCTGCAGGGCTGCCTTGATCTGCAGCACGTCCTGGCAGGTCTCGACGATGAACAGATCGACGTCCCCGGCGATCAGGCCGGCGGCCTGTTCGCGGAACGAGGCCTTCATCGTGTCGAAGTCGATGTGGCCCAGGGTGGGCAGCTTGGTGGTGGGACCCATCGAGCCGGCCACGAACCGGGGCTTGGCGGGGGTGCTGTAGGCGGCGGCCATCTCCCGGGCCAGCTCGGCGGCGCGGCGGTTGATGGCGAAGGCCTGGTCTTCCAGTCCGTACTCGGCAAGCACGATCGAGGCGGCGCCGAAGGTGTCGGTCTCGATCACATCGCAACCCACCTCCAGGAACTGGCGGTGGACCGCCTGGACCGCATCGGGCCGGGTGAAGACGAGGTTCTCGTTGCAGCCTTCGAGGGCCGCGCCCCCGAAATCCTCGGCCGTCAGGTTCATCTCCTGCAGGGAGGTGCCCGTGGCGCCGTCGAAGACGAGCACCGGCCGGGTCGGACCGTGCAGCCAGTCGAGGAAGCCGATGCGGTCGGTGGGGTGGTGGATGGCGGCGGTGACGACCATCAGGCGTCGATGCGGATGCGGGTGACCCAGTGGTCATAGGAGGGATCGCGGCCCTCCGTGATCGCCGTGAGGCGGTCGCGCAGACGCTCCATCACGGGACGGTGGCTGGAGAGGTCGGTGGATTCGATCCGACGCACCGGGGTGACCCGGGCGGCGGTGCCGCTGAGGAACACCTCATCGGCGATCATCAGCTCGGTCTTGTCGACGGCCCGCTCAAGCACGGGGATGTCCATCGCGCGGGCCAGCTCCATGATGCTGGCGCGGGTGATGCCCTCGAGGATGTCCTGGTCGACGCCCGGCGTGATCAGCACGCCGTCCCTGACGATGAACAGGTTCATGCCGCTGGCCTCGCTCACCTTGCCACGGCTGTTGAGCAGCAGGGCCTCGTCGAAGCCGCTCTTGACCGCCTCGGTCTTGGCCAGCGAACTGGTGATGTAGGCGCCGCTGATCTTGCCCCTCAGGGGCAGGGAGCGGTCCTCCTGGCGGCACCAGCTGCTGATCCGGCAGCTGACACCCTCGGGGGAGAGATAGTCGCCCATCTCGATGCCGTAGATGAGGAAGTCGGTCTGGATGTTGTGCAGCCGCGGGGCGATGCCCAGGTCACTGGTGTAGACGAAGGGCCGCAGGTAGATCGGGCAGGTGGGCCGGTTGGCCTGCAGAAAGGCCGCGATGGCGTTGTGGATCGTCTCCTCCGCCAGTTCGGTCAGCAGCAGCCGGGCGCTCTGGCTGAGCCGACGGGCATGGCGGTCGGCACGGAACAGCAGGATCTCGTTGTTGTCGGCGGGATTGGGCAGGGCCCGCATGCCGCCGAAGGCGCCCGTCCCGTAATGCAGCGCATGGGTGGCCACCGAGAGGGTGGCCTCGGCAAAGGGGACGCATTGTCCGCCGAACCAGGCATAGGGCAGGAACTGGTGCATGGAGGGCGGTGGCGACGATGCGATCTTCTCATCGCGTTCGGCAGGATGGGGTGATGCATCGACTCGCGTCCATACCCGGGGAGAGGACGGAGGACGACGGGACCCTCTTCGTGGAGCAGCCGCCGGCGCCGGTGGTGCTGCTCAGCAGTGCCGACACGGATCTGCTGGCGGTGGCCCAGCTGCTCGAGGCCGAGCCGGCCCTGGTGCCGGGGGGGCTGCGGGCCCTCAACCTTTCGGCGCTGCAGCATCCGGCGGTGATCGACCATTACGTGGCCACCAGCCTGGCCACCACCCGGTTGGTGGTGGTGCGGCTGCTGGGGGGGCGCGGCCACTGGAGCTACGGGCTGGAGTGCCTGCGCCACTGGGCGGAGGGCGGCGAGGGCCGCCAGCTGCTGGTGCTGGCCGGCACCGCCGAGGAGGAGCAGGCCCTGGCCTGCCTCGGCAGCCTGGAGGGGCCCCTGGCGGCGGCCTGTGCGGCCTGCCTGCGGGAGGGGGGGGCGGCCAACCTGCGCCTGCTGCTCCAGACCCTCGCGGCCCTGCTGGCCGGGGAGCGTCCCGAGCCGCCCTGGCCCGCAGCGGCCGCCGACCCCCTCCCCCATGACTGGCGCGACGAACCCGGCTCCCGGGTGGGGGTGATCCTTTACCGGGCCCTGTGGCAGGCGGGGGATCTGGCCCTGATGGAGGCGCTGCTGGAGGCCCTGCGCGGCCGGGGGCTGGCCCCCCGGGCCCTGTGGGTCAGCAGCCTGCGGGATGGGGCCGTGCAGCAGGGGGTGGCCGATCTGCTGGCGCGGGAGGGGGCGGAGGCGGTGCTCTGCGGCACCGGCTTCGCGTCGGTGTCGTTCGAGGAGGCGGGCCTGGGGGCGCCCCTGTGGGAGCGGCTGGGGGTGCCGGTGCTGCAGGTGCTCTGCAGCGGCCGCAGCCGTGAAGCCTGGCAGCAGAGCAGCATCGGCCTGGCGCCCCTGGATCTCAGCCTCCAGGTGGCCCTGCCGGAGCTGGACGGGCGGCTCACCACCCGGGTGGGGGCCTTCAAGGAGCGCAGTGCCACCAGCGCCAGCCTGGCCACGGCCCTGCACCGCTACGAACCGGACGGGGAGCGGCTCGACTGGATCGCCCGCCTCACCGGCGCCTGGATCGATCTGCGCGGCACCTCCGCCCCCGAGCGGCGCGTGGCCCTGGTGCTGGCCAACTACCCCAACCGCAACAGCCGCCTGGCCAACGGCGTCGGCCTCGACACCCCGGCGAGCGCCGCCCTGATGCTGGGCTGGCTGGCGAAGGCCGGCTACGACCTGGGGGACGCCTCAGCCCTGCCGGCCGATGGCGACGCCCTCATCCACCGGCTGCTGGAGGGCCGCAGCAACGATCCGGAAAGCGGCCACCGCCCACCTCTCGACCACCTGCCCCTGGACGCCTACCGGGCCTGGTACGCCACCCTGCCCCTGGAGGGCCGCCAGCGGCTGGAGGCGGTCTGGGGGCCGCCCGACGCCGACACGGGACTGGAGCCGCTGACGCAGGCGGATGGGGGAACGGTGCCGGCGTTCCCGGTGCGGGGGCTGCGTTTCGGCCGGGTGCTGCTGCTGATCCAGCCCGAGCGCGGCTACGACCGCGATCCGAGCTTCAGCTACCACAGCCCCGATCTGCCCCCCACCCACGCCTACCTGGCCCAGTACCTCTGGCTGCGCCAGAGCTTCGGCGCCCAGGTGGTGGTGCACGTGGGCAAGCACGGCAACCTGGAATGGCTGCCCGGCAAGGGCCTGGGGCTCTCCCAGGACTGCTTCCCCGAGTGGGCCCTCGGCCCCCTGCCGCACCTCTACCCGTTCATCGTCAACGATCCGGGCGAGGGCAGCCAGGCCAAACGCCGTGCCCAGGCCGTGATCCTCGACCACCTGACCCCACCCCTGGGACGGGCCGGGCTGCACGGGGACCTGCAGGGCCTCGAAGCCCTGCTGGATGAGTACTGGGAGGCGTGCCAGCTGGGCAGTGCCCGGGCGCCGCTGCTAAGGGAGCGCCTGGGCCAGCGGCTGGAGGAGCTGCAGCTGCCTGCCACGGCCCATCCGGACCTGGAAGCGCGGCTGGAGGCGGCCGACGGCTACCTGTGCGAGCTCAAGGAGGCCCAGATCCGCCTGGGCCTGCACATCTTCGGCACCCTGCCGGCGCCGGCGAAGCTGGCCGAACTGCTGCTGTGCCTGGCCCGGGCGCCCCAGGCGGGGGTGCCCGGGCTCACCCAGGCCCTCGCCCTCGACCTGGGACTGGATCTGGACCCCTGGTCCGATCCCGAGGAGGCCCCCCTCTCCGCCGCCGACCGCGGCCGGCTCACCGCCCCCGGGGACAGCGTTCCCGTGCTGCGCCATGTGGGTGATGGGGTGGCCCTGCTGGAGGCCCGCGCCCTGGGCCTGGTGGCGGAGCAGCTGGCTGAAGCCGCCGGGGTGCCGCTGGGGGCGGTGGGGGCGGCCACCGAGCGGTCCCTGGCGCACCTGCGCCGGGCCCTGTTGCCGCCCCTGCTCGCCTGCGGCGAGGCGGAGCGCCAGGCCCTGCTCACGGGCCTTGCGGGCGGCCGCATCGCCGCCGGGCCCTCCGGCGCGCCCACCCGAGGCCGCCCGGACCTGCTGCCGACGGGGCGCAACTTCTACAGCGTCGACCTGCGCGGCCTGCCGACGGAGGCCGCCTGGGACCTGGGGCGGCGCAGCGCCGAGCTGCTGCTGCAGCTCCACCTGCAGGAGGAGGGCGACGACCTGCGCACCCTGGCCCTCTCGGTCTGGGGCACCGCCACCATGCGCAACGGCGGCGAGGACATCGGCCAGGCCCTGGCCCTGATGGGGGTGCGCCCCGTCTGGGATGGCCCCACCCGCCGGCTGGTGGACGTGGAGGTGATCCCCCTGCGCCTGCTCGGCCGGCCGCGGGTGGATGTCACCCTGCGCATCTCCGGTCTGTTCCGGGATGCCTTCCCCCAGCTGGTGGGCTGGTTCAACCGCGCCACCCGCCTGGTGGCGGGACTGGAGGAGGACCCCGACGACAATCCCCTGGCGGCCTCGGTCCGCCTGGAGGGCCATGGGGGGCGCGTCTACGGCTCAGCGCCCGGCGCCTACGGGGCCGGGCTGCAGGGCCTGATCGACAGCGGCCACTGGGAGGAGCGCGCTGACCTGGGCGAGGCGTTTCTCAACTGGAGCGCCTGGCGCTACGACGGTGACCCCGGCGACGGGGCCAGCGGCGGCGCCATCGCCGCCACGGCCGATCGGGGTGGCCTGGAACGGCGCCTGGCCCAGGTGCAGGTGGTGCTGCACAACCAGGACAACCGGGAGCACGACCTGCTGGATTCCGACGACTATTACCAGTTCCAAGGGGGACTGAGCGCCGCCGCCGAGCGGCTCCAGGGCCGGGCCCCGGCCCTCTGGTTCGGCGACCATTCCCGCAGCCAGCGCCCCCGGCTGCACCGGCTCGAGCGCGAGTTCGACAAGGTGCTGCGCTCCCGCCTGCTCAATCCCCGCTGGATCGCCGCCATGCAGGAGCACGGCTACAAGGGTGGCTTCGAAATGGCCGCCAGCCTCGACTACCTGTTCGCCTACGACGCCAGCACTGGCCGCGTTCCCGACTGGGGTTACAGCGCCATCAGCGCCGCCTGGCTGGAGGACGGGGCGGTGCGGGAGTTTCTGGACCGCTCCAACCCCTGGGCCCTGCGGGACATGGCCGAGCGCCTGCTGGAGGCCCACCACCGGGGGCTGTGGGAGGGGGCGGATCCCCAGCGACTGGAGCGGCTGCGGCAGCTGGTGCTGGAGAGCGAGAGCCTGGTGGAGCAGCGCTGAACCAGGCTCCCGGCGCCAGGATCAGAGCTCCAGATCCCTCACCATCGAGCGGAAGGGATCGGTGGTCCCGGGCTTGGCCGCCGGTTGGGAGCTGGCCGGCTGGCCCTGGGCCTCGGTCTCCTTCTGCTGCTTCGCCGCCGCGGGTCCACCGGGCAGGTTGGTGGGGGTCACGGCGGCCCCCTTCATGCGCTGGCCGAGCTCGGCGGCGCTCATCTGCTGGGCGAAGGTCTTCTTGACGGGTTTGGGGATGCCACCGGTGAGGTTGACCGACCCCTTCTCGGTGGGCTGGATGCCGGCCAGACCAGGGGTCATCTTCTCCACCCGGGCCTCCATCGACGCCACTTCGGCCACCATCTCCTTGTCGCCGGGGCTGTCGGCGTTGCCGGGGAAGGTGTGGCGGATCGTGTTCGACCGCTTCATGAACTTGACATCGCCCAGGCTGGTGGAGGCCTCGGGATCGAGGAAGAAGGTCTCGGCCTTGGGCTTGGCCTTGGCGGCAGCCTCAGGCTTGGTCACCGAGGCGGCACGGGAACCGAACAGACGATCGAGCAGGCCCATCGACGCAAGGAGAAACGTGTCAGCAAACCCTAGCGGCCGTGGAGCACCAGCCCATGGGTATCCGTACCACAACTCATCAGAAGGCCCCGGCGCTCCAGGTCGGCGGCGATCGCCTCGCACACCAGCGGCGTGGGCTGCCAGCGTGTCTGCATCCCGTAGTCGTACCAGACTTCAGCCCCGTCGAAGCCCAGGTCCGCCGCCGCCGCGATCAGGCGCCGGTGGGGCAGGCGGTAGCGGGCGGGGTGGGCCAGCAGCGCCAGGCCCCCGGCGGCCTGGATCGCCGCCACCACCGCCTCGGCCCGCAGGGCCGGACCCACCACCGAGGTGCCCTGCAGGTAGGGGTGGAGGGAGGGGTGCTCCTCGACGAAGCCCAGACCCAGGACGTGGACCAGGCATCCCTCCAGCAGGCAGCTGATCTCCACACCGCGCCAGAGGGTGGGGGCCGACGCGCCCTGCCGCCGGCGGGCGTCGAAGGCGGAGGCAATGGCCCCGTGGGCCGCCAGGGCGTGGTGGTCGGTGACGGCCAGGTGCTCCAGGCCGATGGCCAGGGCCTCGGCCGCCAGCTGCTCGGGGTGGAGGCTGCCGTCGCTGCAGATGGTGTGGCAGTGGAAGTTGAGCCGTTGCGGGCAGCTGTCGGCCCGCACCTGGCGCAGCACCGGGGTCAGGGGATGGGCGAGGGCGTCAGGCCGCAGCACCGCCACTCTCCTGCTGGGCCAGCCGTTCGCTGCGCAGGCGCCGCCAGCGGGCATAGAACTGGATCGACGCGGCCATGAACACCACCAGGGCCACCAGGAACCAGGTGGCCGCCCCTGTGGGGAACTGGTTCTTGAACACCACCAGCATCACCACCAGCACCAGCAGCAGGGTGGGCAGTTCGTTGAGGGCCCGCAACTGGCGGCCGCTCCAGTTGCACGCTCCGCGCTGCAGCTGCCCCATCAGCCGGTAGCAGAGGTGGTGGTAGACGAGCAGGACCGCGACGGCGGCGAGCTTGGCGTGCATCCAGGTCTGTTTCAGCCAGATCGGCTCCACCAGCAGCAGACCCACCGCCATGGCCACGGCCACCACCATGCCCGGGGTGGTGATGATGTTGGCCAGGCGCCGCTCCATCAGGCCGTACTGCTCCTCGAAGGCCTGCCGCAGCGGGGGCTCCAGCTCGGCCGCCTCCCGGTGGTAGATGAACAGCCGCACCAGATAGAACAGCCCGGCGAACCACACCACCACCCCGACGATGTGCAGGGTCTTGAACCAGAGATAGGCCCCGGGGGGCCAGCTCACGGCCAGGGTCAGCGGCAACGTCATGTCAGGACCTGGGGAAACCGGGAAGCGCGTCGGATCGCCAAGTTAGTCGGCAGTAGCGGCGGGCCACGGCGGCGGCGTAGGCCCGATCCACGGGTCCCAGCTGCGGACTGATGCCCCCATTGCGGCAATCCACCACCACCCGCTCCCGGTGGTTCTCCTGGTCGCTGACCCGAAGCCTGAGCTGCCAGGGGTGCTTGGCACTGCGGCTGATCTCGTCGCCGCAGACCGGCCCGACACACAGGCCCGGTGCGGCCAGCGCCGCCTCCCCGCCAGGGGCGAGCAGCAGCCCCAGGACCAGGGCTGCGGCCCACAGCCGCCTGCAGACCAGCCCCACAGCGGCCCTCATCCGGCCAGCTCCATGGGGGCGTCCTCCCTTTCACCGGCGTCTTCGGGTCCATCCATGGGGGGATGGAAGTGCTCCCACACCTGCCGCGCCATCGCCGGTCCGATCCCGGGGACGGCGGCGATCTGCTCGGGGCTGGCCAGCTGGATGGCGTCGATGGAGCGGAAGTGGGCCAGCAGATCCTTGACCCGCTTGGGGCCCAGCCCGGCGATGTCGCTGAGGCGGGAGCGCTTCATCCGCTCGCCCCGCTGCTGGCGGTGGAAGCTGACGGCGAAGCGGTGGGCCTCGTCCCGCAGCCGCCGCAGCAGCACCACCCCCAGCTGGTCCGCTTCGGTGTCGAGGGGCTGGCTGGCACCCGGTAGGAACACCTCCTCCCGCTGCTTGGCCAGGGAGCAGACGGTCAGGTCCTCGTGCAGGTCGAGCTCCCGCAGGGCCTCCATCACCGCCGACAGCTGGCCCTTGCCGCCATCGATCATCACCACGTCCGGCCAGTCGCTGAGGCCGTCGGTGTGCAGGGCCGAGGCACCGGCGCGGCGCAGGGCGGCGAGGTCACCCCCCTCCGCCTTCGCCTGCGACCAGCGGCGGAAGCGCCGCCGCATGATCTCCGCCATGGCCATGAAGTCGTCGGAATGGCCCGCGCGGATGCTGCTGCTGCGGATCCGATACTTGCGGTAGTGCTGCTTGGCCGGCAGGCCGTCGATGAACACCACCTGGGAGGCCACGGCATCACTGCCCTGGATGTGGCTGATGTCGTAGCCCTCGATCCGGCGGGGCGGCACCGGCAGCTCCAGCAGCTGGGCCAGGTCCTCGGTGGCCAGCTGCTGCTGCTCCGCCCCCCGCTGGGCCCGGGCCAGCTCAAAGCCGGCGTTGCGCTCCACCAGCTCGATCAGATCCGCCTTCTGGCGCCGCTGGGGCACGGCCAGCCGCACCTTGCGGCCCCGCCGTTCCGCCAGCCAGTCGCCGATCAGGTCCTGGGCCGGCAGCGGGTGCTGGAGCAGCAGTTCCGGGGGGATCTCCACCGGCTCCACCTGGCTGTAGTGCTCCTCGATCACCCGCTGCAGCACCTCCGCCGGTGTGGCGATCGCCGCGTCGGCGGTGTATCCCAGCCGCCCCACCAGCTTGCCGGCGCGCATCTGGAAGATCTGAACCGCCGCCACCCGGTCGTCCGCCGCCAGGGCGATCACATCCCGGTTGACGGAGCTGTCCCCCAGGCTCATCTTCTGGTCGGCCGTGAGCAGGTCGAGACCCTGCAGCTGGTCGCGGACCCGGGCGGCGGCTTCGAAATCCAGCCGTTCGGCATAGCGCTCCATCTGCTGCCGCAGCAGTTCCAGCAGTTCGTCATTGCGGCCCTGGAACACCATCGCCACCTTGCGCAGGATGCGGTGGTAGTCCTCGGAGCCGATCTTTTCCTGGCAGACCCCGGGGCAGCGGCCGATGTCGAAGTTGAGGCAGGTGCGGTCGCGGTAGAGGGGCTGGGGCCGCTGCCGCAGCGGAAACACCCGCTTGACCACCGCCAGGGTGCGGCGCAGCAGACCCACATCGACGTAGGGCCCGTAGAAGCGATCGAGGGGGCTGCGCAGCCGGCGCCGACGGGTGATGAAGATGCGCGGGTAGGCCTCGCTCCAGGTGATGCAGAGGTAGGGGTACTTCTTGTCGTCCTTGAGCAGAACGTTGAAGTGGGGCTGGTGGTTCTTGATCAGGTTCGATTCCAGCGCCAGCGCCTCCGCCTCGCTGTCGGTGACGATGAACTCGATCTCGCAGACCTGCCGCACCATCAGGGCGATGCGGGGGCTGATGTCGTGGGAGTTGCGGAAGTAGCTGCGCACCCGCGCCCGCAGGCTCTTCGACTTGCCGATGTAGAGGATGCGGTCGCTCGCATCCCGCATCAGGTAACAGCCCGGCTCCGCCGGCAGCTCCCGCAGCCGGGCCGCCAGGCGCTCCCGCTGGAGCAGCAGCGGCCCGATGACGTCGCCGCCCGGAGTGCCGCCCGGAGTGCCGCCCGCAGGGGCCACCGTCTCAGCCACGGCGACGCCTCAACCGCCGTACTGCCAGCCCGTGGCGGACAGTTCCAGGGCGGGGGCATCGCGGTGCAGGATCGCCGTCTTCACCTCCCCCACAAACACGGTGTGGTCGCCATGGGCCACCTGCCCCACCACGGTGCACTCGACGGCGCCGAGGGCGTCGTCGAGCACCGGCAGCCCCAGGGGGCCGAGGTGGAACGGGGCGGCGTCAAAACGGCCGCCCACCCCCTTCTGGGGCTTGAAGAACACGGCCGCCAGGTCCTTCTGGTCGGCGGCCAGAACGTTGAGGCAGAAACGCCCGCTGCGCTGGATCATGCCGTTGCTGGTGGAATCGGCGCGCACCGCCATCACCACCAGGGGAGGCTCGAAGGAGCCCTGGGTGACCCAGCTGGCGGTGAAGCCGTTCACCTCTTCGCCTTCGGCCACGCCGCAGATGAACACGCCGTGGGGGATCTTGCGGAGCAGGGTCTTCTTGGCGGCCGCGTCCAGGGCAACGTCGGTCATGGGGGAGGGCGGCGGGGAAAGACCGACTCTAGGAACCCGGCCGGGGCCGTCTCCATAGGCTGGAGGGCATGCGAGCCCTCTACCCCGGCAGTTTTGACCCCCTCACCCTCGGCCACCTCGACCTGATCGAGCGGGCGGCACACCTCTTCGACGGGGTCGTGGTGGCGGTGCTGATGAACCCTTCCAAGCAGCCCGCGTTCCCCCTGGAGCGCCGCCTGGAGCAGATCCGCACGGCCACGCGGGGGATGGCCGGCATCGAGGTGGGCCATTTCGATGGCCTCACCGTGACCTATGCCCAGACCTGCGGCGCCCAGGTGATCCTGCGGGGGTTGCGGGCCATGAGCGACTTCGAATTCGAGTTGCAGATCGCACACACCAACCGGACCCTGGCCCCCCGGGTCGAGACCCTGTTCATGGCCACGTCAGCGCACCACAGCTTTCTGAGCAGCTCGGTGGTGAAGGAGGTGGCCCGCTTCGGCGGGGATGTGGGCCACATGGTCCCGCCGGGAGTGGCGATCGACCTGGAGAGGCTCTTTAATCGACAGGCAGCGCCCGAATCTCCATATGGCTGACGTCCGTTTCTCCGTTCTCGACCAGCTGGACCAGCTGGAGGACATCGTCCTCGAGGGCAGCCGCATCCCCTTCAGCGGTGGTCGGCTGGTCAACGAGCAGGACGCCATCGAGATGATGGATTCGCTGCGGGAGGCCCTGCCGGGCCAGATCTCCCAGGCCGAAGACCTGATCCGCCAGCGGGAAGGCTTCATCGAGAAGGCCCGGCTCCAGGCCGAGGAGATCGTCACCCAGGCGCGGCGCGAGCGGGAGCAGCTCATCAATGCCGCCGCCATCCGCCAGGAGGCCGAGCGCCAGGTGACGGAACAGCGGGAACTGGCCCGCCAGCAGTGTGAGCAGATGGTGCTGCAGGCCCGCCAGCAGGTGGCCCAGACCGAACAGGAGCACCAGGCCCGGATGGCCCAGTTCGAGCAGCAGTTCGCCGGTCGCCGTCAGCAGCTGGAGCAGGAGGCCCAGCAGCGCCGCCAGCAACTGGAGCAGGAGGCGGCGGAACGCAACCGGCAACTGCTGGAGCAGCACGAACGCAGTCGGGCCCAGGCCCTGCAGGATCTCGAGGGCATCCGCCAGGAAGGTCTGCGGGTTCAGCGGGAAAGCCAGGCCGAAGCCGAGCGCCTCCACGCCGACGCCCTGCAGTTCCGTCAGCAGACCCAGCAGCAGTGCGATGCCCTGATCGCCCGCACCCGCCAGGAGTCGGCCACGATCCAGGAGGGCGCCAACCGCTACGCCGAGCAGGTGCTGGGGGAACTGGAGGTGCGCCTCAAGGAACTCAGCCAGGTGGTCCTGGGGGGTCGCCGCGAACTGGTGCGGCTGCAGGGCCAGGAGACGGCGACCGCCAGCCGTCCCCCCGAAGCTCCGATCCCCCTGGAGAACGCGGCCGTGGAGAGGGCCCGCCGTGCCGCCGGCCGGCTGAAGCGGGCGGCCAGCCGGGGCCTGGCCAGCTGAGGTCCAACCCGCCGGACGCCACCAGCCAAGCCGCCCATAGCTCAGCTGGTGGCATCGGGCCCAGATGGGTTCAGAGCGCGGGTTGGCAGGCGCCGGCCGTCTGCACCTGCCGCAGGAGACGGCCGATGGTGGTGTTCGGAGCTCCCGCCCCGGCGGACACAGCGCTCACGTAGCGGGGCCCGTCGGCGGTCTGCAGGACGCCGCTCATGGAGCGGACACCGGTGAGGGTGCCGGTCTTGGCGAAGAACTGCCCGTCCAGGCTCGTGCCCTTGTACAGGTTGCGCAGGGTGCCCCGCCGACCCGTGATGGCCATCGAACTGATGTAATCCCTGGAGTAGGGATGGTGATCCATGCGCAACAGCAGGGCCACCAGGAAGCGGCTGGTGACCCGGTTGGCGCGATCCAGGCCGCTGCCGTCAGCGACCCTGACCCCCTCCATGGGCAAGCCCTGGGCGCTCAGCCAGACCACCGCGCGCCGGTTGGCTTCGGGCAGGTCCCAGGTGCCGGCGGCCTGACGCAGCAGCACTTCGGCGGTGAAGTTGTGGCTTTCGGTGTTGGCCAGGCTGAGCAGGCCGTGCATCGATGTGGAGGGCTCCTCGTGCAGCAGGACGGCGTCGCCGGGGAGGGGCTGGCGGGCGGAGACCAGGGCCAGCTGCACCTGCTGGCCACCGCTCTGGTCCATGGAGCGCCGCAGCAGGGTCTGGAGCCGGGAGGGGGGGTTGCTCACGGCGTCGTCGATCGTGTTGCTGGTGATGGCCAGCCGGGTGATCGGGGCGCCGTAGGCATAGACCCGATCACCCACGTGCCAGCCGCTGGGCCACCAGTTCTGGGGGGCTTCCTCCGCCAGCTCCAGCCGCACGGGGGTGCCGGACGCCAGGGCGAGCCGGGCGAAGCGCTGCAGCTGGGGCAGGGCCAGGTCCGGATCCCCCTGGCCGACCATCCGCAGGGTGCCGTCCTGTAGCCGCCACAGCTGGGTGGTGAGGCGGTAGTCGGGCCCGAGCCGGTCGAGGGCGAAGGCCGTGCTGATCAGCTTCTGGTTGGAGGCGGGCACCCTGGGCTGCCTGCCGTTGACATCGGCCAAGAGGCGCCCACTGCCATCGGCGACAGTCACGCTCCAGCGGGACTGTTCGTCTGCCAGGACCTGGGCCACCTGCCGTTGCAGCAACGGACAGCTGACCTCCCCGGCCAGCCGGGGCATGCCCACCGGTGGGGGGGCCTCCGGCAGGGCAGCCACCGGCAGGGGCCGGACGATCCGCGGGGAAGGGAGCGCCGGTGCGTTCTGCGCACGGGCCGCCAGACCCAGGGGGGCGGTGCCACTGGCCACCAGCAGCATCGCCAGGATCTGCAGCGAACGGCGGGGACGATGGACCCGTGGGGCCAGGCGGACGGACGGGGTCATGTCAGGAGGCTCCGAGTTTCAGGTCGGTGACGGTGCCGGTGAACCGGTAGTTGGTCCCCTCGAGCTCCACCGGGGCACCGATCTTGATCGTCTGGTTGCCGAAGACCACACCACCGGCGGTGCGGCGCCCCTGGCCTTCGAGGACGAAGCGGCCATCGAAGGTGCTGAAGGTCCTCTGGTTGGGATCAGGGGCGCTCACGACCTTCCCGTCCGGGGTGAGGGTGGAGATGATCCGGTCAAACGGGATGATCTCCTTCACCGCGACGCTGCCGTGGGGCTGGTTGCGGATCACGATCGCCACCTTGCCCTCCTGGCGGGCCTGTTGCAGCAGCTGCAGGGGGGCAGCGGCGGGGGCACCACGAACGTCCACCATCACGGTGACGGGTTCGAGGGCGCCGGTGGCCTGGGCCACCGCGCCGCTCAGGCGGGGACTCCAGATCACCCCCCCGATCGCCAGCAAGGCCGCAGCGGCGGCGCCGAGGTCGATGAGGCTCCAGGAGCGGGATCGGGGCGAATCGCTGGGCATGGGCACCTGAAAGCCAGCGCGAAGTGTACGCAGCCTTTCCTGGATGCACCAGCCGTGCGGCCGGCTCAGTTCTGCAGGTCTTCGATCATCTGACCTAGGGCCCGCAGGTTGCTCCCCAGGCCCGCCTCCTGGCGGCCGCTGAGGGCCAGGTCCTGCTGCTCGGCATCGGGTTTCTGCTCGAAGCGACCGGCGAGCCGGTAACCATCCGGGTCGAGCCGGTAGAGCTCCCATTCGCCCGGGTAGGCGCAGCGCAGGGCGCGGTCGGCCTGGGGCAGCAGGGCATAGGCGGCCCGCCAGCCGGCCAGGAAACCCTTGCGGCGCTGGCGCGCCACGCTGCCGATGCCGATGGCGGCATCCTCCAGGGACGGATTCACCAGCACCACGCTGCCGCCGTGGCCGCCGCAGACGGCCTCCACCAGCTCGTACTCCGCCTGGCTCGCCCCCACCAGCAGCAGCACCCCCGCGGAGGGGGCCTCCTGCTGCAGCCGGCGCTGGTCGGAGAAACTACCGATATGAACGGCCAGGTCAGGGGCATCCCGGCGGGCAAGGGCGGTGGCACCGGCATCCGGGAACAGCAGCCGCACCTCGGAGCACTCCGCCACCAGCCCCTCCAGCAGGCGCAGGACCACGGGCAGCAGCCGCAGTCCTTCGAAGCGGAACTCCACGGTCCAGCGCCCACCGGATCCGGAGGCCAGGGCCGCCTGCAGGGCCCCGCGGGCCTCGGTCTCGGCGGTGCGCAGATCGGCGGGCAGCATCGGAGGGCAGCAGGTCCGAGCGGACCCTACCCAGGCGCTGCGGCGACACTGTGGATCGCCTCCTCCAGGGCCGTCGGCAGGTCCGCCAGATCCGCCGGGTTGAGCCAGGGGCCCAGGCTGAGGCGGAGGCCGCTGGCGGCTTCCTCAGGGCTGTACCCCATGGCGAGCAGCACGGCACTGGCGCCCGGCGCTCCGCGACTGGTGCAGGCCGACCCGCTGCTGACGGCATAACCCCGCCGGGCCAGTTCGCGCACCAGCTGGCGTCCTGGCAGTGGGCGGCCCCCCGGGTCAGCCACCAGCAGGCTGATGTGGTGGGGAAGGCGCCCGCAGGGATCGTCCGGAGCCGGCCCGCTGAGGCGCAGCCCCTCCAGGGCCAGCAGCGCCTCCAGCAGCCGATCCCGCAGGGGCCCGATCGGGTCCTCACCGCCATGGGCCCCCAGGCGCTGCCCCGCCAGCTCCAGGGCGGCCGCGAACCCGGCCACCAGGGCCACGGGCTCGGTGCCGCCGCGACGACCCCCCTCCTGTGGGCCGCCGATCAGGGGTTCCAGCTCGAGCCCGCGCCGCACCAGCAGGGCGCCGACCCCGCGGGGACCCTGCAGCTTGTGGGCCGCGCAGCTCAGCAGGTCGACCGGCAGCCGGCTGAAGTCGACGGGTTGGTGGCCCACCACCTGCACCGCGTCCACGTGGAGCCGCACGCCGGCCTGGCGGCAGAGCTGACCAATGCGGTCGATCGGTTGGAGCGTGCCCACCTCGCTCTGTCCCCAGAGGATCGACACCAGTCGGGTCGGCGGCTGCAACAGCTCCTGGAGGGCCTCCAGGTCGACCAGACCACGGCGATCCACCGGCAGAAGCTGCCGCTGCCAACCCCGTCTCTCCATGGCGGCGGCGGCGGCGTAGCTGGCGGGATGCTCCACCGCCGAGAGCAGCACCCGGCCGGGCTCCAGGGAACCGGCGCAGCCGATCAGGGCCGTGTGGATCGCTTCGCTGCCTCCCGACAGGAGCACGAGTTCCTCCCGGCCGCAGCCCAGCTGCCGGGCGATGGCCAGGCGGTCCCGCTCCAGCCGATCCGCCGCCGCCAGGCCGAAGCCGTGCAGGCTCGAGGGGTTGGCCCAGGCCTGGCGGTGGGCCCGGTCCATGGCCTCGATCACCTCCGGCGCCGGGGGGCTGGTGGCGCAGGCATCGAGGTAGACCCCAGGGCTCGGCCCTGCCGTCCCAGGGACCTCAGGGGGCAGGGGAGGCATCGCGGGAGAGGCGGCCCAGGGTGCGGGCTTCCAGGGACTCGCCGGCCAGGGCCACCAGATCATCGAGGGAACGTCCCTCCAGCAGGGCCGTGACCCGGGCCCGGGCGTCGGCACTTGCACAGGCCTCGGGGCGGAGGCAGCCGTTGACGCACGCCGTGGCGCAATCGATGCCGGACTGGGCCTGGGCCTGGTCGGTCTGGCGCATGGCCTGGTCGGGCTTGGACTCGGGCCGGGGCGGTGCGGTGGTGGCGGCAGTGGCTGCTTCGGTTTCGGCGCTGTTCCCGAACAGGGACGGGGCCACCACCCCATCGAACACCGCCTCGGCCGGGCCGGTCATGAAGACGTGGCCGCTGGCCTCGTCCCAGTGGATCTCCAGGGGACCGCCGGGCAGATCGAGTCTGGCCTGGCGATCGGCCAGACCCAGCAGGTGGCAGGCCACCAGGGTGGCGCAGGCGCCGGTGCCACAGGCCAGGGTGGGCCCAGCGCCGCGCTCCCAGACCCGCATCACCAGATGGTCGGGGGCGATCACCTCGACGAAATGGACATTGGTGCGGGCCGGAAAGGCCTCGTGCACCTCCAGGGCGGCGCCCAGGGTCTCCAGGTCGATGGCCGCCACGTCATCGACCGGGACCACGGCATGGGGATTGCCCATGCCGGCGGCCGCCACGGCCAGGGGCTGGCCCAGCACCTCCAGCACGCCCACCGGCAGCCCCTCCTCCCCGACGGCAAGGCCGGTGGGGATGGTCTCCGGGGTCAGGAACGGGGCACCCATGTCGACGCGGATGCGGCCGTCGTTCGCCAGGGCCGGCACGATGCGGCCCGCCAGGGTCTCCACCTCCCAGAGGCGGGGGGCGACGTCCCCGTCGCTGTCGGCCAGGAACCGGGCCAGGCAACGGATGCCGTTGCCGCACATCTCGGGCTCGGTGCCATCGGCGTTGAAGATCCGCATCCGCAGTTCGCCACCTTCCCTCGGCGGCAGGGCCAGGATCACCCCATCCCCGCCGACCCCGAAGCGGCGGTCGCAAAGCCGACGGACCCGCTCGGGGGTCAAACCGAACGCGTCCTCAGAATCCCCTAAGCTGCGCCCGTCCAGGAGCAGGAAGTCATTCCCCAGACCCTGGTATTTGCTGAATTGGAGCACTTGGAGCACCGTTCCGTAAGTCCTGGAGGTTGGGGTCGATCCTATGCAGAGTTTCTTTGAACGACGGGGGCCCAGGCTCGACACGACCCTGCCCAGCGTGCGCCATGTTCAGGAGCTGATCCGCATCCGCACCCCGGTGAACGTCGTCCTGATGTCGGGCCAGGAGTGTGATGGGGTGATCCGCTGGCAGGACAGCCATTTTCTGGCCATGAGCACCGAACCCGGCACCCCGCTGCTGTTGATCAGCCTGGCGGCGATCGCCTCCCTGCGCGCCCTCAGCTGAGTCCCCCATGGGCTGTGACACGATCACATCCTTCCCCAAGGGCCCGTGACCGAACCCTCCCGCTACCGTCCCGAGACGATCGAGCAGCGCTGGCAGCTGCGGTGGGAGCAGCTGGGATTGCACGCCACACCTGATCTCAGCGGTGACAGCGGCGACCCTTACTACGCCCTGTCGATGTTCCCCTATCCCTCGGGGAGCCTCCACATGGGCCACGTCCGCAATTACGTCATCACCGACGTGATCGCCCGGGCGGCCCGCCTGCGGGGTCGGCAGGTCCTCCATCCCATGGGCTGGGACGCCTTCGGACTGCCGGCGGAGAACGCCGCCATCGAGCGGGGTGTCGATCCCGGGGACTGGACCGACCGCAACATCGCCCAGATGCGGGACCAGCTCAAGAGGCTGGGGCTCTCGATCGACTGGGACCGGGAGGTGGCCACCTGCCACGCCGATTACTACCGCTGGACCCAGTGGCTGTTCCTGCAGTTCCTTGATGCCGGCCTGGCGTACCGCAAGGAGGCGACGGTCAACTGGGACCCGATCGACCAGACGGTGCTCGCCAATGAACAGGTGGACGCCGAAGGGCGCTCCTGGCGCTCCGGTGCCCAGGTGGAGAAGCGCCGGCTGCGCCAGTGGTTCCTGAAGATCACCGCCTACGCCGATGCCCTGCTCGACGATCTCCCCACCCTGGAGGGCTGGCCGGAGCGGGTGCGCACGATGCAGGCCAACTGGATCGGCCGCTCCCTCGGGGCCGAACTCACCTTCACCTCCGAGAGCGGTGCGGCCATCACCGTTTTCACCACCCGGCCCGACACGATCCACGGCGCCACCTACGTGGTGCTGGCGCCGGAGCACCCCCTGGTGGCCGAACTGACCACGGACGACTGCCGGCTCTCGGTGACCGCTTTCTGTGACCTGGTCAGTCGCCAGAGCGAGCAGGAGCGGACGGCCGAGGACCGGCCCAAGCGGGGCGTGCCGATCGGTGCCTGGGTGCGCAACCCCGCCAGCGACGAAAGGATTCCCGTCTGGATCGCCGACTACGTGCTGGCCGACTACGGCACCGGGGCCGTGATGGGGGTTCCGGCCCACGACCAGCGCGACTTCACCTTTGCCCGCCAGTACGAACTTCCCGTTCGGCGGGTGGTGATCCCCGAGGGCTCCGACCCCCACGCCTACGAGGGCCAGGCCTGGACGGAGTCCGGCGTGTTGATCGGCTCCGGCCCCTTCGACGGCCTGACCACCACCGAGGCCAAGTCGGCCATCGTCGCCTGGGCCGAGGAGCAGGGCTGGGGCCAGGGACGGGTGCAGTACCGCCTGCGCGACTGGCTGATTTCCCGCCAGCGCTACTGGGGCTGCCCCATCCCCGTGATCCACTGCGACAGCTGCGGCGTGGTGCCGGTCCCCGACGACCAGCTGCCGGTGGAACTGCCCCGGGACATCCCCCTGAGCGGCAAGGGCGGCACCCCCCTGGCCAAGTTGGAGTCGTGGGTGAATGTGCCCTGCCCCAGCTGCGGTGCCCCCGCCAAGCGGGAGACCGACACCATGGACACCTTCATGTGTTCGTCCTGGTACTACCTGCGCTACAGCGACCCCCACAACGACCAGCGGCCGTTCGGCCGTGACGCCGTCGACCGCTGGCTTCCCGTGGACCAGTACGTGGGCGGCATCGAGCACGCCATCCTGCACCTGCTCTATTCCCGCTTCTTCACCAAGGTGCTGCGGGACCGGGGCCTGCTGGGCTTTTCCGAACCCTTCGCCCGCCTGCTCACCCAGGGCATGGTGCAGGGCATCACCTACCGCAACGCCCACACCGGTCAGTACGTGGCTCCGGCCCAGGTGGCCGACCCCAGCGACCCCCGCGACCCGGTCAGCGGCGAGGTGCTGGAGGTCTTCTACGAAAAGATGTCCAAGTCGAAGCACAACGGGGTGGACCCGGCGGTGGTGATCGACCGCTACGGGGCCGACACCGCCCGCATGTTCATCCTGTTCAAGGCGCCTCCCGAGAAGGATCTGGAGTGGGACGACGCCGATGTGGAGGGCCAGTACCGCTTCCTCCAGCGCCTCTGGCGTCTGGTGGATGGCGCCCACGGCCGGGGACTGCGCCTGAGCGGCCCTGACACCCCCCAGCCGCCGGCCCCGGATGCCGCTTCCCTCAGCGACGGCGAAAGGGAGCTGCGCCGGGCCGTGCACACCGCCATCGCCGCCATCAGCGAAGACCTGGAAGGGGAGCTCCAGCTCAACACCGCCGTTTCCGAGCTGATGAAGCTGAGCAACGCCCTGGCTGCGCACCTGGAGGGTTCCGGCCCGGCGGTGGGCACCGAGGCCCTCTCCACCCTGCTGATCCTGCTGGCGCCGTTCGCTCCCCACCTGGCTGAGGAGCTCTGGCAGAAACTCAGCGGCCACGCGGAGGGGCAGCCCATCAGCGCCGGGGCGAGCGTCCATGCCCAGCGCTGGCCCGCCGTGGATCCCACCGCCCTGGTGCGCGACACCATCCCCCTGGTGATCCAGGTGAAGGGCAAGATGCGCGGCAGCCTGGAGGTGCCCGCCGACGCCGATGCGGCCACCCTGGAGCGCCTGGCCCTGGAGAGCGAGGTGGCCCAGCGCTGGCTGGAGGGTCAGCCGCCCCGGCGGGTGATCGTGGTGCCCGGCAAGCTGGTCAACCTGGTGCCCTGAGGGCGGCCGCATGGTGGCGCAGGTGGTCGTCCATGAAGCTGGCGATGAAAAAAAAGCTGTGGTCGTAACCCTCCTGGAAGCGCAGCTGCAGGGGGTGCCCCGCCGCTTCGGCCGCCGCCGCCAGGTCGGCGGGCCGCAGCTGGCTGTCGAGGAAAGGGTCGGCCGTGCCCTGATCCACCAGCAGGGGTAGCCGCTCCGCTGCCGCGGGGATCAGCAGGGTGGCATCCCAGGCCGCCCAGGCCGCTGGATCCGGGCCAAGGTAGGCCCCGAAGGCCTTCTGGCCCCAGGGACAGGCGCTGGGGTGACAGATCGGGGCGAATGCGGACACGGAGCGGTAGCGGCCCGGGTGGCGCAGGGCTGCCACCAGGGCCCCATGGCCCCCCATCGAATGGCCGCTGATGCTGCGGGCCTGGCGCAGGGGCAGCTGGGCTTCGAGCAGGGCGGGCAGCTCCTCGACCACATAGCTGTGCATGCGGTAGTGCCGGTCCCACGGGGCCTCGGTGGCATCGACGTAGAAGCCGGCCCCCTGGCCCAGGTCCCAGCCGCCATCGGGGTCGCTCGGCACCTCAGCTCCCCTGGGGCTGGTGTCCGGTGCCACCAGGGCCAGGCCGAGCTCGGCGGCGAGCCGGTGGGCGCCACCCTTCTGCATGACGTTCTCGTCGGTGCAGGTGAGGCCGGACAGCCAGTAGAGGGCGGGCACCCGATCGCCGTCGAGGGCCTGGGGGGGCAGGTACACCGCCAGGGTCGCCGGCCCGTTCAGCTCGGAGGACGGGTGGCGGTAACGGCGGTGCAGACCGCCGAAGCTGCGGTTCTCGCTGAGCAGCTCGAGCATGGGGACACCGGCCTCCGGGGTCGCAGGGGGGTCAGAAGTGGATCACCGAGCGGATGCTCTGGCCGGCGTGCATCAGGTCGAAGGCCCGGTTGATGTCCTCCAGCCCCATCGTGTGGGTGATGAAGGTGTCGAGGGGGATCTCCCCCTGCTGGAACCGCTCCACATACCCGGGCAGTTCGGTGCGTCCCCGCACCCCGCCGAAGGCGGAGCCCCGCCACACCCGGCCCGTCACCAGCTGGAACGGCCGGGTGGCGATCTCCTGGCCCGCTCCCGCAACGCCGATGATCGTGGATTCGCCCCAGCCCTTGTGGCAGCACTCCAGGGCGGCGCGCATGACCTGGACGTTGCCGATGCACTCGAAGGAGTAGTCGACCCCGCCGTCGGTGCGGTCGATCACCACCTCCTGAATGGGGGCGTCGAAGGCCTTGGGGTCGAGGCATTCGGTGGCGCCGAGCTGGCCGGCGATGGCGAACTTGTCGGGGTTGGTGTCGATGCCGATGATCCGCTCCGCTCCGGCCATCACCGCCCCGATGATCACCGCCAGGCCGATCCCGCCGAGGCCGAAGACGGCCACGCTGCTGCCGGGCTCCACCTTGGCGGTGTTGAGCACGGCGCCGATGCCGGTGGTGACGCCGCAGCCTAGCAGGCACACCTTCTCCAGCGGCGCCTCCGGGGCGATCTTCGCCACGGCGATCTCGGGCACCACCGTGTACTCGGAGAAGGTGGAGGTGCCCATGTAGTGGAAGATGCGTTCACCGTTCCGGGAGAAGCGGCTGCTGCCGTCGGGCATCAGGCCCTTGCCCTGGGTGGCGCGGATCGCCTGACAGAGGTTGGTCTTGCCGGAGAGGCAGAAGCGGCAGGAGCGGCACTCGGGCGTGTAGAGGGGGATCACGTGGTCGCCAACGGCCAGGGAGGTCACCCCGGGGCCCACCTCCTCCACCACCGCGCCGCCCTCGTGGCCGAGCACCGCCGGGAAGATCCCCTCGGGGTCGGCGCCGGAGAGGGTGAAGGCATCGGTGTGGCACACGCCGGTGGCCACGACCCGCAGCAGCACCTCGCCGGCCCGGGGGCCCTCCACATCGATCTCGGTGACCTCCAGGGGCTGACCGGCGGCCCAGGCGACTGCGGCGCGGGATCGGACCATGGCTAAGGGGGAAGGCCCCTCAAGTGTGCTGGAAGACCAGCCCGTCGGGCTGCCCCCAGTCGCCTTTCGCTCCATAGCCGCGGTCGTTGGCGCAGAGGTGGCGCAGCAGCCAGAACACCGGCTCCACCGCCTCCAGCTCCAGCTCCGCACCGATGGCGGCCAGGGAGCGGGGCTGGCCATCCGCCAGCAGCCCCTCGACCCGGCTCTGCAGGGCCAGGATCCCGGCGGCCGCCTGCTTGCCCGCCTCCACACCGGGCTGGTGGTAAGCATTGACGTTCACCAGTTCGCCGTAGAGCCCCACCGCCCGCTCGAAAAGGCCGATCAGGGCCCCGAGGCCCCGCGCATCGAAGCGCCGCAGGGTGATGGTGATGCTCTGGCGATCCTGTTCGGCCAGGGCCGTCCGGGTGCCCTGCAGGAAGCCCTCGAGGAAATCGGCGGGGCACTCGCCATCGATCGTGGGGATCTCCGCCGGGTCCTCCAGCACCTCGATGAAGGTCACGAAGAAGTTGTCGAGGCCGTCGCGCAGCTGCTGCACATAGGCGTGCTGGTCGGTGGAACCCTTGTTGCCGTAGACGGCAAGGCCCTGGTGCACCACCTCACCGTCCCGGTCGAGGCGCTTGCCCAGGGACTCCATCACCAGTTGCTGCAGGTAACGGCTGAACACCTCCAGCCGGTCCCGGTAGGGGAGCACCACCATGTCGCGGCGACCCCGGCCGCCCCCGGCCACATGCCAGGAGGCGGCCAGCAGGGCCGCCGGATTGGCACGCAGATCGGGCACCCGTGTGAGGCGATCCATGGCGGCGGCCCCCTCCAGGAAACCGCGCAGGTCGGCGCCGATCAGGGCGGCGGGCAGCAGGCCGACGGCACTGGTGATGCTGGTGCGTCCCCCCACCCAGTCGAACATGTCGAAGCGCCGCAGCCAGCCGGCCGCCTTCGCCTCCTGATCCAGGTGGCTGCCGCCCATGGTGATGGCCACGGCCTGGGCGCTCCAGTCGCCGCCGGCCGCCACCACCCGGGCCCGGGCCTGCACCATGCCCAGGTGGGGTTCGGGGGTGCCGCCCGACTTGCTGACCACGATCACCAGGGTGGTGGTGAGCCGCTCGCCCAGGGCGGCCAGGGTGCGGGCCATGCCGTCGGGGTCGACGTTGTCGAAGAAGTGGAACGGCAGCCCCACCCCCTGGCGCTCCAGGGCCCTGAGCATCAGCAGGGGGCCCAGGCCGGAACCGCCGATGCCGATCCAGAGGACGTCGGTGAAGGGCCCACCGCCGGGCGCCGTGACCGTTCCGGCCAGCACGTCCCGTCCGAAGGCTTCGAGGCGATCCACCTCGGCGGCGATGGCGGCCGCCACCGCCGGATCGGGGGCCAGGTCCGGAGCCCGCAGCCAGTAGTGACCCACCTGGCGCCCCTCGTCGGCGTTGGCGACGGCCCCGGCCTCCAGGGCCTCCATGGCGGCGAAGGCGCGGGCGAAGGGGGCCTCAAAGGTCGCCAGATCCCCCTCCTCCAGGGCCATCCGGCTGACGTCGAGCCAGAGGGAGAGGTCGGGATCGTGCCAGAGCAACTGGCGGAAACGCTCCCAGAGGGCGACGGAATCGTGGCCGTTCAACGGCGGCAGCGGGGACATGGCTCCTGGGACGCCGTGACGGGCCCCCGAACCGTATCCATCAGCCTCCACGTTCGGCAAGCGGATCGGCGGATGCGGGCCGTCCGCCCCAGGGTCCAGCGGCGAGAGCGCCCCTGAAACAGGGTAAAACCGGTGGAGTTCGTTACGATTGGTCTAAAGACAAGTTTTTTGCTTGCTGTCCCGCCCCGCAGGAACTAGTCCGCCTCCCTCCGCGCCCCAGCGCAGGCGGCTTCTGCGTGTCGTGCAGGGGGCTTCTCTGCTGGGAACCATCGGGCTGTGCCTGCTCCCCCTGCTCCGCGAGCCCCAGCTCCGCGGCCGCACAGCTGTCCTGCTTACCGATGGAGAGCGGGGCGTTGACGCCTTCCCCCTGATCAGCCCCTCCACCAGCGAGGGCCTCCGGCCGGATCCGATCGACTTCAGCCCCGAGGAACTGCGGGAGCTGAACCGCCGCTTCGGCGTTCACGGCCCCCAGCCCCGTCTGGCCCAGCTGTTCACCGAGGGCATCGACCAGCTCCAGCCCCTGCGCACCCACACCCTCGGTCGGCTCGAGGAGCTCCGGCCGGTGATCCTCAGCGAGAGCCGCCGGCACAGAGTCAACCCGATGCTGGTGACGGCCGTTCTGTTCGACGAACTGCAGCACGCCAAACCCGGCGAGGACCACCCCCTGGCGGCCCGCAGCGGCCTGTTCAGCACCCATGGGCCCGCCCAGCTCAGCCTCGGCGAACTGGTCAAGCAGGGCCTGCTGCCGGTCGATGCCACCCAGGAGCAGATCGAGGAAGCCCGCATGGAACTGCTCGATCCCGATCGCAACGTGCGGCTCCTGGTGGGCAAGTTCGTGCGCCTGAAACAGGCCCTGGGCCTGTCCGACCAGGCCCTCCTGATGGCCAGCACCTCCCCGGCCGACGCCAAGGCGATGGCCACCCTCGCCTATCTGCACAACGGCAAGCTCGATTACCCCGCCCGGGTGCTCCGCTACATGCAGGACCCCGAACTCCACGCCCTGATCTACGGGAGCCGCAAGCCGATCACCAGCCCGCTGATCTGAGCCGGCCCCATCAGCAGAGAACGCCGATCGAGGCCAGGCGCACCTGCAGCTCGCGCCAGTCGAAGCTGCGGGGATCCATGCGTTCCCCGCCCAGGTCGACGTGGCGGTGGGTGGTGATGTTGCTGGCCGGAATGCCATAGCGGCGCATCCAGCGGCCCAGAACAACCGCCAGCGCGTCGTACTGGGCGGCGGTGTAGCCGCTGTGGGCGCTGTCCTGGTCCTCCCCATCCAGGGGGGTTTCCAGGCTCAGGTGCAAGGCGAAGTTGTTGATCGAGCCCCCGATCTCCGGGTTGGTCACGACCCAGCGACCGTTGAAGGCGGAGTTGCCGGCTCCGAAGGCCCGCTTGGCCGGATCGAGCGCTTCGACCACCTGGCCGTCGAGACCGATCAGGGTGTGGTAGCTCACCTGGTCCTCGTCCCGGGGATGGGGGGTCATGAAGGTGTTGATCGCCGAGTTGATGCCGAAGACGGTTTCGTGCAGCACGACGACCTGGGGGGTGGGATCGAGGGGCTGGCCGAAGGCATCCTGACGAAAGCGTTCGCCGTAGTTGCTCGGGTCGATGCGCAGCCGGACGGTGTCGTACCGCAACCGCTCCGCCAGGGAGGCCAGTCGGCTGCGCAGGGAGGGGTCCGCCTGACAGGCGCCCCCCAGGGGGGCACGCCAGGCGGTCTGGGGGGGCGGCAGGGCCTCCGCCGGGGGGGGAGTCACCCCCCCGGGGCCGGGGGACTGGCGCACCTCCTCCAGCAGGTCCAGCAGGGAGGCACGGCCCCCGGCGTTGCCGGGGGCTCCGAACAGGTCACGGCCCAGCCAGGTGAGTCCACCGATGCTCAGCACACCTGCGCCGGCCACCGCCAGAACCAGGGGACGCAGGGAGGAGCTCATGGCTGCAGCGACAGCCAGCGCTGCCTGTTCTGGGCTGTCCGGTCCGTCACCAGGAGGGGGTCGATCACCAGCTGCCAGCTGGCCACCGCCGGCGGTTCGGGCCGCAGCACGGTGCTGCGCACGCGGTCGTCACGGCAGTAGAGCAGGTCCCGTTCCCGCGGCGCCGTGGTGGGTCCGATGGCCAGGGCGAGGTCCTCTTGCCGCCGCAGACGCACACCGTCGAGGGCCAGCAGCTCGTCGCCTGGCTGCAACCAGGCCCGCTCGGCCGGACCGTCCCGGTGCACCCGCTTCAGCTGCATCGGCCGATCCAGCGCGTCCTCCAGTTGCCAGCCCAGGAAGGGCTCGGTCGATGGCCTGGGCACCAGAGCCAGGCCCACGTCCGCCAGGTAGCCGGCGAGGTCGGGGTCGTCGGTGCTCTCCAGCCAGTGGGGGAGCAGACCGGCCAGGTCGGGGGCCTGCTCGGCGAAGGCGGCGATCAGGTCGGCGTTCCGGTAGCCCCGACCCCAGGCCCCATGGCTGCGCCACAGGGCCCGCAGCACCACGGGGAGACAGGACCCTTGCCGCCGCAGATGCAGGTCGAGCACCAGGGCGACCACGGCCCCCTTGAGGTAGTAGCTGATCTGGCTGTCGGCGGAGGAGGCGTCCTGCCGGTACAGCTTCACCCAGGCCTCCTCGGCGCTTTGCCGCAACCCCTGGACCCGCCGGCCAGGGGTGAGCAGGTAGCGGCTCAGGTCGGCCCCCAGGTCCTCCAGCAGGTCGGCCTCCGTGCCGATGCCGGCCGCCAGGGGCAGCAGGAGGTCGCAGTAGGAGGTGACCCCTTCGGCAAACCACAGACCCGGAACGATCACGGCCCGGTCGTAGTCGATCGGGGTGAGCTCGGCGGGCCTCAGTCGGCGCACATTCCACTGGTGCAGGTACTCGTGGGCCACCAGTTGCAGCAGCTTGCGGCGACCCCCTGGAGCGGCCAGGGTCCGGCGGCCGAACTGCAGCACGCAGCCATCGTCGTGTTCCAGACCGCCGTAGCCCTCGGCCAGCAGATGCAGCACGAACAGGTAGTCGTTGCTGGCGGGGGCCGGCTCCCCCATCAGGCGGCAACAGGCCAGGGCGACCCGCTCCACATCGGCGAGCCAGAGGGGATCCTCCGAGGGCAGGTCCGGACCCAGGCTGACCCAGCGGTGCGGCACACCGGCCACCTGGAAGTGGTGGCACGGGTGGGGTCCGGCTTCGACGGGGCTGTCGATCAGTCGGTCGAAGTCGGCGGCGATCCAGGCATTCCCCCCATCGCCGGGGAGGGGAACGAAGGCCTGCCAGCCTTTGGGCAGTTGCAACTCCAACCGATGGGGGTTCCAGCGCTCGCCGTTCACCTGCAGGACCATCCCGGCCAGGGCCAGGAAGGCGTGGTCGGCGTTGAGGTGGCTGGTGCGGACGCTCAGCTCGGTGGCCTGGAGTCGGTAGCGGATCTCGAGCGGCGCCAGGCTGGTGAGGTCCAGTCGCCAGCAGGCCTCCCCTGAGCGCACGCTGGGCACCGGGATCCCCCCCTGATGCACCTCCAGGCCCTCCAGATGGCGAACGTGGTCGCGGATCAGGTAGGAGCCGGGCGTCCAGGCGGGCAGGCGCAGCTCCGGTTGGAGGCTGCGGGGGGTGACATGGAGCGTGACCCTGACCAGATGGCGGTGGGGTTCCCGTAAATCGAGCTGGACAATCGGCCCGGCGGCCGGATCCCGAAGGGGTGGGTCGTCAGACACGGAGCTCGATCGACGCCGTGGGGAGGGCCAGGCTGGCGTCCTGGAGGGCCGCCCTGGCGGCATAGGCCCGGGTGATCCGGCCGATCAGCCGTTGCAGGGCGGTGTTGCGGCTGATGCGCTGGAGATCGGCGACCACGGCCAGCGACCCATCCGCCTGGCGGGTCCATCCCAGGCCCTGGCCATCCTGGAGCTGGAGCTGCAGCGTCACCGCCTGGCGCTCGCCGCCGAAGCCGACCAGTTCACCACCACGGCGCCAGGGGAGGTTGAGGGAGGAGAGGGTGTCCGCCAGGACATCGGCATCCCGCAGCACGGTGGGCAGGATGGAGAGGTGGGACATGGACGTGATGCCCGATTCCGCCGACCATAGCGATCCCAGCGGGTCTCTCCAGTGGCCATTGCCACAGCCGCTGCCTGTCGGGGAGGCCCCCCTGCGGCTGGCGGTGATGGCCTCCGGCGAGGGAAGCAACTTCGAGGCCCTGGTGGAGGCCTGCAGGGAGGGGCGCCTGCGGGGGCAGGTGGTTGTCCTGGCGGTGAACCGGCAGGGCTGCGGGGCCCAGCACCGGGCCGAACGGCTCGCCATCCCCTGCCAGGTGATCGACCATCGCCGCCAACCATCGCGGCAGGCCCTGGATGAGGCCCTGATCGCCCTGTTTCGTTCGCACCGGGTCGATCTGGTGGTGATGGCCGGCTGGATGCGCATCGTCACCCCGGTGCTGATCGGGGCCTTCCCGGATCGGCTGGTCAACATCCACCCCTCCCTGCTGCCCAGCTTCCGCGGGGCCGATGGGGTGGGGGACGCCCTGGCCGCCGGCGTGACCCTGGCGGGCTGCACGGCCCACCTGGTGAGCGCCGAAGTGGATGCGGGCCGGATCCTGGTGCAGGCGGCCGTGCCCGTGCTGGCGGGCGATGACCGGCAGCGGCTCCATGCCCGCATCCAACGGCAGGAGCACCGCATCCTGCCGTTGGCCGTCACCCTGGCTGCCCAGCGGCTGGCTCAGGGGTAGAAGGGCAGCAGCGGCAGCCCGGTTCCCGCCTCGAGGCCGCTCAGCAGGTTGAGGCACTGCACCCCCTGGCCGGCCTGTCCCTTCACCAGGTTGTCGATGGCACTCATGACGATCAGCTGGCCGGTGCGCGGGTCGACCTGCACCGAGAGCAGGCAGCGGTTGGTGTTGCGCACCCACTTCGTGGAGGGGTAGGTCCCCACCGGCAGCACCTGCACCGTGGGGCTCTGGCGATAGGACGCCTTTAGCAGGGTCGTGCAGTCCTCCGCCGTCAGGCCCGGGTCCCGCAGCCGCCCATAGACCGTGGCCAGCAGGCCGCGCACCATCGGCATCAGGTGGGGCGTGAACTGCAGCTGGATCGGCTGACCCGCCGCCTGGCCCGCCATCTGCTCGATCTCACTGGTGTGGCGGTGGCCCACCACCCCGTAGGGGGCGACAGCTTCGGCGGCTTCAGCCAGCAGCAGGTTCTCCTTGGCGGCACGGCCGCCACCGGAGGTGCCCGTCTTGGCATCGATGACGATGCCGCTCGTCTCGATCAGTCCCTGCTCAAGGAACGGCAGCAGGGCCAGCAGGCTGGCCGTGGGGAAACAACCGGGGGCCGCCACCAGGCGGGCGTCGCGGATGCGCGCCTCGGCCACCTCCACCAGTCCATAGACCGCCTCCTGGCAGAGGTCCCCGTCCTGGCGGGACACCTGGCGGGCCTCGGCGACGTAGACCTCCTCCCAGCGGGCCAGGGAGCGGTAGCGGTAGTCGGCCGAGAGATCCACCACCTTGACCCCGCGCTCCAGCAGACCCGGCACAAGGCCTGCCGCCAGGCCGTTGGGCAGGCTCAGCACGGCCAGATCGGCGGCGGCGGCGATGGCGTCCGGGTCCGGCGAGCGCACCACAAGGTCGTCGGCCAGGGGCAGGAAGGGCACCAGTTCGCTCCAGCGCTTGCCCGTGCTGCGCTCCCCTCCCAGAAAGCTCACCGTGAGATGGGGGTGGCCCTGCAGCAGCCGGAGGGTCTGCAGTCCCCCATAGCCGCTGGCACCGATCACCGCAACGCGCTGTCCAGCCATGCGGAACGTAGAAGAACGCTGGATCGTACCGGCACCCTATAAATAAGGTTCGATCCCTTCAGGGTTCGGCCACGCCCAATGCCACGTCCATCGCCCATCAGGGCGCAGGTCTTCCTTTCCCTTTCCATCCCTTGACCGTCCTGTCCGGCCCCCGTCAGTCCACGGGCATCCACTTCGATGCCATCGCGGATGCCCTGGCGGCGATCCGCAACGGTGAATCAATCGTGGTGGTCGATGACGAGAACCGGGAAAACGAAGGGGATCTGATCTGTGCGGCCCAGTTCGCCACACCCCAACAGATCAACTTCATGGCCACCGATGCCAGGGGCCTGATCTGCCTGGCCATGGAGGGGGAGCGGCTCGATGCCCTGGATCTGCCCCTGATGGTGGATCGCAACACCGACAGCAACCAGACCGCCTTCACGGTGAGCGTCGATGCGGGGCCGGAGCGGGGCGTGAGCACGGGCATCTCGGCGGAGGACCGGGCCCGCACGATCCAGGTGGCCATCCACCCGGACTCTCGCCCCTCCGACCTGCGCCGACCCGGCCACGTCTTCCCCCTGCGGGCCCGCCAGGGCGGCGTGCTGCAACGGGCCGGCCACACCGAGGCGGCCGTCGACCTGGCCCGTCTGGCCGGGCTCTATCCCGCCGGGGTGATCTGCGAGATCCAGAACGCCGATGGCTCCATGGCCCGGCTGGCCCAGCTGGCCGACTACGCCCGGCAGCATGGGCTGCGGCTGATCAGCATCGCCGACCTGATCCGTTATCGCCTCGACACCGAGCGCTTCGTGGCCCGCCAGGCGGAGGCCACCCTGCCCAGCAGCTTCGGCCAGTTCCGGGCCATCGGCTACCGCAACGAACTCGACGGCAGCGAGCACGTGGCCATCGTCAAGGGCTACCCCGAACGGGGGACTGGTCCGGTGCTGGTGCGGGTGCACTCCGAGTGCCTCACCGGCGATGCCTTCGGTTCCCTTCGCTGCGACTGCCGCCCCCAGCTGGAGGCGGCCCTGCGCATGATCGAGTCCGCCGGCGAAGGGGTGGTCGTCTACCTGCGCCAGGAAGGACGCGGCATCGGCCTGGTCAACAAGCTCAAGGCCTACAGCCTCCAGGATGGCGGCCTCGACACGGTGGAAGCGAACGAGCGGCTGGGCTTTGCCGCTGACCTGCGCAACTACGGCGTCGGGGCCCAGATCCTCAGCGACCTGGGTGTGCGTCGGCTACGGCTGATCACCAACAACCCCCGCAAGATCGCCGGGCTGGGCGGCTACGGCCTCCAGGTGGTCGACCGGGTCCCCCTGGTGATGGACCCCGGCGTCCACAACGCCGCCTACCTGCGGGTGAAGCGCACCAAGATGGGGCACCTGATGGATGTGGAGTCCCACGGACTGACGGCCGTGCTTGGTTGGCATGGTCCCGAGGATCTGCTGCTGGGGGCCAGCCGGCTCGAGCTCCTGCGGGAGTGGGCCCGGCGCAAGGGCCTGCTGCTGGAACGCGAGGAGGACCCCCGCCTGCTGGCCCTGCTGCATCGTCCAGGGCTGGCCCTGCTCCTGGCGGCCCAGCAGGGGCGGCAGCTCACTGCCGCCGACCTGGCCGGTCCGCTGATGGAGATGGCCCGCTGGCAGGGCACCACCGGGGTGAAGCTGCTGCTGGCGCCGGATGCCCGCCGCAAGGGTCACCCGAGCATCGACCTGGAGCCGGAGCGTCGCCAGCTGGCCGATCTCGTGCCGCCATCGGCGACGGGCTCATCAGGGGGTGCCGAAGCGGGGGACGGGGAGCCAGCCAGAACGCTCACCTGCCCCCTGCTGAACCTCACCCCCGGCGCCTTCATCGTCTGGTCCTAGTCCTCGATCGTCACGGTGCGGATGCGGCTGCCGTTCTTGAGCGCCAGCACCACATCGATGTTCTCGGTGTGGCCGAAGACGGTGTGCTGCCCATCCAGGTGGGGCTGGGGGCCGTGGCACAGAAAGAACTGACTGCCGCCGGTGTTGCGGCCCGCGTGGGCCATCGACAGGCTGCCGGCCTTGTGCTTCTGGGCGTTGATCTCGCAGGGGATCGTGTAGCCGGGGCCGCCGGTGCCGGCCGTGCCGCGGGCGCCTTCCCGGCTGTTGGGACAGCCCCCCTGGGCCATGAAGCCATTGATCACCCGGTGAAAGGCGAGGCCGTCGTAGAAGCCGTCCCGGGAGAGCTTGACGAAATTCGCGACGGTGCCGGGGGCATCGGTGTCGAACAGATCAATGGTGATCAGGCCGGCGTCGGTGTCCATCAGGGCCTTGGTCACGGTCGAGGAGGCAAACTTCGACTGTATCCGTCCAGGGCACCCCGCATCCATGGCCACCACCGAGCCCCGTTCCCCATCACCCCAGGCCAGCGGTCTGCCGACGTCCGACCTTGCCGGGGCCCGTCTGGGGGTGCTCGGCGGCAGCGGCCTCTATGCCATGGAAGGCCTGGAGGACATTCGCGAGCTGACCGTTGAGACCCCCTACGGGGCCCCCTCCGACAGCCTGCGGATCGGCCGGATCGGCGATCTGGAGGTGGTGTTTCTGGCCCGGCACGGCCGTCACCACACCTTCACCCCCAGTGAGGTTCCCTACCGGGCCAACCTCTGGGCCCTGCGCTCCCTCGGCGTCCGCTGGATCCTCTCGGTGTCGGCCGTCGGCTCGCTTCAGGAGAACGTGCGCCCCCTCGACATGCTGGTGCCCGACCAGTTCATCGATCGCACCATGCAGCGGCCGCTCACCTTCTTCGGGGAGGGGCTGGTGGCCCACGTGGGCAACGCTGATCCCTACTGTTCCGTGCTCTCCCGGGTGCTCGGCGACGTGGGCGACAGCCTGATGCCGGAGGGGCGCCAGCTGCACCGGGGCGGCACCTACCTCTGCATGGAGGGGCCGGCCTTCTCCACCCGGGCCGAATCCGAGCTCTACCGCTCCTGGGGATGTGCGGTGATCGGCATGACCAACCACACCGAAGCGCGGCTGGCCCGGGAGGCGGAGATGGCCTACGCCACCCTGGCGATGGTGACCGACTACGACTGCTGGCACGCGATGCACGACGCGGTGACCGTCGAGCTGGTGATCGACAACCTGCGCGCCAATGCGGCCCTGGCCCAGCAGATTGTGCGGCTGGCCGCTGAGCGGATCCAAGCCCTGCGCCCCCCCAGCCCGGCCCACCAGGCCCTGAAGGACGCCCTGATGACCCCGGCCGCCCAGGTGCCGCCGGCCACCCGCCGCCGCACCGAGCTGTTCACCTCCCCCTACTGGGGACCCTTCAGCGAGGCGTAGGCGATGACGACGGTGGCAGGCTGATCCCCAGGGCCTCGAGGCACTGGCGCAGGCCGGGGCCGTTCTGCTCCAGGGCCGAGCGCGCCTCCGCCTCCCCCAGGCCTGAGGCCGCCATCAGCAGGGCCAACCGCACCGATCCCCCAGTCCGCTGCAGCAGGTCGAGGGCCCCGTCCCGGGGAACCCCGGCCAGGTCCCGGAGGATGCGCAGGGCCCGGTCCTCCAGCTTGCTGTTGGTGACCGCCACATCCACCATGCGGTTGCCGAAGACCTTCCCGAGGCGGACCATCACGCCGGTGGACAGGATGTTGAGGGCCATCTTGGTGGCCGTGCCCGCCTTGAGCCGGGTGGAGCCGGTCAGCAGCTCGGGCCCGGTCAGCAGACGGATGTCGATGTCGCAGGGCATCGGCACCTGTTCGGCGGGCACACAGGCCATGGCCACGGTGAGGGCCCCGATCGCCTGGCCGTGGGCCAGTCCCCCCAGCACGTAGGGGGTGGTGCCGCCGGCAGCGATGCCCACCAGGGCATCCGCCGGGCCGAAGCCCCGCTGCGCCAGGTCGTCGCGGCCTGCCTCCCGCAGGTCCTCCAGGCCCTCGGAGCTGCGCAGCAGGGCCGCCGCACCGCCCGCCAGCACCCCCTGCACCAGCTCAGGGGGGCTGCAGAACGTGGGCGGACACTCGGCCGCGTCCAGCACCCCGAGCCGTCCGGAGGTGCCGGCCCCCAGATAGAACAGCCGGCCGCCCTGCGTCAGCCGGGCGGCGATGGCGTCGATGGCGGCCGTCAGGGCCGGCGCGGCGGCCGCCACCGCCTGCTGGGGCAGCAGGTCGTTGGCACAGAACAGCTCCACCAGGGAGGCCGTGGGCAGCCGGTCGAGCTCTTCGCTGGCCGGGTTGGGCCGCTCGGTGAGCAGATGGCCCCTGTCGCCGCCGGAATCGCTCAAAGCAGCCCTTCGAGGCGGCGACGGAAGGCCTCCAGCTCCGGATCGCTGCCGCCGCCGCCCTCGGGATCCCCGACGCCGGACTCTCCAGCCGCCGCCTGCTCCTCCTTCCAGGTGGTCACGTCCATGTTGCGCTCGGGGGGGGCGATCAGCAGCCGCTCCTCCTCGCTCTTGGGCAGGAAACCGGCCGGCACGAAACGGGCCTCGTAGCCGGCTTCGGCGCAGAAATTCTCCAGCTCCTCCCGATCCAGGGCCTCGACACAGGGCACAGGAAAATCCTGGGCCTCGAGCAGGCCGGCATAGCGCTCGGCATCGTCGGGGTCCTCGAACAGCAGCACCACCGTGCGGCCCCCGAGTTCGAGGGAATGGATGCCCTCCTGTTCGCTGCCCGGGTCGAACAGCAGGACATGCACCGGCTTGTGGGGGGAACCGCTGGCAGTCACATCGTCATGGATGGGGCGCAGGCCAGTGTCTCATCCGTCGGCGGCCGGTGGGACGGTCAGGCGTCGGAGCTGTTGCCGTTCTGTTCCTGGTCCAGCTCCCGCAAGCGCCGGAACAGGGCCTCCTCGGCGTCCGTGGGCGTGGCCGGCACCACGATCCTCACCTCCACCAGCTGGTCGCCCCGCTGCTCCCCCTGGCTCTGGCCCCGCTCCCGCAGGCGCAGCAGCCGGCCGCTGGAGGAACCGGGGGGCACCCGCAACCGCACGGGTCCCTCCAGGGTGGGCACCACCGCCTGGCAGCCGAGGGCCGCGTCGGCGGGGTGGAGATCGAGTTGGTAGAGCACCCGCAGGCCATCGATGCGCAGCCCCTCCTCGGTTCGCACCCGCAGCTGGAGGAAGTGATCGGCGCCCCCGGCCGCCACGCCCGCCAGCCGCAGGCGCCAGCCATCCCCCGCCAGGGGGGGCGACCAGACCTCCACCACGGTGCCGTCACGCAGCTCCAGCTCCAGCCGCTGGCCGTTCAGCGCCTGCTCCGGGGTGAGGCTCACCAGGGTTTCCTCGTCGGTGGCGGCCATCACCGGCGGTGGCGACGCGGGCGCGGTGGTGACGCGGCCCGCCTCGGGGGGATCCTCCGGCTCGGGTTCGTCGTCCCAGGCCTCGGCGCTGCGGCGCTCCTGGCCGAAGAGCTGGGCCAGGTAGTCCTCGAACTGGGGGAAGCCAGTGGCGAAGGGATCGCCGTCGAGCCCGGCGCTGTCCTGGCCCTCACCGGCCTCCCAGGCGCGGCGGCGGACCGGATCGGAGAGCACCGCGTAGGCCTCGTTGACCCGCTTGAAGCGGGCTTCGGCCACGGGGTCGTTGCCGTTGAGGTCGGGATGCCAGAGGCGGGCCTGCTGGCGGAAGGCCCGCTTGATGCTCACCGCATCGGCACCCGGCGCCAGACCGAGCACCTCCCAGTGATCGCGAGCGGACCTCGCCATCGAATCCAAGCTGGGGGATTGGCTCACAACCCTCAGCCGTCGGCCCAGGGATCATCCTGATCGAACCGGCCGCCACGGCGGGGGCGGTGCCGCTCGGATGCCAGGTCGCGATCCGGGGGCTCCTGCCGATCCCAGGAGCGGCCGTTCTCCCAGCGGCGGGACGGGACGTCGTCGTCGTAGCCCCCCTCCCGCTCGGCGAAGCGACCCAGGGGATAGGGGTCCCGCTGCGGCAGCCGCGGCGGGCTCGACCAGGGGTCGGAGCGGCCCGATCCCCCCCAGTCATCCCAGTCGTCGTCGGAGAAGAGTTCGTCCTTCAGGGAACCCAGGGTGTTCTTGAGGCCCTTGAGGGGGCCGCTCTCCGAGCGCCGTTCCCCCAGCAGGCGCCGGTTGAGTCCGAACAGGGCCTCCTGAAGCTGGCTCACGGTGAGCTCCAGGTCGGCGGGGTCGTCCTGGGCCAGCACGTCCTGCACATCGCGCAGGGCCAGCTCCACGGCGCGCTGCTGGCGTTCGGCCCCGGCCGGCCCCAGCTCCAGAGCAGCATCGCGAAGGCGCCGTTCGGCCTGGGCCACCAGGGTCTGGGCGCGGTTGCGGCGGTCGATGACGGCACGCTTGCGGCGATCCTCCACCGACTTGCGCTCCGCCTCCTCCAGCAGGCGGTTGATCTCCTCCTCGCTGAGGTTCGATCCCCCCTGGATCGAGACGCTCTGCTGGCGGCCGGTGGTGCGGTCGGTGGCGGACACCTGCAGCAGGCCGTTGGCATCGATGTCGAAGGACACCTGCACCTGGGGCACCCCGCGGGGGGCCGGAGGAATGCCGGAGAGCCGGAAGCGACCGAGGGACTTGTTGTCGGCGGCCATCTGCCGCTCCCCCTGGAGCACGTGGATCTCCACGGACGACTGGTTCGCCTCCGAGGTGCTGAACAGATCCGACTTGCGCACCGGAATCGGCGTGTTGCGCGGGATCAGCACCTTCATCACCCCGCCGATCGTCTTCAGGCCGAGGGAGAGGGGCGTGACGTCGTTGAGCATCAGGTCGCGCAGCTCGCCGGTGAGGATGCCGGCCTGCACGGCCGCGCCGATCGCCACCACCTCGTCGGGATTGACCGACTGGCACGGCTCACGGGGAATGAGGGTGCGCACCATCTCCTGCACCATCGGCATGCGGGTGGAGCCCCCCACCAGCACCAGGTCATCGATGGCGTCGGCCGACAGGCCCGAATCCCGCAGGGCCCGCTGGACGGGGCGCAGCAGCCGGTCGAGCAGGTCGGGGCAGAGACCTTCGAAGGTGCCCCGTTCCAGGGTCGTCTCGATGTGGAGGGGACCGTCGGGCCCCGTGGCGATGAAGGGCAGCGACAGCGGCGTGCTCTGGACGCCGGAGAGCTCCTCCTTGGCCTTCTCGGCGGCCTCGGTGAGCCGTTGCAGGGCCTGGCGGTCGCGGCGCAGGTCGATGCCGTTCCGCTCCAGGAAGGCCTCGGCCACCCAGTCGACGATGCGGCGGTCCCAGTCGTTGCCGCCCAGCTGGGTGTCACCGCTGGTGGCCATCACGTCGAAGACGCCGTTGGCGATGCGCAGCACTGACACATCGAAGGTGCCGCCGCCGAGGTCGAACACCAGCACCCGTTTGACCGTGCTGCGATCGAACCCGTAGGCCAGGGCGGCGGCGGTGGGCTCGTTGAGAATCCGCTCCACGGCGATCCCCGCCAGCCGGCCGGCATCGCGGGTGGCCTGGCGCTGGGCATCGTTGAAATAGGCCGGGACCGTGATCACCGCCGCCTCCACCTCCTCGCCGAGGTAGGTGGAGGCGTCATCCACCAGCTTGCGCAGGATGGAGGCCACCAGTTCCTCCGGGGCATACTCCCGCTCGGTGGCCGGGGCGATGACGCGCACGTTGCCCTGGTCGTTGGCGCGGACGCTGTAGGGCACCCCCAGGCTGCCCTCATCGAGTTCGTCCCAGCTGCGGCCGACGAAACGCTTGAGATTGGCGAAGGTGTTGCGGGGATTGAGCACCAGCTGGCGACGGGCCAGCTGGCCCACCAGCAGCTCCTGGTCGCGGCTGAAGCCCACCACCGATGGCGTGGTGCGGCCCCCCTCGGCGTTGGCGATGACCTGGGGCCTGCCGCCTTCGAGCACGGCCACCACCGAGTTGGTGGTGCCCAGATCGATGCCGACGATGCGCCCCATGGAAGTCCTGATGGCGCCCCAACGCTACCGGAGCCTGACGGCCGTTAAACCGAGCTTAAACGCGGTGGCTGAGACTCGTGCTCAGATCAGGTGGAACGTCCATGCCGACTGGCACCATCCCCGCATGAGGAGCGCCCCACCCATCGATGCGTTCACCCTGCGGCGACGGCCCCCCCAGGAGAAGCTGATCGACATCGGTTTTCGCCAGCTCACCCTCGTGCTGGCGGCGTCCGTGGGGATCGTGCTGCTGGCGATCTTCCTGACGGTGTTCAGCGGCGCCAAGGAGGCCATGGCCACCTTCGGCCTCAAATTCCTGACCACCTCGGCCTGGGATCCCGTCAACGAGGACTACGGCGCCCTGATTGCCATTTACGGCACCCTCGTCACCGCGATCCTTTCCCTGCTGATCGCCGTCCCCATCGGCCTGGGCACCGCGATCTTCATCACCGAGGATCTGCTGCCCCGGCGCCTGAGGGACCTCATCGGCCTGCTGGTGGAACTCCTGGCCGCCATCCCCTCGGTGGTGCTGGGCCTCTGGGCGATCTTCGTGATGGAGCCGGCCATCCGCCCCTTCCTGTCCCTGCTGCACACCACCCTGGGCTGGACCCCGTTCTTCTCCACCGAACCGCAGGGTCCCGGCACAGCTCCTGCGATCCTGATCCTGGTGGTGATGGTTCTGCCGATCATCACCGCGATCTCCAGGGATGCCCTCAACCAGGTGCCGATCGAGCTGCGCCAGGGGGCCTACGGGGTGGGCACCACCCGCTGGGGAGCGATCTTCAACGTGATCCTGCCGGCGGCGGTGTCGTCGATCATGGGGGGCGTGATGCTCTCCCTGGGCCGGGCGATGGGTGAAACCATGGCCGTGACCATGATCATCGGCAACTCACTCAACTTCAGCGTGTCCCTCCTGGCCCCGGGCAACACCATCGCCTCCATGCTCGCCAACCAGTTCGGTGAAGCCGATGGCATCCAGGTGTCGGCCCTGATGTACGCGGCCGTCGTGCTGATGATCCTCACCTTCGTCGTCAACGTGCTGGCCCAGTGGATCGTCCGGCGTCTCAGCCTGCGTTACTGAATCCGACCCCGTCGTCCCCTCCACCGACCGCCCACGCCGTTCCCTGGCCATGTCCTTCTCGACACCCCCAACGACCAGTCACTTCACGGAGCGGCTCACCCTTCACTACGACCCGGCGTTGAAGCGCAATCGCTTCAACCAGATCGCCAACGCCATTGCCGCCTTCTTTGCCGCGCTGGCGGTGGTCCCCCTGTTCCTGGTGCTGATCTATGTCCTGATCCAGGGGGGGCGGCTGATCAGCCTGCGGCTGCTCACCGAACTGCCCCCGGCCCCCGGCCTCGAGGGAGGCGGCATCGGCAACGCGATCCTCGGCACCATCGTCGTGACCCTGATCGCCTCCCTGATCGCCATCCCGGTGGGAGTTGGCGGTGGCGTCTACCTGTCGGAATACGCCCAGAACGGCTGGTTCTCCAAGTTCGTTCGCTTCGGCAATGACGTGCTCGCCGGGGTTCCCTCGATCATCTGCGGCGTCTTCATCTACTCCCTGATCGTTGCCACCCGGATCTTCTTCGACCAGAGCTTCAGCGCCATGGCGGGCGGCATCGCCCTCTCGGTGCTGATGCTGCCCACGGTCATCAAGACCACCTATGAGGGCCTGCTGCTGGTGCCCCAGGAGATGCGCATGGGGGCCTACGGGGTCGGTGCCTCCCGGTTCGTCACCATCACCCGGATCACCCTGCCCGCGGCCTTCACACCGATCGCCACCGGTGTGGTGCTGGGGATCGCCAGGGCCGCCGGCGAAACGGCCCCACTGATCTTCACGGCCCTGTTCTCCCCCTTCTGGCCGGAAGGTCTGTTCAATCCGATCGCCACCATGTCGGTGCTGATCTTCAACTTCGCGATCATGCCCTACGAAGCCCAGAACGAGCTGGCCTGGGCCGCCTCCTTCGTGCTCGTGATCATGATTCTCGGAGCCAACCTGCTGGCCCGCTGGATCAGCAAAGCGTCCCGGTCCTGACCCTGCTCCCTGTTCACACCTCCGGCACCGATTCACCCCACCCCTGACATGACGGCTTCTTCTCCCTCCACCGTGGCCACCGACGTCTGCATGTCCCTGCAGGACGTGACCATCTCCTACGGCAGCTTCGAAGCGGTCAAGAACGTCTACATGGACCTGCCCAAGGGCAAGGTCACCGCCTTCATCGGCCCTTCGGGCTGTGGCAAGAGCACGGTGCTGCGGGCGCTGAACCGCATGAACGACCTGATCCCAGGCTGCACCCTCAAGGGCCGGGTGATCTTCGATCAGCATGACCTCTACGACAAACGGGTGGATCCGGTGGAGGTGCGTCGCCGCATCGGCATGGTCTTCCAGAAGCCCAACCCGTTCCCGAAATCGATCTACGAAAACATCGCTTTCGGCGCACGGATCAACGGCTACAAGGGCGACATGGATGAGCTGGTGGAGCGCTCCCTGCGCAAGGCGGCCGTGTGGGATGAGTGCAAGGACAAGCTCAAGGAAAGCGGTTTTTCCCTGTCCGGCGGCCAGCAGCAGCGCCTCTGCATCGCCCGGGCCATCGCCACGGAGCCCGAGGTGATCCTGATGGACGAACCCTGCTCGGCCCTCGATCCGATCTCGACCCTCAAGATCGAGGAGACCATGCACGAGCTCAAGCGCAGCTACACGATCATGATCGTGACCCACAACATGCAGCAGGCCGTGCGGGTCGCCGACATGACGGCCTTCTTCAATGCCGAAGCGGTCGAAGGGGGCACTGGGAAAGTGGGCTATCTGGTGGAATTCAACGAGACCGAAAACATCTTCAATTCCCCCAGCCAGCAGTCGACGCTGGATTACGTCAGCGGACGCTTCGGCTGAGCCCACGCCCTGCAACCACCATCAGTAAATCGGTCGCCCGAACCCTCTCAGCACCTTGGCTGGGAGGGTTTTAGGCGGATGCGAACGAAAAAAAAGCCGGTCCAGGGGACCGACTTCAGAAAACGGAGAGGGAGGGATTCGAACCCTCGATAGAGTTGCCCCTATACAGCATTTCCAGTGCTGCGCCTTCGACCACTCGGCCACCTCTCCAGGGGCGAAATGGGGCAGATGGCAATGTAGCAGGGGCTGCACCTGGCCTCTCCGTCCCACCGGCTCCCTCCCAACCGGCACCCACCCAACCCGCCCCGTCCCCATGACCCGCACCCACCCGATCACGGTCCACTGGCGACAGGCCAACCGCGTCATCCGCCTCGATGTGCCGGAGGGGGAGTACATCCTGCGCAGCTTCGAAGCCCAGGGCGAACCGCTTCCCTTCAGCTGCCGCAACGGCTGTTGCACCGCCTGCGCCGTCCGGGTGCTGGAGGGGAGCATCGATCAGCGGGAGGCCCTCGGCCTCTCCAAGGACCTGCGCAAGGAGGGCTACGGCCTGCTCTGCGTGGCCCGGGCCACCGGCCCGCTGGAGGTGGAGACCCAGGACGAGGACGAGGTCTACGACCGTCAGTTCGGTCGCTTCTTCGGCCGCGGTCTGGTGCGTCCCGGCCTGCCCCTGGACGACGAATGAGCTCCCTCTGCCAACGGGCCCTGGAGGGGTCCGGCCTCGACGCCGCCGAGCTGGAGCGGTTGCTGCAGGTGGCCCGGGAGGCCGCCGAAGCCGGCGGCCGTGAGCTTCGGCGTCACTTCGGCCGGCTGGAGCAGGTGAAGGAGAAGGGCATGGCGGGCAACCTGGTCACCGAAGCCGATCTGGCGGCCGAAGCCGCCGTCCTGGCGGTCCTGGCGGCCGGCACCCCCACCGTGGCCGTGCTGGCCGAGGAAAGTGGCCAGCTCGCCGGCCAGGGCGACCTGCTCTGGTGCGTCGACCCCCTCGACGGCACCACCAACTACGCCCATGGCTATCCGTTCTTCGGCACCTCCGTGGGGCTGAGCTGGCAGGGACTGCCCCTGCTCGGCGCCCTGGAGGTGCCGGTGCTGGAGGAGCACTACTGGGCCGCCCCGGGCCGGGGTGCCTGGTGCAACGGACGCCGCCTGCAGGTGAGCGCCTGCGGCGCCCTGGCCGACTCCCTGCTCGTCACGGGCTTCTCCTACGACCGGGTGCGGCGCCTCGATAACAACTACGCCGAGTTCGCCTGGTTCACCCACCGCAGCCACGGGGTGCGACGGGCGGGGGCGGCGGCGGTCGATCTGGCCTTCGTCGCCGCCGGCCGGGTCGATGGCTACTGGGAGCGGGGCCTCTCCCCCTGGGACCTGGTGGCCGGCGTGGTGCTGGTGGAGGAGGCGGGCGGTGAGGTCTGCGCCTACGACGGTGGCCGCCTCGACCTGGCCGATGGCCGGGTGATCGCCTGCACCCCCGCCCTGCGCCAGCCCCTGATCGAGGGCCTGGCGTCCTGCCGGCCGCTCAGCGGCGCCAGCTTCGGGGCCCCCGAGCTGGATGCCACCACTCCATAGGATCCGCCCCTTCCCACCCCACCGCCCGAGCACTCCCCTCCATGGCCCTCCAACCTGCCGCCGGTGCGCGGGACCTGAACCCGGGTCAGGTGGACAGCAACCGGCGCCTGTGCGACCTGCTGGCCAACGTGTACCGCCTCTGGGGCTACCAGGAGGTGGCACCCCCCACCATCGAGCGGCTCGACACCCTCGAGGCCGGCGGTGCCATCGCCGAACGGGAGTTGGTGCGGCTGGTGGCCGACGAGCCCCTGGGGCTGCGGCCGGAGCTCACCGCTCCGATCGCCCGGGCCGCCAGTACCCGGATGCTGGGCCGGCCACGGCCCCTGCGGCTCTGGGCCTGTGGCACCACCTTCCGCAGCTTCAGCGGTGATGGCGGTGGCCCGCGCATCAGCGAGCAGCTGCAGAGCGGTGTGGAGCTGCTGGGGGAACCTTCGCCCGCCGCCGATACCGAGCTGCTGCACCTGCTGCTGGCGGCCCTGGCCAGCCTGGGGCTCCCAGCCCAGCATCGGCCCACCCTGTTGGTGGGCCACCACGGACTGCTCAGCGCCCTGTTGCAGCAGGTGCCGGAGGAGCAGCGCTCAGCGGCGCGCCACGCCCTCACCGACTTCGACCCCCTGGCCCTCGGCGCCCTGGCCCTGCCCGACAACCAGCGGCAGCGGCTGATGGCCCTGATCGGGCTGCGGGGCGAGCCGGTGCAGGTGCTCTACCAGCTGGAGCAATGGCTCGGACCGGTGCCGCTGCTGGAGTCCTTGGCCGCCACCCTGGCCAGCGTTCAGGAGCCGGCCGCTGCCCTGGGGGTGCGGGTGCAGCTCGATCCCACCTTCCAGCCCCACTTCGATCTCTACGACGGCCTGGTGTTCAAGCTCGTCTGCCAGGGGGCCGACGCCCCGGTGGCCATCGCCAGCGGGGGCCGCTACGACGCCCTGGTGGGTCGCTTCTGCGCCGGCAGCTCCGAGGCGGCCGGCACCGGCTTCGGTTTCGACGTGGAGGCCATCCGCGACCTGCTCGAATCGGAGGGGGCCCCTGCGGCAGCTGAGGTCCAGGCCCCGGGTCCCTGGCTGGTGGCCAGCGCCACCGCCGCCGGGCTGGGGGCGGCCCTGCGCCGCATGACGGAACTGCACGGCGGCGGCGAGGCCGCCGAACTCTGCACCCAGCCCTGCGCCGACCAGGCGGCGGCGGACCAGCTGGCGGCGGAACGGGGCTGCCGCGGTGCCCAGTGGCTGGCTGCCTAGGATCCGGCCGCTCGCTCTTTCGCGTCGATGGCCCATTCGATCGTCACCAACGTCTGTGAGGGCGTGGCCGACTGCGTCGACGCCTGCCCGGTGGCCTGCATCCACCCCGGCCAGGGTGCGAACACCAAGGGCACGGCGTTCTACTGGATCGATTTCGACACCTGCATCGACTGCGGCATCTGCCTGCAGGTGTGTCCGGTGGCGGGGGCGATCATGCCCGAGGAGCGGCCCGACCTGCAGAAGCCGGGCGGCTGACACCCGCTGGTTCGGAGACCCCACCCTCCCCGGCCTTGAGCCGCCGTGCACCCCCACCTAGGTTCAGGGCGATTCTTCTCATTCGCCATGACGGTGCTGGAACAGGGCCAGATTCAGATCCACACCGAGAACATCTTCCCGATCATCAAGAAGGCGGTCTATTCCGGCCATGAGGTGTTCCTGCGGGAGCTGGTGAGCAACGGTGTCGATGCCATCAGCAAGCGGCGCATGGCCGCCATGGCCGGCGACTGCAGCGAAGGAGATGAAGGAACGATCGCCATCCGCATCGACCGGGAGGCCAAGACCCTCACCATCAGCGACAACGGCATCGGCATGACGGCCGATGAGGTGAAGCGCTACATCAACCAGGTGGCCTTCTCCAGCGCCGAGGACTTCCTCGAGAAATACAAGAGCGAAAGCGACGCCATCATCGGCCACTTCGGCCTCGGCTTCTATTCCAGCTTCATGGTGGCCTCCCGGGTGGAGCTGGTCAGCCTGAGTGCCAGGCCGGAGGCCGAGGCGGTGCGCTGGAGCTGTGACGGCTCACCCAACTTCAGTCTCGAGGGGGCTGAACGGTCCGAACCGGGCACCGACGTGATCCTGCACCTGATGGAGGAGGAGCTGGAGTACATCGAGCCCTCCAGGATCCGCACCCTGATCACCACCTACTGCGACTTCCTGCCGGTGGCGGTGCAGCTGGATGGGGAAACCGTGAACAAGCGGGAGGCGCCCTGGCGCAAGAGCCCCCGCGACCTCAGCGACGACGACTACATCGCCCTCTACCGCTATCTCTACCCCTTCCAGGGGGATCCCCTGCTCTGGGTGCACCTCAACACCGACTACCCCTACAACCTGCAGGGGATTCTCTACTTCCCCAGGATCACCGGCCGGGCCGACTGGGAGAAGGGCGAGATCCGGCTCTATTGCAACCAGGTGTTCGTCAGCGATTCGATCAAGGAGGTGGTGCCCCGCTACCTGCTGCCCCTGCGGGGCGTGATCGATTCGCCCGATATCCCGCTCAACGTGAGCCGCAGCGCCCTGCAGACCGACCGCCGGGTGCGCTCCATCGGCGGCTTCGTGGCCAAGAAGGTGGGCGACCGGCTCAAGGAGCTGCACCGGGACGAACCGGCCCGTTATGCCGGAATCTGGGATTCCCTGGCCCCCTTCATCAAGATCGGCGCCATGGAGGACGAGAAGTTCGCCGACCAGGTGGCGGACCTGATCCTCTATGGCACCACGGCGGCGGCGGCTGAGCCCCCCGAGGACGGCGAGGGGACCACGGGCCTGGATCCGGTCGGCACCGATGGCCGCACCTACACCACCCTGGCCGGTTACCGGGGCCGCCTGAGCGGCGACAACACCGACCGGATCCTCTACTGCACCGATGAGGCCGGGCAGGCCGGCGCCCTGGCCCTGTGGAAGGGGCAGGGGGCGGAGGTGCTGCTGGCCGACACCCTGATCGATTCCCAGTTCATCCCCTGGCTGGAGGCCCGCCACGGTGACCTGCGCTTCCAGCGGGTCGACGCCGAGCTCGACGCCAGCCTGCATGAACCCGAGAGCGAGCTGGCCGACGCCGAAGGCAAGGACAGCGGCGAAAAGCTGCGGGATCTGTTCAAGGCCGCCCTGGACGACAACAGGATCACCATCCAGGTGCAGTCGCTGAAGGGCGAGGGCTCACCCGCCGCCCTGATCCTGCTGCCGGAGCAGATGCGCCGGCTCAATGACATGGGTGCCCTGATGGAGCAGCGACTGCCGGGCCTCCCTGACCACCACGTGCTCCTGGTCAACCGCCGCCATCCCCTGGTGGAGGGTCTGCTCAAGCTCTCCTCCGGCGCCGTCATCACCGGGTCCGACGCCACCTCCCCCAGCCAGCAGCTGGCCGAGGATCTCAGCCGCCACATCTATGAGGTGGCCCGTCTGGCGGTGGGGGGCCTGGAGCCGAACCAGCTGGCCGGCTTCCAGCAGCGCAGCTCCGACCTGATGGGCCAGCTGATGCAGCGGGGCCTCTGAGGCCAGCGGCGCCGGGGCCGCCGGGCGGCCGGAACGGGCCGCCTAACGTTGGCCCATGGCGGCCCGCACCCCCTTCTCCAGCCTGCGGCGGCACCCCGCCACCCTGGCCCTGGGCGCCCTGCTGCTGCTGGTGCTGGTCACCGCCACCGGCCTGAGGGCGGTCAACGCGGTCGCGGCGGAACCGGTGCCGATCCGGGTGCTGATGCCCGCCCCCCTGGCCGATGCGGTGGCGGGGCCGGTGGCGCGCTTCAACGCCAGCGGAGCCGGGGTGGCTGTCGAAGTGATCCGCGGCCCCCTGGACACGGAGACCATCTCCGACCTGGCCATCAGCAGCCTGCTGCTGGGGGAGGCCCCCTTCGATCTGCTGCTGGTGGATGTCAGCTGGCTGCCGAAATACGTGGCGGCCGGCTGGTTCGTGCCGTTGGAGCGCTGGTTCGGGCCCGAGCTGCTGGCGGCGATGGAGCCCGGCGCCCGCCTGGGCAACGGCCTGGGCGAGCACCTGTGGCGGATGCCCCTCACCGGCGACACGGGCCTGCTCTACTGGCGCACCGACCTGATGCCCCGCCCGCCCCGGGACACCTCGGAGCTGGTGGCCATCTCCCGGGACCTGCAGCGCCGCGGAGCGGTGCGCTGGGGCTACCTCTGGCAGGGGCGCCAGTACGAGGGACTGAGCTGCGTGATGGTGGAGATGCTCCAGGGCTTCGGCGGCCGCTGGTGGAACGACGCCACCGCCCGCACGGAACTGGACAGTCCGCAGGCCGTGGCGGCGGCCGCCTGGCTCGCTGGCCTGCTGCGCGACGGGGTGAGCCCCGGGGCGGTGGCCAACTACGCGGAGAACGATGCCCTGCAGTCCTTCGCCGCCGGTGAGGCCGCCTTTCTGCGCAACTGGCCCTACGCCTGGCGGGAGATCGAGAAGGGCGAGGGGCCGGTGAAGGGCAAGGTGGGCGTCACCGCGATGGTGGGCGCCCCGGGTCAGCAGGGAGGGGGCACCCTGGGCACCTGGGGCCTGTCCCTGATCAAGGGCAGCCCCCATCCCGAGGAGGCGGTCGCGGTGATCCGCTGGCTCACCGGCCCGGTGGTGCAGCGCCAGCTGGCCCTCGAACAGGGCTACGCGCCCACCTGGAGCGCGCTCTATGACGACCCGGCCCTGCAGCGTCGCGCCCCGCTGCTGGCGGTGCAGCGGCAGGCCCTGCAGCATCCCCAGCTGCGGCCGCCCACACCGGCCTACGCCCAGCTCAGCGACCTGCTGGCCCGGCAGGTGAACGGCATGCTCACCGGCCAGGGGGGACCCGAGCAGACCATGGCCACCGCCCAGCGCCAGAGCCTGCAGGTGCTGCGTTCGCTGGCCGGCCCCCCCGGCGGCGCCCCGGCAGGCCGATGAGAACCCGAACTGTCTCCCTGCTGTTGATGCTGCCGGCCCTGCTGCTGCTGGCGGCAGTGTTCCTCTACCCCCTGCTCCGCTATGGCTGGCTGAGCCTGCACGCCAGTTCGGTGCTCACCGGGCTGGTGCCGGTTCCGAATGGCGGCGCCAACTGGGGGCGGCTGCTCGATGACGCCCGCTTCTGGACGGATGCGGGCCAGACCCTGCGGTTCGCCCTCTGTTCGGTGGCCCTGGAACTGGTGGGGGGCCTGGCCCTGGCCCTGCTGCTGCATCGCCCCCTGCGGGGTCGGGGGCCCCTGCGGGCCCTGACCCTGTTGCCCTGGGCCCTGCCCACCACGGTGATGGCCCTGGGGTGGCGCTGGATCTTCAACGATCCCCATGGCCCGGTCAACGGCGCCATCCGCTCCCTTGGCGGCAGCAGCTACGGATTCCTCTCCACCCCGGCCACCACCTGGTTCTTCGTCGTGCTGGCGGATGTCTGGAAGACGATGCCGTTCGTGGCCCTGCTGCTGCTGGCGGGACTGCAGACCATTCCGCTCGATCTGGAGGAAGCCCTGCGCCTGGAGGGGGCCAGCCGCCTGCAGATCCTGCGGCGCCTCACCCTGCCCCTGCTGGTGCCCTACCTCAGCCTGGCGCTGCTGTTCCGGCTCGCCCAGGCCCTGGGAGTGTTCGACCTGATCCAGGTGCTCACGGGCGGGGGACCCGCCGGCAGCACCGAGAGCCTGGCCCTCTATGTCTACCTCAACGCCATGCGCTTCCTCGACTTCGGCTACGCCAGCACCGTCATGCTCGCCACCTTCCTGCTGCTACTGGTGACCCTGGGGGGCGGCTGGCTGCTGCTGCGACGCCATGGGCCGGGGCGCACCACGGAGCGGGCGGCATGAGGCTGCTCGTGCTGCTCTGGAGCCTGGGGCCCCTGCTCTGGCAGCTGCGCACCTCCCTGCTGAGGCCGGAGGCCCTGGTGGCGCCCCTGCCGGAAGGCAACCCCTGGACGCTGGCCAACTACCAGCTGGTGCTCTCCGGCCACCCCCCCTTCTGGCAGTACCTGTTCAACAGCACCCTGGTGGGTCTGGCCACCACCGTGCTGACGCTGGTGCTGGCGGTGCCCTGCGCCTATGGCCTGCAGAAGCTGAGCGGCCCTATTCGCTGGGGGGTGGGGCTGGCCCTGGTGGCGGCGGCCATGTTCCCCACCGTGCTGCTGTTCCTGGCCCTGCTGGAGATCGCCCGAAGCTTCGGCCTGGCCAACAACCTGATCGCCCTCAGCCTGCCCTACGCCGCCCTGTCCCTGCCCCTGGCCGTGCTGCTGCTGCGGGCCGCCTTCGCCGACCTCCCCGCCGAACTGGAGGACGCGGCGCGGTTGGAGGGTCTCGACCTGGCTCAGCGGCTGCGCCACGTGCTGCTGCCCCTGCTGGGTCCGGCCCTGGCCAGCACGGCCATCCTGGTGTTCCTGGCCAGCTGGAACGAGTACGCCATCGCCCTCACCTGGATCAGCCGCAGCGATCTGCTCACCCTGCCGATTGCCATCGCCCGCATCGGTGGCGGCTCGGTGTTCACCGTTCCCTACGGCGCGTTCGCCGCCGCCACCGTTCTGGGCAGCCTGCCCCTGCTGCTGCTGGTGCTGCTGGCCCAGCGGTCGATCGTGTCGGGGCTCACCCGCGGGGCGGTGAAGGGATGAGCCCCGGCGTCGGCAACGGTCTGGAACTGCGGCAACTGTGCCGGGAGGTGGGGGGTCGGCGCCTGCTGGATCGGCTCGATCTGCAGGTCGCCCCCGGCGAGTGCGTCGCCCTGCTGGGACCGAGCGGCTGCGGCAAATCCACCACCCTGCGCCTGGTGGCGGGGCTGGATCCGGCCAGTGGGGGACAGGTGCTCCAGGACGGTGTGGACCTCACCGACCGGGGGCCCGCCGAACGGCAGGTGGCGATGGTGTTCCAGAGTTACGCCCTCTACCCCCACCTGAGCGTGGAGGGCAACCTGGACCTGGGCCTGAAGGTGCGTGGCATCCCCCCCCGGGAGCGCCAGCGGCGCATCGACGCCACCCTCGAGCTGCTCCAGCTGGGTGAGCTGCGCCAGCGCCGGCCCGCCCAGCTCTCCGGCGGCCAGCGCCAGCGGGTGGCCCTGGCCCGGGCGTTGCTGCGCCAACCCCGGATCGTGCTGCTCGATGAGCCGATGAGCAACCTGGATGCCCAGCTGCGGGAGGAGCTGCGGCCGGAACTGCGGCGGCTGCTGTGCGGCCGCGAGCAACCGGTGATCTACGTGACCCATGACCAGCAGGAGGCCGTGGGCATGGCCGACCGCCTCGCCCTGCTCGACGCCGGGCGGCTGCAGCAGGTGGGCAGTCCCACGGAGCTCTACACCAACCCCGCCAACCGGTTCGTCGCCTCCTTCCTGGGTCGGCCGGCGATCAACCTGCTGGCGGTCGAGCCCACGCGGCAGCTCGGCCTGCGGCCCGAGCACCTGCGCCTCGGCGACGACGGTGCGGTGGCGGTCCGGCTGCTGCGCCGGGAGTGGTGGGGCCACCAGCAGCTCCTCTGGTGCGACAGCTCGTGGGGCACCCTGCGGGTGCTCGCGGCTCCGGAGGCGCCGATGCCCCCGGAGCCGCGCCTGAGCTGGCAGCGGCAGCACGAGCTCTGGTTCGATCCCGCCAGCGGCGCCAGGCTCCCGGCCTGATCCGCCCGCCACTCCCTCCAAGAGCACTTTGATAAACTCTCAGGCTGGCTCAGGCCTGCATTGTTCACCGTCGTCACATCGTCATGTCCCGGGTCTGTCAGCTCACCGGCAAGCGCGCCAACAACGGCATGGCCGTCAGCCATTCCCACGTGCGCACCAAGAAGCTGCAGCAGGTGAATCTGCAGGAGCGACGGCTGTGGTGGGCCGAAGGCAAGCGATTCATCAAGCTGCGGGTATCCACCAAGGCCCTGAAAACCATCCAGAAGAAAGGCCTCGGTGCCTACGCCAAGGAGCTGGGCGTCAACCTGTCCAAGATCTGAGCCGCCTGCATCGCTAGGGTCCACGCTCCATGAATCCAACCGCGTGGAGCGTCGTGCCTTTCTTGGCGGAGTTCTTCTGGCCGCCATCGGGCTTCTGATCCGTCCGGAACGGGCCGTCGCCATGGGCGGAACCCTGCCGGCCATTGGCCAGCCCTCCCCCCCCTTTGAGCTGGGCGGTGTCGCTCCGGGGGCGGATGGAACGGTGGGCGAGACCCGCCTCGCCTCGGCTGATTTCCGCGGCCGCTGGCTGATCCTTTACTTCTATCCCAAGGATTTCACCAGCGGCTGCACCATCGAGGCCCGCGGCTTCCAGCGCGACCTGGCCAACTTCCACGCCCAGAACGCCGAGGTGGTGGGTGTCAGTGCCGATGATGCCGAGGCCCACCTCTCGTTCTGCGGCAGCGAGGGACTGGCCTACCCGCTGCTCTCCGATCCCGGCGGGGCGGTCAGCCTTCGCTATGGCTCCTGGCTGGCCCCCTTTTCAGCGCGCCACACCTTTCTGATCGACCCCCAGGGCGTGCTGCGGGCCAGCTGGGTGGCGGTGCGCCCCTCCGGCCACAGCCAGGAGGTCCTGGCGGAACTGTCCCGGCTTCAGGGGGAGAACGCCCTGTGATCCGGTGTCGGCAGGGCCTGGGTTTGCTCTGCGCCCTGGCCCTCTGGCTGCCCCTGCTGCCCTCCCCTGGCCATGGCAACCCTTCACAGGAGCGCCTTCGCTTTCTGGCCACCGGCGACAGCGGCAGCGGCAATGCCCACCAGCGGGCCGTGGGTCAGCGCATGGGCGAGGCCCATCGGCGCGCGCCGGTCGACCTGGTGCTGATGGCCGGCGACAACATCTATCCCTCCGGCGACCTGGCCCTGGTGGAGAGCACCTTTCGCCGGCCGTACGGCGCCCTGCTGCAGAGCGGGGTGCCCTTCCATGCCGTTCTCGGCAACCACGACATCCGCACCGCCAATGGCGTGCGGCAGATCGCCTACGCGCCCTTCGGCATGAAGGGCCGCTGGTACACCCTGCGGCGCGGACCGGTGCAGTTCTTCCTGCTGGACACCAACGTCAACGCCCCCTGGCAGCATCAGCGCCCCTGGCTGCAGCAGGCCCTGGCCGCCAGCACAGCCCCCTGGAAGGTGGTGGTGGGGCACCACCCGATCCGCTCGGCCGGTCTCTACGGGGACGACCCGGCCGCCATCGCCCGGCTCTCTCCCCTGTTCCGCCGTTACGGGGTGCAGCTCTACATCAACGGCCATGACCACCACTACGAGCGCACCCGCCCGATCGATGGCACCACCTACCTCACGGTGGGCAACGGCGGCGCCCAGCTGCGGGCGGTGCTGCCCAACGGCAACACCGCCCGCGCCCTGAGCACCTATGGCTTCGCCGAGCTGAGCGCCACCCCCGACACGCTTCGCATCGACGCCTGGGACAGCGAGGGCCGCCGCATCGACCAGGCCGAGCTGCATCGGCTCCGGAGCGACTGATGCGGCGTGTGACGAGCGGGCCTCAGGCCTGCAGGGCGGACAGCACCCCCCGATGCACCTGGCTGTCCCGCTGCAGGGCAGCGATGCCGGCGGACGACGGCGGTGTGTCGAGCACGGCGGCCCAGGGGGCCTGGAGCGGGCCGGTGGGGGTTAGGGCCAGGTCGAGGCAGGGACAACCGATCCCCGCCGCCGCGGCGGCCACCTTGGGGTCGTAGCTGAGGGCGGCGCAGGGGCTGCCGGCCAGCGCCGCCAGGATCAGGCCGTGCAGACGCATGGCCAGCACCAGGCCCGCCTGGCGAAAGGCGTCCATGGCATCTTCGGGGGTTCGCACCGCCAGCTCCCGGCTGCGGCTGGCCAGGGCCGGGCCCACCAGACCCTGCCGGGTGAGCCCTTCCAGCAGCCCCCGGTCCTGGTCCTGGTGGAAGGGCAGCCAGAGCACCTCCCGGTCGGCCGCCTCCGCCAGGCCCTCGATGGCCTGCAGGTAAGGGGTCCAGGCCGCACCGCTGAGCTGGTGCACGGGCCGGAAGCAGAGCACGATCGGGCCACCATGGCCGCTCCAGGCCTGGGCCGGCAGGGCCCAGACCGGATCACTGCCCACCAACGCGGCCACGCCCCAGGCCCTCGCCTGGGCGGCGGACGCGGCATCCCGCCAGCTGATCGCCGTGGCCAGGGGCAGCAACCCCCGCACCAGGGCCCGGCTGCGGCGCCGGCGCAGGGGACCCAGTCCCTGACCCCAGAGGATCACGGGCAGACCCCGGGTCCGGGCCGCCAGCATCAGGGCGCCGTAATAAAGCAGGCTCTGGAAACTGGTGGCGTCCTGGAGCAGGCTGCCGCCGCCCAGCACCAGGGCATCACAGCGGCCCAGGGCGGCCAGGACCCCCTTCAGCCGGCGGCGGTCGGTGGTCTCCACCCCGAAACGCTCCCGCACCAGGGCCTGGTCGTGGGCCGTGACCAGGGGCAGGCAACCGGCGGGCAACTGGTCCAGCAGCACCTGCAGCAGGGCGTCATCGCCGAGGTTGTGCTCGCCGTAATACCCGCAGATCAGAGCACGCATCCGACGCAGCGGTGGTTCCGGCTCCGTACATTACGGATCGCACCGGGATTCCCCCATGCACGCGCTGTCGCTGCCCACCTGGTGGATCCACATCACATCGGTGCTGGAGTGGATGCTGGCGATCCTGGCCGTGCAGGCCTATGGGCGGCGGCGGCGGGAAGGGGGCTGGCGCTGGCTGGCCCTGGCGATGGTGCCGGCCCTGGTGAGCGCCATGGCCGCCTGCACCTGGCATCTGTTCGACAACAGCGAGGCCCTCAAAGGACTGGTGGTCCTTCAGGCCGGCCTCACCGCCCTGGGGAACGGGGCCCTGGGCCTGGCCGCCTGGAACCTGCTGCGTCTGCAGCGGCTGGCGACGCCGGACGCCCCCCCATGAGCCTGCCCCTGGCGGAATGGTTTCAGCGCCTCGGCGGCGTGGATCCGGCGCCGTTCTTCGTGCTCTCCCTGCTGCCCTACCTGGCCTTTCTTTGGTGGGCGCGGAAGGTTCGGGCCTTTCCGCGCCTGGCGTTACGGGGCTTCCAGCTGACCTTGCTGTTCGTCGCCGTCACCATCGTTGCCGCGGTGGTGGCCCAGCTCGCCTACGGCCGTCAGCTGGCGGACGTGGATCCCCTGCACGGTGGCGCCGAAGCGTTCCTGACCCTCAGCAACCTGGTGGTGCTGCTGGGATTCCGGACGCCGCAAGCGGAGGCAATCGAGGCCGATCCCGCCGCGCTTCCTCCCCCGCCGCCCGGGGAACGGCCATCCACCGACGGGCCCAGGTGAACAAGTCTTAAGGGGGCGGGGCACAGCTCGCCCTGACCCGGAAGATGGGGCGTCAGCAAGTGCATCATGATCGCTCCCCTCCTGGCCATGGCTCCCGCGTCGATCAGCTGGTCCCCCAAGGTGGCCCTGGTCATGATCGTGTGCAACGTCATCGCCATCGCCATCGGCAAGGCCACCATCCAGCAGCAGAACGTGGGCCTGCAGCTGCCCAACAACTCCTTCTTCGGCGGCTTCAGCCACGGCGCCATGCTCGGCACCACCAGCCTGGGCCACGTCCTTGGCATGGGCGCCATCCTGGGTCTGGCTTCCCGGGGTGTTCTCTGAGGCCTCAGCGCCAGCCGAGCAGGTACGGCATCGCCCTGAGGCCGTACCGCTCGAACCGATAGCCGAACAGCAGGGCGGAGAGATCCTCCGCCCTGCGATTTTCCAGTCCCCGCAGCACCTGGTCGAGACGGCCATCCGCGCCGGGTCCGTGCAGGCCGAGCCAGGTGTGGCGTGCCAACCGGCCGCTGAGGGACCAGCGCCAGCCCAGGGCGCGCCGGAGTTGCGGCGCGTAGTCCCGAAGGGCTCGCTCAGCCGGCTGCCCCGAGGAGGAACGCCCTGGGGCTGAGAGGGCCTGCTGCAGCAGGGGAGCCAGCACCGCACTGCTGGTGAGGGCGTGGCGGATCCCTTCCCCACCCAGGAGGTTGGCGGTGCTGACCGCATCGCCGAGACCCACCAGCCGGCCCCGCTGATGGGCTTCCCGGCGGCGGATCGTGCTGCGGACCAGTCCGCCATGGCGGTCGAGCACCGCCAGGGGCTCACCACAGGCGTTGCCCCCCTCCCCGCCGGCCAGCAATCGGCGGCCCAGGTCATGGATCAGACCCCCCAGGGGTGGCTGCCGGCGCTGGGGATCCACCAGCCGGCACACCCCGAGCTTGAGCACCCCCGGCTGCATCGGGAAGATCCAGCCGTAGCCCTGGGGCACCCAGTCGCTGCCGAGGCAGAAGCTCAGCCGGTCGGCCCAGCGCTCCCAGCAGGCGGGGGACACCTGCAGCAGCCATTCCAGGCCTGCGGCCCGCACCAACCCATCGCGCGGACGCTGGGCCGGCGGTGGGTCCCCCAGCAGGGCCCGCGCCTGGCCGCTGGCATCCACCGTCCAGTCGCTGCTGAGGCGCAGTGTGGTGCCATCGGAGCGGCGCAGCACAGTGACCATCCGCTCACCCTCCTGGTGGCTGGAGCAGGCCTGGAGCCCCAGCTCCACCCGCCCGCCCCAGCGGCGGCACTGGTCGGCCTGCCACTGGCGCAGGGCGCCGAAATCCAGCACCACACCGAGGGGCTGGGGCGAGGCCCAGGTGCGGGTGGCGCTGCCGGGCCCGATCAGCTGCCATTGGCGCCAGCGGCTGCCCACCACCTCCGCCGGCAGCCCCAGGCTGGCCATCGTCTCGATCGGCAGGGCGGCGCTGCTGAAGGCGGAACGGGTCAGGTCGCCGAGGCGATCCACCAGGACAACGTCCACCCCCTCAAGGGCGAGACGGCGGGCCAGGTCCCCGCCGGCCGGACCGGCCCCCACCACCAGCACCTGGCAGCAGAGGGACGACTCAGACGGCAAGGGCGGTGGGAACGGAGGCGCGGAAGACCGGACCGAAACGCTCGTGGATGCGGTCGGCCATCTGGGAGGGGGTGAGCCCCAGGCTCTCCTTGCTCTGGTCCGGGCTGGCATGGTCGACCAGGACATCCGGGATGCCGATGCGCAGCACCGGGACGGCCAGCTCATGGTCGTTGAGGGTTTCCACCACCGCCGCTCCGAACCCACCGCTCAGGGCTCCTTCCTCCATCGTCACGACCCGGCCGATCCGCCGGGCCAGCGGCAGGATCAGGGCCTCATCCAGGGGGCGGAGGAACCGGGCATTCACCACGGCCGCCCGCAGCCCCTTCTCCTGGAGCAGGCCGGCGGTGGCCATGGCCGGAGCCACCATGGCGCCGTAGGCCACGATCAGCACGTCGTCACCGTCGGTGAGCAGCTCACCGCGGCCGATCTCCAGGGGCTGCCAGCCCTCGTCCATCAGGGGCACCCCTTCCCCTTCCCCGCGGGGGATGCGGATGGCGCAGGGGCCGTCATGGGCGATCGAGGTGACAAGCATGCGTTGCAGTTCGGCCTCGTCCTTCGGGGCCATCACCGTGAAGTTCGGCACGGCCCGCAGGTAGCTGATGTCGTACTGGCCCTGGTGGGTGGGGCCGTCGGCGCCGACGATGCCAGCCCGGTCGAGCACGAAGGTGACGGGCAGCTTCTGGATGCCCACATCGTGGATGAGCTGGTCGTAGGCCCGCTGCAGGAAGGTGCTGTAGATGGCCACCACCGGCCGCAGGCCCTCGCAGGCCATGCCCGCCGCCATCGTGACGGCGTGCTGCTCGGCGATGCCCACATCGAAGTACTGCTGGGGCAGGGCCTTCTCCAGCAGATCCAGGCCGGTGCCGGTGGCCATGGCGGCGGTGATGCCCACCACCCGGGGATCCTGTTCGCAGATCTTGACCAGGGTCTGGCCGAAGACCTTGCTCCAGCTGGGCGGCTTGGGCTTGCTGGAGGGATAGGCCTTGCCGGTGGCCAGGTCGAAGGCCGACTGGGCGTGGTAACCCACCTGGTCGGCTTCGGCGTAGGGATAGCCCTTGCCCTTGGTGGTGGCCACGTGCACCAGCACCGGGCCCTCGCAGCGGTGGGCCGCCTGGAAGGTGCGCACCATCTCGGGGATGTCGTGGCCGTCGATCGGGCCCACATAGGTGAAGCCCAGCTCCTCGAACACGGCCCCCACCTTGGGAACCGCCAGCCGCTTCATGCTCTCCTTGAGCGTCTTGAGCTCGGTGGGCAGCTCCCCGTGCAGGAAGGGCAGATGCTTGACCGCCTCCTCGGCGCTGCCGGAGAGGAACTGCACGGGCTTGCTGAGCCGCATGCGATTCAGGTGGGTGGAGAGGGCCCCCACGGGCGGTGAGATCGACATGTCGTTGTCGTTCAGCACCACCAGCAGCTTGGTGCGCGGCAGGTGGCCCGCATGGTTGATGGCCTCCAGGGCCATGCCACCGGTGAGCGCCCCGTCACCGATTACGGCGACGCACTTGAAATCCTCACCGCGGCGGTCGCGGGCCAGGGCCATGCCCAGGGCCGCCGAGATACTGGTGGAGGCGTGGCCGGCGCCGAAATGGTCGAAGCGGCTCTCGCTCCGCTTTAGATAGCCCGCCACACCGCCCTTCTGGCGCAGGGTGTGGAAATCCTTGTAGCGGCCCGTGACCAGCTTGTGGGGATAGGCCTGGTGACCCACGTCCCAGACCACCCGGTCGTGGTCCAGGTCGAGGGTCTGGTAGAGGGCGAGGGTGAGTTCCACGACCCCCAGACCCGGACCCAGGTGACCGCCACTGGTGGCCACCACCTCCAGATGCTTCTCGCGGATCTGGCGAGCCATGGCCTCGAGTTCTGCGGTGCTCAGGCCGTGCAGCTGATTCGGATGGCTCAGCTCGCTCAGATGCATGCCCTTCCTTGCTTCCAGACGGCCAATCTACGGCGTTCACCCCGACCCACGGCGGCGATCGCCACCGTTCCAGGGTCGGGTTGCGACACTGGGGCCATGAGCTTGGCCGCCCCTGACGACGCCTTTCCCGAGGCAACCGCCTACCTGCAGCGGATCCTGCGGGCCCGGGTGTACGACGTGGCGATCGAATCCCCCCTCGATGCCGCCCCCAACCTCTCCCGCCGGCTGCACAACCAGGTGCTGCTCAAACGGGAGGATCTGCAGCCCGTGTTCAGCTTCAAGCTGCGCGGCGCCTACAACAAGATGGCGGGCCTGGAGCGCTCGGAGCTCGACCGGGGCGTGATCGCCGCCAGCGCCGGCAACCACGCCCAGGGGGTGGCCCTGGCCGCCCAGCGCCTCGGCTGCACCGCCGTGATCGTGATGCCCGTCACCACACCGGAGATGAAGGTGCGCTCGGTGGCGGCCCGGGGGGCCGAGGTGGTGCTCCATGGGGACACCTACGACGAGGCCTGCGAGGAGGCCCACCGCCTGCAGCGGCAGCGGGGTCTCACCTTCATCCATCCCTTCGACGACCCGGATGTGATCGCCGGCCAGGGCACGATCGGGCTGGAGATCCTGCGCCAGTGCTCCGATCCCCCGGATGCCATCTACGTGGCGGTGGGCGGTGGCGGCCTGATCGCCGGCATCGGCGCTTACGTCAAGAGCCTCTGGCCCCAGGTGGCGGTGGTGGGTGTGGAGCCCAGCGATGCCGATGCCATGACCCGTTCCCTGGCGGCGGGGGAGCGGGTGCGGCTCGATCAGGTGGGCCTGTTCGCCGACGGCGTGGCCGTGCGCCAGGTGGGCGAGCACACCTTCGCCCTGGCCCAGCGCTGCGTCGATCGCATGGTCACGGTGGACACCGATGAGATCTGCGCCGCCATCAAGGACGTCTTCGAGGACACCCGCTCGATCCTGGAGCCGGCGGGCGCCCTCTCGGTGGCGGGGATGAAGAAGGACGTGGCCCAGCGCCAGCTGCGGGGCCAGACCCTGGTGGCGGTGGCCTGCGGCGCCAACATGAACTTCGACCGTCTGGCCTTCGTGGCGGAGCGGGCCGAGCTGGGCGAGGAGCGCGAAGCCCTGCTGGCGGTGGAGATCCCGGAGAAGCCCGGCAGCCTGGCCCGGTTCTGCGCCGTCCTCGGCCAGCGCAGCCTCACCGAGTTCAGCTACCGCCTGGCCGACCCCCAGCTGGCCCACATCTTCGTGGGGGTGCAGATCAGCGGACACCAGGACACCCGCCAGCTGATGGACGCCCTCGAGTCCCAGGGTTTTCCCTGCCTCGATCTGAGCGGCGACGAGCTGGCCAAGCTCCATCTCTGCCACATGGTGGGGGGACGGCTGCCGGCCAGCGCCGGGGCGGCGCTGAACCATGGGGAGGAGCGGCTGTATCGCTTCGTCTTCCCGGAGCGGCCAGGGGCCCTGATGGCCTTCGTGAACGCCCTGCATCCCAACTGGAACATCAGCATCTTTCACTACCGCAACCACGGCGCCGACGTGGGGCGCATCGTGGTGGGGGTGCAGGTGCCGCCGACCGAGCTGGAGGCCTGGCAGGCGTTCCTCGCCGATCTCCCTTACCAGCACTGGGAGGAGACTGACAACCCGGCCTACCGGCTCTTCCTGGGGGAGGTGGGACACTCCCTGCCCCCTCGCCGTTCCGACCCCCCCCATGGCTGAACCCGAACCCGCCAGTGGACTGTCCCTGCCGGCGCGGCTGGAGGCGATCCTGTACCTCAAGGGCCGGCCGCTTGAACTGGGGGAACTGGCCGCCATCGCCGGCATCGAACGGGACGAAACCGAACTGGCCCTGATCACCCTGATGGCCGACTACGCCCATCGGGACACCGCCCTGGAGATCCACCAGGAGGGCCAGCGCTACGCGCTGCAGCTGCGGGCGGGCCTGGGGGACCTGGTGCAGAACCTGCTGCCCGTGGACCTGTCGATCGCCGCCCTGCGCACCCTGGCCACGATCGCCCTGAAGAAGCGGCTGCTGCAGTCGGAGCTGGTGGAGCTGCGGGGTTCGGGGGCCTACGAGCACATCAAGGAGCTGCTGGCCCAGGACTTCATCGAACGTCGCCGCCAGAGCGACGGCCGCTCCTACTGGCTCAGCCTGAGCGAGAAGTTCCACCGCACCTTCTCCCTCAAGGCCGACGATCTGGCGGCCCTGGGGTCACGCCTGGAGGCCGCCGAGGCGGTCGAGACGCCGTCGGCGTCCGATGGGGAACCGGATCCATAGAGTTGGCTGGCGGTTGCAGCCCCACCCCTCGACCCTTTCCATGAACATCCTCGTCTTCCTGCTCCAGGTGCTGGCCCAGACCCTCAGCATCTACCTCCTGGTGCTGCTGGTCCGGGTGCTGCTGAGCTGGTTCCCCAATCTCGACTGGAGCAATCCGTTGCTCTCCAGCGTCAGCGCCATCACCGACCCCTACCTCAACGCCTTCCGCGGCCTGATCCCCCCCCTGGGCGGCATCGACCTGTCGGCGCTGGTGGCCTTCATCGCCCTGCAACTGGCCCAGAGCCTGCTGGGGGCTTCGATCGCCACCCTCTCCGGCGGCCTGCCCTACTGAGGATCGGTGGCCGGGGACGCCGCCAGCGCCTCCTCCAGGGGCAGGAGCTCGTCGTCAATGCCGGCTCGGGTGCGCACCGGGGCACTGAAGCCCCGGGCCTTGACGCTGCGGGTGCCGAGGGGTCCGGGGGTGCCGGCCGGCACCGCCAGCCGCAGGGCGAAGCTGGAGCGCCCGGGGGGCACATCACCGATCGATCCCACCCGGGTGCGGTTCGGCAGCACCGGTTCGCCACTGGCATCCAGGATCAGGCCGAACACGTCGGTGTCGACCACCGGCTTCGATCCCGGATTCACAACCACGCCGCGCAGGGCCCAGCAGGTGGCACCGCTGGGGCGGGCGAGGGTCGGCTGGGTGCCCAGGTCATCGGCGGGGCAGGGCTCCAGCACCACCTCCGACACCGTCAGGTCGGTGGCGCCCGCCAGGGCGGGAACGGCGATCAGAACGAGCACCACGAGCGACAGCCGCAGCAGCAGCTGGGCGAAGGGCACAGCCCAGCTGGCGGGTCCGAACCGGGCCCGATGTCTGAACGCTGGAACGACGGTCCTTGCCTGAGTCACCGCCGGTCGCCGCTGCCTCCGATCACGTTACGGTCTGCGCGGCTGGCCAGCTTGGCCAGGTTGGCGCCGGCCACATCGTCAAGGTCGAGCCCCAGCTCCGTGGCCAGCTGGGCCACGTACCAGAGCACGTCTCCGAGCTCCAGCCGCAGGTCGTCGCGGACCTCCGGGCCGAACACGCCGCCCCGATCACGCAGCACCTTCTTCACCTTGTCGGCCACCTCGCCCGCCTCACCGCACAGCCCCAGGGTCGGGTAGAGGATGTTGGCCCCCACATCGGGGTAGCGCGCCGTCTCACGGGAGCGTTGCTGGTAGTCCTGAAAGTCCATTTCAAGCGCGCTCCGGGCAAGTCCGGATGGTAGTTTCCGCCCTTGTACAAGGTCGTCCAATGGCCCCTCACGATCTCATGCGCCGCACAAAGATCGTGGCCACGATCGGTCCGGCCACCGAGTCACCCGAGGTGCTGCGGCAGCTGATCGCCGCCGGCGCCACCACCTTCCGCCTCAACTTTTCCCACGGCGACCACAGCGACCATGCCGACCGGATCGCCACCATCCGCCAGGTGGCCCATGAACTGGGCGTCCATATCGGCATCCTGCAGGATCTGCAGGGTCCCAAGATCCGCCTGGGCCGCTTCCAGGCCGGTCCGATCACCCTGGCCAAGGGGGATCCTTTCTCCCTCACCTCCCGCGCCGTCAACTGCGACAACACCATCGCCACCGTCACCTACGACCGGCTGGCGGACGAGGTGACCAACGGCAGCCGCATCCTGCTGGACGACGGCCGCGTCGAGATGGTGGTGGTGGAGGTGGACGGCCCCGGCCAGACCCTGAAGTGCCGGGTCACCGTCGGCGGGGTGCTCTCCAACAACAAGGGGGTCAACTTCCCGGATGTGCAGCTGTCGATCCGCGCCCTCACCCCCAAGGACCGCCGCGACCTGGCCTTCGGACTGCAGCAGGGCGTCGACTGGGTGGCCCTCAGCTTCGTGCGCAATCCGTCCGACATGCTGGAGATCCGCGAACTGATCCGCAGCCAGGGCCACAACACCCCGGTGGTGGCGAAGATCGAGAAGTTCGAGGCCATCGACGCCATCGACGCCATCCTTCCCCTCTGTGACGGGGTGATGGTGGCCCGGGGTGACCTCGGGGTGGAGATGCCCGCCGAGGAGGTGCCCCTGCTGCAGAAGGAGCTGATCCGCAAGGCCAACAGCCTCGGCATCCCGATCATCACGGCCACCCAGATGCTGGATTCGATGGCCTCCTGCCCCCGGCCCACCCGGGCCGAGGTGAGCGATGTGGCCAATGCCATCCTCGACGGCACCGATGCGGTGATGCTCTCCAACGAGACCGCCGTGGGCGACTACCCGGTGGAGGCGGTGGCGACCATGGATCAGATCGCCCGTCGCATCGAGCGCGATTATCCCCAGCGGGTGCTGGACAGCCACATGGCCACCACCATCCCCAACGCCATCTGCCAGGCGGTGAGCAGCATTGCCCGCCAGCTCAATGCCGCCGCGATCCTGCCCCTCACCAAGACGGGCTCGACGGCGCGCAGCGTCAGCAAGTTCCGCCCCAGCACCCCGATCCTGGCGATCACCTCCGATGTCACGGTGGCCCGCCAACTGCAGCTGGTGTGGGGGGTCAACCCGCTGTTGATCCACGATGAGCCGAGCAGCAGCCGCACCTTCAGCGTCGCCATGGCCGCCGCCCAGGAGCAGGGGCTGCTCGGCGCCGGCGATCTTGTGGTCCAGACCGCCGGCACCCTGGAGGGGGTGAGCGGCTCCACCGACCTCGTCAAGGTGGGCATCGTCTCCGCCGTCATGGGCCGTGGCGTCGGCATCGGCAGCGGCACCATCAGCGGCAAGGTGCGGCTGGCCAGCACGCCGGAGGAGGCGGCCCGCCTGGAGCCGGGTGAGATCCTGGTGGTGCGTGAAACGAGCGCCGCCTACCTGGAGGCGATCCGCAAGGCGCGGGGGGTGATCGCCGAGGAGGAGGGGCGCCAGAGCCATGCGGCCGTGATCGCCGAGCGGCTGGGGGTGCCCGTGATCGTTGGCGTGGCCAATGCCACCCTCGAACTGCGCATGGGCGAGGTGGTCACCCTGGATGTCCAGGATGGCCTGGTGCACCGTGGTCCCCAGAGCAGCCACCCTTCGGCGGTGCCCTCGTTCCTCTAGAACCGAAGCCCCTCCGGCTGCGCCGCCATGGCCTCCAAGCTGCCCCTGAGCGAAACGGTGGCCATGGCGTTGCTCACGCTGCGCTCGAACCGCCTGCGCAGCCTGCTCACCATGCTGGGCATCGTGATCGGCAACGCCTCGGTGATCACCCTGGTGGGGGTCGGCCGGGGCGCCCAGAACCTGGCTGAGAGCCAGCTCAGCACCCTGGGAGCCAACGTGCTGTTCGTGGTGCCGGGCAACAACGACACGCGGCGCCAGGGGATCGAGATGCCCCGCACCCTGGTGCTCGAGGACGCCAAGGCGATCGCCGAGCAGGTGCCGAGTGTGAGCCGGGTCGCCCCCCAGATCACCCTCAATGAAGTGGCCCAGGCCGGCGGCTTCAGCTCCTCGGTCTCGGTGTCAGGGGTGACCCCCGAGTTCCTGCCGGTGCGCAGTTTCGAAGTGGCCCGGGGCCGCTTCATCGACCAGCGCGACGTGCAGGGGGCCCGCAATGTGGTGGTGATCGGCCCAGACCTGCAGGAGAAGCTCATGCCCACCGGCGAAGCCCTGGGCCGCCAGCTGCGCATCCGCGACAAGTCCTTCGAGGTGATCGGCATCCTGGCGCCGAAGGGGGCGGTGTTTGGCTCCAACCAGGACGAGAACGCCTACATCCCCCTCACCACCATGGTGAGCCAGCTGAGCGGGCGGGATCCCACCTTCGGCATCAGCCTCACCTTCATCAGCGTGGAGGCCAAGGATGAGGCCAGCACCGGGGCGGCCGCCTTCCAGATCACCAACCTGCTGCGCCAGCGCCACCGCATCCTGCGGGAGGACGATTTCGCCGTCCGCTCCCAGAAGGATGCCCTCACCATCGTCGGCACGATCACCGGCGGCCTCACCCTGATGCTCGGCGCCATCGGTGCGGTCTCCCTGTTGGTGGGAGGCATCGGCATCATGAACATCATGCTGGTGTCGGTGAGCGAGCGCACCGAAGAGATCGGCCTGCGCAAGGCCCTCGGCGCCCGCAGCAGCGATGTGTTGCTGCAGTTCCTGGTGGAGTCCCTGGTGCTCGCCAGCCTCGGTGGCGTCATCGGCAGTGCCCTCGGGCTGGGCACGGTGGCCCTGGTCGGGGCATTGACGCCCCTGCCGGCCACGATCGAAGCCGGCACGGTGCTGCTGACGGTGGGCCTGTCCGGCTCCATCGGCCTGTTCTTCGGTGTGGTGCCGGCGCGGCGGGCGGCGCGTCTCGATCCGATCGCAGCCCTGCGAAGCCTCTGATCTGCTGCACGACGGCAGCGCCATAGCAACACCAGCGCAGCGCCAACGCAGCAATGCCCGCGCTGGTAGCCAGCCACGGAGCCAGGGAGAAGAGAAGAAAACCTTAAGACTGGCAATCCGTCGCCTTCGTCACCGAATCCCCACAGCCGCGATGTCTTGATGGTGGGGACGTTGCCGCAAGACGGTGTTGGATCAGCTGGCCAGGACGGAACAGGTGGATTGCGGCTACCGGAATGGCTCCGACCGCATGATCATCCTGCGCTGCATCGGGCCGGACCAGTTCTTCCTGGAACGGGTGGTCTTTCCTTTTGAACTCCTGACCTTCCAGTGTCCCGCCAGGAGCGAGGTGGAGATCTGGACCCATGGTCTCGGTGGCCCCGAATTGCTCGAATCGATCGAGGCCCGCGAACTCGTCATGGAAGCGGCCCCCGTTGCCGAGCCTGCCCTGGGGGGGATCGAGGCCAACCCCTGGCTCCAGGCGGGCTGAGCCCGGCCAGAGCCCCCCGCGGAAGCCGTCCAACCGGGCGGCCGATCGGCCCCGCTGGCGGGCCCCCCGCTCTTAAGGTTGTGCAAAAGCTTCACAACCATGAATCAGCGCTGGCGTGTCCTTGCCCTGTGGCTGTTGCCGATCGCCGTGGCCCTGTTCCTGGGCTGGCAGTTGCTGAGTTCAGGGGGACGGCTGGCGCCCGGGCCCACCGGTGACACCACCGCGCCGCGCAATGCCGCGGTGGCCCGCATGAGCTACGGCCGCTTCCTTGATTACGTCGAAGCGGGCCGGGTCACGGCGGTCGACATCTATGACGGCGGGCGCACCGCGGTCATCGAGGCCGTGGATCCTGACCTCGACAACCGGGTGCAACGGCTGCGGGTGGATCTGCCCGGGGTCGCGCCCGAGCTGATCAACAAGCTGAAGGACCAGGGCATCAGCTTTGATGTCCACCCTCCCAAGTCCACCCCGCCGGCCCTGGGCCTGCTGGGCAACCTGCTCTTCCCGCTGCTGCTGATCGGCTCGCTGATTTTCCTGGCCAGGCGTTCCTCGGGCATGCCCGGCGGCCCTGGCCAGGCGATGCAATTCGGTAAGTCCAAGGCACGCTTCGCCATGGAGGCGGAAACCGGCGTCAAGTTTGACGACGTGGCCGGCGTCGAGGAGGCCAAGCAGGACCTCCAGGAAGTGGTCACCTTCCTCAAGACACCCGAACGTTTCACCTCCGTGGGGGCCAAGATCCCGCGGGGTGTGCTGCTGGTGGGCCCCCCCGGCACCGGCAAGACCCTGCTGGCCAAGGCCATCGCCGGTGAGGCCGGCGTGCCCTTCTTCTCCCTGTCGGGATCGGAATTCGTCGAGATGTTCGTCGGTGTGGGCGCCAGCCGCGTCCGCGATCTGTTCAAGCGGGCCAAGGAGAACAGCCCCTGCCTGATCTTCATCGATGAGATCGACGCCGTCGGCCGCCAGCGCGGTGCCGGCATCGGCGGCGGCAACGACGAACGGGAGCAGACCCTCAACCAGCTGCTCACCGAGATGGATGGTTTCGAAGGCAACAGCGGCATCATCATCATCGCGGCCACGAACCGTCCCGACGTGCTGGATTCGGCCCTGATGCGCCCCGGCCGTTTCGATCGCCAGGTGCAGGTGGATGCCCCGGACATCAAGGGTCGCCTCTCGATCCTGAAGGTCCACAGCCGTAACAAGAAACTGGCCGATGATGTCTCCCTGGAGATGATTGCCCGTCGCACACCGGGCTTCACCGGTGCCGACCTGGCCAACCTGCTCAATGAAGCCGCGATCCTGACGGCCCGCCGCCGCAAGGAGGCCACCGGCCTGGCCGAGATCGACGATGCCGTCGACCGGATCATCGCCGGCATGGAGGGCAAACCCCTCACCGACGGCCGCAGCAAGCGTCTGATCGCCTACCACGAGGTGGGCCATGCCCTGGTGGGCACGCTGGTGAAGCAGCACGACCCCGTTCAGAAGGTCACCCTGATTCCCCGGGGCCAGGCCCAGGGCCTCACCTGGTTCGCCCCCGACGAAGAGCAGATGCTGGTGAGCCGGGCCCAGCTGCGGGCCCGCATCATGGGGGCCCTGGGCGGCCGTGCCGCCGAGGACGTGGTGTTCGGCCACTCCGAGGTCACCACCGGCGCCGGCGGTGACATCCAGCAGGTGGCCTCCATGGCCCGGCAGATGGTCACCCGCTTCGGCATGAGCGAACTGGGTCCGATGTCGCTGGAGGCCGGTAATCAGGAGGTGTTCCTGGGCCGCGACCTGATGACCCGCAGCGATGTGTCCGACGCCATCGCCCACAAGATCGATGGGGCCGTGCGCCACATCGTCCAGAGCTGCTACACCGACACCGTCAAGCTGGTGGCCGAGCATCGCGCCTGCATGGACCGGCTGGTGGAACTGCTGATCGAGAAGGAGAGCCTGGATGGGGATGAGTTCCGTCTGATCGTCTCCGAGTTCGCCACCATTCCCGACAAGGACCGCTTCTCCCCCCTGCTCACGGCGGCCGATCTGGCGGCCGTCGACCATCAGGAAGCTCCCGTGGCCGATCCCGCCGAAGCCTCCTGAGCCCGGGCCGGGCGAACTTCAGAACACCATTGAAAAGGGCCTGCTCACGCAGGCCCTTTTTTTGGCGACAATTCCGGCTCAGACCGGCCGGATGGGCCGCTTCTCGATCACCTTGTCGATGAGGCCGTAGGCCATCGCTTCGGCCGGGGACATGAAGAAATCCCGGTCGGTGTCGATCTGGATCTGCTCGAGGTCACGGCCGGTGCGGCTGGCCAGCTCCCGGTTGAGCTTGTCCTTCAGGTAGAGGATTTCATCGGCCTGGATGCGGATGTCGCTGGCCTGGCCGCGGGCCCCACCCAGGGGCTGGTGGATCATGATCCGGGAATGGCTGAGGCTGCTGCGCTTGCCCTTGGCACCGGCGCAGAGCAGAAAGGCGCCCATGCTGGCCGCCAGGCCCACACAGACGGTCTGCACATCCGGCTTGATGTGCTGCATGGTATCGAAGATACCGAGGCCGTCGTAGACCGAACCTCCCGGAGAATTGACGTAGAGGAAGATATCCTTTTCAGGATCCTCCGCCTCCAGAAACAGCAGCTGGGCCACCACACGGTTGGCGGACTCTGCCGTGACCGGTTCCCCCAGGAAGATGATCCTCTCCCGCAGCAGACGGGAATAGATGTCGAAGGCTCTTTCACCGCGACCCGACTCCTCGATGACGATCGGGATCATGGGCTCCAGACAGGCGATTGAAACGATCCTACCCAGCCGCCGATCGGGTCGAGTGCCTGCAGCGCTATGGTCGCAGCAACGAAGAATCCAACCGCGTGAGCGCTGCTCTCACCGTCGCTGACAGCAAGCGTGCCTTCCATGGCGCCTTCCCCCATGTCATCGGTCCCCTCTACCGGCGCATGGTCGACGAGTTGCTGGTGGAGCTCCACCTGCTGAGCCGCCAGAAGGGCTTCCAGAGTGATCCGCTCTTCGCCGTCGGGCTGGTGCAGGTGTTCGATGGCTTCGCACGCGGCTACCGCCCCGAAGCCCAGAAGGGCCCCCTGTTTGAGGCCCTGTGCGCCTCCTCCGGGTTCGACGGCCCCGGGTTGCGTCGCCAGTGCGACGAGGCCCTGGCCGCCATGGGACGCCACAGCCAGCAGGAGGTGCGCCAATGGATCGAAGCCCAGGGGGAGGGGGCTCCGGCGCCCGTGGCCACGGCCCTGGCGAGCATCCGGCGGCCGGATTTCCACTACTCCCGCCTGATGGCGGTCGGGCTGCTGGCCCTGCTGGAGCAGGCCCTTGCCGACGACGCCATGGAACCCCAGGCCCTGCGCCAGCTGGCCCACGACATCGGCGCCTCGATCGGCCTGCTGCGGGACCGGCTCGACAAGGACCTCTCCCTCTACGCCAGCAACCTCGAGAAGATGTCCATGGCCGTGGAATTGATGGAGGAAACCGTGGCCGCCGAGCGTCGTCGACGCGAACGGCAGGAGGTCACGGGCTCACCCGAAGGCGTCCCTTCAGCCAGCTGACCGCCCCGTTGCCGGGGGCGGCCTGCATCGACAGCTGGTCAGCGCGGCGCACCAGTTCAGGCAGGGGTTCGGGCAGCAGCCCCAGCCCATCCAGGCCCCGGGGTCGCACCCGCAGCCACAGGTCTCCAGTCGCGGGCGCCTGATCTCCGGCGGTGGCCATCGCCTCAGAGCGGGCCGGCACGGGGCCGAGGAACAACAGCAGCTGGGGACTGGGTCCGTTGTCCCCGATCCAGCGCCAGCCCCCCAGCACAACGCCATCGTCCCGCCGCCAGGTGGCCGCCTGGGCCTGGGACGGTGGGCCGCCGGGCACCGGCTGAAGGGCCTGGGCCTGCAGGGAGCGGGCCAGGCCGAGCAGCAGCTGGCGCCAGGCCTGCCGGTCGGGTCCGACCGCAACCTGGAGCTCGAGGGAGGCCTGGAAAGGGCCGCTGGCCTGGGGCAGAAGCCGCAGACGGAAAGGGGAACGGCGCAGCAGGGCCAGGCCCTTGGTGTCGATGCCGTAGCGCGCGGCGAGGGGATCCCGGATCAGCTGGCGCGCCAGCAACCCCCGGAACAGCTGCTCCAGGGAGGAACCCTGGAGCTCCAGCAACAGGTCGGGCGGCAGGGGCGGCAGGGAGGAGGCCGGAACGTCAGGCGCACGGACGGATTGGGCCGGGCCCGCCGTCGCCGCACGGTCGGTCGCCTCGCCCCGCCAGAACAGCTCGGGAGCCTGCAGTGACAGCGAGAGACATCCCTCCTGGTAAGCCTCCAGCAGTGGGGCCAGGGGCCCCACCAGCGCGCCGAGGCCGGAAGCGTTCCAGAACACCCCCTGACCGCTCTCCAGCCGCGGCAGACAGGCGCTGTAGAGCCCGCGGCCGGACCGCTGATCCGGCCGCAGCTGATCCTGCAGCAACCGCCGGGAGAGGGGATCCGGGGCCACCACCAGCAGGTTCCCCACCCGCAGACCATTGGGGGGCAGCGGTCGCTGGGATCCGGCGACCGGAGTGTCCTGCACCGCCAGGTAGGCCCCCCCGTCGGCATGGGGACCCCAGAACTGCCACCAGGTGCGGCGTTGCTCCCGCCAGAGCCGGGTCGCCGGGGTGTCCCCGAACCGTTCGCGCCAGAGGGCCGGCACGGGCCGCCCCGGAGTGGGGGCAAAGCTCTGCAGCAGGCTGCTGACCGCGAGCAGCTGCTCCAGCCCCTGGGCCCTGGGCCTGGGCCAGCGCCACAGGGCGAGGCCTGGGAGCAGCAGCAGCAGCACCAAGGTGGCCGTGGTGGCCGGCAGTGGCGGCAACGGAAGCCGGGGCAGGGCCGGTGCGGCCAGAGAACGTCGCAGACGATCGAACGGACGGCTCATGCAAACGCCGACAGGGTTCGGCCTCGGTGGGTGATGGGCGGCCGAGGTCTCAGGAGCGGGGGCGGCCTTCGGTGGAGCGACGGCGGCGCCGGTCTCGCCATTCGACGGTGGACAGGTAGATGACCCCGACACTCACAAAAAGGAGCAGGACGGAGGCCAGGCCCGCCAGCACGGTGGTGGTGGGGAAGGCCAGATCAGAAACCGATGCTGTTGTCACCGTTGCGGCCCCACACCACCATGGCGATCGAGAAGGTGAAGATGGCCGCCAGGGCGGACCAACCAAGGGTGATCAGCATCGAGCCCGATTCAAGGGTGAACGCATGTTACCTACGCTGGTGACCGGAAGCCGCTGCAGGCCCCATGGTCGTCGCTCCAACGAGAAGTCCCGCCCAGGCAGGGCAACGCCTCCATGGGCGCTACCCCAACGTGAACGTCATCGTCCTCGACGATGACGTCAACACCTTTCAGCATGTGGTGGAGGCCCTCGTCCGCCACCTGCCCGGCATGCAACCCGACCAGGCCTGGGCTCTGGCCCACCGGATCGATGGGGAGGGGTCGGCGGTGGTCTGGAGCGGGCCCCTCGAGCAGGGGGAGCTGTACCACCAGCTGCTCAGCGCCGAGGGGCTGACGATGGCACCCCTGGGCCAGGGCTGAGGAACGGCCCATGGCCCGGCTGGTCATCACCCACAGCACCTACGTGGAGGGGCTGATTCCCCTGCTGCGCCGCCTGGCCACGCTTCCGGACATCGACACGATCACACCGGCGGTGATCTCACGGGTGAAGGGCCGCAGCATCGGGTTGCGGCTGCGGGTGTCGAGCCCGATCACGGGGGGGCACAAGCTGCTGGCCCGCAGGGGAAGCACGGCCCAGGAGGTCTTTGTGGTCACCCGTCTGAGCCGGGATCAGCTGCAGGAGGCCCTGGATCGGCTGACGAACTGAGCAGGCTGGTGGGGGCGACCCGCTCGTAGACGGCCTGGGTGCGGAAGCGGCCGTAGGCGCCGGCTCCACGGAACCAGCTCGCCCCCTCCACCTCCTGCAGATCCTGGGGGCGCAGCCCCCAGCGGCGCTCGAGGTAGGCGCCCGCCGCCGCGGCATCGAAGCAGGGTTGGCCCCACGCCACCACCGCCAGGGCGAGGGCGCTGACCCGCACGGCGCCGGCCGGGCTCTCCTGGATGTCCTCCTCCAGCAGAAAGGTGCGGAAATCGCCCTGGCTCTCCCCTTCCAGCGGGTACTTCTGCAGATACAGCGCCCGGGCGCGGGGAAAGACGGGGCCCGGTGCGCGGGCGAGCAGGCGCTCGAAGGACTGCTGGAAGCTCAGGGGCTCGCTGATCACGGTGGCCATAGGACCTTCCCCCAGCATGCCTGCCGGATGGGCCCGACCCCGGGAAACGGCCAGGCAGACCTGGCGAAGGTGCGCCAGCGGGTGGAGGATCAGATCAAGGCCCCCTGACCGGGACCTCCTGATCGAGACCCCATGGCCGGGACCTCCTGATCGGAGCTGGCTGATGGAACGGGAAAGGGGTGGACCGCCGTGCCGTCTTGCCCCAGTGTTCGACCTGGATGAACCAGGTGGGGAGTCAGGGGCGGGGCTTCGTTTCCGGCCGTGAGGCCGGTATACGTTGCCGTCGCTGAAGACTCCCCGCGTCGAAAGGGAGTCAGATCAGAAAACTGTGAAAGGCAGTCACCAACACAGCAGTCCGGGCGAATCCTAATCGGGTTGGCAGGGCAACGGCCAGATCGCCCGCACCTCCGCGAGCCGGCGCTGCCGCTCCAGCTCCCGCTCGGCATCGGTGCGTCCCTCGAGCAGCAGGGTGAGGTGGCCCAGCTTGCGGCCGGCCCCGCCGCCCTGCTTGCCATACCAGTGCAGGTGGGCCGCGGGGAGCGCCTCCAGGGCCCGCCGCCGGTCCAGCTGGTCGGCATCCCCATCCTCAGGAGCGAGCAGGTTGACCATCAGGGCACCCGGCACCACGGCGTCGGTGGCGCCCATCGGCAGCCCGGCGACGATGCGCACCTGCTGGGCGAACTGGCTGGTGCGGCAGGCCTCGATCGTCAGGTGGCCGGAGTTGTGTGTGCGAGGGGCCAGCTCGTTGACCTGCAGACCGGCGGGCCCGTAGAAGAACTCGATCGAGAGCACGCCCACGTAATCGAGGGCGGTGAGCAGGGAGGCGGCCACGTTGCGGGCAAACACCCCGACCCGGTGATCCACCGGGGCGGGGAACAGCACCCAGTCGCAGACACGGCGGTGCTGGTGCGTCTCCACCAGGGGATAGCAGGCCACGGAGCCGTGCCGGTCGCGGCAGGCCACCAGGGCCAGCTCCTGCTCGAAGCGCACCAGCTCCTCCAGGATCCAGTCGTCGGGGTCGACCCTGGCGAGCAGCTCCTGGAGCGCGGCCAGGTCGGCCACGGGCACGGTTCCCCGGCCGTCATAGCCCCCGCGGCTGGCCTTGGCCATCATCGGAAAGGCAAAGCCCTGGGGCAGGCGGGGAGCGGCTGGCGAGGGCAGGGGTCGCGGCAGGCCCAGGGGCATCGGGGCCTGCCCGCCGTCCGTCGGGGGGAAGGCGGGCTGGAGCACATCGGCGAGGGGGAACCAGCGCGGCGCCGGCAGGTGCAGGTCGCCCAGCAGGCGCCGCTGGCCCGCCTTGCTCACCAGGGGCCGGAGGGCCTCGAGCGACGGCAGGAACTGGAGGCCAGGACCCTCAAGTGCCCGCAGGGCCTCCAGGGGAAACCACTCGTTTTCGAAGCTGATGGCGTGGCAACGGCTGGCCAGATCCCGGGTGGCGCCCACGTCATCGACGGCGGCCAGCACCACACTGGCCGCCTCCCGAGTGGCCGGATCGTCGGTTCCGGGGGTCTGCACGTGCAGGGCGATGCCAAGGTCGCGGGCGGCCTGGGCCAGCATCCAGGCCAGCTGGCCGCCCCCCACGATGCCGATGGAATCGATCGCCGCGGGTTCCGTCTGGGGATCGGGGTCAGGGATGGTCTGCACCCTGGGAGGTCGTTCGAACCGGGGACCAGCCTGCCACCAGGGCGTCGATGGCAGACCTGAACGCGGGGCCGACCCTCACTGGAGGGGATTCTCGGCCGCGAAGGCGTAGCGGAGGAGGCTGAGCAGCAGCACGATCAGGAACAGGGCCAGACCCACCGTGCAGGCGTAGCTGATCTCCAGTTCCGAAAAGGCCTGGTCGTACACGTAGTAGACGATCGTGCGGGTGCTGTCGGCCGGCCCCCCCTGGGTCATCAGGTACACCTCTTCGAACACCTTGGTGGCCCCGATGGCCGAGATCACCGCCACCAGGGTGATGTAGGGCCTCAGCAGGGGCAGGGTGATGTCCAGATGGCGCCGCCAGCCCTCGCTGCCATCCAGAGCCGCCGCCTCGTAGAGATCGGCGGAGATCCCCTGCAGTCCGGCCACGAAGATGACCATGTAGTAGCCGAGCCCTTTCCAGAGGGTCACGAGCATCACCGAGGGCAGGGCCAGGCCCGTGGAGGTGAGAAAGCCGATGGGGGAGAAGCGATCCCCCAGCAGGGCACCGAGCCAGCCGTTGACCAGGCCGTTTTCGGCGTAGAGCCAGCGGAAGGCGATCGCCGCCACCACCAGGGACACCAGCACCGGGGTGTAGAAGGCGCCGCGGAACCAGTGGATGCCGGGCAGCTGGCGGTTCACCAGCACCGCCAGGGCCAGGGAACCGAGCACGATCGGCGGCACCACCCCCGCCAGATAGAGGAAGGTGGTGCCGGTCACCCGCAGCAGCATCGGATCGGCCACCAGCCGGCGGAAGTTGGCCAGGCCCACGAAGGTGAGCGGCTCGCTCACATCCAGCCCCGTGCGGGTGAAGCTGATCAGCAGGGCCATGGCCGCCGGAATCAGCACCGACACCGCCAGCAGCAGCAGGGCGGGGGCCAGGAACGCCCAGGCAGAGCGGCTGGGGGCCGGCGCGGAAGGGGTGGATGGGGCCATCGGTGCATCCTGCCGGACGTGGGGCGATGCACAATCGGCGTTGAGGCTGGAGGCCACCGATGCCGCCCGATCCGCGCACCCGATGACGGGGAATCCGAAGCAGGTGCTGCGGGAGGTTTTCGGCTACGACGCCTTCCGTGGCCCCCAGGAAGCCATCGTCGAGCACGTCTGTGCGGGGGGGTCGGCCCTGGTGCTGATGCCCACCGGTGGCGGCAAGTCACTCTGCTATCAGATTCCAGCGCTCTGCCGGCCGGGAATGGCGGTGGTCGTATCGCCCCTGATCGCCCTGATGCAGGACCAGGTGGGCGCCCTGCGCCAGGCGGGCGTGCGGGCGGCCGCTCTGCATTCGGCCGAAAGTGGCGAGGCGGCGGCGGCCACCTGGCGCGCGCTCCAGGCCGGCCAGCTCGATCTGTTGTACGTGTCGCCGGAGCGGCTCCTGAACGGTGATCTGATCGATCGGCTCGCCGATCTGCCCCTGGCCCTGTTCGCCATCGACGAGGCCCATTGCGTCTCCCAGTGGGGCCACGATTTCCGGCCCGAATACCTGCAGCTGGCGGTGCTGGCCGAGCGGTTCGCCAGCGTTCCCCGCGTCGCCCTCACCGCCACCGCCGATCCCCGCACCCGGACCGAGATCGTGGCGCGCCTGGGCCTGGAGCAGGCGGCGGTGTTTCTCGCCAGCTTCGATCGGCCCAACATCCGCTACCTGCTGCGGGACAAGATCGAGCCGAAGCGCCAGCTGCTCGAGTTCCTCCGCACCCAGCGGGGCCACGCCGGCATCGTCTATGCCCGTTCCCGCAAGCGGGTGGAGGAGTTCGCCTCGCTGCTGGCGGCCGAGGGTTTCGACGCCCTGCCATATCACGCCGGCCTGGCGGCTGAGACCCGCAGCGCCGCCCTGGAGCGCTTCCGCCTTGGCAGTGGCGTGGTCGTGGTGGCCACCATCGCCTTCGGCATGGGCATCGACAAGCCGGACGTGCGCTTCGTGGCCCACGTGGACTTGCCCAAGAGCCTGGAGGCCTACTACCAGGAGACGGGTCGGGCGGGTCGGGACGGCCTGCCCGCCATCGCCTGGATGGTGCACGGCTCTGGAGACGTGCCACCGCTGCGCCGCTTCATCGAGGAGTCCGATGCCGATCCGGCCCAGAAGCGGATCGAGCACGGCCGGCTCGACGCCCTGATGGGCTTCGCGGAGGCCTCCAGCTGTCGCCGGCGAATTCTGCTCAGCTACCTGGGCGAGGCGGACGGCAGCGACTGTGGCAACTGCGACGTCTGCCTGGAGCCGAACCAGGGTGCGGACGTGACCGAACCGGCCCGCAAGGCCCTCTCGGCGGTGTATCGCACCGGCGGCCGCTTCGGGGCCGCCCACCTGGTCGACGTGCTGCTGGGGGGCGACACCGCCCGGATCCGCAGCCTCGGCCACGACAAACTGGGGGTGCACGGGATCGGCAAGGAACTGGATCGGGGGCAGTGGCGCAGCCTGTTCCGTCAGCTCACCGCCAGGGGCTACCTGGTGGCCGCCGCCGACGGCCATGGGGGCCTGCAGTTCGGGGATGACGCGCTGGTGCGGCCCCTGCTGCGCGGTGAGAGCCGCCTGGAGATCCGTCTGCCGCCGCCGGCGAAGGCCCGCCGCGCCGCGCCGTTGCCGGGCGGGGCCGGAGGGGGGCCGGCCGCCCCAGGGGACGATGCCGATCCAGGGCTCCTGGCGGCCCTGAAGGCCTGGCGACTGGAGCAGGCCCGCCAGCAGGGGCTGCCGCCCTATGTGGTCTTCCATGACCGCACCCTGATGGCCATCGCCGAACGCCGTCCCACCGCCCTGGCGGACCTGGCCGGGATCAGCGGCATCGGCAAGGCCAAGCTCGCCAGCTATGGCGATGCGGTGCTGGCGGTGGTGGGGAGCCAGACCCCACCGGCCTAGCCTCACCCCACCCTTGAACCTCCGTCCGTGCTGCAGGACCACCGCACCATCACGGTGTCCCTGGCCGCCGATCCCTATCCGATCCTGATCGGTGAGGGGCTGCTCGGCCGCCTGGGTTCCTTCCTGGTCGAGCGTGGCTTCCAGAGCGGCACCCGGGTGCTGGTGGTGACCAACCCGGAGGTGCAGGGATTCCATGGTGCCGAGGCGCATGCCAGCCTCGCGTCCAGCGGCTTCGCCGTGCGGACCCTGGTGCTGGAGGCCGGAGAGGAGCGCAAGACCCCAGCCACCGTGGCCGCCATCCACGATGCCGCCTTCGCCCACCGCCTCGAGCGGAGCTCCCTGATCGTCGCCCTCGGCGGCGGTGTGGTGGGGGACATGGCTGGATTTGCCGCCGCCACCTGGCTGCGGGGCATCGCCGTGGTGCAGGTGCCCACCACCCTGCTGGCGATGGTGGACGCCGCCATCGGCGGCAAGACGGGGGTGAACCACCCGGGGGGGAAGAACCTGATCGGGGCGTTCCACCAACCGAAGCTGGTGCTGATCGACCCGCGGGTGTTGGCCACCCTCCCCGATCGGGAGTTCCGGGCCGGCATGGCGGAAGTGATCAAGTACGCGGTCATCGGCGATGCCCAGCTCTTCGACGACCTGGAGGAGGCCGCCAGCAGCGATCCCCAGGGCGCCCTGGCCAGCCGCGAAGCGATCGGGCCCGAGCGGCTGCAGCGGCTGCTGGAGCGCTCGGCGGCCGCCAAGGCCCGGGTGGTGGCGGCCGACGAACGGGAAGGGGGATTGCGGGCGATCCTCAATTACGGACACACCCTGGGCCACGCGGTGGAGAACCTCAGCGGCTACGGCACCTGGCTGCACGGGGAGGCCGTGGGCCTCGGCATGCTGGCCGCCGGCGAGATCGCCGTGGCGATGGGGCTGTGGAGCCAGGCCGACCAGGACAGGCAGCGGAGGCTGGTGGCGGCCGCCGGGCTGCCCATGGGCTGGCCGGCCCTCGATCCCGAGGCGGTGCTGACCTCCCTTCAAGCGGACAAGAAGGTGCGCCAGGGAAAGGTGCGCTTCGTGCTGCCCACCGGGGTGGGATCGGTCACGATCCGCGACGACGTCGATCCCGCCACGATCAGGACCGCCCTCGCGGTCGCCGCTTCGATCGGCTCTCCCTGACACACAGGTCCGACCAGCCCCGTGCATGCCGGGGAAGGCCCGGAGATTCCGGTTTCGATCGTGGTCTTTCGCTGACAGGGAAGGCGGGAGCCCCCCAGATCGGAGACCATCACCGGAAGGTTTTTATTCCCCACGGCCCATGAGCAGTCGTCCCAGCCGGTTCACCACCTTTCTGAGCCAGCCCCTGCGACGACTCGGTGCCCTGGCCAGGACGATCGGGCTTGGGGGCCAGGACGACGGCTCCACTCCGCCGTCATCACCCGTCCAAGACCCTTCACCGGGTGAAGCGCCCCAGGCCCCGGCCGTCCCCCCCGCTGCCGAGGCCGGTCCGGGCGACGGCGGCGCCGGGATGTCCTGGGTGGCCTTTCTGCCCCGTGATCCCCAGTGGTCCCAGGTGCGCTGGTCCATTCACCCCTCCGACCGGAGCCGGGCCCAGGCCGAAGGGGCCACCCAGCTCTGCCTGCGGGTCGCCGACGTGACCGGACTTGATGGGGGCTCCACCCATCCCCACACCCTGCAGGAGGTGGTGGTCGAAAGCCAGGCAACGGAGTGGTACCTGCCCGTGCCCCTGTCGGGACGGGACTACCGGGTGGAGCTCGGCTTCCGCAAAGGCGGCAGCGGCGGCTGGATTTCCCTGGCCTTCTCCGCCACGGCCCATGTGCCCGTCCTGGACAGCCCGGCCGTCAGCGTCCCCGATCCCTTCGTGGCCTTCTCCATGCCCCCCGCCGCCGACGGGGCCCCGGCGCCGGCTCCGGCCCGGGAAATCATCAACGACCTGCACGAGCGGCTTTACCAGAGCGCCACCAGCCCCTGGCGCCGCCTGGGCCGCGGTTCGGAGGCCTTCCATGAGATCGATTCCGCCGCCGGCCTGGATGGCAGCGGCGACTTCTCCGCCTCCGGCGCGGGCCCCTGGGCCTCCGGCCGGAGCGGGTCCGGCATCGGCGGCGTGGCCGCCCGCCAGCGCTCCTTCTGGCTGGTGGCCGATGCGGAATTGATTGTGTATGGCGCCACCGATCCTTCCGCCCGCCTGACCATCGGCGGGGAGGAGATTCCCCTCTCGTCGGATGGAACCTTCCGGCTCCAGGTTCCCTTCCGGGATGGCCAGCAGCTCTACCCGATTGAGGCCCTGGCCGCCGATGGCGAGCAGAAGCGCAGCATCACCATGGAGTTCCGCCGCACGACCCCCCACGCCAACGTCAATTCCCAGGACGAAGCCGCTTCCGAGTGGTTCTGAGGGGCCTCAGGGGCTCTGCCGCAGCTGCTCGGTGCAGATGGTGATGCAGTCACCGTCATCGAGGGAGCAGGTGGTGATGCAGGCGAAGTAGGTCTCCACCGGATCCGCGCCCAAGGGCGCGGCCTGGAGGCTGGGGCCATCGGCCCCGCTGGAGGCGGAGTGTGAGCGATGGGCCATCACATCAGCCGAGCGATTGGTTGTTTTCGTGCCGAAATCGTCGTCCGTTACGGTCGCCATCACCACGCCATCAGACTGATTATTCACCCTACTGTCCATCACCGATTTCTCCTTGATGATTGAGCAGAAGTGCTCAGCATCTGATGTGGAGATGTAAAGCAAACCCTTCCGATCAGGCCAATGGAGGCCTCAGAAACAGGGGCGTTGGCTGGGGTGTGGGCGTCAGTGCCGCCGCCGGTGAATCCCGGCGGAAGGCCAGCCAGCGAAAGGCCCCGAGGCCGGCGGGATCCACCAGCCGCAACAGGCTCTCCCGCCGCTGCAGCAGCTCCCCCAGGCGAGACGCCGGCTCCTGTTGCAGGGCATGCAGGCGCTGGGCCAGGCCGAGCGCCAACAGGGCCTCCCCCTGCCGGCAGCCCCCCTGGGCTTGCCAGCCAGCGGCCCGGGCCGCCGTCTCCAGGCTTTCCAGACAGAGATGGGCGGTCAGGTCCCACAGACCTGGCTCCCGCAGCGGGTCGTCGCTGGCGCGCTGGCGCCGGTAGGCCATCAGGGTGCCGCCGGAGCGCTGGGGGGCGTAGTAGCGACGGGCCTCATGGGCGTAATCGATCACCAACAACCACCCGTCGCTCAGCGCTCCAGCGCAGCCGGCGAGCCAGGGCTCCAGGCCGGGATGCAGCTCGGTGCTCCAGCCCTCCGGGCGCGTGCCATCCAGGGGAAGCAGGCCAAGGGCCTCCAGCTGCCAGAGGACGGGGCCATCCAGGGGCTCGGCGGCCTCCAGGCCCAGTCCGTTTCCCCGGAGAACGACCCGCTGGCGGCACCAGGAGTCGTTGCGGCGCTCGATGCGCTCGATGGCCAGGGCGTCGAGCACCTCATGGGCCAGCACCACGGCTTGCAGCGGGGCCCTGGCCAGTGCAGCGAAGTCGCTCCAGCGCACCGGCAACGGGCAGGCGCTGAGCCGCTGCCGCTGCCGCTGGACCATGCCGGCGTTCGGCTCCACCAGCACCAGTTCGGTGCGACCAGCCAGGTCGGGCCAGCCGGCGTGGAGCGCCTCGGCCAGCTGCTGGGCCAGCTGGCCCTCCCCCGGACCTGTCTCCACCAGGGCCAGGGGGGCATCGGCCGGCAGCAGGGCCAACCACTCAGCCACCTGGGGAGCGAGCAGCTGGGCGAAGTCCTGCCCCATCGAGGGGGAGGTCACGAAGTCCCCCCCGGGCCCGATCGCCAGCCGGCCACTGCCGTAGGCGCCGTGCTCGGGGTCATGCAGGACCCAGTCCATGTAATCGAGGAACGGCACCGACCCGCCCGCCGCCCGCAGCCGCTGGTGGAGCCACTCGGGAACCGCCGGGGGGTCGGGAGGGGATGTCAGCACGCGGCGTCAGGGTGACTCAGGGAGAATGCTGACCGATGGGAGCACGAGCGATGGCGATGGCGATGGCTGCACCGGCAGCGGGACCGGCCGCGACAGCACGGGATCGCCGGTGGACGGGCTGGTGTGGTGGGTTGGGGCGGCGACTGGGGGCAGGCCTGGCCACCCTCAGCCTGGTGCTGGTCACCTGGCTGGCGCCGGGGCTGGGGGCGGCGGCCTTCGCGGCTGACAATCCCCAGCTGCTGCCCGATCACCCCACGCCGGTGATCGACCTGGCCAAGGCCCTCACCGATGGTGAACGGGGGGCGCTGGAGACCGAACTGGAGAGCTTCGAAGCCACAAGCGGCTGGAAACTGCGGGTGCTGACCCAGTACGAGCGCACGCCCGGCCTGGCAGTCAAGGGGTTCTGGGACCTCGACGAGCGCAGCCTGCTGCTGGTCGCCGATCCCCGGGGCGGCAACCTGCTCAACTTCAACGTGGGGGAGGCCCTGTTCGCCCTGATGCCCCGGACCTTCTGGGTCGAGCTCCAGACCCGTTACGGCAACCAGTTCTACGTACGGGACCACGGCGAGGACGGCTCAATCCTGTCGGCGATCCACGCCGTCAAGGGTTGCCTGGCCATCGGCGGCTGCCAGGTGGTGCCGGGATTGCCCCAGGAGCAGTGGATCCTGACGCTCTGCACCTCCATACTGGGCGGCCTGGTGGTGGGCTTCGCCGCCTTTCCGCGCCAGGAGGGAAAACGGGTGGAATGGACCTGGGTCCTGCTCCTGTCACCCCTGTGGGTGATCCTGTTCGTGGCCCTCGGCATGGGGCCGATCATCACCCGTACCAACGATGTGCTGCCGCTGCTGCGCAACGTTCTGGGGTTCCTTGGTGCTGCCGTGCTGGCCTACCTGATCGCCCAGAAAACCCTGGGGGGGGTGCGCCTTCAGGGCAAGGGCGAGAGCTGAGGGCTCAGGGGGCCGCGGTGGACGGAGCGCTGACCCGCTCCAGCTGGCAGGAGAGGGTGTCATCGTTGCAGGGAGGCGGCACCTGGCGAATGGCCACGTCCTCCCAGACGGTGGCGGCTTCGTTGCGGAGCTGGGCCAGGTTCTGCTCGTAGAAGCGGCGCAGGTCGTTGAGACGCTTGACGGGTTGCCCGTAGAAACTGCGGCCGGCCAGGGTGGGGAACGAGGCCCACTCAGGGGCCAGGCGGGCCGCCAGGTCGGGAGTCAGCTCGCCACGGTCGGCCAGGTGCAGGGCGCCACGGCGCTGCACCAGAAAGAGGGCGGCCTGGTCCTGGGACTCGGGGCCGAAATCGGGAATGCCCAGGGCCCGGGTCACCATGTCCCAGGTGAAGGGCATGAACTGGTAGGCACCGGCCGCCGCACTGGCGTAGCGGGCCGTGCGCATCACCCGGTTGGGGTGGCGATCGAGGGAATGGAAGAGGCTGCCGCCGAACAGGATCCGGTAGCCGACCTCCTGGCCGTTGGCCCAGGTCCCTTCGGCGTAGCGGATGGTGTTGAGCAGGGCCCGACGTTCGGGGGTGATGGCGAAGACCCGGGGCGCGGCCGGCACCGGGGTCAGCATCGAGACCTGGGCGGGGGCCACCCGGGCCTCGGGGCCCAGCTGCCAGGCCCGGGCGTTCTCGGCCGCCATGGCCGGAGCGGTGAAGCCCAGGCTGAGGCCGGCGACGGCGAGGAGCAGGTGATGGTGCTGAAGGTTCGGCAAGAGAAACGGTCGTGAAGGACAAGTGGGGGAGAGATCCGTTAGCTGGGTAACAGAATCAATCCGACGTGATGTGCTTGGCGTGACCAGGTCTTCTGGAGAACAACATCAGGAAGAGCCGGTGATCCCGTGGTGAGGAAAAGATGATTTCCTGCCCCGAGACTTCGCGGTAACTTGCCGAAGAATCCGTCGAAACGATTCGGTGTTAGTGACGGTCGAACAACTGTCTACTAGTATCAAGAATGACGTTTTCGATTCGAGTTACAGCCAGGCACTGAAGTTTTCGGAAATCGATGAACAGATGATCAAATCGTGAAGCCAGACCCCATAGGCAGTGCTGATCTCCCATCCAGCAGCGCGACGATCGCCCGCGCGGCGGTGCTGGCCCCATCCACCGGCAAGGGGCCGCGGCGGGGGGCCTCCAGGGGCTGATCCAGCTGCCAGTCGCCGCGGCGGAAGGCCTCCTGGGACAGGAGCCGGTGCCAGCCATGGTTGCGCAGGTCCTCCTCCAGCACGGGGGCTTCGGCAAAGCCGGTGCGGTGCACCAGGTGGATCCCCACCCCCTGGCTGAAGGCCTCACAGAAGCTGCTGTAGCCGGGCTTGGTGATCAGCCGACCCGCCAGGGGCATCAGGTCGAGGGGACGCACACCCGCCGGCAGGCAACGGCCATTGGCCGCCGTCGCCAGCAGGGGCTCCGGACCGATGAACACGTGCTCGGGCCAGCGGGCCAGCAGGGCCGGATCGATCGCCATGCCCAGGCCCCCGAAACTCACCAGCACCACCCGCTCCCGACCGGGCGGCAGGGCGAGCTCCACCGCCAGCCGCTCGGGGTCGTGCCGGGGCCTGGAGCTCGTCAGGCCCAGCCGCACCTCCGGCAGATCCCAATCCATCGGCAGGGAGAGGGGGCAGCGGAGCAGCAGATCCCCCCGTGTGTAAAGCTGCCGGTGGCGTTCCGCCCAGGGCTGGAAATCCGGGCCCATCGGGCCGTGGATCGTGTCCCAGCCGAAGCTGGCCAGCCACACCAGCGGCACCCCCAGGCGCTGGGCCAGAAGGGCCGCCGCCGGGGGCACATCCCCCAGCACCAGGATCGGCTGGCCCTGGGCCTCCAGCCAGCGGGCCTCACGCTCCACCTGTGCCGGCAGGTGGCGGTCCAGGTCCTCGAGGGCCGCCAGGGTGGCGGCGGGGTCGGCCCCCAGGGCATCCGCCTGGATCACCCCCACATCCCAGCGGCAGGGGCGGTGCTCGAAGGGGACCTCCCCCATGGAGAGCGCCAGGAAGGCTTCCGGGAGTCCGGTGGAGAGCACCAGACGCCAGTCGGGCCTCAGGGCGGCCAGTTCGCTGAGCACCGATGCCGTGCGGGAGCCGTGGCCGAAGCCATGGCTGCTGATGCAGGCGTGGATCAGCAAGGGCTCAGCACACCGGCCGCCGGCAGGGCCGCCGTCCAGAGCGTCTGCTCGTAGTGGAGGGCCCCGTCGATGCCGTACCAGCGGTGGCTGATGTGGCGCAGGTTGCCGTTGTCAAAGACGACCCAGCTGAAGTGGCGCAGGGCCCGGCCCTGCTGATCCACGCCATGGCGGGGGACGCTGGCGGTGTTGAGGAACGCGGTGCCCTGGGCGTCGCGACGGAAGCTGAGCCGTTCCCCCTGGTGGTGGCAGAGGGCGTGGTGCATGTGGCCGAAGATCACCAGCGGCAGCGGGCGGCGGCGGCGGATCTGATCCACCGCCAGGGCCAGATCCTGATCACCCCAGTCGCAGGCGGGGGCTTTCCAGTCCCGGCCGCAGAGATCGTCCACCTGGGTGCCCAGGCCACTGGGGCCGGAATGGGCCAGCAGCACCAGCGGCAGCTGGGGATCGGCCGCCAGGGCCGCCCGGCTGATCCGTTCGGCCGACTCCTGCAGGCCCACCGGACCGTAGACCGCCCGGACCGCCTTCGACAGGTGATAGCCGCCACCGGCGGTGCCGGGACGGGCCCCCACCACGGCCAGGCCCGGGGGGCGCAGCTCCCTAAGACCCCAGCCGCAGTGCCGATCCCCGAGCAGCTCCAGCTGGCGGCGCAGGGTGCGGCCGCTGCCGTCCTTACCGGCGTCGTGGTTGCCGAGCACGCAGGCCAGGGGCAGCTCCAGCGTGGCGAGCAGCTCGGGAATGCGGCTCTTTCCGTCACTGAAATCACCCACCAGCAGCAGGGCGTCCGGGCGGATCAGATCCAGCACGTCATGGTCACTGCGATCCCACTGATCGTGCAGATCCCCGGCGATGGCGATGTTCAGCTCAGCCAATACCAACCGCTTCCTAGAGTGGGATCATCGTGCATGAGAAGGGGCATCGGTTGGTCTTCACGCAGACGCTGACCCAGGCACCGCTCCACAATGACCCTCAGCCGGGCGGGGCTGGTGATCCGTCAGCGGCCGACACCGCTTCCTGTCCACCCCGCCATGAGCTGGTCGCCGGCATCGAGGCGCTGAAACGGGAGCGCAACGCCATCGTCCTGGCCCATTACTACCAGGACGACGCCATCCAGGATTGCGCCGATTTCATCGGCGATTCCCTTGAGCTCTCCCGCAAGGCGGCCAGCACCGAGGCCGAGGTGATCGTCTTCTGCGGCGTCCACTTCATGGCGGAAACCGCCAAGATCCTCAATCCCGGGCGCACGGTGCTGCTGCCCGATCTGGAGGCCGGCTGCAGCCTGGCCGACGCCTGTCCGGCCGACGCCTTCGCCGACTTCCGCCGCCGCCACCCGGACCACATCGTGGTGAGCTACATCAATTGCTCGGCGGCGGTGAAGGCCCAGAGCGACCTGATCTGCACCAGCAGCAACGCGGTTCACCTGGTGCAGCAGCTGCCGGCCGATCGGCCGATCCTGTTCGCCCCCGACCAGAACCTGGGCCGCTGGGTGGCCCGGCAGAGCGGCCGGGAGCTGACCCTCTGGCCCGGCAGCTGCATCGTCCACGAGACCTTCAGCGAGCAGGCCCTGCTCCAACTCCGCCTGGAGCATCCCGAGGCCGAGGTGATCGCCCATCCGGAGTGTCAGCAGCACCTGCTGGATCTGGCCGACTTCATCGGCTCCACCAGCAAGCTGCTGCAGCGCACCGAAACCAGTGCTGCCCCCGCCTTCATCGTGCTCACCGAGCCGGGCATCCTGCATCAGATGCGCCGCCGCTCCCCCGGGAAAACGCTCTATGAGGTTCCCGGGGCCGACGGCTGCAGCTGCAATGCCTGCCCCTACATGCGGCTGAACACGCTCGAGAAGCTCTGGCGGTGCCTGCACACCATGGCGCCGGCCCTTGAACTCGACGAGGAGATCCGCCGGCGGGCCCTGGTGCCGATCGAGCGCATGCTGGCGATGAGTGCCTGAGGTGGGCTTCCTGTCTCAGTAGCTGTAGTTGGCCACGAACAGGGAGGCGGCGTCATCGGAGGGTTCCGAGCCGGGCACGTAGGCCCCGAGCGCCGCCGCGCCGTTGGCCCTGGCCCGGGCCAGCAGGGCCGCCTGCCCCGCCACCACATCACGGCCTTTCCAGTGGCTGAGGCAGGAGTGCTGTAGGGCCCGGCCATAGGAGAAGCCCAGGTGCCAGGGGGCGTCGGGGGCGGCCTGGTGGATGGACGACAGGAACACGCTGGCCTCCTCCTCCCCGAGGCCTCCGGAGAGGAACAGGATCGCCGGCACGGCCGAGGGGACGCTGCGCCGCAGGGTCCGCACGGTGAAGGCTGCCACCTGGGCGGGGCTGGCTCGCTCGGAGCAGCCGGCGCCGGGGAGGGTCATCGACGGCTTGAGCAGGGTGCCCTCAAGGAACACCCCGTTCTGGCCCAGGGCCTCGTAGACGCTGCGCAGCACCCACTCCTGCACCGCCGCGGTGGTGAGGATGTCGTGGTCGCCATCCATCAGGATCTCCGGCTCCACGATGGGCACCAACCCCTCCTCCTGGGCCGTGCGGGCGTAGCGGGCCAGCCCCCAGGCGTTCTCCCGCACGCCCAGCTCCGAGGGGCAGCCATCGGGGCTGATGCGCAGCACCGCCCGCCATTTGGCGAAGCGGGCGCCCCGGGCGTAGGCCGAGGCCGCCCGTTCCCGCAGCCCCCGCAGGCCGGTGCACCAGGTCTCACCGGGCAGGCCGCCAGCCAGGGGCTCCACGCCCAGGTCAAGCTTGATCCCCACCACCAGGCCCTGGGCCTGGAACAGCTCGAGGATCGAGGCGGCCGGCTGGCCCGGCCGGTCGGCGGCCTGCTGAAACAGGGTTTCCTCGTAGAGGATCACGCCGCTGATCGTTTCGCCAAGGCCGGGGGCGGTGGCCAGGAGGGTGCGGTAGGCGCGGCGGTTGTCCTCGCTGTTGGCCAGGCCGATGGCCTCGAAGCGCTTGCCGATCGTGCCGGTGGATTCATCGGCCGCCAGCAGACCGGTGCCCGGCCTGGCCAGGGCCATGGCGGTGGCCTCCAGTTCCTCGCGATGGGTGTCAAGGGCCATGGCGCCGCGGGAGAGGTGTCTCCCATGGCTAGGGGCCAGCGCCTTCGCCGTCAACGGGGCTGGCTCGCCAGGATGCCTCTCTCCAGCGTCAGCGGCGCCACCGCGGCCAGCACACTCCATGGCCCTGCCCGGCGACGGCCTGATCCAGCTCACCCCCGAGGGGCTCTACTGCCCGGCCGCGGAGGCCTGGATCGACCCCTGGCGGCCGGTGAGCCGGGCCCTGATCACCCATGGCCACGCCGACCACGCCCGGACCGGCTGTGGGGCCTACTGGGCGGCGGCGCCGGGGGAGGGGGTGCTGCGGCAGCGGCTGGGGGCCGGCATCGACCTGGCGGCGGTGGGCTACGGCCAGGAGCGACGCCTCGGCGGGGCGCGGGTGTCGTTCCATCCGGCCGGCCATGTGCTGGGCTCGGCCCAGATCCGGATCACGGCCGGCGGCGAGACCTGGCTGATCAGTGGCGATTACAAGCGTGACGCCGACCCCAGCTGCACACCGTTCGAGCCGGTGGCCGCGGACGTGCTGATCACCGAAGCCACCTTCGGTCTGCCGATCTACCGCTGGCGGCCCGGCCACCAGGTGGCGGCGGAGATCCTGGCCTGGTGGCGCCAGGCGCCCCAGCGGCCCTCCGTGCTGTTTGCCTACGCCTTCGGCAAGGCCCAGCGCCTGCTGGCGGAACTGGCGGCGCTGGGGGTGGAGGAGGAGGTGCTGCTGCACGGGGCGGTGCAGGCGCTGATGGAGCCCTACCGGACCCAGGGGGTGGTGTTGCCCCCGACGCGGCCGCTGGGCGAACTCCCCCGCGGCGAATCGTTGGCTGGGCGCCTGGTGATCGCCCCCCCCTCGGCCCACCGCTCCCCCTGGATGAAGCGGTTTGCCAGTCCCCAGACCGCCTTCGTCAGCGGCTGGATGGCGGTGCGGGGCGCGAGGCGGCGGCGGGGCTTCGAGCGTGGCTTCGCCCTCAGCGACCACGCCGACTGGGACGGGCTGCTGCGCACCGTGAGGGACTCCGGGGCCCGGCAGATCTACGTCACCCACGGCAACAGCGACGGGCTGGCCCGCTACCTGCGGGAGGACGAGGGCCTGGCGGCGGAGCCCCTGGGGCGGGCGTTCGAGGGTCAGCGCAGCGAGGAGGGGGATGGCCCGGACGTCCTGACGCCCGACCCTGCACCAGGGAGCGCCTGAACGGCCGACATCGCCGGCGCCAGCATTGGGATCCTGAGTTGAATCAAGAATCATCAACATCTGAGCAGCAAGCTGACAACACCGCCAGCCGGATCGACAGCTCCAGTATGTACCCGATTCGATGAAGAACGTCTGAGTCTTTGTCAACAGGAGCCTGGAGCAGACCCTGATCAAGGCCAAGAGCGACCCAGGAATTAGCCCCCCATCAGCGGGGTGCACAACGGCAGGAATGGCCCGCTGCCGCCGACAGGACAAGGGTCCAATCTCACCGGCTCCCATGGAAATGACAAACGAAGGAACGACAAGGTCGGCGGGGGGACCAACTCCTACCATCGATGGTGAGGCGGCGGCAGCGGCATGGGTGACATCGGTCTTTCTGCCAGCCTCTGCGAACCCCTGCGACGACGGCTGGCCGACTTCTGCCTGATCGCCGACCTCACAGGCACTGACCTGCTGGTGTCTGATGCGGTGAAAGGCGGATTTCTCGCCTGCAATCATCTGGCCCACGAGCACCTGGGCTACAGCCCCAGTGAGTTACTCGCCCTGTCCCCGGAGGCGATCCAGGCCGATCCGGACCACGACGCGGCCTGGGTGGCCGAGCGGCGCCGCGAGTTGCTGGCGACAGGAGGCAGCACCTTTGCCACCCGCCACCGTTGCCGCGATGACTCGATCCGCGACGTGGTGGTCAGCAACGGCGTCCTGGAGGTGGATGGCCAGCAACTGATCCTCAGCTGCGTGCGCGATGAAACCCAGCGACGGCACCGGGAAAGCGAGCTGGAGGACACCCTCGGCCTGCTGCAGGACGGCTCAGCCATCAGCGGCATCGGCATCTGGGATCTGCGCTTTTCCGATGGCCGCATGCGCTGGTCGGAGCAGATGCGACGGCTCTGCCGCAGCCAGGAAGACGACCTCTGCGCCTCATTCCGGTCGTACGTCGCCCTGGTGCATCCCGACGACCGCCTGCGCTGGCACATGGATTTTCGCCGGGCCGTGGCCCGCGGCGACATCTTCCGCAGCAGCCATCGGCTGGGCTTTGCGGACGGCGCCGAGATGATGGTGGAGGTCGTGGGCCACATCAGCTACGACCAGGACGGGGCTCCCGTGCGCATGGTGGGCACCCTCAGGGATGTCACCGAGGCCCAGTCCTTCGTGGAGGAGATGGCGGCGGACCGGCTGCATGATCCCCTCACCGGGCTGCCCAACAAACTCGCCACCCTGGAGGAGTTGAAGCGACGCCTGAACGGACGCAGTTACAACGCGTCGCTGGCGGTCCTGAGCCTGGATGTGGATGGGTTCGAGGAAATCAACGACAGCTTCGGCTCCGACGTGGGCGACCGGGTGCTCCGGAGCATGGCCTCCCGGCTCCGGGACCTCACGGGCCCCAGCGACTGGCTGGCCCGGCTGAGCAGCGACCAGTTCCTGATCATCCTGGAGGAGGGAATTCGCTCCATCGGCGATGCGATGGCGGCCACCCGACGGCTGCAGCAGGAGTGGGCCCAGCAACAGCAACTGCTCAGGGACCTGCCCCTCCATCCCACCTTTTCCGTGGGCATCGCCACCTACCCCGAACACGCTCAGGAAAGCCAACCGCTGATCCAGTGCGCCAACACGGCCCTGATGAAGGCGAAGGCGCAGGGACGGATCCAGGTCTGTGCTTACTCCAGCACGATCAGCCGCGGGATTCAGGAACGCATGGAGCTGGGGTGTCAACTGTCCCAGGCCATCGACCGGGAGGAATTCCGGCTCCAGATCCAGCCCCAGCGGAATGCAGCCCATGGCCTTGCCGGTGGGGAGATCCTGCTGCGTTGGACCAACCATCTGAGGGTCGCCGTCCCGCCCAGCCATTTCCTGCCCCTCGCCGAAGACAGTGGTCTGATCCTGACGTTGGCACCGTGGGTCCTGCGCCAGGCCCTGCGGCAGATCTACGCCTGGCAGCAGGCTGGGCTGCAGCCCCCCCGGCTGGCCTTGAATGTCTCCCCACGGGAGCTGGAACTGCCGGGACGGCGCTTCGTCAGCCAGCTGATGGAGGCCCTGGGTGAGCACCAGCTGCGCCCGGAGCAGCTGGAGCTGGAAATCACGGAAACGGCCCTGATCCGCAATCCCCTGCTGGCCCGTGAACAGTTGCGGGTGCTGGCCGACCTCGGGTTCAGGATCGTGATCGATAACTTCGGCACCGGCTATTCCTCGCTGGATCTGCTGAGGGCCCTACCGGTTCACCGGCTGAAGATTGATCGCACCTTCATTCGCAACATCGCCGCATCGCCGGTGGACCAGACGATCGTCGAGACGACCATCGCCCTGGCCCATGGCCTGGGGATGGAATGCACGGCCGAGGGGGTGGAGACGGAGGCGCAGCGCACCCTGCTGCGGCAGCTGGGTTGCGATTGTTTCCAGGGATTTCTCTGCGGCCGCCCCATGGAGCTGGACGGCTTCGAGGCCCTGCTCAGAGATCCGGAGCTGGCAGACGCTCCCTCAACGGGCCATGGCATGGAGCGTCCTCCAAACCGGGAGCGGACGGAGGTGCCCAACCCCTTCGAACAACTCACGCTGTTGCGGACGGCCGTGGATGCCAGCAGCGATTCCTTCCTTCTGCTGCAGACCCTTTATCGGCACGACGGCAGTGTGGAGGACTTCCGGATTCTGGATGCCAACAGAGCCGCCTGCTCCTTTCTGGCCCAGGACGGCGACGCCCTGGTCGGCCAGATGCTGCTGGCCGTTGCCCCCCGGGTGGGCCGGAACGGCCTGATGGAGATCGTTGTGGAAGCCGCCATGCGCAACGCGCCAACAACCGTCAATGGCTTTGTTGACAGGCAGGACGACCCCTCCCTGGAGCGCCGCTTCTTCGACATTGAGATCACCCCCGACCGCGGCCTTCTCGCGGTGAGCTGCAGGGATGTCACCGAGCAGAACCAGGCGGCCCGCAGCCTGGCGGATGCGGCCGCCCTCTACCGACTGCTGGCCGACAACATCGTCGATGTGATGCTGCTGCTGGATCAGGGGCAGGCGGTGGTCTGGGTGTCTCCGTCGTTGCAGCCGATGACGGGCTGGGAGCAGAAACAGTGGCTCGGGCGCAGGTTTCCGCAACTGTTCGCCACCGCCGACGATCCTCCCGAGCCGGTCGATCTCCGCCAATGGCTGGCGGAATCGGGACCGATCCGCCAGGGACGGCTGCGGCTGAGCGATCCGGAGGGGGGCTGGAGCTGGGTCCAGCTCAGCGTCCGCCGCCTGAACAGCGACGGTCTGCTCAACCTCGACACCAAGGGACTCGACACCGGTGCGGAGGTGGGGTCGGTGGGCAGCACCCTGCGTCTGGCCCACGGCTATGTGATCACCCTGCAGCCGGTGGATCAGCAGGTGATGGAGGAGCGTCTGCTGCTGCAGCGCGCCAACACCGACCCGCTCACGGGTCTGTACAGCCGCGCCGCCATCCTGGGTCGCCTGGAGCAATTGCTGCTCGACCAGAGGTCCTACAGCGCCCAGCCGATCGCCCTGCTGTTCTGTGACTGCGATGGTTTCAAGGGCATCAACGATCGCCATGGCCATGCCTGCGGCGATGCCGTGCTCCGGACGGTGGCCCAGAGAATCTCGAGCCGCATCCGCCGCGGCGACCATGCGGGCAGGATCGGCGGCGATGAGTTTCTGGTCCTGCTCGAGGGTGTCCAGGGCCTGGAGGATGGGATCGCCATCGCCGAAGCCCTGCAGGCCAGCATCGGCGAGCCGATCGCTTGGAACGATGACACCATCCTTCCGTCCTTCTCCATCGGCATCGCCCTGCACGGAGCCGGGGAGGATGCGGAGCTGTTCCTCAAGCGTGCCGACCACAACATGTATGCGGCCAAGGCCGCCGGCCGACACCGGGTCGTGGCCCTGTGAGCCAGCCGTTCAGACTGGCCATTCCCCCCGTCGGTGGTTTTCCCCATGCGGTTCAACCTCCGCCAACGCCTGCAGTCGCTGCGGATGGTGGCCAGCCTCGCCGCCTTCCTGAAGAACCCCACGGAACTCGACAGCGTCTTCGGCGTGGCGCGCAGCCTCCAGGGCAGCCCCCTGGCCACCCAGATGCAGCGTCACCTGCTCGAGAACCCGGCCATGGCCGCCCTGGTGGCGGAGGGCTGGCGGCCCGCCCCGATCGACATGGCCCAGCTGGCGGCCCTGCCCGAGGGCAGCCTGGGGCGCACCTACGCCGAGCAGCTGCAGCGCCTGAATCTGACGCCTGAGAGCCTGCTCGATCCCCGGCCGATCACCACCCCGGCGGAGTACCTCACCCACCGGATGCGGGAAACCCACGACATCGTCCATGTGCTCACCGGCTTCGGCATCGACGGGCCCGGGGAACTGGGGCTGCAGGCCTTCAACCTGGCCCAGGTGCGCTCCCCCCTGGCGGTGTTGCTGATCTTCGGCGGCCTGCTCGGCACCCTCCAGGACGACGAACCCCTCGAGCCCCTGCTGCGCGCCCTGGCCCGCGGCTTCGAGATGGGTCTGGCGGCCCGCTGCCTGATCAGCGCCAAGCTCGAGGAGGGCTGGGAGCGCCCCCTGGCCGACTGGCGCCGGGAGCTGGGGCTGCCGGAGTCGCCCCTGGCCTGAGCCGATGCGGGCCTTCGCCGACCTCTTCCAGCAGCTGGAGCGCAGCAGCGGCACCAAGGCCCGCGTCGAGGCGCTGGCGGCCTACTTCAGGGCCGCCGATCCGGCCGACGGTGCCTGGGCCCTGGCCCTGCTGCTGGGCAAGCGGCGGCGGCGGTTGATCACCGGCAGGAGGCTGCGGCAGATCGCTCTGGAGCGCTCCGGCCTGCCGGAGTGGCTGTTCGACGCCTGCCACGCCCAGGTGGGGGACTCGGCCGAGACCATCGCCCTGCTGCTCCCCCAGCTGGCCCTGCCGCCGGCTCCGCCCCTCGAGCTTTCCCTGGCCGAATGGATGGGCAGCCGGCTGCCGGCCCTGGCCGCCCTGGAGGCCGAGGCGCAGGCGGAGGCGCTGCTGGCGGTCTGGGCGGCTCTGCCCGAGGGGCAGGCCTTCCTGTTCAACAAGCTGCTCACCGGCGGCTTCCGGGTGGGGGTGGCGGCCGGACTGGTCACCCGGGCGCTGGCGGAGGTGGCAGGGCTGGAGGAGGCGGAGCTGGCCCACCGGCTGATGGGCGGTTTCGAACCCTCCGCTCCTGCGATGCAGGCCCTGCTGGCGCCCCTGGAGGCCGGAGCGGCCGCCCCGATCAGCCGGCCCTATCCCTTCTGCCTGGCCTCCCCTTTGGAGCCGGAGCGCCTGGCCGCCACCGACCCCGCCGGCTGGCAGGTGGAGTGGAAGTGGGACGGGATCCGGGCCCAGCTGATCCGCCGCGGCGGCCAGACCTTTCTCTGGAGCCGGGGCGAGGAGCTGATCAATGGCAGCTTCCCCGAGCTGGAGGGAATGGCCGAGCGGCTGGAGCCGGGCACGGTGCTGGATGGGGAGCTCACCGTCTGGCCGGCCGGGGCGAGCCAACCCGCCGGCTTCGGCCCCCTGCAGCGGCGGCTGGGGCGGCAGAAGCCCGGCGGCGCCCTGCTGCGGGAGTGCCCCGCGGCCTTGGTCGCCTACGACCTGCTGGAACTGGGGGGCCGCGACCTGCGCCCCGAGCCCCTGGGCCGGCGCCGCGCCGCCCTGGAGGACCTGGTGCGGGGGCTGCCGGAGGCGGCCTCCACCCCCGCCGCCGGGCTCCTGCGCCTCTCCCCAGTGCTGCCGCTGGGGAGCTGGGAGGAGCTGGACACCCTGCGGCAGCAGGCCCGCTCGGTGGGCGCCGAGGGGCTGATGCTCAAGGCGCTGGATTCGGCCTACGGCGTCGGCCGGCGCCGCGGGCTGTGGTGGAAGCACAAGCTGGAGCCGATGGAACTCGACGCGGTGCTGCTCTATGCCCAGGCCGGCAGCGGCCGCCGCGCCAACCTCTACACCGACTACACCTTCGGCCTCTGGGACGGCGAGGGCCGCCTGGTCACCTTCGCCAAGGCCTATTCGGGCCTCGACGACGGCGAGATCACCGAGCTGGATCGCTGGATCCGCCGCCACACCACCGAGCGCTTCGGTCCGGTGCGGGCCGTCGAACCGCTGCAGGTCTTCACCCTGGGCTTCGAGGGGCTGCAGCGCTCCTCCCGCCACCGCAGCGGCCTGGCCGTGCGCTTCCCCCGCATCCTGCGCTGGCGGCGCGACCGCACCGCCGACTCCGCCGACAGCCTCACCAGCGCCCAGGCCCTGCTGGAGGATGCCGCTCAGCGATAGGCCGCTCAGCGATAAACAGAGCGACCATCCCCGGGCAACAGCAGCGGTGCGGCCGGGTCGATGCGCCGGCCCAGACTCAGCTCCGGCGGCCCGGGATCCTCACCCTCCTCCCAGCGCTCCAGGGAGAGCACCCGGCCATCGGCCCCCTCGTAATCGCCGTAGCGGCAGCCCGTCAGGCGCCGGTTCATCACCCGGGCGGCGGCGGTCACCGAGGCCCGGCCCGTCTCCTTGAGGTGATAGAGCTGGCCACGGCAGCGCAGGTGCTCGGGGAAGTCGGCCGTGGGACCCTCCAGCTCGGCGGCCGGGACGTCCTCCAGCCAGCTCACCTCCAGCCAGTCGTCCTCACAGACGCTCAGCCAGCGGCCCTCGCTGCCGTCGCGCAGCAGGTACTCCAGCCACTGGAAACCGTCGTCGTCGTAGAGCAGCCTGTCTTCCACCACCCAGTCGCGGCCATCGTGCTGGACGATGTCGCCGGTGGTCAGGTTGAACAGGGTGCGGGCCTGCAGCGTCGGGGCACGGCGGCGCAGGCGCGAGCGACGCGCCATCAACAGGGCGACGGCGGCCAGCAGCAGCAGGGGCAGGAGGAGCCAGACAGCCATCGTTGCGCGCGGTGGCCGGACGATCCCGGCCGGCGGGCCCAGCTTATGGACGCCGTTGCCGATCAGTTCTCCCGCCAGCGGCCCTGGCGCTGGTAGTCGGCCAGCACCGGCCGCTGCAGCCGGTTCGGCAGCACCCGCTCCCCCGGCGGCAGGGCCAGGTCCCGGCTGAGGGGAAAGAGCCGCTCCAGCTGCCCCTGGTCGATCCAGCGGCCCTGGAAGGGGAGCACGGCCGGCGCCGGCCGCGGCGGGCCGCGGTGGGCCATCACGAAACCCCAGGGCCCGAAGCTGGGCACATCCACGCCGTAGGGGCGGGTGGTCAGCCGCAGCTCCGCCAGGGTGGCCTGGATCGAGGCCAGCACCCTGGGGCTGAAGAACGGGGTCGAGGCCTGGGTGACCAGCAGGCCGTCGGGGGCCAGACGCCGCAGCAGCCGCCCGTAGAAGGTGACGCTGTAGAGCCGCGCCAGGGCCGGGGTCGCCGGGTCGGGGAAGTCGGCGATGATCACGTCGTAGGTGCCCCGCAGCTGCCGCACCCGCTCGAAGGCATCGCCGATCACCAGCCGCACCCGCCGGTCCTCCAGGCTGGCGCCGTTGAGGCGGCGCAGGAACGGCTGCTCCCGGGCCAGGCGCACCATCACCGGGTCGAGCTCCACCACGTCCACCTGCCGCACCGCGGGCCAGCGCAGCACCTCCCGCAGGGCCAGGCCATCGCCCGCCCCCAGCAGCAGCACCCGCTGCGGCCGGCCGTGCCAGGCCATCGCCGGATGCACCAGGGCCTCGTGGTAGCGGTACTCGTCGAGGCTGGAGAACTGCAGCTGCCCGTCGAGGAACAGGCGCAGGTCGTCGCGGCGGCGGGTGAGCACGATGCGCTGGTGGCGGCTCTGGAGGCGGCTCACCACCGGATCGTCGTAGAGGCCGTCCTCGATCCGGTCGCCGAGGGGAACCAGTCCCCAGCCGGCCAGGGCGAGCACGGGAACGGCGAGGGCGATCGAGCGGCGCCAGAGCCTCCCCACCGGGAACACGGTGGCGATCGCCACGCAGCTGGCCAGGGGCATCAGGGCCAGCAGTCCGGCGGTGGGGAGCAGGCCCAGCCAGGGGAGCAGCACCAGGGGGAACAGCAGGGCCCCCACCAGGGCGCCCAGGTAGTCGAGGGCCAGCACCCTGGCCAGGGCCACCCGGAGCTGCTGGCCACTCTCCAGCAGCCTGGTCAGCAGCGGCACCTCCATCCCACCGAGCACCCCCACCAGCACGGTGGCGATCACCAGGCCCAGCCACACCGGGCCGCCCACCCGGAAGAGGGCGAACAGGCCCAGGGGAGCCAGCAGGCAGAGGGGGGCCAGGGCCAGTTCCACGGCCAGAAACCAGTGCAGCAGGTCCAAGCCGGACCCCGGACCCGTGGCCAGGAACTGGCTCAGCCAGGCCCCCAGGCCCATGGCGGCCAGGAACGTGCCGATGACCACGCCGGTGGCCAGGGCGTGGTCACCCAGCAGGTAGCTGGCCTGGGTGGCGAGCATCAGCTCCAGCACCAGGCTGACGCTGGAGGACAGGGCCGCCGCCGCCAGCAGCACCCGCACCTGAAGCGGCGTCAGGGGCGACAGGTGGCGGGCCGTCACTTGGCGGCGCCGGGTCCACGCCCCTGGAAGCCGGACCAGTCCTGGCGGCGGGACGTGGCCGGCACCCATCGCCCGGCCCGGTAGCTGCCGCCGTAGCGGACGCCGCTGGAGGCGGCGGGGGTGCCCTCCTGGCCAAGGCGCCAGAGGCTTGGACGGGTCACGGCCGTGACCGTTCCCGTGGCGACCACCGCCACGGCCAGCAGCAGCAGCAGCCCCCGTTCATCGGCCATCGGACGATCCCTCCACCACCCCGGCCAGGGGCAGCACGGTCACCGGCCAGGCGGCCATCCGCCCGTCCTCCACCGTGAGCTGCAGCCCTTCGATCTCCCAGGCATCGCCATCACCGCGGAACGCCTCCGGCAGCTGCACAAAAAAGCGGTAGCTGCCGCGCTCCGCAAGCCGCAGGTGCAGGCTGTGGCGCACGGCCAGCCAGTGGTCGCCGTCATTCGAGCGGTGCGCCACCACCACCATCTGCCGATGCTGCAGGAGGGTGCGGCCGTGGGCATCGCTCACCCGCAGATCGAGGGCCGCCGGGCCCGGCGGCGGCCCGAGGGGGGGGTCGTCATGGGGCAGCTCCCAACGGGCCAGCACCCCCACCCGCAGCAGCCCCGGGCCACCGGCCTCACAGCGGATCGCCGCCGTTGCTTCCTGGCTGCGCCGCACCCAGCGACCTCGGCCCATGCCATAGCAGGCCTGCAGCACCACCAGAACCACCGCCAACGTGAGCAGGGCGGTGAACAGCAGCAGCGGAGCATCAACACTGTGGTTGCGGACGCTGCCGCGCAGCACCACCGGCTGGGGCAGCGGCCGGCCCGCCCCATCGAGCAGATCCTGCACCTGCACCGCCAGCTGGTATCGGCCGCTGCGGCCGGGACGCAGCGCCAGCTCCAGGCCCGCGTCGTCCTCCTGCCAGGTGCCGCTCTCCCCCCCCTCCGCCCAGGTGCCGCTGGCCCGCCAGCCGTCCTTGGTGAGGTCCAGCACGGTGCGCCCGGTCCCGTCGAGCAGGGCCACGTCCAGCTCGATCGAACTGTTGGGGGGGATCTCGGCCGCCAGCACCAGCCGGGGGCTGCCCAGCCAGCCGTCCTCCAACACGAAGGGGGCGCTCAGCACCCGCTGCCCCTCGGGCACCACCATCACCAGCCGGCGCGGCCCCTCCAGGGCCGACAGCAGCAGCACCAGCAGGGGCACAAACGGCAGGATCAGGCTGGCCAGGGGCCAGAGCAGCAGGGCCGGATCGCGCCGCCCGCCCAGGGAAGCCGGCGCCATCAGGAGCTGACCTCCAGCCCATCCCTACGGTGGGGGCGGCGTTGCCATGAGGGGATGGTCAAACCACTGCTCCAGATGCTGCTGATGGTCGGCTGGACCTTTCTGGGCATCATCCTCATCTACCTCGGTCTGCTGCTCTTCGACCGCCTCTCCCCCATCGACTATCGGGCCGAGATCCGCCGGGGCAACATTGCCGCCGGCGTGGTGCTCGGGGCCGTGATCCTGGCCATCGCCGCCGTGGTGGTGGCCGTGCTCTCCACCTGATCCACCGCCCCCCTTGACCCCTTCCACCGCGGCGGCGCTGCGGCCCATCGAGGCCTGGTTCACCAGCCGCGGCTGGCGGCCGATGCCGTTCCAGCGCCAGTGCTGGCGGGCCTACCTGGAGGGGGCCAGCGGCCTGATCCAAGTGCCCACCGGCTCCGGCAAGACCTACGCCGCCGTGATGGGGCCGATCGCGGCGATGCTCGCGGAGAACGGGGGCGCCGGGCCGGAGGGGGGTCTGCGGCTGCTGGTGCTGACGCCCCTGCGGGCCCTGAGCCGGGATCTGCTGCTGGCGATCCGGGAGCCGATCGACGCCATGGGCTGGCCGCTGCGGGTGGGACTGCGCAACGGCGACACCAGCAGCCACGAGCGCGGCAAGCAGCTCAAGGCCCCGCCCCAGATCCTGATCACCACCCCCGAATCCCTCTCCCTGCTGCTGGCGGGCCCTCGGGCTGAGGCCCTGTTCGCCGATCTGGAGGGGGTGGTGATCGACGAGTGGCATGAGCTGATGGGCAGCAAGCGGGGCTCCCAGAGCGAGCTCTGCCTGAGCTGGCTGCGGTGCCGGCGGCCGACCCTGCGCACCTGGGCGATCAGCGCCACCATCGGCAACCTCCAGGAGGCGGCTCGGGCGGCGGTGGGCGTCGGCGTCGAGCCCCGGGTCATCACCGCCCGGATCCGGCGGGACACCCAGATCCGCAGCCTGCTGCCGGACACGATCGACGGCTTCCCCTGGGCCGGCCACCTGGGGCTGCGCATGTACGAGGAGCTGGTGGCCGCCCTGGACCCGGCCGTCTCCACCCTGCTGTTCACCAACACCCGCAACCAGGCGGAACGCTGGCACCAGTGCCTGCGCTTCGCCTGCCCGGAGATGGAGGGGGGCCTGGCCCTGCACCACAGCGCCATCGACCGGGCCCAGCGCGAGGCGATCGAAGCGGGGGTGAAGGCCGCGGAGATCCGCTGGGTGGTGTGCACCAGCTCCCTCGATCTGGGGGTCGACTTCCAGCCGGTGGAGCGGGTGGTGCAGATCGGCAGCGCCAAGAACCTGGCCCGGCTGCTGCAGCGGGCGGGCCGCTCGGCCCATCAGCCCGGGGGCACGGCCCAGGTGCTGTTCATGCCCACCAACGCCCTGGAGCTGCTGGAGGTGTCAGCGATGCGCCGGGGGCTGGGGGAGGGCCTGGTGGAGCACCGCCGTCCGCCGCAGGAGCCGCTGGATGTGCTGCTTCAGCACCTGGTGACCCTGGCCTGCGGTCCGGGCTTCGAACCCGAGGCCACCCTCGCGGCGGTGCGTCGCACCTGGAGCTACCGCCACCTGGAGCGCAGCCGCTGGGATTGGTGTCTGCGCTTTCTCGAGGCCGGCGGCGACTGCCTGGGGGCCTATCCGCGCTACCGCAAGCTGGAGCGGGAGCCGCCGGAGGCGGGCGAGGGGGTCCCCCAGCGCTTCGTGGTGCGCGAAACGGCCATCGCCCGCCTGCACCGCCTCAACATCGGCACGATCAGCGCCGACCGCGCCGTGACCGTGCGCTTCGTGCGCGGGGCCGTCCTCGGTCACGTGGAGGAAGTGTTCATCGGCCGGCTCAAACCGGGGGATGTCTTCTTCTTCGCCGGCCGCCAGCTGGAGTTCGTGCGGCTGCGGGAGATGACCGCGATGGTCAAGGCCACGACCCGCCGCAGTGCCATGGTGCCGGCCTGGGGGGGCGGCCAGATGGCCCTCTCCGACCTGCTCAGTGCCCACCTGCGCCAGGAGGTCGACCGTTGCGCCCGCGCCCTCGACGGGGAGCAGGGCATGGCGCTGGACACCGCCGAACTGCGGGCCCTGCGGCCGCTGCTGGAGCGCCAGGTGCTGCTGTCGGCCCTGCCCCGGACCCACCAGTTTCTGGTGGAGGTGTGCCACACCCGGGAGGGGAGCCATCTCTACGCCTACCCCTTCGAGGGGCGCTTCGTGCATGAGGGCCTGGGCTTCCTGTGGTCGTGGCGGCTGGCCCGTCACCACCCCGGCACGTTCACGGTCTCGGTGAACGACTACGGCTTCGAACTGCTGGCCGCCCGGGACTACCCCTTCGAGGAGCTGCTCGAGCTGCATGGGGACACCCTGCTGGACCCCGGGGGCCTGCTGGAGGATCTGGAGCGGGCGGTGAACCTCTCGGAGCTGTGCCGGCGCCGCTTCCGCTCCATCGCCCAGGTGAGTGGCCTGGTGGTGAACGGCTATCCCGGCCAGGCCCGCTCCGGCGGCCAGCTGCAGATCAGCGCCGCCCTGCTGTTCGATGTCTTCGAGCGCCATGAACCCGGCAACCTGCTGCTGGCCCAGGCCCGCAGCGAAGTGCTGGAGGAGCAGCTCGACCTCGGACGGCTGCGCAGCACGCTGCAGCGACTGCGGGACAGTGAATGGCTGCAGCGGCGCCTGCCACGGCCCGGCCCGATGGCCTTCCCCCTGCTGGCGGAGCGGCTCAACAACCGGATGAGCAACGAATCGCTGCTGGAGCGGCTCCAGAAGCTGCGGCAGCAGGCGGAGCGGGTGGAGGGATCCTGAGCCGGCGGACCCCGCCGAGGGGTTGGGGGAAAAACACGGAGGGGGTGGGATTCGAACCCACGGAATCTTGCGATTCGCCGGTTTTCAAGACCGGAGCCATCAACCACTCGACCACCCCTCCAGGATGGACGGCCCGACCCTACAGCCGGTTGGGGAGCCCCTTGCAGCCCCCCGGGAGGGTGAGGCGGGAACGGGTGCCGGACCAGGCCGCCAGATAGGCGCGGTTACCCGGATCCAGCTGCCGCACCCCGCTGAGATTGACGTTCTCCACCCGGGCCCCGGTGCCGGTGCCGTCGCTGTGGTCAGGCTCCATCGGGGGCTGGTGCGGGGTGGCGACCAGGGCCTCGCCATAGAAGAACCGGGTGGCCTGCAGGCAGGCGCCCTGGAGATTGGCCCCGACGAGGTTGGTGGCCGCCAGGTTGGCCTCGGCCAGGTCGGCACCGGAAAGATCAGCGCCGGAGAGATCGGCACCGTTGAAGTCGATGGCCCGCAGGTCGGTGCCAGCGAGATCGGCCCCCCGGAGCATGCCCTGCAGGCGGATCACGGGAACGCCCTTCGGCCGGTCCTCCTCGTAGCTGCCCTCGCCGTCGAGGATGGCGCGCCCCAGCCGCTGGTCGCGGCGCAGGGGGGTGAGCAGCCTGGCGTGGGACAGGAAGCGCAGGATCCGGGCCTTGCCATCGCCATCGATGCTGCTCAGAACCGCCGCCAGGCGTCCCTCCGCCAGCATCCGCTCCAGGGGCCAGTCCTCCAGCAGGCCCTCCTCGTCGCTGATCAGCTCCGAGATGCCATGGATGAAGCTGTCGATCGTCTGGGCCTGGGTGATGCGGTTCTGCTGGGTGGTGAGCCGCTGATCCACCATCACCTGGCGCCAGGCGATCATCAGGGCCACCAGGGCCACCAGGATCTGGCCGATGGCCCCGATGACCCCCTCCCCGAAGGCGCCGATCGCCTCCCAGTCCCCGTTGCGGTAGATCGCCAGCAGCGGGTCGAGCCAGCCGAGGGCCAGGGGAATCGAGAGCAGGGCCAGGACCAGGGCGAGGGTCGCCACCAGCCGGACGGTGGGGGGGTCTTCGAGGTGGCGGGACAGGAGATGCCAGAGCGCTGGCAGCAGCTGGCGCAGGGCCAGGGCCAGCGTCAGCAGGGCCGCCGCCAGGGCCAGCCAGGCCACACCCAGCAGCAGGGCCGCCAGCAGGACCAGGAGGGTGAGCAGCAACTGCAGCCCCGCCCCATGGCGCAGACGGGTCCAGGGGCTACCCGCCCGCAGGGCCAGGGGCGGAGCAGCGGCGCCGGCCAGGGGGCGATCGTCCGGTTTGGTGCTCATGTCAGGGGGCTGCTCTGGAAGAAGAACCCGGCCGCAAGGATGGCGTAGGCCGCCAGCAGCAGCACGCCCTCGAGCCAGTCGGAGCGGCCGTCGAGGCTGACCAGATTGCTCACCAGAACGGCGGTGGCCACCGCCACCACCTCGTAGACGTTGAAGCTGAGGTCGAGGGGATGGCCCAGCAGGGGAGCCACGAGCAGCAGCACCGGAACCACCAGCAGCCCCACCAGGAGGGTGGAGCCCAGGGCCACCGACACCGCCAGGTCCATCTTGTCCTTGCGGGCCATGCTCACGGCGGTGAGGTACTCAGCGGCGCCACCCAGCAGGGGGAGGAGCACCACACCGGTGAACAGGGCCGAGAGGCCGAGGGATTCGGTGACGGTCTCGACAACGCCCACGAACAGCTCGGACGCATAGGCCAGGCCCACGGTGGCCGCCAGCAGCACCGCGACCCAGGGCAGCAGGGGCGGCCGGTGGCTGCCGGCGCCGCCGTCCCCTGGATCCGCTCCGTCTTCAAGCAGATCGGCCTCCGCCACCGCGTAGAGGGTGCGGTGGGTTTTCAGGGAGAACAGCAGGGTGAGGGCGTAGACGGCCAGCAACACCCAGGCCACGAAGAGGGAAAAGGATTCGGCGGCGCCCGCGTCCAGCCCCCCACCGTCACCGGACACCATCCCCCGGAGACTCGGGATCAGGATCGCCAGGACGGCCAGGGTCATGGCCGATCCGTTGACCCGGGCCACCACCGGCTGGAAGCGTTGCTCGCTGCGGCCGATTCCCCCCACCAGCATCGACAGGCCCAGGGCCAGCAGCAGGTTGGCCATGACGGTGCCGGTGATGCTGGCCTTGACGATGTCCACCAGGCCCGCCCGCAGGGCCGCCAGGGCAATGATCAATTCGGTCGCGTTGCCGAACAGGGCATTCAGCAGGGCCCCGATGGAGGGGCCGAGGGTGATGGACAGCTCCTCGGTGGCGGTGCTCAGCAGGATCGCCAGGGGGATGATCGAAAGGATCGAGCTGACGAAGACGATGCCATCACCCCAGTGGAGCCGGTCGGCGGCTGCAGCGACCGGCAGCATCGCCAGCAGGCCGATGGCGATGCGCAGGCGTGCGGACATCGGATGGGTCAGGACGGTGACCCATTGTGACCGACTGTTGACCAGTGGGGCCATGGCCGGACCGGCCAGCAACGGGGGTGCGGCGGGAGGGGGGAGATCTTCCGTCCAGCACGGTCGTGTTGTTGACAGCGCAACGGGGATTTTCTGCCCAGAATGTCTGCAGCAGCATTCTCCTGTTTGCCCGACACCCTGCAGGCCACCATGGGCCCAAAGAAATCTCAGGCGATGAGAATTCCCGTCGTGCGGCCTGGGACCGAGGGCCCCGATCCCAACGGCAACAGCAACAACAAACAGGGCCACTATCAGCCGCCATCAAGAAGAACGGTGGCGTCCATTCAGCAGGTCTTCACCCTCATTGCGATCATCAATGGGCTGGTACTGCTGTACCTGGTCATTGCCGCGATCCAGTTGCTCACGACATCCGGAGCGCGATCGGCAGAGCTCTATGTCTCGTTGATTCTCACGCTGCTGCTGGTGATCCTGGCGGTCATTTCCTATCAGATCATCGCCCGGCGGATCATTCTCCCGATCGCACGGCTGGTGCGGGAAGCCAGTGAGATCGAAAGTGACGACATGACCAGCCTGCTGACGATCCGCAGCAACGATGAAATCTCGACCCTGGCCCAGGCCTTCAATGGCGTCCTCGTCAAGATGCGTCAAGCCCTTGTCGCGGGAGAAGCGAGCAACCAGCAACTGCTGGAAGCCAATCGGCAGATCGAGGCCTCAATCAACTATGCCGGATTGCTGCAGCGTTCGATCCTGCCGGACCGCCAGCTGCAGGAAACCTTCGGCAAGGATTACTTCATCCTCTGGCTGCCCCGTGACACGGTCGGGGGTGATTACTACATCTTCCACTCGGAAGGCAGGCACTGCCTGGCGGGAGTCGCCGACTGCGCAGGCCATGGTGTCTCGGGCGCGATGATGACCATGCTGGCCCGGGCAGGCATCGACCGCTCCATCATGGAAGTGGGCATCACATCACCCGCCGCCATACTGAGTTGCACCGATACGGCGATGCGCACCCTGCTGCATGGGGCCAGGATGAGCAAGTCGATCGCGACCAGCATGGACATCGGACTGGTTCGTCTTGACTTCGAGGCCAGGACACTTAGATTCGCAGGTGCAAAGATCAGTCTCTATTGGAGTGATGGGCAAACCATGCACATGCTCAGGGGAGATCATCGGGCTATCTGCGATCAACGCATCGGCGCCTACACCGACCGCGACATACCCCTGCTGCCCGACTGCACCTATTACCTGACCACCGATGGTCTTCTTGATCAGTCGGGAGGTGAAGACGGCTTCTCCCTGGGCACCCAGCAGTTCAAGGAATGGCTGATCCAGTTGGCGCGCCAACCCCTGGAGGTGCAGCGTCAGGCGCTCGCCGATGCCCTGGAACAGTTCCGGGGGCGCCACCCGCAACGGGACGACATCACCATCCTGTCCTTCCGCTTCTCCTAGGGAGTTTCCCGATGCCCCACACAACCGAGTCCCATCTCCGTTCCATCCTGGCCATGGCCAACCCGGTGCTCGCCTTGGAGCCGAAGCGATGACGATCAGCACCAACAGCCTGATGTCGCTGAGGGAATTCTTCAGCCACCAGCAGATCCTGATCTGCTTCAACGGTCCCATTTCCACCAACCTGATCGGAGAGATCGGATCCGCCCTCAAGGAGCATATTGAATCCAATCACGCTCCAGACCTGGAGGTGATGGATGTTTTCAGCGTGTACATCGAGATGAGTCAGAATATCAGGAACTATGCAACAAGCCATGGCTTCAGCGACTCCGAATCCTCGGCAACCGTCGTGATTGCCGCCGCCGAGGCTGGCCATTACGCCGTCTGTGCAGGTAACCTCGTTGAGATGGAGGATGGTCAGGCCCTGCTGGAACGGATTCACGAGCTCGCGAACTGCGACAAGGCCCAGCTGAAGCTGCTCTACAAACAGCAGTTGCGCCAGCCCCACACCCAGGCCCCGGGCCAGGGTGCCGGCCTTGGACTCATTGAGATCGCCAGGCGCTCGAGCCAACCCATGGAGGCCTCCCTTGATCCCCTTGAGCCAGGTCGTGCCTTCTTCAGCCTTCGGGCCATCATCTGATCCCATGAGCAGCAGCGAAGAACTCAATCTCTCCGTGCCTGGCTCGCAATCGAGCCCGTCGATCCGGGCGGATTGGAAGGCGGGGGTCGTGGTGATGAGTGGTGAGTCCTACCCGGAGAACTCCTTTGAGCTGTACGACCAGCTGATCCAGTGGATTGACTCCTATCTCTCCAGCTCTGAGCACTCCCTGACACTGGAGTTGCACCTGAACTACCTGAATACCAGCAGCATTCGATTCATGATCGATATTTTCGACTTGCTGCAGACTGCGTTTGAGGATGGGAAGGAAGTGCTGGTCCAATGGATGTTTGATGATAGAAATCCCCGTTCCGCCGAATTGGGTTCCGAATTCAAGGAGGATTACACCTTTCCCTTCCTGATTCTTTCGATCAACGCCTAACATGTTCGACCCCTCCACCCAAAAGTCTGACGATCAGTTGGAGCAGGAGGTGATGGCGATTCTGGCCGATCAGCGCTACGACAACGATCCTGTGCGCGACCTGTTGTCGCGATTATGGCACCGTATCGAAGAACAGGTTGACCGGTTGGAGAGGGTGGCCGACATCTCTGATCTGTACCAGTCGCATGTCCTGGAAAGCAATCGAAGCCTGACCAATCGCTACGAAAAGCAGCTACGCCAGATCAAGCGCGTGGTGCGAATCTCCGATCTCTATCAAGCATCGCTCAAAGAGTTGAATCTGTCGCTCTTCGAGGCCTCCACCCATGATTCCTTGACGGGGATTTCCAACCGTCGCTTCATGGCGGAACGCTGCCTTGAGGAAGATCAGCGGGCAGTAAGGCACGGCTCCACTTACTCCATGATCATTCTTGATGTGGATCACTTCAAGTTGATCAACGACGAGTATGGCCATGCCACCGGCGATCTGATGTTGGTGGATTTCGTCAAAGCCCTCTCCAGCAGCCTGCGTCACTACGACATCATCGCCCGATGGGGAGGAGAAGAGTTCATGGCCTTGCTGATCGATGCCGACCTCTCCACCGCGGAAATCGTGGCCAAGCGGATGTTGGCCAACATCCGCAACATGAGAGTGTCCATCGATGATATGGAGCTCAGTCTCACGGCCAGCATGGGACTGACGGAGCACAAGTCAGATGAAAACTATGATGCCACGTTCCGCCGTGCCGATAAGGCCCTGCTGATGGCCAAGAACGCAGGTCGGGACCGGCTCGTGGTGATTGACCCCACCGATCCCCTCAGCCACCGTGAAATCAGCTCGCTCATGGCCCCTGCCGACTGAACCAAGACGGCCGGGGCCGTTGCCCAGGGAATAGCGATCTTTCCTCTGTTGGGCACGGCCCCGGGCCGATCAGGCTTCAGGTTTGGCCAGCGGCAACAGGCACTTGTCGGAATCGCAACCGGCCGGACCCGCCTCGATCAGCTCACCCCGGTCGTACTTCTGCAGGGCCAGGAAGAAGTCGCCGCATTGGCGGCGTTGCTCCACCTCCAGAACCATGCGGTGATAGGTGGTCTGATCGATCGGCTCGAAGGGCAATCTGGGGAAGGTGGCATTGGCGTCGAAGCGGGCCAGCAGGGCAGCGGAGATGTACCCCTCGCCATTCTCGATCGCCTGGTGGATCGCGGCAGCCAGAGGCTCGATCTCATGCTCGCGGAACTCCACCGTGGCCGAGGTGTTGTGGGTGGTGAAGTGCCGCTGCACCTGCATGTAGAAATCGAACTGGGCCAGGGCGGAGAAGTTGTTGATCTCCACCTGATCCGCTCCGGGCAGGTTGGCCCAGCTGACCTCGGTGGGGATCTCCACCAGCCACTCGGTGCAACGGGGATCGAAGGGATCATTCAGCAGGCGGCCCTGCTCGTCCTTGTCCGACTGGGAGGGGACGATGGCGTAGCCATAGTCCATGCAGGCCAGGGCGACCGGATCGTTCTTGCGGAAGGTGATGCGGCGGATGAAGCGCTGGGCCTTGGGGGGGTGCCAGCCCGGGCTGGCGCCGGTGAGCAGGCTCTTGGTGCCCGCCGGCTGGACGGTGGTGCAGCGGTTGGGACGACGCATGCCGTGGCGGTCGCAGTAGTCCCACACCGCGTCATGGACGCACTGCTTCCAACGCGACAGGTAGGCGGCCTCCTCGGCCCGGAAGGCCCGACCCTCCTCGGAGTCGGGGCGGCCGGCTTCCCACCACTGCAGCCAGGGGGTGCCGAAGGCATGGACGAAGAAATCGAACAGGCCGGTGAAGCTGACCCCCACGATCGGATCCCAGGCCCGGCTCTGGCGGTAGCGCTCGACCTCGAAACGGTGGTTCAGCAGGCAGGCCACCGCCAGGCCGCCGGCCTTGAAGGCATCCTCCTGGGCCTGGTGGTCGGCCGGATCGATCCGGTTGAGGTGGATCTCGGCCAGGTTGCAGTGGAAATCGGCGCCGAGAATCTCACCGCAGGGGTTGAGCCCATAGCGGCCGAGTCGGTGCTCGAGCTCGTCGGCACCGATCCCGGGGTGGTGCAGCTGCAGCCAGCGGCCGGCCTCCTCCCTGCCCTGGTCGCAGTAGATGCCGATGAACTCGGTGCGCAACTCGGGGGTGGTCAGAAGGTCGGCATTGGAGCGGGCAATGGCCTCCGGGGCGAACTGGATGGCTCCCTCGCCCGACTGGAACTGCTTGTTGACCGCTTCCAGCACCACCTCCCGGCTGGGGCGCACGTGGAACACCCGGGTGTGGTTGGCCATGCGCAGGGCATCGCGCTCCGGATCGATGCGCCAGTTGCCCTGGTCGTCCTGCTGCCACAGGTTCTCCTTGGCACCGAGGGCCGAATCGTCATCGGCGCAGAACTGGCGCATGCCGGCGCTGCGGCGGATGTTGCCGGCCACGATCGTGACGGCCGCCTCATCGATCAGCAGGCAGCACTCCACCGACGTGAGCTGCCGTCCCCGGGCCTTGTTGAGGATCTGGGCGACGCGGCCGTACAGATCCCTCAGCTTGACGGGGTTGGCCATGCCGCCGAAGCCCTTGAGGGTTTCCCCGACGGGACGAACGTCGGAGAGATCAACCGTCACGTGGACGGGGCCATCGAAGCGTTCGTCGCTGCAGAGGTTGAGCAGCAGCCGGTAGCTCTCCACCCAGCCGGCCCGGGTGTCCCCGACGCGGACACTGACGTGGTGGCCATCGATCGCGTGGGTGGTCTGCTGCTGGCGGGAGCCGATCGGGGTCAGGCCGATGTCCGTGACGCCGTCGATGACGAGGGTGTTACGCACCTTCGGCAGCCGGCTGATCAGGTGGGGCTCGATGATGGCGCCGGTGCCGCAGCCCATCATCGCCAGATCCATCATCAGGGCGAAGGCTTCCCAGTCCACCAGGTTGGTGGAGGTGCAGTTGTAGGCCCCGGAGAAGTTCTCGGGCTGCTCGATCCATTCGGTGCCACCGATCCACAGCCAGCGGCCGGAGGGCAGGGCCATCTGATGACGCTGCATGCGCCGGATCAGGGCCACCTCGTCGCTCGTGAGGGAGCCCAGCACCCGCAGGCCCTCGAGGTTGCGCTCGGCCACCTCATGCCAGCTCTCGCGGCCGCCGCTCGCTGTCTTACGGCTGTAGGTGCGATAGAAGACCGGGTAGGCCGCCGGAGCGGTGGCCGGGAAATCCGCCGACGGCGTCAGGGCCGCTTCGGCTGCGGAAGAGGTCGCCGCCTCGGCGGGGGTGGCTGGACGGGCGGCGGACAGGGTCACGGTGGGTACGGCCGGGGCGTGGTGGAAACCATAACGCCACCCGTAGGGTCTGCAACGGTCCCCTGCCACCAGCCACGGTGCCTGCGGCGCCCAAGGGGGCCCCGGCTCGGTAGAACAGCGACGCGGCGGACAGGGAGCGGGGCCATGGAGCGGATCTGCGAGCCGGAGCTGATGGAGGACGGGGCGCAGGCCGAGGCCTACGCCGCGGCGGACTTCTCCAGCGGCGACCGGGCGGTGCTGGCACGGGTCGAAGCGCTCCTGGGCCCCCGGGGGGAGGGGAATGGAGAGGGGCTGAGCCTGGTGGATCTGGGCTGTGGGCCCGGCAACATCACCTTTCTGCTCGCCGGGCGCTGGCCCCGGGCCAGCGTACTGGGCATCGATGGATCCGCCGCGATGCTGGCCATCGCCGACCGACGGCGGCGGTTGGAGGCGGCCGCCCACCGCCATCTGCACTTCCGCCGGCTGGTGCTGCCCAGCCCCGCACTGGCGGGCCCCTGCAGCGCCGTGGTCAGCAACAGCCTGCTGCACCATCTCCATGATCCCGGCGTGTTCTGGGGGGCGGTGAAGCAACTCGCGGGGCCGGCCACCGGGCTCTACGTGCGGGACCTGCGCCGGCCGGCCAGCCAGGCCGCACTGGAGGCCCTGGTGGAGCGCTACGCGGGCGACGCGCCGGAGGTGCTGCGGCGGGACTACGCCCATTCCCTGCGGGCGGCCTTCACCCCCGCCGAAGTGCTGGGCCAGCTCGAGGCCGCCGGTCTCGGGGGGCTGGAGGTGCGGGAGGTGGACGACCGGTACCTGGAGATCCAGGGCCACGGCCCGCCTGGCAGGCTGGCCTGATGGTCATCAGCTCCTCCCCTGCTCCCGAGTTCGACGCCGCGGCACTGGCGGCGGCGGTGAGCCGGCGCCGCAACTTCGCGATCATTTCCCACCCCGACGCGGGCAAGACGACCCTCACCGAGAAGCTGTTGCTCTACGGCGGCGCCATCCAGCAGGCCGGGGCGGTGAAGGCCAAAGGGGAGCAGCGCAAGGTGACCTCCGACTGGATGGAGCTGGAGAAGCAGCGCGGCATCTCGATCACCTCCACCGTGCTCCAGTTCGACTACGCCGGCAGCACGATCAACCTGCTCGACACCCCCGGCCACCAGGACTTCTCGGAGGACACCTACCGGACCCTGGCTGCCGCCGACAACGCCGTGATGCTGGTGGATGCGGCCAAGGGTCTGGAGCCCCAGACCCGCAAGCTATTCGAGGTCTGCCGGATGCGGCGGATCCCGATCTTCACCTTCATCAACAAGATGGACCGGCCGGGGCGCGAGCCCTTGGAGCTGATCGACGAGATCGAGCAGGAGCTGGGCCTGGCCTGCTGGCCGGTGAACTGGCCGATCGGCAGCGGCGACCGTTTCCGCGGCGTGATCGACCGGCGCTCCCAGGATCTGCTGCTGTTCGAGCGGGCCGAGCGGGGCCGGCAGAGCCTGGAGCGGCGCCTGGCCCCCGGCGATCCGGATCGGGCCGAGCGGGTGGAGGCGGAGCTGCTGGAGCTGGCCGTGGAGGAACTGGAGCTGGTGGAGGGGGCCGGAGCGGAACTGGATCTGGAGCGGGTGCACGCCGGCGAGCTGAGCCCGGTGTTCTTCGGCTCGGCGATGACCAACTTCGGGGTCCGCCCCTTCCTCGATGCCTTCCTGGAGCTGGCCCAGCCCCCGGTGGCCCGGGAGAGCGACCAGGGACCGGTGGATCCGCTGCGGCCGGAGTTCAGTGGCTTCGTGTTCAAGCTGCAGGCCAACATGGATCCCCGCCACCGCGACCGCGTCGCCTTCGTGCGGGTGTGCAGCGGCCGCTTCGAGAAGGACATGAACGTGCGCCACGCCCGCAGCGGCCGCACCATCCGCCTGTCCCGCCCCCAGAAGCTGTTCGGCCAGGACCGGGAGGTGGTGGAGGACGCCTACCCGGGCGATGTGATCGGCCTCAACAACCCCGGCATGTTCGCCATCGGCGACACCCTCTACACCGGTGCCCGGGTGGAGTACGAGGGCATTCCCTGCTTCAGCCCCGAGATCTTCGCCTGGCTGCGCAATCCCAATCCGTCGGCCTTCAAGAGTTTCCGCAAGGGGGTGAACGAGCTGCGGGAGGAGGGGGCCGTTCAGGTGCTCTATGACACCGACGCCAGCAAGCGGGATCCGATCCTGGCGGCGGTGGGCCAGTTGCAGCTTGAGGTGGTGCAGTACCGGCTGGAGAACGAATACGGCGTCACCAGCCGGCTCGAACCGCTCGAGTTCAGTGTCGCCCGCTGGGTGAGCGGGGGCTGGCCCGCCCTGGAGAGCGTCGGCCGCCTGTTCAACTGCAAGACGGTCCGCGACGCCTGGGACCGGCCGGTGCTGCTGTTCCGCAATGACTGGAACCTGCACCAGCTGCAGGAAGACCATCCCGCCCTGGAGCTGCACGGGGTGGCGCCGGTGGTCAGCGGCGTGGAGCCGATCGCCCTCTGAGCCGGGGGCTGTCGGTGGCTGCCCAGGGAGGAAACCCTCCCTCGCGCCAGGCGATCGGAGGGGGCAGAATGAAGCAACAATTCGTCATGCCGCAACGGACGGTCACCGCGATGCCTCGATCCGTGACGCCACCGCCGCTCTGGCTGGTCCGACCCCGCAGCGACGGGGGTAGCGATTACGTGAGTTTCCAGCCCTCGCAAGGGGCTGTGGAGATGCGTGAAGGCAGCCACCTGCCCCCCCAGATGCCCCTGCTCAAGCGGCGCCGGTCCCTGGCGATCGAGGAGGCCGAAGCCTGCCGCCGCCGACTGCAACAGGAAGCGGGATATCACCGCAGTGAACCGCTTTTTTAGCCCCGCCTCGATACGCTCGGTGGCATGAACCAAGGATCCGACCAGGCCCAGCCGGCCCCTGACGCTTCCGATCCGTACGAGCGGCTCGGCGTCGCTCCCGATGCCTCCTTCGACACGGTCCAGAAGGCCAAGCTGGCGCGGCTCGACGAGGCCGGCGACGACCCCCTGGTCCGTTCCCGCATCGAGGCCGCCTACGACGCGGTGCTGATGGATCGCCTCAAGGAACGGCAGCAGGGTCGGGTCAGCAGCGCCGCCCGCTCCGCCTCCCAGCGGGAGCAGGCCTCACCACCCCCGAGCCGTCCGGCCCTCTCGGCCCTGCCCAGCCTGCCCCAGCTCCCCCCCTCCCGACTTCCCCGCCCCAGCTTCTCCCTGCCCCAGCTGCAACTGGCCACGGGCCGCGATCTCTGGTTCCCCCTGGCGGCCGATGGCGTGCTGCTGGTGCTGCTGGTGCTGATGCCGGGAGCCGCCCCGGAACTGCTGACGGCCCTGGCCACCGGCGTCACCCTGCTCAACCTGCAGCGACGCAGCGGCCGGTTCCTGGCGGCGGTGGGCTGGTCGTTTGCCCTGCTCTGCGTGGGTCTGGTGCTGGGCGGCCTGCTGGCCGGCGGCCTCGGCCCCGCCCTGACCCAGTCGCTGCCGGTGACCACCCTGCAGCTCCAGAGCATCCCGGCCATCCTGCTGCTGCTGCTCGGCGCCCTCCTGATCGCCTGATCCGGCCAGCCTGCCCCGCCCCGGCTCAGGCCACCGGGGCCAGCTCGTCGATCAGTTCCTGCAGCTCGGGCGCATCCACCCGGTAGACCTCGTTGCAGAAATGGCAGGTGAGCTCGGCCTGGCCGTCCTCGTTGAGCATGTCGGTGAGTTCATCGCGGCCCAGCAGCTTGAGGGCACTGACACTGCGGTGGCGGCTGCAGGGGCAGTGGAACTGGACGGGCTGCTCGATCGAGCCCGACCCCAGGGGCTGGGGATCGAGGTCCGGAAAGATGTCCTCGAGCAGGGCCTGGAGCTGGTGGGCATTGGCGGCGAGCCGCTCGCTGAAGCCGGTGATCTCGCGGCAGCGTTCCTCCAGCAACGCCACCAGGGCCGGCTCCCGCGCCGCCTTCGGCAGCACCTGCACCAGCACACCGCCGGCACAGCGCACGCCGGAGCTGTCGATCGTTTCGCCCACGAACAGGGCCGAAGGGGTCTGCTCGGAATGGAGCAGGTAGGAGGCCACGTCTTCACCGATGCCGCCGCTGACCAGCTCGACGGTGCTGCTGAAGGGTTCCCCCTGGCCCCGGTCCCGCACCACGTGCAGGTAGCCGGTGCCGGTGGCCCTGCGGAAGTCGAACCGATGGCCTCCGGCCCCGTCGGTGAGCAGATCCAGCTCCAGCTCCGGCCGGCCCACGTAGCCGCGCACCGTGCCGTCCCGGCCGGCGTCCACCATCAGGCCCCGCAGGGGGCCATCGGACTGAATGCGCAGGTTGACCCGGCCGTGGGCCACCTTCATCGAGCTGGCCAGCAGCAGGCCCGCGGTCATGGCCCGGCCCAGCAGGGCTGTGGTGAGGAAGGAGAGGCCGTGGCGCTCGCTGGCCAGGCGGATGGCGGACGTGGTGGTGACCGCCACCATCCGGATGCCGCCGCCGGCACCGGTGGCCCTCAGCAGGCTGTCCCCCATGCACCGTCCCCCCATCAAGCCGTCCCCTGCGATCCGGTGGTCATCGTAAGGAGCCGGAATGGAGGGCCTCGAGGGGCCTGAGGGTTCCCTGCTCCAGCCGCCAGCCCCGCTCGACCACGCCCCGGAACAGTTCCGGTTCGTGGGTGACCACCAGCAGGGCCCGTTCCCTGGCGAGATCGGCGATCAGCTGCAGCACCTCCTCCCGCACGGTCCAGTCGAGACCGGCGGTGGGCTCATCCAGCAGCAGCACCCGGGCATCGCGCACCAGCTGGACCGCCAGGGCCAGACGGCGCTGCTGGCCGCCGCTGAGGCGCTCCGGCGCCTGCTGCAGGGAGAGATGGCCGAGGCCCACCTGCTCCAGGACCGCCTCAGCCTTCTCGGCGGTGAGCCGGCGCTGGCCCAGCTTCAGCTCCTGCCCCACCGTCAGGCCGAGGAAATGGCGTTCCGGGAACTGGAACACCAGGCCGCACAGCCAGCGGCGCTGGCGGCTGCTGAGGGCTTCCCCCTGCCATAGGAAGCGGCCGGCATCGGCTTCGGCCAGCCCGCAGATCACCTCCAGCAGGGTGGTCTTGCCGCTGCCACTGCGGCCGGCCACCAGGGCCGGGGACCCTTCCGTCAGCTGTAACGACACGTCCGCCAGCACCGGCGCCGGCGCCGTGGCGGGGTGGTAGCGCAGGCCGAGGACATCAAGCATGGGACCAGCATGCCGTCCGACGCTGCGGCGGGGGAGCGTGTTGGATGGGGGGAGATGTGCGCCGTTCTCCCTTTCCCATGGATGTCCGTTTTCGCGAGGTGGATCCGTTCAACTGCTGGATCTGGCTGCACTTCGCCGACCAGCCGGGTGGCGCCGAGCGGGGTTACGTGGAAACGGCCTTCGACAGCTGGTTCTTCCTCGGCAAGCTGGGTGCCTTCAACGCCGAGAACCTGCAGACCCATGAAGGGGGCGTGGATCTCGGCTGGCTCCCTTACGACACCGAGGCGGCCGAGCGCAGCCTGCCGGCTTTGATGCACAACATGGGCCAGATGGAATACCAGGACGACTGGGCGCGCTGCTGGGTCGACCTGGGCACCAGCGATGCCCTGGCCCTGGATGTGCTGATCAACGCCCTGCGCCAGCTCGACAATGACGTGCTGGAGATCACCGAACTGGTGATCGGCGGGCTGAACGAGGACTGGCCGATCGAGGAGGAGCCCGAGAGCCCGTTCTCCGGGGACTGATGGGGCGGGAACTGCGCCGGCTGCTGATCGCCCCGGAGCGCATCGCCGCCCTGACCGGAGGCGCGGGCGATCCGCGCTCCCTGGACCTTGAGCCCCAGGAGGGCCACTACCTCGAGAGGGTGCTGCGCTATCGGGCCGGCGATCGGCTGGCCCTGGTCGACGGCGTCGGCCAGCTCTGGACGGCGGTGCTCGAACCGGGACGGAGGCTGCGGCTGGAGCAGGCGCCGGAGCGGCCCCTGCAACGGCAGGCACCGATCACGCCGCTGCTGGAGCTGGCCATGGCCGTGCCCAGGCGGGAAGCGGATCTGGTCTGGCGCATGGCCACCGAACTGGGTGCCGACCGACTCCAGCCCCTGCTGGCCGAACGGGGCGCCCCCGGTGAGCGCTGCCCGCTGGACCGCTGGCGGGGGATCGTGCGGGAGGCCACCGAACAGTGCGAGCGGCTGTGGCATCCCCAGTTGGACAGCCCGTGCGGGGCCGGGACCTGGCTGGGGCGGCCGGCCGCCGGGATTCCCCTGCTGGCCACCACCCGCCGGGAGGCCCTGCCGCTCTGCAGCCAGCGGCTGCGGCAGCTGGCCGAGGGGGCCAGCGACGGCGATCTCGCCGCCGGCGTCCGGCTGGCGATCGGGCCGGAGGGGGGCTGGAGCCCGGCCGAAGAGGAGCAGGCCGAAGCGGCGGGCTGGCACCCCGTCAGCCTGGGGGACTCGATCCTGCGCACGGCCACGGCCGCGGTGGCCGGGGTGGCCCTGATGGCCGACTGGCGCTCGCTCAGGAGCGCATCATGCCGGCCGCCATCTCCTTGAACACGCCCAGGTTCGCCCCGGGGGTGCGGCGCTTCATCGGGGTGGCCCCCCCCGCGGTGACGCACGCCGGGGCGAAGGTGGCCAGGGACGGGGCGGGACGAAGCGCCTCGGCGGCGGCCAGTTCGGCGGCGATCGCCTCGGCGGTGGTGAGGCCCGAGACAGCAGGAAGGGCCTCTTCCGTCGCCGCTGGCGTGCTGGCCGCAGCCCCAGCCGCCTGGGGGGCAACCTTGGCTTCTGGCTTGGGCTCGGCCTTGGGGGGTGCCACCAGCGCCGGGGGGTCGTTGCCTTCGCCGCCACCCAGATCAAGGAAGAACTTGGGTCGTTTGAAGACCATCGGAGGGCAGCACCGGATGCAGGGATTATCCGCCGAGACCGGTACCCGGAACCGGCTCGCTTAGATCTGTGCAACACAGTCGGGTCGTCGCCATGGTGTTGCTGCCGCCCCAGGACCCCGCGCAGTGGCTGGCGGCCCTGGCGATCAACGGCCTGCTGATCGCCCTCGCCCAGCGGCTGCCCCTGCTGACGCGGGCCGGCTGGGTGCACGCCGGGGTGCTCGGCACCCTGCTGTGGGGAAGCCTGGGCTGGCGGGGCTGGCTGGCGGTGGTGGCCTATCTGGCCTTCGGCAGCCTGGTGACCAAGCTGGGCTTCCGCCGCAAGCGGGAGCTGGGGCTGGCCGAGGCCCGCGAAGGGCGGCGGGGGCCGGAGAACGTCTGGGGCTCGGCCCTGGTGGGCACCGTGCTGGCCCTGTTGGCCTGCCGGGCCCCGGCGGCCGTGGTGCCCGTGCTGCTGGCTGGTTTTGCCGCCAGCTTCGCCGCCAAGCTCGCCGACACCTTCGGCAGCGAGATCGGCAAGCGCTGGGGACGCCATACGGTGCTGATCACCAGCCTGCGACCGGTGCCCCCCGGCACGGAGGGGGCCATCAGCCTGGAGGGCACTGCGGCCAGCCTGGTGGGCACCGGCCTGATGACCCTGGTGATGCTGGCCCTCGGACTGATCCGTGGCGGGCCCATGGCGCTGCTGGTGGGCGGCGTCGGGCTGGTGGCCACCCTGGCGGAGAGCGTCGTGGGGGCCAGCCTCCAGCAGCGCTGTGCCTGGCTGAGCAATGAGCTGGTCAACGGGCTCCAGACGCTGCTGGCGGCCCTGCTGGCGATGGCGCTGGTGCCGTGGCTGTCGCCTGGGGTGGGTTGAGGGCCTGCTGGCGCCAGGCGAGGGCGGCGCGCCGCAGGCGATCGAGGACGGCATCACAACGGCGCTGGGCCTGGCGGGCCGGCATGCCCAGCTGGCGGCCCAGCTCCACCCAGGTGCAGCCCACATCGATCCGGCCCACCAGCAACTCCCGCTCCCGGGGATCGAGCTGCGCCAGCTGCTGGCGCAGCCACTGGCGCTCGGCGCCGCGGGCCTCGCCGGCCGCCGCCGCCTCCCCATCCCCGGCGGCGCTGGGTGGGGACGCCAGCAGATCCAGCAGGCAGCCAGGCGCATCGGCGTCGCCGCCGCTTCTGCCGAGGGGGGCATCCAGGCTGCGGACCCTGCCGGCGCTGCGCACCTGCAGGGCCTCCTCGAGCCGGGCCGGGTCGCAGGCCAGCCGATCGGCGAGGGCAGCGGGTGGAAGCGGCTCCAGACCCTTGCGGCGCCGGGCCTCCTGGAGGCTGAGCACCTGCTGGTGCAGGTCCCACAGGGGCCGCGGCGGGCGCACCATGGGCTGGCGATCCCGCCGCTCCCTCAAGATCGCCCCCTGGATGTACGGCACCGCGAAGCTGCTGAGGCTGACGTTGCGATCAGGGTCGAAGGCCTCCACCGCCCGGATCAGGCCGAGACTGCCCACCTGGGCCAGATCCTCAAAGGCCAGGCCGGTGGCGGCGCCGTGGCGGCCGGCGATCGAGAACACCAGCGGCAGGTTGTCCTCCACCAGCAGGTTGCGCCAGCGGAGCCGGATGTGCGGGTCGGTGGCCTCAGCGAAGGCCTTGAGCCGGCGCCGGTTGCGGCTGGGGCGATCCACGATCGCCTCGGGAATCTCGCGGCAGCCCGGGCAGAGGTCCGGCTGCGGCGCCCGGCGGGTCGCGAGCGGCGCCGGGGCCGGTGGAGGGGGTGGCGGAGGGCGATCCATGGCGGTGCATCCGGCGGGGTCCGTTTCTTCAGAGTCGCCGTAGGCCCCCAGCGGCGGTTCACCGGAGGGGGGGAGTTCACCTCCTCCGATCGGGCGATGCCACCGGGGCCGACCGGAGGCAGTGCCCTGGGTGGCGCGAACCGGACGCCTGGATCAGTGCGCCACCGTCACACTGCTGTGGGGATCCAGTTCGGCCCACTGCAACAGCGCGCCCCAGCCACGCAGGCGCCGGTAGAGCTGGCCGTGGCCGTCGCTGTTGAGGTGCAGGCCGTCGCTGCACAACCCTTGCAGCCACAGGGGGTCGGCCAGCAGGCCATCGAGCAGGGGCAGGAACGGCACGTCCGCCTCCATGCAGGCTTCCTCCAGCAGGCCCTCGTAGAGCCGCACGCTGGCCAGGTCGTACCAGAGCATCCCGGCGAAGGGCATCACGGCCTCGTCCACCGGCGTGAGGCCCAGCACGAACACCGGGGCGATGGCCCGCAGCCGGGGCAGCAGCTGCTGCAGGCCGAACAGGAAGGCCTCCGGCGCCAGCTGGTAACGGCCATCGGGCCGCCCCACCCGGGCGGTGTCGTTGAGGCCGATCGACAGCAGGATCCCCTGGGGGCGCTGGCGGCGCAGCTCGCCCCGGTGGCTCACCTCCGCCTCGGCGCGGGCCGCCAGCCGCTCCAGCCCATCGCCACGCACCCCGAGGCCATAGAGCACCGGACCCTGGGGCAGATCCATCCAATGGCGCCGCAGGCGCTCGCACCAGCCGCCCTGCTCCGGATCGCCCCAGCCGTACACGCCGCTGTCGCCGAGGACCACCAGCTTCTTGGGCACCGGCATCGGGGCGGCCGTCCGGAGGAGAGGATCCAGCACCGAAGGGGCGATCAGAGGCTCGCGCCGAAGCGCCGCAGCCGCTCCAGGCCGTCGTCGATCGTGGCGGGGGAGGCGGCGCAGGACAGGCGGATGCAGCGGTCGTCGCCGAAGGCGGCACCGGGCACCACCGCCAGTCCCACCTCGTCCAGCAGGCGGCCGCAGAGGGCCATCGAATCAAGGCCCCAGGCGCTCACGTCCGGGAAGGCGTAGAAGGCCCCCTCGGGGGGCAGCAGCTTCAGACCCTGGATCGCCATCAGGCCGTCGCTCAGCCGGGCGCGACGGCGGCTGAACTCGGCCGCCATCTCCTGGACGCAGTCGCGCGAGCCGCTGATCGCCGCCAGGGCGCCGTACTGGGCGAAGGTGCAGACGTTGCTGGTGCTCTGGCTCTGCAGGGCGCTGGCGGCCGCCACCACGTGCCGGGCCCCCGCCAGCCAGCCGATGCGCCAGCCGGTCATGGCCCAGCCCTTGGCGAAGCCGTTGACGATGAAGATGCGATCGGCCAGGTCGGGGGCCACCGCCGCCAGGCTGTGGTGCTGATGGCCCGGCGAAAGCAGCATTTCGTAGATCTCGTCGCACACCACCGCCAGGCCGGGATGGCGGCGCAGCACGGCGGCGATCGCTTCCAGCTCGGCGCGTCTGAGCACCATGCCGGTGGGGTTGGAGGGGCTGTTGAGCACCAGCAGCCGGCTGGCCGGGGTGATCGCGGCCTCCAGTTGCTCGGGGCTGAAGCGGAAGCCGCCACTGGCGTCGGTGGTGAGGCAGCGGACACTGGCGCCGGCCAGCTGGGCCATTTCCGGGTAGCTCAGCCAGTAGGGCGCCGGCAGCAGCACCTCGTCGCCGGGATCGAGCAGAACCTGGAACAGGTTGTAGAGGGCCTGCTTGCCGCCGTTCGTCACCAGCACCTGGTCGGCCGTGGTGGGGACCCCGTTCTCCTGGCTCAGCTTGGTGGCGATCGCCTGGCGCAGCTCGGGTTCACCCGCCACCGGCCCGTAACGGGTGTGGCCGGCCTCGAGGGCCTCGGCCGCCGCCCGGCGGATGAAGGCGGGGGTGTCGAAATCGGGCTCGCCGGCGCTCAGGCTGCAGATGTCCTTGCCGTCGGCGCGCAGCTCGCGGGCCTTGGCGGTGATGGCGAGGGTGAGCGATGGCTGCAACGCCTGCGCCCGGGCGGAGAGCGACAACGGGGCCGGCATGGCGATGAGCGGCGTCTGGAGGGCGCGATTCGGCAATCCGGCCATCTTGCCCTACGCCCTGCGGCCATGGCCAAGAATGGCGCCATGGCCGGCGATCCCCTGCAACCGTCCCTCCTCGGGGAGGCCCCCGCCTCGGCGGAGCCTGCCGTCGAGGAGCCCACCACCGCGGAGCCACCCGACCTCGCGGCGCTGGAGCGAAGCTGCCGGGACTGCCGCCGCTGCGGCCTGGCCGCGGGCCGCCAGCAGGTGGTGGTCAGCCGGGGCGATCCGGCGGCACGGCTGATGGTGATCGGCGAAGGGCCCGGCGCCCAGGAGGACGCCAGCGGCCGGCCGTTCGTGGGACGGGCCGGCCAGCTGCTCGACCAGATGCTCGCCAGCGTGGGGCTGGACAGCGAGCGGGACGCCTACGTCTGCAACGTGGTGAAGTGCCGGCCGCCCGACAACCGCAAACCGACGGCCCAGGAGATGGCGGCCTGCGCCCCCTGGCTCAGCATTCAGATCGCCGCGGTCGATCCCGCCGTCCTCCTGCTCACCGGAGCCTCGGCCCTGGAGGGGGTGCTCGGCATCAAGGGGGGCATCTCCAGGCTCCGCGGCCAGTGGTACCCCTGGCAGGGCCGCTGGGTGATGCCGGTGTTCCACCCCTCCTATCTGCTGCGCAATCCCTCGCGGGAGCAGGGCTCACCCAAATGGCTCACCTGGCAGGACCTCAAGGAGGTGCGGCGGCGGCTGGAGCAGGACCAGCCGCCGCCACCCACTTTGTGACAGGCTTTGGCCATCACCGGCCCACCCGCGATGACCGGCACCCTGGCCACACCCACCACCACCGCCCCGGGGACCTCCCCCCTCCCCGCCGACTGGGCCAGTGACCCCCGCTTCGAGACGGTGATCCGCCGCCGCAGGACGCGCAGTGTCCGCGTCGGCGACATCTGGGTGGGCAGCGAGCACCCCGTGGTGGTGCAGTCGATGATCAACGAGGACACCCTCGACGTGGAGGGGGCCACCGCCGGCATCCGCCGCCTGCATGAGGCGGGCTGCGAGATCGTGCGCCTGACGGTGCCGAGCCTGGCCCACGCCAAGGCGGTCAAGGAGATCCGCCAGCGGCTGGAGGACAGCTACCAGCCGGTGCCCCTGGTGGCGGATGTGCACCACAACGGCATGAAGATCGCCCTGGAGGTGGCCCAGCACGTCGACAAGGTGCGGATCAACCCGGGGCTGTACGTGTTCGACAAGCCCGACCCCAACCGCACCGAGTTCAGCCCGGAGGAGGTGGCGGCGATCGGCGCGCGTATCCAGACCACCCTCGAACCGCTGGTGAGCCTGCTCAAGGAGCAGGACAAGGGACTGCGCATCGGCGTCAACCACGGCTCCCTGGCGGAGCGGATGCTGTTCACCTACGGCGACACCCCCCTGGGGATGGTGGAGAGCGCCATGGAGTTCATCCGCATCTGCGACCGGCTCGACTTCCACAACATCGTCGTGTCGATGAAGGCGTCGCGGGCCCCGGTGATGCTGGCGGCCTACCGGATGATGGCGTTCCGCATGGACGCCGAGGGCTTCCACTACCCGCTGCATCTGGGGGTCACCGAAGCGGGCGACGGCGACTACGGCCGCATCAAGAGCACCGCCGGCATCGCCACCCTGCTGGCCGAGGGCCTGGGGGACACGATCCGGGTGTCCCTCACCGAGGCACCGGAGAAGGAGATCCCCGTCTGCTACTCGATCCTGCAGGCCATGGGGCTGCGCAAGACGATGGTGGAGTACGTGGCCTGCCCCAGCTGCGGCCGCACCCTGTTCAACCTGGAGGAGGTGTTGCATGTGGTGCGCAACGCCACCGCCCACCTGACCGGCCTCGACATCGCCGTGATGGGCTGCATCGTCAACGGGCCCGGCGAGATGGCCGATGCCGACTACGGCTACGTGGGCAAGACGCCCGGCACCATCTCCCTCTACCGCGGGCGGGAGGAGATCCGCCGGGTGCCGGAGGCCGAGGGGGTGGAGGCGCTGATCGCCCTGATCAAGGAGGACGGTCGCTGGGTCGACCCCTGAACGGGGGGCCCACCCCCGGCAGCGGCGCTACGTTGGAACCACGTTTCAGACCCCTTGAGGATCCCCACCATGGGAAGAGCTCGCGCCACCGTCGTGGTGCTGGTTGGTCTCGGTGCCTGCGCCGCCACCGCGGTGATGGCCCGGGAAATGGTGCTGGCCCCCACGGGAACCGTGTCGATCAGCGACAGCCCCAAGGAGGTGATGGACCAGGCGTGGCAGATCGTCTTCCGCGACTACCTGGACACCACGGGCAAGTACACGCCTGAGCAATGGCGCAAGCTGCGCCGCAGCGTGCTCTCCAAGAGCTACAGCACCCCCAAGGATGCCTACGAGGGCATCCGCGGCATGCTCGGCACCCTTGACGACCCCTACACCCGCTTCCTGGACCCGAGGGAGTTCAAGGAGATGCAGATCGACACCTCCGGGGAGCTCTCCGGGGTGGGCATCCAGCTGAGCGTCGACAAGGAGACCAAGGAACTGGTGGTGATCTCCCCGATCGAGGGCTCACCGGCCTCCCGGGCCGGCGTGCAGCCCAAGGACGTGATCGTCTCGATCGACGGCAAGAGCACCAAGGGGATGAGCACCGAGGACGCGGTCAAGCTCATCCGCGGCAAGGCCGGCACCACGGTGAACCTGGTGCTGCGCCGCAAGGGCCAGAACCTCGACACCCCCCTCACCCGGGAGCTGATCGAGATCCACGCGGTTAATCACCAGGTCAACACCGCCGCGGACGGCACCAAGATCGGCTACATCCGCCTGAAGCAGTTCAGCGCCACCGCCACCAAGGACATGCGGGCGGCGGTGCGGGACCTGGAGTCGAAGGGGGTGCAGGGCTACGTGCTCGACCTGCGCGGCAACCCCGGCGGCCTGCTGGTGGCGAGCGTCGAGATCGCCCGCCAGTGGATCAACGAGGGGATCATCGTCTCCACCAAGACCCGCGACGGCATCCAGGACATCAAGCGGGCCACCGGCCAGGCCCTGACCACCAAGCCCATGGTGGTGCTGGTCAACGAGGGGTCGGCGAGCGCCAGCGAAATCCTCTCCGGCGCTCTGCAGGACAACAACCGCGCCGTGCTCGTGGGTCAGAAGACCTTCGGCAAGGGGCTGGTGCAGTCGGTGCGCGGCCTGTCCGACGGCTCCGGCATGACGGTGACCATCGCCAAGTACCTCACGCCCCGCAACCGGGACATCCACAAGCACGGCATCAACCCGGACGTGCCGGTGAAGATGACCGAGCAGGAAGCGCAGAAGTTCAGGCTGGAGGACGTGGGCACCAACCGGGACAGCCAGTACCGGGCGGCCGAATCCACCCTGCGCAAGAAGCTGCAGGCCAACACGGCCCTGCAGAAGGACTTCGAACCCGGCAGTGCCAACCTGCCGGCGGCCCTGGCCAAACCCTGACCTTGCCCGACCCCGAGACCGACCCCGAATCTGTCTGGCAACTGAAACCCTGGTGGTGCCAGCCCTGGAGCATCGTGCTCACGGGGCTGGCCATCGTCGGGGGGAGCTGGCTGGTGTTGCACCTGTGGTGGATCACCGCTGCGGTGGCGGTGGTGATCGGCGCCTGGTGGCTGCTGTTCCTGGTGCTGATGCCCGTCGCCTGGAAGCAGGCCAAGGAGCCGGCCGGTGGCGGCAACGGCGGCTGAGGCTCCGGCCTCAGGCGACCGGCTGCATCAGCCCGCCACCGGGGGAGGAGTCGTCGTCATCGTTGTTGCCGGCGTCGGCCTGAAACAGGGCGAAGAAACCGAGGCCAAGGACCCCCAGGAAGGCCGGCAGCAGCAGGGGATTCTGGGTGGGGCCCACGACCTCGATCAGCTCACCCATGGCGCCACGTAACGAAAGATGTCGCCATCTTAACGTTCCTTCTCATCCCGTGGGTCCGTTCAGTCGAAGACGTGGCCATGGTCGTAGCGCTCCGCGTGGCCCGCGGCCTCGGTGAGGGCCGCCACGTTCTCCCGGGTGAAGAAACCGTCGTAGCCCAGGCAGCGCTCCACGTACTCGGTGATCAGCAGGGAGTAGGGGGAGCTGCGCGAGAAGATCTGGCGCAGGTTGGGCTGGTCGCCGCATTCGCCCACCATGTCGGCGAGGAAGGGGATGCCGAGCTCGCGCAGGGTGTGCACCACCACATCGACGTTCTTCTCACCGTTGCTCTCGCCATCGACCACCTCGTAGGCGATGTGATGCATGCGCCGGCCGAAGTTGCGCACGAAGTCCTCGGTGGGCATGGGCAGGTTGGTGAGGGAGTTGAGGTAGGAGGGGGTGTTGTTGGCCGTGAAGACACGGGCGGGGGAGAGCTTGTCGTCCCCCACCGAGGGATGGCGGGTGACATTGGTGGAGGAGTTCATCTCAGCGATGTCGTAGGAGCCCCAGTAGTAGTAGGGGACCATCGTCAGGTACTCGAGGATGGCGTCTTCCCGTTCGCCGGCCAGCACCCGGGTGGCCAGATGGTCGATGCCCAGAATCTTGCCCTCCAGCCCGTGTTCCCGGTGGCGGCGGGCGGCTTCGGTAAGAGGCGCCAGGGCGTCCTCATCGAGCAGCACCCGATCGCCCAGATCCAGGGCCGCCAGACCATCCAGCGGCCGGTCGACATAGCCGACCCGGTTGTAGGTGTAGTCGGAGAGGAAGGTGAAACAGAGGTGCTTGGAGGCATAGAAGGGGTTGGCGGTCTCCCCCGGATAGGCGAAGCGGATGTTCTGGGGCTCAAGGATGACGCGCAGATCGTGGCAGGAGGACACCTGGAAGATCTCGCCGATGTAGCGGGCGTTGGGCTTGTCGATCGAGAGGGGGTACATCGCGTTCCAGCGCGTGACCTCATCCTCGAAATCATCGAAGAGGGGCTCCAGCACAATCAGGCGGGGGAAGGCCTCCCCGCCCTTGAGCAGATAGAGGCGGTGGGTGGCATTGATCCAGCACTCCTGGTAGCGGTAGGGGCCGGTGAGGGCGAGTTCGGCCAGATAGGGCAGGCCGTTGCCGTGATCCACCTGGATGACGATGGCGGCCATCGGCCCCACCACCTGCTCCAGCCCCGAGCTGGCCCGCCGGGCGTAGACGCGGGGCAAGAACTCCTCGAAGAAGGCGGTGTTGCGCTTGTCGCCCCTGGGCCGGTAGCTGGCGAGATCGATCATCGGCTGGGGGCTGACCTGCTGGGGTGGTGAGGGGAGGAGGGTCAGTACACCTGCAGCTGGGACAGGGTGCCGCTGAAGCCCGTGATCTCAACGATGGCATCCGTGCTGGCCGAAAACCCGCCGGTGCCGTTGTTGATAGCCAGGAAGGTGCGGGTGCCAGCCAGCGGATCGTTGAAGGTGAAGGTGGCGGCGCCACCTGAGGAGGTGGTGGTGAGCGCGGGGAAGACGGCGGCACTGAGCAAGGCGGCAATCCCCGTGCTGGTGAGGTCGGCGACGGAGCCCAGCACCACAGGGTTGACGGCCGTGGCGAGCGTGCGGGCGACGGGGGCATCGATGCGGTCAACCCCTGTGATGAGATCGGTGATGTGATCGAAGGTGGGCTGACTCGGCGAACCCAAGAGTGAATTGGCGAGGAGTGGAAGAACGATCGTGTCTCGACCTCCCAGTCCAGTCAGCCGATCCCGTGCGCTGGTCAGGGGGAGGGAATCATCGTTGGTGGATCCAGTGATGAGGTTGGGCGTGGTATCCAGGAGAAAAGTACTGACTGCAGATGCCGTACCAAGATTTCCAGCGGTATCGGCCACACGAGCGCTGATCGCGTAGGTGGTGCCGGTCGTGTCCGGAAGGGTGGCCGTGAACGACCAGGTCCTGGCGGTGTTATTGACGGAGGCGGAACCCAACAGCGTGGCTCCATTGAAGACGCGCAACGTTTCACCTGCGCCCAGAGGGCCAGAGATGGTCCCCGCGAAGGTTGGGGAGCGGTCATCGGTGCGGCCACCGGGGCTGAGGCTGCCCTGAATCAATCCAAAGTTGTCTGTGATGGTGGATAGAACAGCAAAAGTTCCGGGAGCTGCGGTGTCGAGTACAAAGCTTCGAGATGGGGAAGCAGGTCCCAGATTCCCGGCCGCATCAGAAACTCGGGCCGTGATCCCATAGCTCGTACCAGACGATGGCTCCAACGTGGGAGTGAAGGTCCAGGTCCTGTTGGTGTTGTTGACAATTGCGTTACCTAAATGCGTGGAACCTCTGAAGATCCGGAGAGTCTCGCCACTGGAGAGAGGGGCGGAAAGGACTCCAGAGATTGTTGGCGTGGGGTCATCCGTGCGACCAGCAGATGTCACGGTTCCTTGAAGCAGGCCAACGTTATCGCTGACACCGGTGATTGAAACCGTGGTTGCCGGAGGAGTACTGTCGAGAACAAAGTTGCGAGCCGGAGAAGATGGGCCAAGATTCCCCGCCGAATCTGCAACCCGAACCGAGATGGAATAGCTTTCTCCAGATGCACTTGGGAGAGTGGGAGTAAAGCTCCACGTTCGAGCAGCATTGTTAACGGTGGCCGAACCCAGCAATGCATCGCGGTTGAAGACTCGCAACGTTTCCCCCGCGGCAAGTGGGGCAGACAGCGTGCCCGTGATCGCGGGTGTTCGATCATCAGTCAGTCCAGCAGGGCTCACTGCACCAGTTAGAAATCCAGCGTTGTCTCCAACAGCAGCTATGACAGCGGTGGAAACCGGAGCGGTTGTATCGAGAATCATCGTACGGGCGGCAGAAGCTGCGCCGAGATTCCCGGAAGCATCCACCACACGAGCGGTAAAGGAGTAGCTAGTACCCGAGGAGGATGGCAAGTTGGGCGTCAATGACCATGTCCGAGCCACATGATCAACGGAGGCGGTACCCAACAAAGCTGAGCCATTGAAGACACGAAGGCCTTCGCCTGCAGCCAAACCAACAGATAGGGTTCCAGTGATGGTTGGGGTTAGGTCATCGGTACGGCCACCTTGGGGGACTGAACCTTGAATGAGGCCAACATTATCAAGAATTCCGGTAATGCTAGACCGGGGACTGATGGTTACTGAAGATGTTGTGATGGATTCAGCGAAACCTTCGGAATCGACGTAGGAAACAACGACCCGGACACGGAGACCCTCCTCAGCATTCGCAACAGTCAGCGAGGGGGAGTTTGCACCAATGGTGGTCCAAGCAGTGCCGTTGGGACTGGACTGCCAACGGTAAGAGAAAGCTCCATTTCCGTCCGGGTCATCGGATCTTTTGACAGCAGTAAGGACCTGGCCTACAGAAGCAGAACCATTGATGGAGAAAGTCGCCCTGCCATTATTCACTGGCAAGGGAACATCATCATTGAGGATTGTCCCCACTGCCTGACCACGGGAGATAGCGGCATAAGAGGCTCCCGACAGTGAAACAAAAAAGGTCTCATTGCTTTCATTTTGCGTGTCTCCGAGTAGAGTCACACTTACTGATTTCGAAGTTTCCCCGGGGCTGAACAAAAGCGAACCACTGGCAGAAACAAAGTCTATTCCGGACAGCGCACTTCCATTGGCCGTGGAGTAGGAGACACTGACAGTCTCACCAGTGACGATATTCAATGAAACCGTGAACACGAGACTTCTGCTGCCCGAGTCGCCTTCAGTCAGGCTTGCATCGCTGATAGACAGCGTACGGGGCCGGTCGTCGGCACCGATTCTGCCGTCTCGTTTTCCATAGGTTAAATAATGATCTAGTGCTCCCCTGTAGTTTCCCTCACTGTAAGCGATCCGAACATCCGCGTTATTTGCGAGATAAAACTTTGAATCGAATTCAATAGATCCCCTCCTCCCCTCATTGACTCCGATGAAAAACCAGTGACGCGTGGCCTCTACATCTTGATTGGAGTTATTGGTAACATTAAACACGTCTGAATTGTTAGCCAGATAGTAACCTAAATCAAACGCCGCAGAATCTGTTATGGCTTCCGAGCCAGGACGTCCATCCCTGATTCCATGGTTGTAAAAATGACTAATCGCACCACTGAAGTTTCGAGGATTGTAGGCTTGTTCTACGTCAGGATTTGCTGCCATATAATAGATTGGATCAAATTCCGCAGATCCTCTTCTCCCTTCTCTGAGACCATGTTCGAGCCAATGACCAATTGCAGCCGCGTAGTTTGATGTTCCATAAACGTTTGCTACATCTTGATGTCTCTGCAAGTAATACTGTGGGTCAAAGACTAACGAACCACGACGCCCCTCAGATATGCCATGATTTAACCAGTGCCACCTGGCCCCTTCAGCATGTTGGTATGCATCTCTAACATCACTGTATGTCGCAAGATAGTACTGTGCGTCAAAGATAGGAAGAGCTACTCGCGGATCAGGTGGTGGTGGCGGAGTTGGACCAGGAGGAAGAGTTGCAGAGTCATTGGTTAGATAAATAAACTTTGCTGAAAAACTAGCCATTCCACGATGGATTGTGCGCGAGTGGTATCTTCCATCATCGTAAAGATTATGCTCTGAGATTACAAACGAACTAACCCTACCGTCAGATCCAACGTTGACACTCTCGACAAAGGCGACATGTCCTGTGCGAACGGGAGTCTCCCAAACAACGAGGCTATGTCGTCTAGGAGTATAGTTCCATGTACCTACAGAGTTGCCGACGATTCCTACATTGTCATCCCACTGCTTAGCATCATCAGCAATTCCATCACGATTTCGTATCCTAGCCCCAAGGCCTTGAAGATTACCAAAGTAGCCGAGTTCGATTGCTCTTCCATAAGCATAGGAAGTACACTGCATCCTATCCCACCCTTGACCTCCAAAAGCGTATACATTGCTAGTCCAGTTAGCGTTGATGAAGTCATTATTGAATCGGGTATAAGCCGAATGACTGGTGTCAATGCCAAACGGAGAAATGATTGACATTTCGACGTCCATCCATGATCCGGAATAAAAAATGCGACCGGAGTCGACCTCACTTGAACTTGCACCAGAGTCGTTCAGGAAAGGTGAAGTTTGCTGCAGCAATGCCGCAAAGGCTTCCCCCTCATCGCCGGGGGTGTCGGATGGGTTCAGCAAACCATCCAAGTGATGCCCAAGCTCTTCCGTAAGCACAGTTAGAAGCTGGTCACTGCCAGCTGTTGCCATCCAGCCGTCGCTCAGATAAATGGTCCGCGTCGACAGTGCATAAGCCCCTGCCGCATTTGGCATGGCTGAACGATCAAGAACCTTGATCTCGGGCAGGCCACTAAAGTCCCCCGCCGACCACTGAGCAATGAGTGTCGTCAGGGCCGGTGGTTGGCCATCAAGTCGAAGCGCCTCCTCAGCCGCTGCCAGCAAAGATCCATCACTTGCCCACGCTGACAACCGACCCCTCCAAGCCTCTAGGAGGGATTCAAGATCAAAGCTTGTTGTGGACATATGTAAGGTCTCAGAGGCGTAGGGGGCTGGAGCCGCTGAGGCCGCCCACCAATTTCCCACCAACTGTTAAAGAGTACAGAGATCAACTGATGGCCCTCATTAATCTATCTTCACAATGCACCAAGGAATGCGTGGGTTCTCCCCCGGTAGCGGTATCCCGAGATACATCGATGTCCATCGTGGACAAGTCTTGATCGGCCGACATCGCTTGTCCGCCTTTTCAACTCGATGGCCATGATGGATAAGCGAATCCTGTTTTCCCGTCTGAAAGACTCAAGCCAATACCTTGCTAGTTCATGACAACATACTTGCCAAAGGACTACATGGTCTTCTGGATTCATCCAGCAAAGGATCTAACTCTGATCGCGATGGCTGGTTACTGATCTAACAAATATCTAGCTAGCCAACCCTTCGGGCACCTGTCGATGGCGCTCGACAGATGGCTTCGCAGCAGAAAGCTAACGATTGGCATCGTCACTTTGATCGTTAACCAAAGATCAACCAAGACTCCGTCGTCCTGATTGTGCCCATCAGGAGTTCACACCACCAGCACCGCCGCGTTCGTCGCCGCCTGCTCCTCGGCCCGTTGCTCTGCAGTACGCCCGTCGGCCTCCGGGATCTGGCCGGCCATGGCGGAGAGCCAGGTCATCAGCTGCTCCACCTGCTGGGCGGGGGAGAGGGCCCCCAGGCCCCGGGCCAGCACCTTGGCGGTGCTGCCGGCGCCGCCCTGGTACACCAGGCGGCCGTGCAGGTGCTGGGGCAGGGCCTGGCGCAGGCGGCGGAAGGCGGGTTCCTCCATCGGTGTTTCCAGGGCGATGTTGGGCTTCTCCGGCTTGATGCGGGAGAAGCCGCAGCGGCGCGCCAGCAGCTTCAGTTCCATCAGCTGCAGCAGGCTCTGCACCGGCGCCGGAATCGGCCCGTAGCGGTCGGCCCAGCCGGCCGCCAGCTCCACCAGGGCCGCCTTGCCGGCGCACTCGGCGGCGGCGCGATACGCCGCCATCTTCTCGTCGGCTTCGGTGATCCAGTCGGCCGGGATGAAGGCCGTCACCGGCAGGTCGATCTGGGTTTCCTCCACCGCCGGGATGTCCTGGCCCTGGATCTCCGCCAGGCAGTCCTGCAGCATCTCCATGTAGAGGTCGAAGCCGATCGCCTCCATCTGGCCGCTCTGCTCCACCCCCAGCAGATTGCCCACACCGCGGATCTCCATGTCGCGCATGGCCAGCTGGTAACCCGAGCCCAGCTGGGCGAACTCCTGGATCGCCCGCAGCCGCTGGCGGGCCGCCTCACTCAACGCGGCATCACCCGGATAGAACAGCCAGGCGTGGGCCTGGATGCCGCTGCGTCCCACCCGGCCGCGCAGCTGGTACAGCTGGGCCAGGCCGAACTTGTGGGCGTCCTCCACCAGGATCGTGTTCACCCTCGGAATATCCAGGCCGCTCTCGATGATCGTGGTGCAGAGCATCACGTCGGCCTCGGCGGCGTTGAAGGCCACCATGGCGCTCTCCAGTTCCCCCTCCGGCATCTGGCCGTGGGCCACCTGCAGCCGCAGCCCCGGCAGCATCGTCCGCAGCTGGCCCGCCACCTCTTCGATGCCCTCCACCCGCGGCACCACGTAGAACACCTGGCCGCCGCGGTCGAGCTCCTGGCGGATGGCGCTGCGCACCGCCTCCTCATCGAGGCTGGCCAGGTGGGTCTTGATCGGGCGCCGCAGCGGCGGCGGGGTGGTGATCAGGCTCATCTCCCGCACCCCCGAGAGGCTCATGTAGAGGGTGCGCGGGATCGGCGTGGCGGACAGCGTCAGCACGTCCACATCCTTTCGGAGCGCCTTGATCTTCTCCTTCTGATTCACACCGAAGCGCTGCTCCTCATCCACCACCAGCAGGCCCAGCTGGCGGAAGGCCGTGCCCTTGCCCAGCAGCTGGTGGGTGCCCACCACCACGTCGGTGTTGCCCTTGGCCAGGTCGTCCAGGATCGTCTTGCGCTCGGCCGCGGTGCGGAAGCGGTTGAGCAGGGCCACCTTGAGCGGGTAGGGGGCGAAGCGCTCGCTCAGGGTGCGCCAGTGCTGCTGGGCCAGCACGGTGGTGGGGGCCAGCAGGGCGCACTGCTTGCCGGCGGTGACCGCCTTGAAGATGGCCCGGATCGCCACCTCCGTCTTGCCGAAGCCCACGTCGCCACACACCAGCCGGTCCATCGGCTGGTCCCGCTCCATGTCGCGCTTGACGTCCACGATCGCCTTGAGCTGGTCGGGGGTGGGGTCGTAGGGGAAGGAATCCTCCAGTTCCCCCTGCCAGGGGCCGTCGGGGGGAAAGGCGAAGCCCGGTGCCTGGTGGCGCTCGGCGTAGAGCTTCACCAGGTCCATCGCCACCTTGGCCACCGCCTTGCGGGCCCGCTCCTTGGCCTTGGTCCAGGCCGTGCCGCCCATGCGGTTGAGTTCCGGCGGGCTGTCGCTGCTGGCCCGGTAGCGGCCGAGGCTGCCCAGCTGGTCGGCGGCCACCCGCAGCAGCCCGTCGGCGTACTGCACCACCAGGTAGTCGCGGGCCTCGCCGCCGATGGCCAGCTTCTCCAGCTTCAGGAAGCGGCCGATGCCGTGGTTGCGATGCACCACGAAATCGCCGGGCAGCATCTTGTTGGGATCCACCGTGCGGCTGGCCGCCTTGCGGCGCCGGCGCACGTAGCCGCCGCTAGCCAGGCTGTGCTGGCCGAAGATCTCCCGGTCGGTGAACAGCACCAGCTTCCAGGCCGGCAGCTGGAACCCCTCCAGTTCGGCCGTGCCGCGCAGCTTGAGCGCCACCGGGGTGCCCTGCTCCACCAGCCGCTCGATGGCCGGGAAGTCGCGGGCGTTGGGCACGAAACGGGTGACGCAGTCGTGCTCCTCCAGCAACGCCACGGCCCGCGACGGCTGGGCGGAGACGATCCAGGGCCGGGCCTTGTCGCGCAGGTGCCCCTTGATCTGCTCCGCCAGGCGGCCGAACTGGTTGGGATGGGCGGGCACCGGCCGGCTGGCCAGATCGAGATCGTTCGGGTGGCGGTCGCTCTCGTGCAGCTCCGCCAGATCGAAACCCGTGAACGTCTCCGCGTCCGCCAGGGCCGCCGCGATCGGCCGGTGCAGCAGGCCTGGCAGGGGCAGGGGGCTGCCGTCGCCACCGCCACCGCTGTCGCCATCGCCTGTGGCGTTCACCACATCAGCGTGGTGGTCGGCGGCATGGTCGAACCACTGCTGGCCATGGGCCAGGCACTGGCGCCGCTCATCGACCGCCACCAGGGTGCCGGCGGGCAGGTAATCGAGCAGGGAGGCCGGCGTTTCCCAGGCCAGGCCCATCAGCCGCCGCATCCCCTCCGGCGTGCCGCCCTCCAGCAGCTGGTCGAGGGCGGCGGGCTCCAGCAGCCGCTCCAGCCCGTCCGGCATCCGCTCCCGCAGGGCCTCGGCGATCAGGGGGGCGTAGCTGGTGGGGGTGAGGCGCACCCGCTCGACCACATCAAGGGAGCGCTGGGTGGCGGGATCGAACTCCCGCAGCTTCTCCAGGTCTTCACCGAAGAGCTCCAGCCGCACCGGCAGCTCGGCACTGACCGGAAACACATCGACGATGTCGCCGCGACGGCTCCAGGTGCCTTCCTGCTCGATCGTCGGCACCTTCTCGTAGCCCAGGCCGGCCAGGGTGAGGGCCAGCTGCTCCAGATCCAGCCGGTCGCCCCGGCGCAGGGTGAGGCAGCGGGCCGCCAGCAGTGGCGGCGGCGGCAGGTGGGGCTGCAGGGCCCGTTCGGTGGCCACCACGGCGAAACGGCCGCCTTCGGCAGCCGTCGCCCCCTCCCCGTCGCCCACCAGCTCGGCGAGCACCTGCAGCTGGCCCCAGGTGATCTCGCTGGTGGGGTCGAAGGGCTCGTAGGGGGAACCCTCGCTGGTGGGATACAGCTGACACAGGGGCCAGCCCATCAACTCCAGCAGGGAGGCCCAGCGCCCCGCCTCCTCCAGGGTGGGCACGATCACCAGCAGGGGGGCCTCACTGGAGCCCGCCAGGGCACTGGCCACCAGGGCCCTCGCCGCCCGGCCCGCCCCGCTCAGCCGCAGCCGCTCGGACCGCCCGCAGCGCGCCTTCACCTCGGCGGTGAGGGGGGCGGCCTGCAGCTGGCGCACGAGGGCGTGGAGGGGCATCGCAAGGTCGGATCGAACCGGTGGCGATCCTCGCAACCCGTTTGCGTTCATGCTGGGGGTCGGTTCGCCCCGCGATGGCCCGCTTCCGCTGCCCCACCTGCCGCCAACGGCCCCTGAGGCTGGAGCAACCCTTTTCGGGGATCCCCCGCTGCGGCCGCTGCGGTGACCTGCTGGTGCCGAAGCCCCGCCACGGCCGCGCCTGGGGCCTGGCCCTGGGGGTGGCGGCGCTGGTGCTGGGCGGCGCCGCCTTCCCCAACTTGCTGGAGCAGGTCGGGAGTCTGCCTGAGCAGGCCCCTGACGTCACCACCCGGCTGCTGGAGCGTTTCGAGCCGGCTCCCGATCCACGGCTGCGGCCGATGGCCCTGCTGGAGGGAGGCCTGCTGGCGAACCTCCAGGAGGCCGACCGGCAGTGGATTCCCACCGCCGAGCCCCTGGCGGGGGGCGGCACCCGCTTCCTCTACCGCCGGCGGGCCGGTGAACCCGAGTTGTCCGTCCCCGAGCTGCAGGCCCTGATCGACTCCCCACCGGACCACGGCGCGAAGCACCAGGCGATCGCCGAACTGCTCAGCGTGCTCGACCAGGTGGGGGTGCAGGTGGAGTTGGTGGAGCCCAGGAAGATCGGTGCCGCCGGTGAGTGGGATCACGCCGCCCGCACCCTGCGGATCAAGCCCACGGTGGTGGAGAAGGGAACGGTGGACTTCGCCCAGGTGCTCAACCATGAGGCGATCCACGTCGCCCAGAGCTGCGCGGCCGGCGGCCTCCGCGCCGTCCCCAGAACCCTCGGCCTGGGCCAGGAGGTGCCGCCGGAGCTGCGGATGCATCTCGATGACCCTCTCTACGCCGGGGCCTCCGACTGGGAGAAGGCCCTGGAGCGGGAGGCCTATGCCAACCAGCGCCAGCTGGACCTCGGCATCACCCTGGTCCGCACCCATTGCCGCACCCGAGAGGCGGGTTGAGGGCCGTCTGCGGCCCGGGGTCTCAGGCGGAGATGTGGGCGATCAGGTCGAGGCACTTGCTGGAGTAGCCCCACTCGTTGTCGTACCAGGACACCACCTTCACGAAGGTGTCGGTGAGGGCGATGCCCGCTGAGGCATCGAAGATCGACGTGCAGGTCTCGCCGAGGAAATCGGTGGAAACCACCGCGTCTTCGGTGTAGCCGAGGATCCCGGCCATCGGACCGGTGGAGGCGGCCCGCATGGCGGCCTTGATGGCGTCGTAGCTGGCGCCGCGCTCCAGGTTCACCGTCAGGTCCACCACCGACACGTTGGGGGTGGGAACCCGGAAGGCCATGCCGGTGAGCTTGCCGCTCAGGGCGGGGATCACCTTGCCCACCGCCTTGGCCGCTCCGGTGGACGACGGAATGATGTTCTGGCCGGCCCCACGGCCGCCGCGCCAGTCCTTCACCGACGGGCCGTCCACCGTCTTCTGGGTGGCGGTGGTGGCATGGACGGTGGTCATCAGGCCATCGCGGATGCCGAAGCTGTCGTGCAGCACCTTGGCCATCGGCGCCAGGCAGTTGGTGGTGCAGGAGGCGTTGGAAACGATGTCCTGGCCCGCATAGGTGGTGTGGTTCACCCCCATCACGAACATCGGCGTGTCGTCCTTGGAGGGGGCTGACATGACCACCTTGGCGGCACCGGCGCTGATGTGGGCCCGGGCCCGCTCGTCGGTCAGGAACAGGCCGGTGGACTCCAGCACCACGTCAGCACCGACATCGCCCCAGCGCAGGGCTGCGGGATCACGCTCCGAACTGATGCGGATGCGGCGGCCATTCACCACCAGGGCGCCATCGTCGATGGCCACCTCACCGGCGAAGCGGCCATGGGTGGAGTCGTAGCGCAGCATGTAGGCGATGTAATCGACATCGATCAGGTCGTTGATGCCGACAACTTCGATGTCATCGCGCCCGCAGGCGATGCGGAAGACCAGGCGCCCGATGCGTCCGAACCCATTGATGCCGATCCTGATGGTCACCTGTGCGTCTCCCGAGTCAGACCAGGAATTGCAGGGTCGCACAGGGCAGGCCGCCGGCAGCGGAGCCCTTCAGGCCATTGTCGCCAGATGAAACGGGCTCAGCGCCCGGGGGGCCCCTGGACCCTCCGGAGGCGTTGCCGGAGCCGCCGGCTCCAGCCGAAGGCGATCGCACCCCCCAGCAGGGGCAGGGGACCCGGCACGGGAACGCTGCGCAGGGCGGTGGGGTTGAAGGGCCTGCCGTTGATGACGGCATTGACGCGATTGGCGCCGGTGGTGGAACCGAACCTGAGGGCGGATCCGTTGTTGATGACGATCAGCGAACCGGTGATGACGGAGGGATTGCCATTGCCAGATCGATTCAGCGTTGCCGTACCACCCCCCGTGAGCAGGAAGGTGCCGAAGACATCGGAACCATTCAGCGTGAGATCGGAATCCGGACGCGCGAAGTTGAAGATGATCTTGGAGGGATCCACATCCCCCCGCAGCGTCCAGTCCTGGTTGGTCGTCAGGCTGCCAGGCATGTTGAAGACGAAATAGTCCCGCCCCGATCCCACGAAGTTCAGGTCAACGTTTCGGCCGATCGTCTGGACGTTGTAGTAGTTGATGCCACCGGTGGCGCCCAGGACACCGGTGAGCGTCAGGCTGCCCGAGAGGTTGACCGCGTCGTTGAACCTGCAGGAGCTGAGCGCCACGGTGCAATTGGAGGCGTTGATGCCACCGATGTAGCGGGCCACCGCCAGGGCATCCGCCTCCGCCTGGACCGTCCAGGCATTGCTGACCACCGTCGTCCCCGGCCCGTTGGTGACGGTGGCGGACTGGGACCGGAAGATGCGGTTGGCCGTCAGCGAGCCGGCATTGAGACTGGCATTGCCGCCCACCAGCGCCGAACCATTGCCGGGCTGGGCCGGTGTCGCCGGGGTGACGCTGCAGCTCGGCGGCACCGATACCGTGCTGCCCCCATTGAGTTGGTTCGGCGAACCGGTGCTGGTGCCCAGGCTGGAGGAAACGTTGCGGGAGGTGATGTTGACGAGGCCGAAACCGGCGGCGCAGCCAAGGTTGAGCCCATTCGCCTGGGCAACGCTGGCCCGGGCCGACAGGGTGGGTTCCAGCACCAGGAGGGTGGAGATCCCGAGGCCGCAGCCGAACGCCAGGGAGAGGCCGCGCATGGCCTTGCCATTGGGCCAATGGGATTGGACTCTCACTGGAATCATTCGCGATGATCGGAGGATTTCATCCAATCAGCGACGAAGCCTTCGTCGTCTTTCAGGAAGCATTCTGAGTCTCTGAAGATTGATTCGAACCCGCAGAATCTAACACTGCTGTACTCGATTCGCCTCCACACATTGCCGATTTCACCGTGGTCAGCGGATCGTGCTGATCAGGGACAGCCAAGCCACAGGCCAGCGAAGTTATGCAGGATCGACCTCACCATGGGCACAATGACGGCGATTGGATGCCGCCGGGACTGGCGCCCCTCGATGAACCTGCCTGACCCGGGACATGGCCTGCGCCGTGTCAACACCGCCGACTTTCTGTCCCTCATCGCCCTGGCCCTCTTCGTGACCTACGGGGTGACCGTGCTGAACACGATGGTGCCACTGGCGGTTCTGCAACCGGCCTGGCTCGTCAGCCTGATCAGCGCCCTGCTGGACAGTGCCCCCCTCGCCCTGCTGGGTCTGGGGCTGGTGCATCTGGTGGCCTATCTCGAACCGGATGACATCCGGATCCAGGCCCGCCGCGAGGCCCTTGCCCGCTGGGCGATCGGGGCGGTCATCGGCTTCCTGCTGTTACTGCCCCTGCAGGTGGTGTCCGCCGTGCAGGGCCATGGACTGCTGGCCCGCAGCCAGAGCAGCGCCCTGAAGGTGGCGATCGAACGCGCCGCGGAGTTCCAGGGCGCCATCGACGGCGCCAGCTCGGTGGCCGACCTGCAGCAGCGAATCGCCGCCCTCCAGGGGCCTGGACTGCAATTGATCGAGCAGGGCTCCTCCCTGCCGGCGCTGAAGACGATGCTGTCCGATCGCCTGAAGGAGTCGGTCAGGAGCTCCAGGGAGGTGATTCACTCGCCCTGGAATCCGGGCCTGTGGGCCATTGTTCAGCGCACGCTGCGGGTGCTGATCCTTGCAACGCTCTACGCCGTGGCCTTCGCGGCCGGCAGCCAGCGCCGGGGCTCGGCCCACTCCCTGCTGCGGGACCTCCAGAGGCGCTGGGAGCAGACCAGGGCCAGGGTGGCCCCCCAACGGACCGGCCACGCCGACATGGCCTATTTCCACCAGCTGAGTGTGGACGGGGAGCGGAACGGGGTGGTGGAACGCCCCTGAACCCTGCGGGGGAAGTCAGTCGGGGGGGCCTGGATCCGCTGGCCCCTCGCTGCTGGCCAGCAGGGTTTCCTCCTCCAGGAGCATGTTGAAGCGCAGCAGGTCGGTGTCCTTGAGCTGCTGCCGGCTGCTCACGCCGAGATGCTGCTCGAGGAAGCGGCGACCCCTGGCGCCGTCCCAGCCGAGCTGCTGCAGCAGTTGGTTGCACTGGGCGAGCAGGTCGGCGCGACGCAAGGGGACCGGCGCCACGGCGGGGTCGCAGCCGGGCTCGAGGGCCTCGATCGCCTGCAGATAGGCGATCAGGTCGGCGTAGACGGTGATGCGGTCGCGGCTGGGGTGGCCGAAGGAGCGCTGCAGATAGACCGCTTCCCGGTCCCGGTCCCAGCCCAGGCGGCGCATCTGCAGGTCGAGGTGGGTCAGCTCGGCACTCCAGTCCTGGGGGTCCTCCCCCTGCCCCGGTTGCGGGGGCGGTGGTGGGGGCTCCGGTGCTGGCGGCAGCTCCGTGGGGGGGGCCGGCGTTGGAACTGGCGTTGGGGTTGAGCTTGGGCTTGGCAGGGGTGCTGGGGTCGGCGTCGGGGCCGCGGGTGCCGGCGGCGATGGGGGCTTCGGGGAGGGGGACGCCACCCGCTGCGGCGGGCCCGGGGTGGCGGTGCCCTGCAGGCTGGCCAGCAGGCGGGCCCGGGCCCGGTCTTCCGCTTCCTCCGCGTCGGCCGCCTCCCCCAGGGCGCTGCCCAGGAAGCGCTCCCCGTCGCGGGCCGAAACCAGCACGACACGGCGCCCGCCCTCGCAGTGCAGCAGTCGGACCTGAAGTTGCATCGGAGGCGCTGGGCGGGACCGGCGGTCTTTCTAGAGTGCTTCTTTGAAGGCGCCAGGGCCGGGCGAACGCCAGGAATGGAAGTGGAATCGGTGGAGAGCCTCACACCCCTGCTGCAGCAGGCTGACCAGTGGGGCGAGGTGCTGCTGCTGTTGCCGCTGCTGGTGGGGCTCGAAGCCGTGCTCTCCGCCGACAACGCCATCGCCCTGGCCGCCATCTCCCGGCGGCTGCATGACCCCGCCCGGCAGCGCCAGGCCCTCAACCTCGGCCTGGTGCTGGCCCTGGTCTTCCGCCTGGGCCTGATTGCCCTGGCCAGCGTCGTGCTGAACTTCTGGCCGCTGCAGCTGCTGGCCTCGGCCTATCTGCTCTGGCTGTGCGGACGCCATCTGCTCGGTCAGGACGACGACAGCAACGGCGCCGCCACCGGGGCGGAGATCAGCCCTTCCGCCCAGACGACCGGTTCCCCTCCCCACGACGCCGGCCATCCCCACCACGGCGCCTCCCTGGGGTCGGTCGTGGCCACCCTGGCCCTCACCGATCTGGCCTTCTCCCTCGACAGCGTCTCCGCCGCCGTGGCGGTCACCGACCGGGTCCCCCTGGTGATGGCGGGAGGGGTGATCGGCATCATCGCCCTGCGGCTCACGGCCGAGCTGTTCCTGCGCTGGCTGGAGATCTTTCCCCACCTGGAAACCGCCGGCTACCTGGCGGTGGGGCTGGTAGGGCTGCGGCTGCTGCTGCGCCTGGTGCTGCCGGCGGTGGACGTGCCGGAATGGGCCCTGCTGCTGGTGGTGGCCGCCCTGTTCGCCTGGGGCTTCTCCCTGCGCACGGCCCCCGCCCCCCTGCCAGGCCAGGGCAGCGGCGACGCCTGAGGGCCAAAGAACGATGCGGATCGAACTGCGCCAGATCGACTCGGACCGGCTGATCACCAGCATCGAGATCGACAACCTCGGCGATGTGCCCCATCCCGGCCGCTGGCTGACCACCGGCGATGGCAGCTATCTGGTGCTGCAGCGACGCCACCGCTACCGGCTGCGGCAGGGCCGCTACGAACTGGCGGCCGTGGCGCTGCAGGTGAAGTCCCAGCAGCAGCCGGCCGATGCCCTCTGGTGGGACGGGCGCTGGGTGATCGGTGACCCCCACTGCCGTTTCAACGCCCGCAGCCCGCTGCTGCGCTGCGCCGTGCTGCCCGAGGGCCCCTGCGAGCGCTGCAGCCACCGCACCCCCCGCTGAGGCGATCCCCCCCACCCGCCGGTCCTAGGCTGGGGCCCAACTCCGTTTTCGCGCCCGATCACCGCCCCTTCCTCCAGGCCCCAGGCCAAGGTCATCCGGAACCGACCCAGCGGCAACGGTTCCGCCCCCGCCCCTGAAACGCTCACCCCCAGCCACACCGCCACGGGCCTGAATCCGCCGGTGGCCGGCCTGGCGACGGATTTTGCCGTCCTGGGGCTGTCGGAGCCGATCCTCAAGGCCGTGGCCGCCAAGGGCTACAGCAGCCCCTCGCCCATCCAGCTGCAATGCATCCCGGCGGTGCTCGCCGGCCACGACGTCATGGCCGCCGCCCAGACCGGCACCGGCAAGACGGCGGGGTTCACCCTGCCGATGCTGGAGCGGCTGCGCCACGGTCCCCACGCCCGGGCGGGTGTGGTGCGGGCCCTGGTGCTGACACCCACCCGGGAGCTGGCGGCCCAGGTGGCCGAAAGCGTCACCGCCTACGGCCGCTACCTGGATCTGCGCTCCGACGTCGTCTTCGGTGGGGTGAGCGCCAACCCCCAGATGCAGCGGCTGCGCAAGGGCGCCGACGTGCTGGTGGCCACCCCCGGCCGGCTGATGGACCTGCACCAGCAGAACGCCCTGCGCCTCGACCGGGTCGAGATCCTGGTGCTGGATGAGGCCGACCGGATGCTCGACATGGGCTTCATCCGCGACATCCGCCGGATCCTGTCCCTGATGCCGGCGAAGCGCCAGAACCTGCTCTTCTCCGCCACCTTCTCCAGCGAGATCCGCCGCCTGGCCACCGGCCTGCTGCACAACCCGGTGCAGCTGCAGGCCACGCCGGAGAACCAGGCCACCCCCCTGGTCGACCAGGTGATCCATCCCTGTGACATGGACCGCAAGGGGGACCTGCTCAGCCATCTGATCCGTACCAACGACTGGCGTCAGGTGCTGGTGTTCTCCCGCACGAAGCACGGCGCCAACCGCCTGGCGGAACGGCTCGAGAAGGAGGGGCTCGGGGCGGCGGCCATCCACGGCAACAAGAGCCAGGGGGCCCGCACCCGGGCGCTGGCGGAGTTCAAGAGCGGCGAGGTGCGGGTGCTGGTGGCCACCGACATCGCCGCCCGCGGCATCGACATCCACCAGCTGCCCCACGTGGTCAACCTCGACCTGCCCAACGTGGCCGAGGACTATGTGCACCGCATCGGCCGCACCGGCAGGGCGGGCCAGAACGGCCATGCCATCTCCCTGGTGGCGGCCGAAGAGCATGAGCTGCTGCGTGCCATCGAACGCCTGGTCGGCTCCCCCCTGCCCCGCCAGGAGGTGTCGGGCTTCGAGCCCACCGTGCTCTCCGCGCCGCCCCTGGATCTCAGTGGCGGCCGGGGACGCCGAAGCCAGGGGCCCCGCCAGGGTCAGGGCCAGGGCCACGACCGGGGTCGGCGCCGCACCGGCTCCCGCTGAACCACCGCAGCGCCCAGCGGGGGAACGGCAGTGGTTGTGACAACCTTCGCTGCCGCCCTACGGTGAACTGAGGATCTGCCTCCTTCCGACATGCCCTACGAACCCGGATCCACCCAGTGCCGCGTGCTGATCGACTGCAAGGCGCAGATCGAAGGCATGCTCCTCGCCCTGGAACGCATCGACAACAGCCGCCACATCCGTGATCAGCTGGTGGCGGTCCATAACCAGCTGGAGGGGCTGCACGAGCTGCACCGTCGCCAGCCCGAAGAGCTCGCCTCCAGCAGCGGAACCGCCGGCTGAACCGACCCTTCGGGACCCAGTGCCGGCCTCGGCCGCTTCATCCCCCTCCAGCGGCCGGTTCCGCCTGGAGGCGGGGCTCCCATCCCTGGCAGGCCGCGTAGGCGCCGGCCAGGGTCGGGCGGACCGCCCGCTGGCCAGGCCGGAGCGCGTGGCTCACCACGTAGCACCCCAGCCGGTCGCGAAAGATCTCGCACCCCGAGCCGGTGCTGTTGACGAAGGAAAGATCACTGGCCATGGCAACCGCACCCGATCACTGGTTTTGGTCTAACGCCTCCAGCACCTGTCCAACACTGAGACGCCCCGAAGGGAACAAAACGTCAACAACCCTTGCCCAAAGGGGACCTCAGGGGGTACTTGCACCGATGCGCTGACCGCTCACCAGCCCCAATTGCTGGATCAGGGCCTGCCCCTCGCTGGCCCGGCGCCCCGGCAACTGGGCCTGGCGCAGCAGCACCGGGCAGCCACCGCTGGCCAGCACCAGGCCTTCCCCCTCCACCAGCTCGAGCACGGTGCCGGGGGACTGATCCGGCGAGACCCTGCCATCCCAGCGGGCCGCCAGGGCCGCCCCCACCGGGCTGAGCTGGTCGGCCAGCCGCTTCACCAGGGGTTCGGTGGCCAGCAACTTCAGCCGCTCACTCCCCCAGGGGCAGGACGCCTGGGGAAAGAGCCCCATCACCCGGCGGTGAATGGCCAGGGCGGAGGCGTCCCAGCCCACCAGGGTGTCCTCCTTGGTGAGCTGGCGGGCGTGGGTGGAATCGCCGCTCTGGGGACGTACCCCCAGGCGCGCCAGCCGTTCGGGTTCCGCCCCGGTGCCCGCCGCCTGGATCCTCGGCAGGGCCTCCACCAGCAGCTCGGCGGTGAGCTGGGACAGGCGCTGCCCCAGCTGGCCGGCGTTCTGCAGCAGGGGGATGGGCAGTCGCCGCTCCAGCAGCACCGGCCCGGTGTCGAGGCCCTCCTCCATGGCCATGATGCCGACGCCGGTTTCGGTGTCCCCCTCCAGCAGGGCCCACTGGATCGGTGCGGCCCCCCGCCAGCGGGGCAGCAGGGAGCCATGGCCGTTCCAGCAACCCAGGGGGGGCTGGGCCAGCACCGCCGGCGGCAGGATCTGGCCGAAGGCCACCACCACCGACACGTCGGCCCCCAGGGCCGCCAGATCCTGCTGGCAGGCCAGATCACGGCGGATCCGCTCGGGGGTGAACACCGGCAGGTCCAGCTCCAGGGCCCGCTGCTTGACGGCCGAGGGCACCAGGGACTTGCCCCTGCCGCGGCGGCGGTCCGGCTGGCTGACCACGCCCACCAGCTCGTGGCCGGCCTGCCGAAGGGCCTCCAGGCTGGCCACGGCGTAGGCCGGGGTGCCCCAGAACAGGATCCTCAAGCGTCGCCGGTGATCGAGAGACCCTCCACCCAGACGTGGGGGCAGAGGCCATCGGGGGTCACCTTGGCCGGGCCCTCGAAGCCGAGGATCGCCTTGAGCACGGTGCGGATGTCACCGGCCACGGTGGCCGCCTCGATCGAACGGGCGACGCCGTCCTGCACCAGCCAGCCGTCGAAGGGGAGGGAGAAGGAGCCCTGGCTCGCCTTGACGCCGGCGTGGAGGGCCGAGAGCGAATCAATCACCACCAGGCCACGGCTGTCGCCGCTGGCACCGGACGCGAAGCGGTCGAGGCCCTGGGCGCCCCCGCCGCTGCCGGGCGTGGGGCCGATCTCGAACCAGTCGGGACCCACCGAGACCTTGGCCCCCAGGCCCGCATGGCCGGTGGGGGGGACGCCGAAGGCCCGGGCCGTGGCCTCTGAATGGAGGAAGTGGCGCAGCACGCCCCCCTCCAGCAGCGACAGTCGACAGGTGGGGGTGCCTTCCCCGTCGAAGGCGGCCGCGCCCACGTTGGCCGGATGCAGGCCGTTGTCGTGCAGGGAGAAGAAGGGGACGGCCAGCTGCTCGCCGAGGGACTCCCGCCGACTGAGGCTGACGCCATCGAGAACGGCACGGGCGTTGAACAGGCTGCTGAAGGCGCCGATCAGGTCGAGGAAGGCCTCGGGACTGAACACGCAGGTGTAGCGGCCGGTGGCGATGGGGGCGTAATCGAGGTGGGCGATGGTGCGCTCCGCCGCCTCCTGCACGCAGCCGGCCACATCGAGGTCGGAGGCGCCATAGGCCAGCCGCACCGCACCGCTGCTGCGGGGTTTGCGGCCCGCCTCCTCGGCCCGGGCATAGAGGTAGAGGGAGGCGGTGCTGAGCCGCTGCTGGCGGCAGGCGCCATCGCTGTTGATGTAGAGCCGGTCGCTGCTGCGCTGGGCCAGGCCGTTGTACGGCACCGTGCCGATGGCGGGATGGCGGGCGAGCAGGTCGCGCTCCGCCTCCTTCAGGGTGTCCAGCAGGGTGAGGATGCTGAGCGGTGGGCTGAGGGGCTGCTCCAGCACCGGCAGCGGGGCGGTGGCCAGGGGGGAGAAGTCGGGGATCTCGTCGACGTTGCCGTAGGCACTGGCGTCGCGGGCGCCGGCCAGGGCCCGGGCCAGGCCGGCGTCGGAGAGGTCGGAGGTGCTGGTGATGCCCACCAGGCCGTCCCCGTTCCAGACCCGCAGGGTGATGGCGCTGCGCTGGGCGCCCTTCATCTGCTTGGCCTCACCGCGGTCGACCTGCACGGAGGTGTCGGTGCTGCAGGAGGCGCCCAGATCCCAGCGGTGGACGCCCTCGGCGACGGCCAGGCTCTCGAGCCGCTGGCGCAGAACCTCGGCATCGAGGCTGGCCGTGGGCGATTCGGTGCTCGCCATGCTCAGCGTCCCCCCACGGTGATGGTGTCCACCTTGATGTGGGGCTGGCCCACGGTGACGAAGATGCTGCCGCTGACCGAACCGCAGAAGCCGGCGGCCAACTCCAGATCGTTGGCGCACATCGAGATCCGGGGCATCACCTCCTTGGCGTCGCCGATCAGGGTGGCGCCCTTCACAGGCTTGGTGAGGGTTCCGTTCTCGATCAGGTAGCCCTCCTCGACGGCAAAGTTGAACTGGCCCGTGGGGCCGACGCTGCCGCCGCCCATCGATTTGCAGTAAAGCCCCTTGTCGACAGAGGCGATCAGATCCTCCGGGCTGTGGGGGCCGGCGGCGATGTAGGTGTTGCGCATGCGGCTGGCGGCGGCGAAGGCGTGGCTCTGGCGGCGGCCGCTGCCGGTGCGGGGATGGCCGGTGCGGCGTTCGCCGGCCCGGTCGCTGAGGAAGCGCTGCAGGATGCCGTTCTCGATCAGCACCGTGCGCTGGGGTTCCATGCCCTCGTCATCCATCGCCAACGAACCGAAGGCCCCGGCGGTGAGGCCCTCATCGATCGCGGTGAGGGAGGGGTGGGCGATGGGCTGACCCACCATGTCGGCGAAAGGGGTGGTGGCCCGCTCCACCTGGGTGGTTTCCAGCAGGTGGCCGCAGGCCTCGTGGAAGATCACGCCGCCGAAGCGGTTGGCCAGCACGACGGGGAACTGGCCCGCCTCGACATAATCGGCGTAGAGCATGGTGCCGGCACTGCTGCAGACATCGACGGCGGCCGCCTCCGCATCCCAGCGCCGCAGGTCGTCGGGGCTGTCGGAGGTGCCGTAGCGCCGACCCAGGCTGGCCCGATGGTCGCCGTCGGCCGCCAGCACGTTGAGGCCCACCGACTGGTGCAGGCGCACGTCCCGGGCGAAGGTGCCGTCGCTGGCGGCCACCAGCACCTCCTGCCAGTCGCGGGCGTAGCTGCCGCGGCGCACCTGCAGGTGCTGGCCATGGGCCTGGAGCCGGTCGGTGCCCTCCAGGAGCCGGCCCGTGGCCTCGGACAGGGACGGACAAGACCGCAACCAGCCGTCCTTGGCGGCGGCGAAGTCGCGCAGTTCGGGCAGGCCGTCGAATCCAGCGCCGATCTGGGCGGGGAGCACCAGACCGAGCATGCCCAGCGCCTGCTCCAGGGCGGCCCGCAGGCCGGCGGGGCTCAGATCGTTGGTGGAGACGAAGCCGTCCCGCTCACCCCGGAACACCCGCAGCCCGGCGCCCGCACCGAAGGCAGGGCTGACGCTGGTGATGCTGTCCTGCTCGGCGAGCAGGCCGAGGTGGTCGGAGCGCTCCAGGAACACTTCGACAAGGTCGGCCCCCGCCGATCGGCCACCGGCCAGGAGGGGTTCCAGAACGGACCGCCAGGCCGGGTCACCGAGGGCCGCTGGGGAAGCGGATGGCTCGCTGGCGACATGGGCGCCGGTGGGAGGGGAAACGACCAAGCGTCGTAGGGATGAAGTCTGCCGATTCTGGTGGTTCAGCTCAACGCACGGCGGGCTGGAACCGCTCGCTGCGGATCGGCGCCATCAGGAACAGGCGCGCCATCTGGACCCCGTTGCCGACCCAATGGGGCAGCTTGCGCAGGGCACGCACCGGGGCCGGGGCGCCGGAACGGTCGGCCTCCGCCAGGGCGGCGTTGTTCTGCACCAGCTTCTCCAGCCGCTCGTAGAACTCGGGGTGCTCGACGTTGAGCACCACGGGGAACACCCGGGCGGAGGTTTCGTTGGTCTTGGCGATCACGTACTTGTCGTAGGTGCGGGCATCGAGCCCGAGGGCCTCGTAGAACTCCTTGCGGGCCACGTCACGCACGTACATGGTGGCGAACACGGCCAGCAGGAAGAAGCGGCACCAGAGGCGTGCGGTGAAGCCGCGCACCGTGTCGGGCTGGGCCTTCATGAGGGCGTCGAAGAAGTCGCCGTGGCGGTTCTCGTCCTGGCACCAGTTCTCGAAGAAGTTGAAGATCGGGAAGATCTTGCTTTCGGGGTGCTTCTCCAGATGGCGGAAAATGGCGATGTAGCGCCAGTAGCCGATCTTCTCGGAGAGGTAGGTGGCGTAGAAGATGAACTTGGGCTGGAAGTGGGTGTAGGCCTTGGTGGCCGTCAGGAAGCCCAGGTCGAGCTGGAGGCCGAAATCGGCCATGGCCTTGTTGAGGAAGCCGGCATGGCGGGCCTCGTCGCGGGCCATGTGGGCGAAGCACTCGGCCAGTAGGGGGTTGCGCTCCTTGATGCGACGGCTGAGCTCCTTGTAGAGCAGGAAGCCCGAGAACTCCGAGGTGCAGCTCTGCTCGAGGAACTCGACGAACACCCGGCGCGTTTCCGGATCCAGCTTGTCGGCGGCGCCTTCGAACTGGCCGTCACGGACGAAGTGGTGGCGGTTGTAGTCCTTGCGGAACTCCTCGCAGATGGCCTCCAGCTCGACTTCGTTGGGCCGCAGATCCATCGCCGCCATGGCGTCGAAATCCGTGGTGTAGAAACGCGGCGTGAGGATCGTGTCCTTCACCGGGTCCTTGATGGCCGGGGCATCCGGGGTGCCCACCCGGGGGGCGGTGGGGGCTTGGGTGGCGGGAGGCACCATCGCGCGGGACGTTCAGAGAGCTCGGCCGCCATCGTAGGCATCGATCCCCGCGATCGGTCCGGATGTGAAGCCGCGGATGTGAAGCCCCCTGGGCTGGGTGGACCTCAGTTGGGGCCGAGCCACTTCTGGCCGTTGAGCCGCTGCACGACGCGCGACACGAGCAGCTGGAGGGTCATCTTCTTCTCATCGATCAGGAACGACTCCAGCAGGCTGGGGCTGCCCCCCCCTTCCGTCAGGGCGATGGTCTTGGCGGAGCTGATGTCCGGCTGGGTGAAGCAGAGCCAGAAGCGTCGCTCGCCGGGGAGCCGGCCCCGGACCATCCAGCAGTCCGCCCCCACCACGGGCATGGCGCCCTGTTCGAACACCAGCTCGGGGGCCGGACCTCCGTAGACCTCGATTTCCTTGACCAGGGCCGGCAGCAGCAGCTCCGGCACGAAGACCTCGAAGGGCTTGTCCTCCGGGGCGGGCGGCTTGACCTTGGCAGCGGCGGGGGCCGGCGCGGCGGTCTTCGCCTCCGGCGGGGTGGCGACAGGGTCGGGGGTGTTGCTGGGGGTCTCGGTCACCGGTGCGGTCCCTGGGCGCGGAGGTGCGGGAACTTTAGGCAGCGTCCTCCGGCCTCAGGGGTGCGCGCAGGCGGGACTCACCACTCATCGCCGTCGTTGTCCCCCCAATCCCCCTCCGTGGTGGCGACGGCCGCCGGGCGGGTGGCCGCCGCCGGCTCGGGGCGGAAGGGCCTGGGGGCACTGCCCTCGGGGCGATCGGGGCGATGCAGCACCCGGTAGGGCACCGAAACCGTGGGTGCCGGCTCGCCGGGGGCGCGGCTGGGGCCGGCGGCGGCCGCCGCCGCGGGGCGGACCGGGGGCTCGGGGGGGGCAGATCGCGCCTCGGCGTTGCCGCCCCACGGAGCTGTCCAGGGCTCCCGCTCCTCGCGGCGGCGGACGGTGCGGCGCAGGAGCGGCCGCCCCCCCTGGCGCAGGGCCAGGGCCGTGCCACCGGCGCTCAGGGCCGCGCCACCCCCGGCCGCGATGGCCATCCACAGGCCGATCGGCAGGGCGGGGGTCTGCCAGGTGAGCAGCCGCAGGGGCAGGGTGGGCCTCGGGTTGAGGGCCGCCACCAGCAGGGTCGCCAGCAGGGGTGACAGCAGGGGCAGCAGCAGCAGGCGGTGCAACACGGTCCGGAGCGTCAGGGGGTGATGGCTTCGTCCGCCGTGGAGCGGGCCACGGGCCCCTGCCAACGCTGCAGGGAGCCCAGCTGGAGGCCAAGGGTGTCAAAGACGCGGATCACCAGGAAATCCACCATCTCAGCGATCGTGGTGGGCTGGTGATACCAGGCGGGCACCGGGGGGGCGATGCGGGCACCGGCCTCGGCCAGGCGGGTGAGGTTGCGCAGGTGCACCAGGTTCCAGGGCAGCTCCCGCGGTGCGATCACCAGGGGGCGCGACTCCTTGAGGTGGACATCGGCGGCCCGTTCGATCAGATCCAGGGCCACCCCCGAGGCGATCCTCCCCACCGTTCCCATGCTGGCCGGCAGGATGACCATGCCACGGGTGAGGTGGCTGCCGCTGGCGATGGCGGCGGCCTGGTCATTCCAGCGGTGGCAGTGGAGGCGGCCGGTCGTGCAGCCGGTGCGATCGCGCCAGAACCGCTCCTGGGCGTCCGGCTCCGACGGCACCCGCAGGCCCATCTCCGCCTGCCAGACGCCGATGGCCCCGCGGCTCGTCACCATGTCGACCGTCTGGCCGTCCTCGAGGAGCAGTTGCAGGGCCCGCTCGGCCAGGGGCTGGGCGGAGGCGCCGGACACCGCCAACACCACAGGAAGCGAGGCAGGCGCCATGCGTTGCTCAGCCCTCGCCATCCGGCGACGCCGGGTCGCCGTCCGCGTCGCTCTCGGTGGGATCGGCGGCGCCGTCAGCCCCGTCCTGCTCGAAGGTGTCTGGCTGGAGCACGGCCAGGTCGATCTGATGGCGCAGGGCGTCGACCTTCTGGATCTCCACATCCACCCCATCGCCCACCATGTAGGTGCGACGGAACTTGCGGCCCACCAGGCGGTTCTGGCGGGAGCGGTACTCGTACCAGTCGTCCTTGAGGGAGCTGACGTGCACCAGCCCCTCCACCTGGGACGGGGGAACCTCCACGAAGAAGCCGTAGCTCTGAACGCCGCTGATCACCCCGGGCAGGATCTGGCCCACCAGGGGCTCGGTGTGGCGGGCCTGGGCGAGGGCCAGGGCATCGGCACGCAGTTCCTGCAGGAAGCGGCTGCGGCCGTTGAGGCGCTGGGCCAGCCCATGGGCCAGACCCTGCTGGTAGGGGGCCAGCTGGCTGGGGGTCAGCAGGGGCCAGTCGGTGCTGCCGTGGCAGGCGTCGCTGGCCAGGTCGGTGCTGATCTTGTGGCGCACGCTGGGCCGGTCCTTGCCATCCACCAGCAGGGTCACCAGCAGCTGCTGGTTCCAGAGGTCGGCGTAGTGCAGGGACGGGCAGCACCAGGGCGCCAGGGCGGTCTCCTCGCCGGCCACCGCGTTGGGGCCGGCTTCGGCCGCCAGCTGCACCGGTCGCAGGGCATCACGCAGCTGTTGCTGCAGGGGGCGGCCCCGGTCGGTGGCGGCGAAGACGGCGGCCAGTTCGGCGGCGCTGGCATTGCCATCGGCACTGAGCTCCATGGGGATCTCCAGGGCCAGGGCCGCCTTGGCGACGTCGTTGATCTCGGTGGCTTCCGGGGCCGGGTTGAGGGAGAACAGGGCGGGCAGTTCCAGGGCCAGCAGGTGGCGCCCCAGGGCCCGGTGGGCCACCAGAACGGCTTCCCGCAGGATCGCCACGGGATCCTCCGCAGGCAGTTCGACCAGCCAGCCCTGCTGGGCCGCATCCGGCGCGGGCACCTGCAGGTCACCCAGGCTGTCGAGGGCGGGCATCGGCAGGTCGAGATCGATCGAGCCCGCTGCCAGGCGCCGCTGACGCAGCAGGCCGCTGAGCTGGACCAGTTGATCCAGCAGGGGCAGGTGGTCCTTGAGGGCCTTCAGGGGCGCGGGGGTGGTGCGGGCCTTGGGCTTGCGCTCGGCCAGGGCCTGCATGGCGGCCCGGTCGACCCGGGCATCGGGGGTGACCTGGCTCAGGCTGAAGCGGAAATGCTCGAGGTTCCCCTCCCCGTCCAGCTCCAGGGCCACCGAGACGGCCGCCTGGCTGTCCCCGGGCCGGAAGCCGCTGGCCTTGGCCAGGGCCGGGGGGAGCAGGGGAAGCCAGCGGCGACCCACACAGATCGCCTCACCCTGGTCCCGCAACCAGGTATCGAGGCTGTTGCCCATGCCGATCCTCTCGGCGATGGCGGGGCTGTGCACCCACAGCCGCCAGCCCCCCTCCCGTTCCTCCAGGGACAGGGCCGGCAGGGCGGGGGCCTCGGAGCCCTCCCAGGCCTCCAGGAGCAGGGTCGGCAGGGCCGTCAGATCGGCGCGGCCCTTGGCCACGGGCTGCTTGAGGGTGGTCCGGGGGCAGGCGGGCCGCTCCTGCAGGCGGTGCTTGGCCAGCAGCAGCTCGGTGTCGGCCGACTCACCGCCGTGCACCGGCAGGCTGCGGGCGACATGGCCCGCCGGGCCGAACTGGGCCACCGGGAAGCGGTCGATCTTCACCTCCACCACCGCCTCCTCGGCCGGGTCGAGGTGGACCGCATCGTCCTCCGGCAGCACCACGGAGGTCAGCAGCCTGTCGTCGAGGGGAACGGCCACCAGCTGGCCGTCCTGGCGTTCCACCTGGGCCAGCAGGCTGGGGGTGTGGCGCTCGAGGATGCACTGGACCCCCCCTTCCGGGGAACGGCGCCGGCCCCCCTCCCGAGTGATCCGGACCAGAACCCGGTCCCCGTTCCAGGCGTGGTTGAGCTGGTGGTCACGGATGTAGATGTCCTCGCCGCCGTCTTCCCGCAGGGCGAAACAGAAGCCCTTGCTCGAGCAGCGCAGGCGGGCCGGGATCAGCTCGGGAGTCTCCCGTGCCCGCAGGCCTTCGCTGTCCTCCTCCACGAGCCCCAGACGCTGCAGGGCCTCCAGGCCGATGCGCAACTGCTGCTTGCAGGACTTGGTGGTGAGACCCAGCGACTTCTCCAGCTTGGCGAGGGCCACCGCATCGGTCGTGGAGAGATGGTCGAGCAGATCGGCGACCGTGAACTTCATCGGATGGGGGGTACGCGGGGGATGGCGCTGCCTGGGCAGCGCGGTGGCCAGGGTGGTCCGGAGCGCGACGGGGGTTCGGCGGCCCCGCCTGTGGCTGGATGGCCCGAGGGGGCGCTCGCCGTCGCGGCGGGCGTCATGCGGCGACTCTAAGGAGCGGGGGTGTCGGCGTCCCCGCGGCCCGCGGCGCCGGAGCGCAGGATCAGGCGGGTGCCGATGATCAGGAATCCGGCGGCGGCGGCCAGTTGCAGGCCATCGGTGGGGATGACGCTGGAGAGTGACCCCCCCGCCGCCGCCCCCACCAGGCTGGCCAGCACCAGGGCCGTGGCACTGCCGGCAAAGACGGCCCCGGGCCGGTTGGAGGTGCCGCTGATGCTGACGATGGCCAGCTGGGTCTTGTCGCCCAGCTCGGCCAGAAAGACCGTGGCGAAGGTGGAGGCGAGCAGGGCGAACGGCATGGCGATCTCAGGGATTGAGCAGGTGCAGGGGCGCGAGGTTCAGCACCGCCTGGCGGCCGAGCCACAGGCCCAGCGCCACCATCAGCACCCCCGCCGCCCGCTCCAGCTGGTGGGCGGGCATGACGGTGGACAGCCAGCGGCCCAGCAGCACCCCCACCAGGCTGGAGCAGATCAGGGCCAGCGAGGCGCCCACGAACACGACGACCGGTCGACCCGACTGGGCCGACAGCAGCAGGGCGGCCAGCTGCGTCTTGTCGCCGAGTTCGGCCAGGAAGACGGTGGTGGCGGTGCTCAGGAACACCGTGATCCAGCTGGAGGCGGCCGGGGTGTCGGTCGGTGCCGGGGCTGGGGTGGGGTGATCGGGGGCGTCGGGGGCGCTGCTCATGACGGCTGACGGATCGTCCGCAGAAAACGGTGCATCACGGTGTGGCGGCCGCCGAGCTCGGCGCGGATCTGCTGCTTGCAGGAGGCGATGGCCAGGGCCTCGGGATCGTCTCCGGGCTGGCCGAACAGGGTGACCAGCTGGTCCACCCGGCAGAAGTCGGGCCGCTCCGCATAAATGCGACAGCGGCGGGAGCCGGTGTCGAAGTGGCGGCACCAACCGTCCTCCCCCACCATCGAGAGATACAGCTGTTGCTGCTCGGGGTTGAGGGCCTCGATCGCATCGCCCCTCAGGGCCGGATCAAGACGGCAGCAGGAGCCGCAGCCGCTGATGCAGTGCCAGTGCTCGGAACGGGGCAACGGAGCGGAACGGGTGGATCCATTCACTCACACCCCACGGCCGGCGCCAGCCATCACAACCGATCACGACCCCGGAGCCCGGTCCTGGAACAGGCCAGAGGCGACCTACACTCCATGCCGATCGTCCCCTTCGCCAGCTGAAGCCCCATGGGTATCGACTTCCACCTCATCTCCAACTTCGGCGCCCTGGCCCTGATCACCCTGGCCGGTCCGGCCGTGATCTTCATCCTCTACTACCGCCGCGGCGCCCTCTGATCGCTCCGGCACCAGGAGGTCGGCCAGGGCGTGGTACACGGGTCGGCGCTGGATCGCCTGGCCCGTGTAGGCAGCGATCACGGCAGCGGCCACCAGGCCAGGCATGAGCTGCTGATCGCCCGCCATCCGGATGGCGAAGGCAATCGTCATCACGGGCAGCTGGGTGGCTCCCGCCAGGCCGGCCGCCATGCCCAGGGCCAGGCCCAGGTGGGGATCTCCCGCCAGGGCGCGCACCACCCCTGCGCCGAACACACCCCCCACGGCGAAGGCCGGGTCGATCAGTCCTCCGGGGATCCCAGCGGAGAGGGCCAGCACCGGTCCGACCAGCCGTGAGACCAGCAGCACGATCCAGCTGCCGTCCATGGTGGTATCAGCGTCCTGATCAAGCATCAGGCGCATCAGGGTCTCGCCATCGCCGCCGCTGGCGCCGCCGGTGACCAGGGCCAGCAGGGCCAGGGCCACCCCGGCCGCCAGGCCGAGGCGCAGGGGCTGGCGGCGGGCGATTGGGGTGATCAGGCCCGTGGCCCGCACCAGCAGCCAGGCGAACAGACCGCCGAGGGCCCCGCCGCCAAGGCCGATCGGAATCGCCCAGAGCAGCTGCTCGGTCTCCGCCACCGGGCTGGCGTTGATCCCGAGGGCGAACATCGGCTGGCCGCCGAGGCCGCTCACCAGGGCCGCCGCGCTGGTCAGGACCAGCGCCGGCCACACCAGCCGCTGCTGGACGGTGCCGGTGAGCTCCTCGACCACAAAGATCATCCCCATCAGGGGGGTGTTGAAGCCGCCGGCCAGGCCAGCCCCCGCCGCTCCGGCGAGCAGGTGGCCCCGGGTGGCCCGGTGCAGCAGCCCGGGCCAGCGCCGCAGCAGGGCCTGGCCCACGGCCGCGCCCACCTCCACCACGGGGCCCTCGCGGCCCAGGGGCAGCAGGGCCAGGCTGGCGACGGTCCAGAGGCCCAGCCGTTCCCCGGTCGGGGCGGCGGAGAGCAGCCGGGCGCCCCGGTGCGGATCCTCGAGGCAGAGCATCACCTGGGGAATGCCCGAGCCGGCCCCGCGGCGCCAGGGGCCCCGCTGGAACCAGAGCAGCAGCGGCACCAGGGGGATCGGCGCCAGGGCCAGCAGCCAGCCGGTGGCGCTCCAGCCCCCGCCGCTGAAGGCCGGCAGGGTGGAGAGAAGACGGTCCTGGAGCAGGTCGATGCGGTTGAGGGGCCAGCAGGCCAGCCCCACCACGGCCCCCAGCAGCGCCAGCTGGGCGAACGAGCGCAGCAGGGCAAGGCGGTGGCGGCTCATCCTTCCGCCATCCCAAGCGCCATAGCCGCCTCCCGCAGCAGGCCCTGCACATAGGGATGGGGCGGATCCTGCGACGCCGCGGGGGCACCGGAATCCGGGTGAATCGGGCTGCGCAGCTCCTCCCCAGCGGCATTGCGGATCACCAGACTGTCCCCCTGGCGCCGGCACCAGTAGGTGCGATCCCGCCGCTGCAGGACCACCCCGTCGCCGCCGCTGCAGCGGATCGCCTCCACCTCCAGCTGGAACCGTTCCACCCCCTGCCAGTCATCACGGCGCAGCCGGAAGGCCACATCCACCGGGCCGGCCCACTGGCTGGGTCCCTGCCAGCGCCAGGCGATCGCCCGTATCCGCGCCTCCCCCTGGGCGAGCTGCAGCTGCAGGTGGCCACCCCGCAGCAGTTTCTGCTCCACCACCTGGCAGCGACTGGTCCAGAACAGGGGGGTGGGATGGCCGATGCCGAAGGGGGCCAGCCGTTGCAGGTGATGCCAGAACGGCCGATCGATGCGCTCCAGCCGCAGCAGGGCCTCGGGCTCCACGGCGCGCCCATCGCCCGCCGCCGCCAGCCAGGTCGCGGCGAGGCTGTCCAGCCGTTCCTGCAGGGCCGCCACATTCTCGGCCCGCACCGTGAAGCCCCCTGCGGCCGGATGGCCGCCATGGCGCTCGAGCAGCTCGGAGCAGGCCGTCAGGGCGGCATCGACGGCGAAACCCTTCGGTGCCCGCACCGAGGCCCGCAGCCGGCCTCCCCCTTCGCCGGCCAGCAGGGCCACGGGGCGGCCGAACCGTTCCACCAGCCGGGAGGCGACGATGCCGATGACGCCGTGGTGCCAGTGGCCCTGGGCAAGCAACAGGAAGGCGGGCCGCTGGGGGCCGTCGGCCTCCAGCAGGGCCAGGGCCTCCGCCTCGATCGCGCCGCAGAGTTCGCGCCGCTGGCGGTTGAGGGCTTCACAGGAGCGGGCCAGCTCCAGGGCCCGCTCCGGATCCTCCGTGGTGAGCAGGTCGACCACCAGCTGGGGATCCCCCAGCCGGCCCACGGCATTGATGCGGGGGGCCAGCTGGAAGCCCACCGCCTCCGCATCGACCCGGTGCTGCTCCAGGCCCGCCAGCTGTCGCAGGGCCTGCAGACCCGGCAGGGGGCTGCGGCCCAGCAGGGGCAGACCATCCAGCAGCCAGCGGCGGTTCACCCCCTGCAGCGGCGCCATGTCGGCGATGGTGCCGATGCAGAACAGGTTGAGGGCGATTTCCAGACCCTGGCGATTGTTCAGCCGGCGGCAGAGGGCGGAGGCCAGCACGTGGGCCAGCCCCACGCCCGCCAGGCCCCGGTAGGGGGAGCCTTCGGGGGTGACGGCCGGGTGCAGCAGGGCCAGGTGGGGCGGCAGCTGGGGCGGCAGGGTGTGGTGGTCGGTGAGGATCACCTCCACCTCCAGGGCGGCGGCGCGCTCCAGGGCCTCGGTGGCCGCCACCCCGTTGTCGACGGTGATCAGCAGCCGCACCCCCTCGGCCGCGAGCCGCTCCACCATGGCGGGGTTGAGGCCGTAGCCGTCCTCCATGCGGCTGGGGATGGCGGCCCGGGGCCGGGCGCCGAGGCGCCCCAGCACCCCCACCAGCAGGGCGGTGCTGGTCATGCCGTCGGCGTCGTAGTCACCGCAGATGGCCACCGCTTCCGCCCCCTGGCAGCAACGCACCAGCCGCTCGACCGCGGGCGCCAGACCGGGAAAATGGGCGTCGGGATCGGGGGCGGCCTCGGGTTCGAGCAGCTGGCGCACCGCCGCCGCCGTCAGCAGGCCGCGCCGCCGCAGCAGCACCAGGAGTTCGTCGGGCAGATCGACCGCCCCATCCCCGGCGGCTTCTGCCAGGGTTTCGCCGCCCAGGGGAGTGGGCAGCAGCCAACGTCGCTCGTCGACGGCAGGGAGCAACGGTCGGCGGGCGGGGCTTCCGCATTGTGGGAGGCGGGGCAGCGCGACGCACCCCTTAGCCTTTCGATGGCAACACGTGCGGCATCCGATGGCCCCGGCCCTGACGGCCCTGCTCTGGGACGTGGATGGCACCCTGGCCGAAACGGAGTTCGAGGGCCACAGGGTGGCGTTCAACCGCAGCTTCGCGGCTGCCGGTCTGCCCTGGCGATGGGACCACCGCACCTACGCCCGCCTGCTGGCGGTGAGTGGCGGCCACGAAAGGATCACCCATTTTCTGCAGGAGGAGGAAGGTCGCGCCCCCGAGCCGGGACGGGTGGCGGAGCTGCAGCGCCACAAGCAGAGCCTCTACACCGATCTGGTGCGCCAGGGCGGGCTGGCCCTCCGGCCGGGGGTCAGCCGCCTGGTGCGGGCCGCCGCCGCCGCGGGCCTGCGGCAGGCGATCGTCACCACCAGTGGCCGCAGTGCCGTGACCTCCCTGCTCGAGGGCGCGCCGCCCGGGGTGGCCGGGGCCTTCGACTTCTGGATCTGCGGCGAGGACGTGGCACGCAAGAAGCCCGATCCGGAGGCCTACCGGCTGGCCCTGGAGCGCCTGGCGTCGGGTGATCAGGGCGTCCTGGTGCTGGAGGACTCCCCGGCCGGCCTGGCGGCCGCCAGCGGCGCCGGCCTGCCCTGCCTGGTCTGCCTGAGCGTGGCGACACGGGATCAGCCGGCCAGCGCCTTCCGCGCCGCCCGGGCCGTGGTCGAGAGCCTGGAGGACAGCGAGCGCCCGGTGGTGATGCGCCAGGGGCCGGCTTGCCCCGGCCACCAGGTGACGCTGTCGTGGCTGCAGCGCCTGCTCGATTCGCCATGACCCGCCTCCCCGTGCAGCGCACCCGTTTCCAGGGCCTGATCAGCCGGCTGGGGGGGCGGGTGGTCGGCCAGGTGCGACGCAGCTGGCGGACCGGCAGCCTGGCCGCCCTGGCCCTGCTGCTGGGGTTCTTCTCCGGTCAGAACCTGACCAGCTTCCTGCTGATCGCCTCGCCGGGGGGGAGACCGGCGGTGGTGCTCACCCTGCTGCTGGGGATGGAAACGCTGGTGCGGCTGCGCAGCCGCCTGGTGCGGTCCGAGCCTCCCCTGGGCTGGGTGATCGTGGACAACCTCCGCATCGGCGCCACCTACTCAATCGTGCTGGAGGCCTTCAAGGTTGGAACCTGAGCCGGCGTCGGCCTGGGAACGGCGGCTGGAGCTTGCCGGTGACCTCGGCCCGGTGCACCCCACCGTGCTGCGGCACCTGGCCCTGCCACTGCTGGAGCGCCTCGAGCACGACCTGGCTAAGGGAGCCAGCCAGCGGCGACCGGTGGTGGCCCTGAACGGGCCGGTGGGTGCCGGCAAGACAAGCCTGGGCCTCGCCCTGGAGCGCCTCGCCGGCCTGGGCGGACTGCGGCTCGTGGTGGTCTCGATCGACGACCTCTACCTTCCCGCCGACCAGCGGCGCCGGGTGCTCGCCGACAATCCCTTCGGCGTCAGCCGGGTGCCGCCCGGCAGCCACGACCTGCCGCTGCTGCTGGCGGCCCTGCAGTCCTGGCGGGCCGGGGGCCCGCTGCGGCTGCCCCGCTTCGACAAGACCCTGGCGGGAGGCGACGGGGAACGGTCCGGCTGGCGCGAACAGCCCGCTGACGCCCTGGTGATCGAAGGCTGGCTGATGGGCTGCAGGCCCCTGGGTGCGCGGGCCCTGGAGGCACGTCTCAGTGACGGCGCCGGACTTGAGGCGCTGTCAGACGAAGAGAGGAGGTGGCTGCCCCGCTGGGACAACCATCTGGGGGCCTACGGGGACCTCTGGGACGCCTGCGACGCCCTCTGGCTGCTGCGTCCGCAGCGATGGGGCCTGCCCCGCCGCTGGCGCTTCCAGGCGGAGGCCCGCCAACGGCGTTCCGGGGGTGGCTGGCTACGGGCCGAGCAGGTGGATGGCCTGGTGCGGGCCACCCTCCATTCGCTGCCTCCGGCCCTCTACCAGGACCCACTGCTCAGCCCGACCCCACCGCTGGAGCTGGCCGGTGCCGTGGTCCTCGATGGCCGGCGCCGTTGCCGCCCCCTGGGGACTCAGCTCTCTTCGCTGGCCTCGGCGTCTTCGGCGATCGGGTAGACGAAGCCCTGGGCGCGGCCGCTCAGGACCGCCTTGCCCAGCGACATGGCCTTCTGGGCCGCCACACCGGCCTTGGCCTTCCAGTGGGCGTGGCGCTGGTTGCGCTTGCCTTTGGAGGTTTTCTTCTTGGGTACGGCCATCCGGCTATCTCGTTGCCAAACGATGATCCTGCGCCGCCGACTCGCCTTTCGTCAAATCGCTACAGTCCATTCCTGATAGGGATGCCAGGCCTGTGAGCAGCAGTTCTCCTCCGGAGCCGGCCAAACCAGCCCCGCCGGTGCAACCGGGCTTCAGTCTTGGGGGCCAGTCCTCCGCTGCGCCCTCCTACAGCCAGCTGCTGCGGGATATCGAAGCCGGCAAGGTCAAGGGGCTGGAGCTCTTCCCCGCTCAGCGGGTCGTGACGGCCACCTTTGCCGACGGCCGCAGCCGCCAGGTGGCGGTCTTCAGCGACAACCAGCAGCTGCTGCGCACCGCCGAGCAGGCCAGGGTGCCCCTGACGGTCCGCGACGAGCGGCGCGATGACGCCATGGCGGGGCTGGTGACCAACGGCCTGCTGGTGGCCCTGCTGATCGCCGGCCTGGTGCTGCTGGTGCGCCGTTCCGCCCAGGTGGCCAACAAGGCGATGGGCTTCGGCCGCAGCCAGCCCCGGCTGCAGGAGGAAGGGGCGATCACGGTGCGCTTCGAGGATGTGGCCGGCATCGACGAGGCCAAGGAGGAATTGCAGGAGGTGGTGACCTTCCTCAAAACCCCCGAACGGTTCACCTCCATCGGCGCCCGCATCCCCAAGGGGGTGCTGCTGGTCGGCCCCCCGGGCACCGGCAAGACCCTGCTGGCCCGGGCCATCGCCGGTGAGGCGGGTGTGCCCTTCTTCTCGATGGCCGCCACCGAGTTCGTGGAGATGTTCGTGGGCGTCGGCGCCAGCCGGGTGCGCGACCTGTTCCGCCAGGCGAAGGCCAAGGCCCCCTGCATCATCTTCATCGACGAGATCGACGCGGTGGGACGCCAGCGGGGGGCGGGGATCGGGGGCGGCAACGACGAACGGGAGCAGACCCTCAACCAGCTGCTGACCGAAATGGATGGCTTCGAGGACAACTCGGGGGTGATCCTGCTGGCCGCCACCAACCGCCTCGACGTTCTCGACACGGCCCTGCTGCGGCCCGGCCGCTTCGATCGCCGCATCAGCGTCGACCTGCCGGACCGCGCCGGGCGCGAGGAAATCCTTTCGGTCCACGCCCGCACCCGGCCCCTGGCCGAGGAGGTGTCGATGGCCGACTGGGCCCGTCGCACCCCCGGCTTCTCCGGAGCCGACCTGGCCAACCTGCTCAACGAGGCGGCCATCCTCACGGCGAGGCGCCAGAAGAGCCAGGTCGATGACCAGGCCATCGGCGATGCCCTTGAGCGCATCACCATGGGGCTGGCCGCCGCCCCGCTCCAGGACAGCGCCAAGAAGCGGCTGATCGCCTACCACGAGATCGGCCACGCCCTGCTCACCACCCTCGAGCCGAACGCCGACAAGCTCGACAAGGTGACCCTGCTGCCCAGGGCCGGGGGCGTGGGTGGTTTCGCCCGCACCATGCCCGATGAGGACATTCTCGATTCCGGGCTGATCAGCAAGGCCTACCTGCGGGCCCGGCTGGTGGTGGCCCTCGGCGGACGGGCGGCCGAACTGGTGGTGTTCGGCCCCAGCGAGGTGACCCAGGGGGCCAGCAGCGATCTGCAGCTGGTGCGCCGCATCTGCCGCGACATGGTGATGCGCTATGGGTTCTCAAGCCTCGGCACCTTCGCCCTCGAGGAGGAAGGGGAAGAGGTGTTCCTGGGCCGCGACTGGATCCGCTCCAGCCCCCACACCTCGGTGCGCACCGGCAACCGCATCGACGAGCAGGTGCGCCAGCTCGCCTGCGAGGCCCTGGACAAGGCCGTGGCGCTGCTCACCCCCCGCCGGGAGCTGATGGATGAGCTGGTCAACCGGCTGATCGAGATGGAAACCATCGACGGCGAGAGCTTCCGCGCCCTGGTGGACGCCCACGAGGCGTCTGAGGGTTCAGCCCTCGCCGCCCAGGCCGGAGGCAAAGCGGATGTCGAGGCTGCGCAGGTGGGTGTGTAGGCCGGCGTCCTGAATCGGCAGTAACCGGGCCATCCGGCCGCTGCCGTTCACGTGGGCATGCCAGTGGCCGGGGGGGGTGATGAAGGCGCCGCCGGGTTCCCAGTCGATGCGGGTGGGGTTGCGGATGGCGCCGTCGGCACCGAGTTCGGTGCCCACCAGGCTGTAGCAGCCGGGGTCGCAGTCGATGATCAGATCGAGGGCCACCGACTGGTGCCGGTGGGGGGGCTGGGTGACGCCATCGGGAACCACCCCGAGCATGGCCCAGAGCGTGTGGGTCACGGTGCGGGTGGCGGGGAGATCAGCGTGGGCCAGCAGGATGCTCAGCCGGTTGGAGCGGGCGGCGCTGGGGTCGGCCAGCAGGCGCTGCAGGGCCTCCTCCTGGCGGACGGCCGGGAAGTGCACGGCCGTGAAGCGGGGGCTGGCGGGCAGCACCCCCAGGTAATGGAGCAGGGGGGCGTCATGCACCCAGTACAGAACGCTCTCCTCGCTCGCTTGGAGGAGGGGGTCGGCTCCGGCAGGGAGCACGAACAGATCCCCCCGGGCCCAGCTGAGGCTGAGGGGTGCACCGAGGGCATCGCCGGGACGCTCCAGCTGGCCAGCGCCGTGCAGCACATAGAACAGAGAGCTGGTGGCAGCGGCCGCCGCCTTGAGGCCCTCACCAGGCAGGAGGCGGAGGAAATGGGCCGCCAGGCCGGGGCTGGTGGCGGGCCCCTCGCAACCCAGGGCGCCGCTCAGGTCGAGGGGCAGCACCGCCGTGGGTCCCTGGCCATGGAGCTCAGGGCCCCACTGGTGGTAGGGGATCGGCTCGGTCAGCCCCGGCCGCACCGGATTGGCGGCCTGGCGATAGTCGTAGTAGAGACCGGCCGACAGCCAGTCGTGGGGCACGCCAGCCGCTGGAACCCTGGGGCTGGGGGCCTGGATCGGTTCCATGGGTACTAGGCGTATAGGTACAAAAGTTTATGGAATTCTGAACGCCATCGAGGGGCCCTTCGGGGGCCTTCCCTATCCGTCCATGCCCGAGGCCGGACTCAGCCGCCGGCGACGGCCGGCACGATGCTCACCTCGTCGCCGTCACTGAGGACGGTGGCCTGGTTGTCGAGAAAGCGGATGTCCTCGCTGTTCACGTACAGGTTGAGGAAGCGGCGCAGCTTGCCGTTCTCATCGCACAGGCGCGCCTGGATGCCGGGATAGCGGCCCTCGAGGGCCTGGAGCAGGCCGTCGATGCTGGCGGCCTCCAGGCTGACGCTGGCCTCGTCGTTGGTGAACTTCTGCAGAGGGGTGGGAATCAGAACCTGGATGGCCATGGAAAACGTCAGTGGGGCAGGCAGGAGGGGAGGTGCGGGGGGGCGATCAGGCCCTGGGGGCAGCGCCGCCGTGGGAGGCCTGGGAGCGCTCCCAGGCTTCGTGGAAGCTGGCCAGCTGGGGCTCGATGGTGTACGGGGCACCGATGGAGGAGGCGATCGCCTCGGTGGTCTTGAGGCCGTTGCCCGTGATGTAGGCGACGGTGGTTTCGGAGGGGTCGATCTTGCCCTGTTCCACCAGCTTCTTGAGCACGGCGATGGTGGTGCCTCCGGCGGTTTCGGTGAACACCCCCTCCATCTCGGCCAGCAGCTTGATGCCGTCGATGATCTCCGCATCGGTGACGGCCGCGATCGTGCCGCCGGTGCGGTTGGCGATATCGATGGCGTAGGGGCCGTCGGCCGGGTTGCCGATGGCGATCGACTTGGCGATGGTGTTGGGCTTCACCGGGGTGATGAAGTCGCGGCCGGCGGCGAAGGCCTGGGCGATGGGCGAGCAACCTTCGGCCTGGGCACCGCTGAAGCGCACCGGCTTCTCCTCGACGAGGCCCACCTTGATGAACTCGTCGAAGCCCTTGCGGATCTTGGTGAACAGGGAGCCGGAAGCCAGGGGGGCGACGATGTGGTCGGGCAGCTGCCAGCCGAGCTGCTCAATCACCTCGTAGCCGAGGGTTTTGGAGCCTTCGGAGTAGTAGGGGCGCAGGTTGATGTTGACGAAGCCCCAGCCGTAGGTGTTGGCCACTTCGGAGCAGAGCCGGTTGACCTGGTCGTAGTTGCCCTTCACCGCCATCAGGGTGGGGTTGTAGACGAGGGTGCCCAGCACCTTGCCCAGCTCCAGATCACTGGGGATGAACACGCAGCACTCCAGGCCGGCGTGGGCGGCGATGGCGGCGGTGGAGTTGGCCAGGTTGCCGGTGGAGGCGCAACTGACGGTGGTGAAGCCCAGCTCGCGGGCTCGGGTGAGGGCCACCGAGACGACGCGGTCCTTGAAGGACAGCGTCGGCATGTTGACGCCGTCGTTCTTGATGTAGAGGGAGGAGAGACCGAGGCGCCGGGCGAGCCGATCAGCCTTGAGCAGCGGGGTGAAGCCGGTGCCGACGTCGATGGGGTCCCCTTCGACGGGCAGGAACTCGCGGTAGCGCCAGATGGAGGTGGGGCCGGCCTCGATGGTGGCGCGGCTGACCCGGCTGCGGATGGCCTCGTAGTCGTAGACCACCTCGAGCGGGCCAAAGCAGACGTCCTCGCAGACGTGGCGGGCTCCGGCCTCATAGGGATGACCGCATTCCTTGCAGCGCAGGCCCGTGAAGGTGGAGCGGGAAAGGGTGGCGGTCAAATCGGTCCCGGTCACTGGGGGCAACGCTAACAGCGGTGGCCGGTGGCTGCCCTTAAAGCCGATCTCCAGAGTCGGGTAAGGAGATCGGCCCTTCATCCGGCCGTCGCCCCAGCGGCGACGGGGGGCCAGGAGCCGCCACCTTGTCGCCCGCAGCGTTCTGCCTACGCTCCGCTTGTGCCCGACTCTTCCCCCCAGCCGACCCGCGTGGGGCCACGCCTCGCCACCGGCCTCGCCATCGCCTTCGGGCTGCTGCTGGCCCTGTGGGCGGCGGCCCGGCTCGGCATCGAATGGCTCTGGTTCGCCCAGTTCGACTTCCAGGCGATCCTGCTGCGGCGCTGGATGCTGCAGATCTCCGCCTTCGCCCTGGTCTTCGGCCTCGGCCTGGCGCTGCAGCTGGCCCAGCTGCAGCGCTGCTGGCGCCTGCGGGAGCAGGGCGCCGAGGCACCCCGGCCCAGTGAACCCCTGCTGCGGCTGGGCAACGGCGCCCTGGTGGCGGTGCTGATCGGCCTGGTGTTGCTGCTGGCCGGCGGCCTCAGCTACCTGCTGGTGCAGGCCCGGGGACTGATCGCCAACCCCTTCAACGGCGACGTGATCACCGGCTTCTCCGTGCTGCGGGATCTGCCGCCCCTGCTGGTGGCGGGCCTGGCGGGGGGCCTGCTGCTGCCGTTGCTGCTCTGGCCCCTCACCACCCTGCGGATCACCCTGGCGGCCGCCCTGGCGGGCTCGGCCACGGCGGTGGCCCGGGGCTGGAGCCTGTGGCTGCCGGCGCTGCTGGCCACCCCCTTCGGCGAAGGGGATCCCCTCACCGGCTTGGACCTGTCGTTCACGGTGCTGCGCCTGCCGGCCCTGCGGCTGCTGCTGAGCGTGCTGCTGGCCCAGGGGCTGGTGGGGCTGGCGGCCTGCCTGCTGTTGACCATCGGCAAGGGCCGCAGCCTGAGCGATCTGCGTTTCGACGGGCTCAGCAAGGCCCAGCAGCGGGTGCTGCAGCCGCAGGTGGCGGCCCTGGCCGTCGTCATGGCCCTCAGCAACGCCCTGGCGCCCTTCGATCTGATGGTGCAGGGCAGCGGCGTGGCCTCGGGCGCGGGCTACGTGGATCTGCACGTGCGCCTGCCCCTGCGGCTGCTGTTCGCGGTGCTGCTGCTGCTGACGGCCTGCGCCCTGCTGGTGCCCCTGCCCCGGGGCTGGGTGCGCCGTGGCGCCCTGCTGCCCCTCGCGGGCTCGGCCTTGCTGGTGCCGATCAGCGAATGGGTGATCACGCCCCTGGCCCAGCGCTTCTGGGTGCAGCCGCGGGAGCTGGCGGTGGAGGCCCCCTATCTGGAGCGCAGCATCCGGGCCACCCGCCGCGCCTTCGGCCTTGAGAATGTGCGCACCATCCGGCTGGAACCCAACCAGGGCCTGACGAAGGCGGATCTGGCCAAGGCCCCCGGCACCCTCGACAACATCCGCCTCTGGGACAGCCAGCCCCTGCTGGCCGCCAACCGCGAGCTGCAGCAGCTGCGGCTGTACTACACCTTCCCTTCGGCGGCGGTGGATCGCTATCCGCTGCAGGGCAAGTCGGCCCGGGACGGCTCCCAGCAGGTGCTGATCTCGGCCCGGGAGCTGGACAGCAGCGCCCTGCCGCCCGGCTCGCGCACCTGGCTGAACCGCCATCTGGTGTTCACCAACGGCCACGGCTTCACCGTCTCGCCGGTGAACGCCATCGGCTCCGACGGCCTGCCCCTGTTCTTCGTCAAGGACCTGGGCAGCAGCGGCCGGGTGCAGGGGATCCCCGAGCTGGGCATCACCGACAAGGAAGCCCGGGCGGCGCTGCCGGTGGGTAGCCCGAGCCTCTACTTCGCCTCCGGGCCCTCCCCCTACGCCATCGCCCCCACCAAGGTGAAGGAGTTCTCCTATCCGGAGGGGGAACTGAACGTCTACACCCACTACACCGGCACCCGGGGGATCTCCCTCGCCCCTCCCCTCAACCGGCTGGGGGCGGCGATCTACCTGCGGGAGCCGCGACTGCTGTTCACCGGCTCCTTCACCGACCGCTCCCTGCTGCTGCTGCGGCGGCAGGTGAACCAACGCCTGACGGCCCTGGCACCGTTCCTGCGCTTCGAAAGCCAGCCCTACCTGGTCACCGCCCGGGTGGCCGGCAGTGAGGGCTACCGACCGGAGCAATACCAGTACTGGCTGCTGGACGGCTTCACCACCAGCCGCTCCTACCCCTACAGCGATCCCAACCCCCAGGGCCTGCGCTACTTCCGCAACCCGGTGAAGGCGGTGGTGGATGCCCACGACGGCCGGCTGTGGTTTTACGTCAATGACGCCCGCGATCCGGTGCTGCGCACCTGGGTGCGCGCCTTCCCGGAACTGTTCCGACCGCTCTCGGCCATGCCCCGGGCCCTGCTCGCCCACATCCGGGTGCCCAAGAGCCAGTTCGACATCCAGGCGGAGCGGCTGCTGCGCTACCACGTCACCGACGTGCGCACCTTCTACAACGGCGACGACGTCTGGGCGGTGCCCACCGAGATCTACGGCGAAAGCACCGTGCCGGTGTCGCCTTACCACCTCACGCTGCAGCTGCCCGGCGAGGAGCGCTCCGAGTTCGTGCTGCTGCTGCCCTTCACGCCGCTGAAGCGCTCCAACCTGGTGGGCTGGCTGGCGGCCCGCAACGATCCGCCCCACTACGGGGAACTGAAGCTGGTGCGCTTCCCCCAGCAGCGGCTGCTGCTCGGCCCCCAGCAGATCACGGCCCTGATCGACCAGGACCCGACGATCAGCTTCCAGTTCGGCCTCTGGAACCGGCTCGGCTCGCGGCTGTTCCGCGGCAACCTGCTGGTGCTGCCGGTGGGCGAGGGTCTGCTCTACGTGGAACCGATCTACCTGCAGTCGAAGAGCAACGACCTGCCCACCCTGGTGCGGGTGGTGGTCACCGACGGTCGCCGCTTCGTGATGGAGCGCAGCCTGCGCCGCGCCCTGGAGCGGCTGGTGGACGCGGCCCCCACCGCCAAGGAGGAGGCGGCGACCGCCAAACCGCCGCTCCCCGACGGCACGCCCCTGCCCCTGCCACTGCCCTGAGCGCCCGGGAGGGCGGGCCATGAAAAAGGGGGCCCGTGGGCCCCCGATGGATCGATGCTGGGACGCCGATCAGGCGGCGACAGCGGTCTTGGGATCGAGGGCACCCTTGGCGTAGAGGGTGGCGTAGTAGTTGATGTCGCGCTGCTTGATCTTGCTGGCGTTGCCGGCACACCAGAACTGCTGGTAACGATCCAGGCAGACCTTCTTCATGTAGGCCCGGGCGGGCTTGTTGAAGTGGCGGGGGTCGAAGTTGGCGGGATCCTTGGCGGCGGCTTCCCGGACGGCGGCGGTGAAGGCGAGGCGGTTATCGGTGTCGATGTTGATCTTGCGCACGCCGTTGCGGATGCCTTCCTGGATCTCCTCGACAGGGACGCCGTAGGTCTCGGGGATGGCGCCGCCGTACTTGTTGATCATGTCCAGCCATTCCTGGGGAACGGAGCTGGAGCCGTGCATCACCAGGTGGGTGTTGGGGATGGCCTTGTGGATCTCGGCGATCCGGGAGATGGCCAGCACTTCACCGGTGGGCTTGCGGGTGAACTTGTAGGCGCCGTGGCTGGTGCCGATGGCGATGGCCAGGGCGTCGACCTTGGTCTTGGCGACGAAGTCGGCGGCCTCGGCGGGGTCGGTGAGCAGCTGGGAGTGGTCGAGGGAGCCTTCGAAGCCGTGGCCGTCCTCGGCCTCACCCTTGCCGGTCTCCAGGGAACCCAGGCAACCCAGTTCGCCTTCCACGCTCACGCCGATGGCGTGGGCCACGTCCACCACTTCCTTGGTGACGGCGACGTTGTAGTCGTAGCTGGCGGGGGTCTTGGCGTCGGCCTCGAGGGAGCCGTCCATCATCACCGAGGTGAATCCGTTGGCAGCGGCGCCGTAGCAGGTGGCGGGGCTGTTGCCGTGGTCCTGGTGCATCACCACCGGGATGTCGGGATAGGTCTCGACGGCGGCCAGGATCAGGTGGCGCAGGAAGCTTTCGCCGGCGTACTGGCGGGCGCCCCGGGAGGCCTGCAGGATCACCGGGCTGTCGGTTTCGTAGGCAGCCTCCATGATCGACTGCACCTGCTCCAGGTTGTTGACGTTGAAGGCAGGAATGCCGTAGCCGTTTTCTGCGGCGTGATCCAGCAGCAGCCGAAGCGGTACGAGCGCCATGGGAAATCTCGCGGTTTTTGGGTGGGTACGGTTGCGGAGAACCGTGGTCGGAGGACGGCTGGCGGGGTCGTCCCGCCGGGTCTGCCGGGGAGTCTAGGGGATGCCCTACGGCCCGCCTGTGCCCAGGCGGGCCCAGTCGCAGCAGCGCTGGCTGGCCAACGCCTCAGCCAGCCCCGGCAGCATCGGTCGCCGCTCCCGCACCGCCTGCGCCCACCAGCCCAGCAGCCGGCGCACCGGCGCGATCCGGCCGTCCTCCCAGGTGCGCCCGTAGGCCAGCGCCGGATCGGCCGCCACGGGCCGCAGGGCCTCCCCCGGCCGGGCCATCCACAGCTGCATGCCGTGGACGTAGTCGGCCTGGTTGCTCGAGCCCAGCACCAGGGTGGCCTCGCTGCCATAGAGCTCGATCCAGTAGCCCCGTCCCGCCCGGGTCACCGAGGAGAGGCTGAGCTGGGCGGGAACGGCCCGGCCCCGGTGGTCTTCGAGGTCGAGCTGGATCAGGGCGCTGTCCTCGGCATCCACCACACCCATGGCACCGGAGCCGGGGATGGGCCGCTCGCCGATGGCGGTGCTCAGCCGGGCACTGAGGCCGCGGCTGGGGCCGATCAGCCAGTGGAGGGTGTCGAAGGCGTGGGTGCCGAGGGCCCCGAGCACGCCGCCGCCGGCCGCCGCCTGGGAGTACCAGGTGTGGGGCCGGCGGGGATCGGCGCGGCTGGACATCAGCCAGTCGAACTTGACCAGCCAGGGATCCCCCAGCACCCCCTGGCCGACCAGGGCGGCCAGCTGCTGGACGTGGGGCACGGCCCGGTACTCGAAGTCGACCGCCACCCCCAGGCCCCGGGCGATGGCGAGGCGCTGCAGGTCCTCCACCTGGTCGGCGTTCAGTGCCACCGGCTTCTCCAGGAACAGGTGCTTGCCCGCCGCCAGGGCGGCCTGGGCCAGGGCGTAGCGGGGCTCGGGGGGGGTGGCGATCACCACCGCCTCCACGGCCGGGTCGGCCAGCAGGGCGGCGAAGTCGTCGTAGGCGGGCAGCTCCGCCGCCTGGCCGGCGGCAGCGGCCCGCTCCGGGCGCGGGTGCCAGAGGGCCACCGGCTCGGTGCCGGGGGCGTCCCGCAGGGCCGGAAGGATCACCTTCTCACCGAAGCCGAGGCCGGCGACGGCGACCCGCAGGGGCGCCTCAGGCCGTCGCATCGCTCTCCTGGGACAGGCGGGCGGCCGCACAGGCGGCGTGCAGCACCCGGATCGTGAGGTTGTCGCTGGCGGCGGCCTCCCAGGTGGCTCCCCAGCGGGGCAGGCCGTTGACGGCCGTGTCGCGGTACAGCTCCTCGTCGCAATCGAGCTGCATCACGTACAGCTGGCCGACGGGGGGGCGGGCGCCCTCGGCCGCATCGACGGCGGCGGCAGGCTGAAAACGGCTGAGCACCGAAAGGCGGCCCTCGCGGTCGAACCGGAGGCTGCCGGAGTCCCACCACTGGCGACCCTCGGGGCTGGCCTCCACCTCCTGCCAGTCGACCGGGCCGGCCATGGCGGCGGCGGGAGCGGCCAGCCAGAGGCCCAGCACCAGCAGGGCCACAAGCAACCGGCCCGTACCGCTTCGCAAGGGCCCCCTCACAGCGTGACCGTCAGGGGCGTGCGCACGCTGCCGTGCAGGCGCAGCAGGGTGGCCAGGGTGCTGCGCAGCTCGGGCCGGGGGACGATCGTGTCCACGAAGCCGTGGTCCTGGAGGTACTCGGCCGTCTGGAAACCCTCGGGCAGCTTTTCCCCCAGGGTCTGTTCGATCACCCGGCGGCCGGCGAAGGCGATCATCGCCTTGGGCTCGGCCAGGATCAGGTCGCCCAGCATGGCGAAGCTGGCCGTCACCCCACCGGTGGTGGGATGGGTGAGCAGGGGCAGGTAGAGCAGTTCGGCGCTGCGGTGGCGCTGCAGGGCACCGGACACCTTGGCCATCTGCATCAGGCTGAGCATCCCCTCCTGCATGCGGGCGCCACCGGAGGCGCAGACGATCAGCAACGGGTAGCGGCGGGCGGTGGCCAGCTCGACGAGCCGGGTGAGCTTCTCGCCCACCACCGAGCCCATCGAGCCGCCCATGAAACGGAAATCCATCACCCCCAGGGCCAGGGGCATGCCCTCCAGGCGGCAGAGGCCGGTGACCACCGCATCCCGCAGGCCCGTGGCCCGCTGGGTGTCCCGCAGCCGGTCGGCATAGCTGCGGCGGTCCTTGAAGGCGAGGGGGTCGGTGGGGGCCAGATCGGCATCGATGGGTTCGAAGCTGCCCTCATCGGCGATCAGGCGGATGCGCTCGGCGCTGTCGATGCGGTGATGGTGGCCGCAACCCTTGCAGACGCTGGCATTGGCGATCAGATCCTTGCGGTACACCACCAGGCCGCATTCGGCGCACTTGCTCCAGAGACCATCCCCCTCGTCGGCCTCAGGCCCCTTGCTGGCCCGTACGGCTGGGGCGTTCTTGCGGCGATCGGCGAACCAGTCGAACAGGGACATGGGGCGACGGAGGCAAGGGGGATGGCAGAGGAGTCATTAAAGACCCAGGCCCCACAGGCGCAGCCAGGGGGCGTGGCCACCGATCCAGACGGCCAGGGCGCCGGCGGCGAGAAAGGGGCCGAAGGGGAAGGGCTGCTGGCGGCCGAGCCGGCCGGTGAGACGGGCCAGCCCGCCGATGAGGGCGCCTCCGAGGACGGAGAGACTGACGGCCAGCCCCAGGCCCAGCGGTCCGAGCCAGGCGCCCATCAGGGCCGCGAGCTTGGCGTCCCCCAGGCCCAGGGCCGGCCGGCCCATCGCCTTCTCGGCCAGGGCGCTGAGGGCCTCGAAGCCCAGCAGACCAGCCGCCACGGCCAGCAGATGGGAAAAGAGGAGGGTGCGGCCGACCTCGGCCCCCTGGGGGAAGCCGACGGCGGCCGTGACGGCCAGACCCAGCAGCACGCCCCAACGGCAGAGGGGTTCCGGCAGCCAGAGGCTGTCCAGGTCGATCAGGGCCAGGGGCAGCAGCCAGCTGGCCAGCAGCCAGCCGGCCCCCAGCAGCAGCCAGGGGCTGGGATCGGGGCCCATGGCCGCCGGGCGGGCGAAGAGCATCGCCACCCAGAGGCCGGCGGTGAGCAGCTCCACCAGCGGGTAGCGGACGGCGATGGCGGCGTGGCAGTGGCGGCAGCGGCCGCGCAGCAGCAGCCAGCTGAGCAGCGGCACGTTCTCGAACCAGGCCAGGGAGGCGCCGCAGCGCGGGCAATGGCTGCCGGGGAAGACCAGCGACTCCTCCCGCGGCAGCCGCCACACCACCACGTTCAGGAAGCTGCCGAAGCAGGCACCGGCCAGGGCCACGAAGGGGGCCAGCAGGGACAGCGGCAGAGCCGACGGGAACGGGGGAACGGGGGTCATGGCAACGGGCGGCTGGCTCCCCCCCGGGTGCTGCGGCCCCGGGCCGAGCGGGGCCGCAGCAGGTCCATCGGCACGAACTGCTCGTCCGGCAGGAGGATCGGGGCCTCGAAGACCACACGCCCCTGGGGTCCGTCGGAGAGCAGCACGACCCCCAGGGGCTCCGGGGCGGTGGGACAGGACTCCAGGAAACGGAAGTAGACCCGCCGCGCCTGACGCAGCAGCTGGGCGCTGTTGATGCGATCCAGGCGCAGGGAACCCTGGGACGGGGAGGCCGAGGACTCCCCGCCACGGATCTGGAAGGAGGGACTGCCGGATCCGGACGGGGTGATGGTGGGGGGCTGGGCGGTGATGGGATTCACCGGTTCCTTTCGGGGGATCTTAGGGCCGAAAGGAAGATCAAGCGGTGGATCTTCAGCTGAGTTTCTTCTGCTCCTCGATCATCTTGTGGATGATCGGAGTGAGGATGATCTCCATGGCGAAGCCCATCTTGCCGCCGTTGACCACGATGCTGGTGGGGCTGGACATGAAGGAGCCGTTGATCATGCGCAGCAGGTAGGAGAAGTCGATGCCCCACTTCTCGCGGGCTCCCTTGCGGAAGTGAATGATGACGAAGCTCTCGTCAGGGGTGGGGATGTTGCGGCAGATGAACGGGTTGGAGGTGTCCACCGTGGGCACCCGCTGGAAGTTGATGTCGGTGAGGCTGAACTGGGGGCAGATGTGGTTGATGTAGTCGGGCATGCGGCGCAGGATCGTGTCGACGATCGCTTCCGCCGAGTAGCCCCGCTCAGCGTTGTCACGGGAGATCTTCTGGATCCACTCCAGGTTGGCGATCGGCACCACGCCGATCAGCAGGTCCACCAGGCTGGCCACGTCGTAGCCGTCACCCACCACCCCACCGTGGAGACCTTCATAGAAGAGGAGCTGGGTGCCGGAGGGGATGGGCTCCCAGGGGGTGAACTGGCCGGGCTCCAGGTTGGTGCCCAGGCGGGCGTTGTGCTCGGCCGCCTCCTCCACCGAGTGGAGGTAGTAGCGGCGGTCGCCGCTGCCGGTTTCGCTGTAGGTGCGGAACAGCTCCTCGAGCTTGTCGAAGATGTTGGCCTCGGGGCCGAAGTGGGAGAAGTTCTCGCCGCGGGCCTGGGCTTCGGCCATCGCCTGCTTCATCGGGCCCCGCTCGAAGCGGTGGAAGCTGTCGCCTTCCACCACCGCCGGGATGATGCCCTCGCGGGAGAAGATGTGCTCGAAGGCCCGTTTGACGGTGCTGGTTCCGGCTCCCGAGGAACCGGTGACTGCCACGACCGGGTGACGCTTCGACATCGACGCAGGGGGGTTCAGAGGGTGTGAGTTTGGCAGGTCGCCGGTCCGTACCCCCGCAGGCCTGACCTGACGGGGGGCTTCAGGCCGGCAGGGCGGCCAGCAGCTGCTCGCCCATGGCCTGGCAGCCCACCCGGGTGCAGCCCTCGCCCATGAGCAGGTCACCGGTGCGGTAGCCGGCGGCCAGCACCCGGTCGACGGCGGTCTCGAGGTCGGCGGCGGCGGCCTCCTGCTGCAGGCCCACCCGCAGCAGCATGGCGGCCGACAGCACCATGGCGATGGGGTTGGCCTTGTCCTGGCCGGCGATGTCGGGGGCGGAGCCGTGCACCGGCTCGAACAGGCCCGGGCCCTCGGAGCCGAGGGAGGCCGAGGGCAGCATGCCGATCGAGCCGGTGAGCATGGCGGCCTCATCCGAGAGGATGTCACCGAAGAGGTTGCCGGTGAGGAGCACGTCGAACTGGCGCGGCTCGCGCACCAGCTGCATGGCGGCGTTGTCGACGTACATGTGGCTGAGTTCGACCGCGGGGAACTCGGCGTGGATCGCCTCCACCCGGTCGCGCCAAAGCTGGCTGACATCGAGCACGTTGGCCTTGTCGACCGAGCAGAGCCGGCCGCGGCGCGCCGCCGCCAGGCGGAAGCCCACCCGGGCGATCCGGTCGACCTCGTGGTCGCTGTAGACCATGGTGTTGAAGGCCCGCACGCCGCCGTCCACCTCGATGCGCCCCTTGGGGGTGCCGAAGTAGATGCCGCCGATGAGCTCACGCACCACCAGCAGATCCACCCCCTCGATCACCTCAGGGCGCAGGCTGCTGGCGCCGGCCAGGGCCGGGATGATCTTCACGGGCCGCAGGTTGGCGAACAGCCCGAGGCCGGAGCGCAGGGCCAGCAGGCCGCTCTCGGGGCGCTGCTCCCGGGGCAGGGCATCGAAGCGCGGGGAGCCGATGGCGGCGAGCAGCACCGCATCGGACGCCCGGCAGGCGTCCAGGGTGCTCTCCGGCAGGGGCACGCCGGCGGCGTCGATGGCGGCGCCGCCGACGGGCTGCGGATCGAACTCCAGGCTGAAGCCGTGGCGGCCGCTCACCGCCTCCAGCAGGGTGCGGGCCACCGCGGTGATCTCCGGACCGATGCCGTCCCCCGCGAGCAGGGTGATCCTGTAGCTGGTCATCGCGAAGGGGGCCGGGCAGCAGGCGAGGCTACTTCTGCAGCTGCCGCAGGGTGCGGGCCATCTCGGGCAGCTTGTTGAAGACGGCGGAGCAGCGCAGCCAGAGGCGGTTGGGGATGGCGGGGTAGCCGCTGACCACCTCTCCGGCGGCGATCTCGCCGTGGATGCCGGACTTGGAGGAGGCGATGGCCCGGTCGCCGATCACGGCCCGGTTGGCCACCCCCACCTGGCCGGCCAGGATCACACCGCTGCCGAGCACGGCGCCGCCGGCGATGCCCACCTGGGCGGCCAGGGCACAGCCCTGGCCCGTGATGACGCCATGGCCGACGTGCACGAGGTTGTCGATCTTGGTGCCGGCACCGATGCGGGTCTCCCCGACGGCGGGGCGGTCGATGGTGGAGCCGCAGCCCACCTCGACGCCATCCTCGAGCACCACCCGGCCGGTCTGGGGCATCTTCACCCACCCCGAAGCGGTGGGCACGAAACCGAAGCCTTCGGCGCCGATCACCGCCTGGGACTGGACCACGCACCCCGTCCCGAGGCGGCTGCCGGGGTGGAGCACCGCCTGGGCATGGATCTCGCAGCCCTCGCCGAGCTCGACATCCTCATAGAGCACAACCCCGGGATGGAGCACGCAGCCGCGGGCCACCACACAACCGGCACCGATCACGGCATGGGCCCCCACGTGCACCTCGGCGGCCACGGCAGCGCCTGGGTCGACCACGGCGCTGGGGTGGATCCCCGGGGGCTTCGGGGTGGGGGGATGCAGGGCCCCGAGCGCCTGGGCGAAGCCGAGGCGGGGATCCTTGAGGGCCACCCAGGCCAGGCCCCGCTCGCTGGCCAGCTGCTGGATTTCTTCGTCGAGGGGCAGCAGCAGGGCGGCGGCGCCGCTGGCGGAGAGGGCCGCCGCCAGGGCGTTGCCGGGCTCAAGAAAGGCCAGCTGGCCGGGACCGGCGCGATCCAGCGCTTCGGCGCCCGTGATCTCCGGATCCCCTGACAGGTGCCGCGGGCTGCCGTCCTGCACGGCGCCGATCCGGGTGAGCAGGCTGCTGAAGCGCATTCCCCAGGGGGCGGACGGCCCGGATCGTAGGCCCCACACCTGACGGCAGGCGCCGGATCAGGTGGCTGGATCGAGCAGCTCCTGCAGGGGCACGAAGCGGTAGCCGCGACGGCGCAGGTCGGGAACGATGGCGCGCAGGGTCTCGAGGGTGCGGCGGTTGAGGGCCGGGGTGTCGTGGAGCACCAGGATCCCGCCGGGGTGGGTGTTGAGGCCCACGAAGAGCCGCACGAACCAGAGGGGCGGCCGCAGGGTGTCCCAGGGGAAGATCGAACCCAGCACCAGGCGGTAGGAGCGGGCCGAGACGGCGTCGAGCATGGCCCGGTGGAACCAGCCACCGCCGGGACGGAACCAGCGCCAGGCCAGGGTGGCGGGGGCGGCGGCCCGGGTGATCGCCCGTTCCGTGTCGGCCAGCTGCTGCTGGAAGGCGTCCGGCGGCAGAGCAGCGGAGCGCCCATCGCACCAGAGGTGGTTGCCGAGGTCGTGGCCCTGCTGCAGGGCGCGGCGGGGGAAACGGTGGTCGCGCTCCAGATGGGAGCCGATCAGGAAGAAGGTGGCCGGCACCTCCAGATCCCGCAGCAGGGCCAGCAGGTCCTCCGAGCCGGCACCACTGGGGCCGTCGTCAATGGTGAGGGCCAGCCGCTTCTGCCGGCCCGGTCCGAGGAAGATCACACCCGGACAAAGGGGGGCCAGCAACCCGCGGATCAGCAGCGAAGGCAGCAGCACCACCAACACCACCAGATCCAGCAGCAGGACAACGGCCAGGAGGATGAACAGCAGGGTCATGGGGGGGGCGGTCGGAGGGACGATGGCATCGGCGGCGGCGGCGCCAAGCCCATACCCAGAAGCGATGCAGGCAGGGGAGCACCCAACGGCAGGAGGCGGGCCTGCCCCATCTGCCAAAAGATCCTGCTGGGGCCATGGGTGGGAGACGGGCACAAACCGGACGAAGGCGTAACCGCAGACTGCGATGCAGCGGAAGTCATTCGGGGTTGGTGGGGCCGTGAACCAGGGCTAGGCTCTTGGAGGCACAGGCTGATCAGCATCATCCGGGGTTGTCGACCAACGTGGTGACGCCCTTCCACCGTTCACGGAACGGGCCAAGCGTGCGGTGATCGCTGACGGAATCCACCCCAAGGACAAGTCATGTGCGCACCAATGGCCCATCAATCAGCTCCAGCGGAGGTGCGATGACGAAGCCAAAAGTTAGAACCTACAACATTGAGAATCTCTTCAATCGTTATCATCTCTAGGGCAATGGGAGAGGCGCCCGCTCAGGCAAGCCTTTGGATCCGGAGACGTTCATCGCCGAGGGTGGCCATCGCAACATGCTCGGGTGGTCAATCGACGCCTTCGACCCGATCAGCAGGCCAGCGCGACAAGCCACGGCGAAGGTCATCAGCGAGCACGACCCAGACGTTCTGGCGTTGCAAGAGATGGAGACTCTCTTCGCATTGCATGCGTTCAAGCAGATATGGCAAATAATCTGCATCTAGAAGTCCTGAGGCAAGGTCTTCAGACTTGGAATCGTTGGAGGCAAATCAACGCTGTCGATCGCGCTGATCTATCCAATGCTGACCTCAGGGGTGTTGATCTCAGCCTCATGCCGGCATTGCGGGAGGCGGATTCCAGAGGTCTGATTCCTCCAGGTGCATCCTGGGCTTTCATCGCCAATGAAATCGTTGGCCATGATGTCGAGCCACTTGATCTAACCAATACCGACCTGCGAGGAGCCATCCTTGATGGCGCTGATCTGCGATGCGCTGACTGCAGAGGTTCAGACCTTTCGGAGGCCAAGGTTTCAGGTGCGGAGCTGGGCAGGGCAAAACTGGCGAGATCACGTCTTGTCGGTACCGACCTCAGCCGGACGGCGCTGAGAGGAGCTGATCTGTCAGAGAGCGTCCTCATCCGAACTGATCTGACCGAATCAGATCTTGCTTATGCCAATGTGTATGGCGTATCGGTTTGGGATGTTGCAGGGAAGCCGCGGGATGCAACGAACCTGATCGTGTCGCCTCCAGGTACCGCCACCCTGAGTACAGATAGCCTGCCGCTCGCCCAACTTCTGTACATGCTCATCCGCAATGAGAATATTCGTGAAATGGTGGATACGCTGACCACCAAAGTCATTCTTATTCTTGGCAACTTTGGCAAAGAACGGAAAGACATTTTGGATTCCGTTCGAGATAAACTGCGCTCCATGGAATTACTGCCTGTGCTGTTCGACTTCAACGGCCCAGCGAGCAAAGATACAACTGGAACCGTTGAAACCTTGGCAAGACTCTCGCGATTGATCATGGCCGACCTCAGCGATCCCAGCAGCATCCCCCACGAACTGGCGACCATTGTTCCGTTTCTGAGAACAACACCGGTATTGATGCTGCGCCAAACTGGATCTACGGGGTACTCCATGGCCAACGATCTACAAGCTTATCCATGGGTTCTTGCCATCCATGAGTATGCATCCAAGGCTTCACTTCTGGAAGGAATCCACGATGTGATCCATCCGGCCCTGATGATGTCCGACAAGCTCCAGGGCAGAACTCGCTAACCCATGATTCTAAACATTCAGATTCCCCAACAGCATCGGCCGTAGCACCCTGCCGGGGCGCGGCCATACTTCCTATCGACTGGTCCTGCTTCCGTGCCGCGCCCGGTTGGCTTTACGATCGTGAAATCCGTTTCATCCGGCCAAGAGATCAGCTTCCCGATGGCGACTGAACCCTGATCAGCCATGTCCAACGCCCACTCTGCGACGCGATGCCAGCGCATCCACATCGTGGGCGCGAGCCCTCGCACCGGAACCACGCTCCTGGCGGAGGCCATGCGCGTGTGCTTCGAGGTCGATGCATGGGAAGAACACGAAATCCCGCTCCACCAATCCTCGGCTCCTCCAGGAGCACGGGTGTATCTGACCAAGCGTCCAGGAGACATCCTGCGGGTGGGCCCGCGGCTCCGTCTCGACCCAGACTTCCACGTCATCTACCTGCTCCGCGATCCCCGAGACATCGTGACGAGCAAGCACGGCAAAGCGCCTGATCGCTACTGGGCAGGGCTCAGATACTGGAACACCTACACCATTGAGGGGCGTCGTCTCGCCAGCCATCCGCGCTTCACGACCCTCCGGTACGAAGATTTCACGGCCAACCCCGACGTCGCGCAGGCCCAACTGGCCGAAGCCCTCCCCTTCCTGCGCGTTGTCGCGCTGTTCTCCCAGTACCACACCATTGTGTCGCCGTCTGACGATGCACTCAACGCCCTCGGAAAGGTGCGGCCCATTGCCCCCGTCAGCGTGGGAAAGTGGCGCGAGCACCTCCCCCGTGTCAAGGGCCAGATTCAGTTGCACGGCCCCATCACGCCGGACCTGGTGGCCTACGGCTACGAGCCTGACGGGTCATGGGAGGCTGAGCTGGACGCGGTGGAACCGGACTTGTCGCCGAGCTACTGGCCGGAGCACTTCACGACCTCAGACCTTTCCCTTCGGCGGAAGGGGCGCTATAGCCAAGCCGCGAAGGCCGTCCTGCGTCGCGTGGGCGTCTCTCGCTTCCGCCCCTGATCGCTACCGCCATGGATGCGGTGCCCTATTGGATCGCGCTCCCGGATGTAGACCACTGACAGGAAGGGAACCTTCCATGACGTGGTGGAGGGATCCTCGATGGATGTCAGTCAGATCTGTCGGGTGCTGAGGGGGTTGATTTCAGAGCTACGCGCAGTCGGTAGCGAGGTGCCCAGGGCAGGAGAACCATCGGCTGCCTTCTCGTACGGGCAAGACACTCAGGCACATCAAGGTGAAGAGCCTGGAAATGGTTCAATCCATCGGAATCAGAGCCGTTCTTCTGGCAGCGATGGAGGAGTGAAGGAATGCTTACGGCCATGACAACTGCGCTGACCGTTTTCCGTTTGCACAACTGCGGACATTGCCGATCCGCTCTTCTGAACGATCAGGGTTATTGTGCTGCAGACAGGAACGGAGGTTCATGGCTCACCCTGGCGAACAGGTCATCGCAACAGGCTAGGGAGTGTGCTGGGTCTGGCTGAGCCGCTGACGGGCCCCACAGCGAGGATGATCCAGGCGTGAATGGTCAGTCAGACAGGGGCATCGCCAATGCCTCCGGTCAGCACCCTGATCAAGAAACACCGCCATTCAGTGGAGTCCCCGCACCACAGGCCTTCTGTGAACCGACCTCTGCTTGTCGCCAGGCGATAGCCATCGATAGTCTTCAACCAATCACGGGATGGCATCATGATCACCATCAAAACAAGGGTAAAAGACGCATTGCGAAAGCTTGATCAGCTTTCTCCGTACCCGCTGATGTACCCATTCGTAATGTCAGAGAATGAAAAGAGGATTTTCGACGATGCGGTCAAGGAGTCGCACCACTATCTGGAGTTTGGCCTTGGAGGAAGCACCATTCGAGCCATTCAGAAATCAAAGGCGAACGTCTACACCGTTGAATCAAGCCCGGACTGGATCAATCGCATGCGCCAATACGTCTTCCTAAGGCTCTTTGAAGATCGACGACTACAAATCTTTCCTGTTGATATTGGTCCCGTGCTTCAATGGGGATACCCTGCATCAACAGAGCATATCGACTTGTTTGAGAGATATTCGGCGAGTGTCTTTCAATCCGTTGATTGCAAGCTCATTGATTTGGCACTGGTTGATGGCCGATTCAGGGTGGCGTGCACGCTCAAAGTCATCTTGTCATGCCATGCCAACGAGCGCATCAGAATCCTCATTCACGATTTCTGGAACCGCCCCCAATACCACATTCTCCTCAAGTATCTGGATCCATTGACCCGGGCTGACAGCATCGGACTATTCGCAATCAAGAGCGATATTGATCTGACATCAGTGGAACAGGACTACGAGACTTACAAACTATCTCCTGCATAGGCACTGGCGTTGGGCATCTCCTTAACATCAGCGACAACGATTCCCGGCCATGACAGCAGCACTGTTCAGCCCCGCGATGCTCGTCGATCCTTACCCGACCTACGCCGAGTTGCGTCGCGCCGATCCCGTCCACTGGCATGAACCTTTTGGAGCCTGGGTGCTGACGCGCTACGACGACGTCGTGGCCGCGACGCAGGATCCCCGGCTGCGCTCCGATCGCGCCGGCGGGATGGGTGAGCGCGCCGGATGCCCCGAACTGCAGCGCCTCTTCGAGGTGATCGGGGCCCAGATGAACATCACGGACCCGGAACGCCACCATCGGCTCCGCGCCCTGGTGGCCAAGGTGTTCACGCCACGGGCCGTGGACAACCTGCGGCCGACGGTCGAAGCACTGGTGAACGGGCTGCTGGATCGGCTGCCGGCGCAGGGCCGCTTCGATGTGATCGCCGACGTCGCCTTTCCGCTGCCGGCCCGGGTCATTGCCCGCCTGCTGGGCCTGGAATCTGACGACCTGGAACGCCTCAAGCGCTGGTCCGACGACTTTTCGGCGATCTTCGGCACCGATCCCTCCGCCGTGACCCCCGAGCAGTACCAGCGCGCGTTGCAGAGCACCCACGAGCTGACGGAGTTCTTTGGCGCGGAATTCGAAACGCGCCGGGCGACGCCCGGCGACGATCTGTTGAGCCTGCTGGTGCACGCCGAAATCGACGGCGATCGGCTCAGCGAGACGGAGCTGATCGCCAACGCCAATCTGTTCCTGGCGGCCGGCCACGAGACCACCACCCACCTGATCGGCAACGGCCTGCTGGCCCTGCTGCGCCACCCAGAGCAACTCCAGCTGCTGCGCGACGACCCGTCGCTGATTCCGAATGCGGTCGAGGAGTTCCTCCGCTACGACGGCACGGTGCAGTTCATGTATCGGGAAGCGGGGGAGGATCTGACGATCGGCGGCCGCTCGATCCGCAAGGGTCAGCTGGTGTACCTGATGTTCGCGGCCGCCAATCGCGACCCGGCCCGGTTCCCGGATCCCGACCGGCTCGACGTGCGACGGCGGTTTGACGCCCACCTGGCGTTCGGCCATGGGCCCCACTACTGCCTGGGGGCGGCCCTGGCCCGGATGGAGGCCACCATCACCTTCACGGCTCTGTTGCGCCGGATATCGGGACTCCGGTGGACCGGCGAGCCGTTGGCGTATCAGGAGAACCTGGAGCTGCGTGGGCTGACCTCGTTGCCCGTGACCTTTGATCACCGTTCGGCCTGGGCGCCGGATGCGCCTGCTGGGCCCTGAGAATCTCCGGCAGGTTGATCTCGATCCAGTCGGTCATCGCCTCGACCTGACGCCCGATGCCCACACCGAGGGGGGTCAGCGAATACTCCACATGCGGTGGCACCACGGGATAGGACACACGCCTGATGAAGCCGTCCTGTTCCAACTGCTGCAGCGTCTGGGCCAGCATCTTCTCGCTGACGCCCCCGATCCTGCGGCGCAGCTCGCTGAAGCGATGGGTTCGCTCCATCAGGGCCACCAGCGCCAGCACGCCCCAGCGACTGGTCACATGCTTGAGGATCTCCCGCGACGGACACTCCGGCGCCAGAACCTCCCCCCGCCGCAGGGTCTCACCGAGCCTGGAGGCCGCTGCTGCTGCTGCTGCTGCCTCTGGCCCTGCCCCCATCCCTGTGCCCGTCACTGGACTTACCTTTTTGTAAGTACTTACGAAAAGAAATTGTAAGGGGTAGCTTGCCGCCGTCCCATCAAGCCAAGCCATCGAAGGGGAATGACCAAGTTCGTCGTCACGGGAGCCACAGGCCAGCTGGGCCGCCTGGTCATCGATGTCCTGCTCAGAACAGTGCCCGCTGACAACATCGTCGCCGCCGTCCGCAACGTCGAAAAGGCCAGCGACATCGCTGCCATGGGCGTACAGGTTCGCCAGGCCGATTACAACCAGCCCGCCAGCCTGGAGGCCGCCTTTCAAGGCGCAGAAAGGCTCCTGCTGATCTCCTCCAGCGAGATCGGCCAGCGCACATGCCAGCATCAGGCCGTCATCGACGCGGCCCAGCGTTCAGGAGTCAGACTGCTGGCCTACACCAGTGTCCTGCACGCCGACACCTCGGTCCTCGCTCTCGCTCAAGAACACCGAGAAACCGAAGCGGCCATTCTTGCGTCCGGCCTGCCATTCGTGCTGCTGCGCAACGGCTGGTACACCGAGAACTACACGGCAGGCGTTGCCTCCGCCCTGTCGCTGGGGGCGGTCCATGGCTGCGCCGGTGAGGGTCGCATCGCCTCCGCGGCCCGTGCCGACTACGCCGAAGCCGCCGCCGCCATCCTCACCAGCAACGCCCCGGCCGGCAAGGTGTATGAACTCGCTGGGGACACGGCCTACACCCTGAACGAGTTCGCCGCTGCGATCTCACGGCAGATCGGGCACACCATCAAGTACGTCAACCTGCCCGAAGCGGACTACCGCAACGCCCTGCTCGCCGCCGGCCTGCCGGAACCCCTGGCAGGCCTGCTGGCTGATTCCGATACGGGAGCCTCCCAAGGCGCCCTGTTTGATGGCAGCAGGCAGCTCAGCGCACTCCTTGGACGGGCAACCACGGCCCTGGAGGCTGCGATCATGGCGGCCCTGTAGGTCGTCCCAGGGAGATGGGTGGGCCCTAGCGTTCCGTGGTGCTCACCTGCGTTATCACGATGTCCGTGATTGCCGTCTTCACCTATCAGGTGCGTCCCGGCCGATTGGGCGACGTCATGGCCAAATTGCAGCAGGCGGGCGGCCCGGAATTCGAGAGCCCGGTGATGCCCAGGGCGGTCCGCCTGCTGCGCAATGCGGTGCCGGGCCCGGACACGACCTCGCTGATTCTCCACATCGAATACGACGACATGGCGGCCTACGGCGCCCGAACGGCCTGGGAAAACCAGAACCCGGCCTGGCAGGAGCTGTTCGCCGCCAGGCCGGATTCCCCTGAGGATCTGGAGTCCGTTCAATTGCTCGTTGAACTCTGACTGTCGGGAGGCAACCAGGGCCCATCCAAACCGTCGTCCTCCCCACCGTCCTCCCACGGCCTGTTGCTCCCCATCCATCCAGAAAAGCCACTGACATAGCCTTCCTCCCTTGCCCTCCCCAACGCCAGGAGCCGTCGCAATGAGGTCGTCCCACCAACGACGCACGGCCCTGGCCGTGGCGGCCCTGGTGGCCTCAGTGGCCACCACCGCCTCAGCCCAGACCCTTAGGACGCCAACCCCGATTCCGCCTGGGGTGGCCACGGCGGATCGGCTCGAGACGTCCATCGGCCCGTTGCACCTCATCGATGGGTTCCCGAAGCCCGACACCATCGAGAAGATCTACGACAATCTGGATCGCTCCCGGGCCCTGCAGGCCTACCTGCTGGCGATCCCGATCGTGAATCAGGCCGGCATGCGGGAATCGCTGCGCAAGTTCGGCCCCGAGAACACCACCAATGTGATCTGGGAGAACCTGGTGGATCCCCGCACGGTGGAACTCACGGCCAACGACAACACCGTGTACAGCTTCATCTGGCTCGACACCAGAAAGGGACCCCTGGTGGTCGAAGTCCCCCCCAAGGTGCTCGGTGCTGTCAATGATTTCTGGTATCGCTGGGTGGTCGACGTCGGCATCACAGGGGCCGACAGGGGAGCGGGCGGGAAATACCTGTTCCTCCCCCCCAACCACCAGGGCCCCATCCCCCAGGGGTATCAAGTCGTCCGGCCAAAGACCTACGGCAACTGGTTGTTCTTCCGCTCGTTTCTGGTGGATGGTTCCCCCAAGCCAGGGGTGGAGTCGGTCAAGGCGAACCTGAAGATCTACCAGCTCTCCGCTGCGGCCAACCCACCGGCGATCAGGTTTGCCAACGCCTCCGGGGTGCCGGCCAACTTCGTGGCCCCTGGCGACTATTCCTTCTGGGCACTGCTCAACCAGGTGATTCAAGAGGAACCTGCCACCGGCTCCGACCCGACAACACTGGGCCTCTTCGCCTCGGTGGGGATCGTGAAAGGGAAACCCTTCAACCCCGACGAACGCTGGAAGAAGATCCTCAGTGACGCCGCCAACATCGGTGCGGTGACGGCACGGACCCTGGCCCTAAGGATTCGCGAGCCGGATGCCTACTTCTACCCGGACAGTTCCTGGCGCCTGCCGTTCTTCGGTGGCTACAGGTTTGAAGTTTCTCCAGGGGTGGCCAACCTGGATGGAGCCATTTTCTACTACTACTTTGCCACCGGTGTCACACCGGCCATGGAAGTCAAGAATGTCGGCAAAGGCTCCCAGTACCCCTGGGCCGCCCTGGATGCCAAGGGCGAGCGCCTCGATGGCGGCAAAACCTATCGGCTGCGCTTGCCTCCCAACATCCCCGTCGCCGATTTCTGGTCCGTGATCGTCTATGACACCCAGACGCGATCCATGCTGCAGACCGACCAGAAGGCACCCAGTGTCAGCAGCCAGGGCAAGGGCCTCAAAACCAATGCCGACGGTTCTGTTGATGTCTGGTTTGGCCCGAAGGCCCCCATTGGATTCGAGAACAACTGGGTCCAGACGATTCCTGGCAAGGGCTGGTTCACGATCTTGCGTCTGTATGGTCCGCTGGAGCCCTGGTTCAACAAAACCTGGCGCCCCGATCCCATCCAGTTGCAGCCTGGATGAGGGGCGCATCGCGGGTATCCATGGTGATGGCTTGTGTGCTCCTGACGGGCTGCTCGCTGCGGCAGTCCGATGAGCGGGCCCTGCGGCGCGAGTTCGCCATCCCCGGGGCCGCCCGAGCCATCACCTACCAGGCTTCGCCCTCGGAGTCCGGATGGTTCGGGCGTGAGGGCCTCAGGATCACGATGGTGTTCGCCCTCAGCAGGGCCGACTTTGATCGTTACGCCCGCACCGCCGAAAGCTCCGGGCTGTGGCAGCCGCTGCCGATCCCGAAGGAGACGCGTGCCCGGCTGGCCCTGCCGTCGCTGCCCTCGCTTCCGCAGACCGGCCTCTATCAGATCCGAACCGCCGGCACCGACATCCTGCGGGCCCCCAAGAGGATTCGGCCGACGCTGAAGGAGGACGTCAACGACTTCATGCTTGCCCTGATCGATCCCGGGACTCGGACGATCGCCATCCGTGTGAGCACCAACTACTAGGCGTGCCGCTCAGCCGGCCTCCGTCTCCACTGAGGCCATGGCGGGGCGTCCGGCCAGCACCCGTTTCAGCCGCTCGCGGAACCACTGCAGGGGGTGGCCCATGTCGGCGTCCACAAGCAGGCCGCGCTGGCGCAGGCAGTCCTCGTAGCTGCGCAGCACGTCGCTGCGGCGGGCCACCTCCCGGGCGACGGTGTCGGCGAATTCGGGCCGTGAGGCCAGCAGGGCGCGGAAGCTGCCGCTGGGAACGACGAACAGCGTCGTGTCCTCGGCCGCCACCATGGTGGTGGGGTAGGGCACCTGCAACAGCAGCGGCAGTTCACCGAAGAACTCCCCTGCGGTGAAGGTGAACAGCTTGCGGCTCACCCGGTCGGTTTCGTGGATCGCATCCACCGCGCCGCTCAGCACCAGATGGAAGGAGCGGCCCTCATCGCCCTGTTGCACCAGCACCGTGCCGGTGGGCAGGGAGCGGCGGGCGCCGCTGCCCACCAGTTCCCGCAGTCGACGGTCATCCATGCTGCTGAAGCAGGGATGGTCGGGCAGGGACGCCCGCAGGGGGCTCCAGTCCGGGCCCGCTCGCTCCTCTTCTGCCGCGCGCCGGGACGACAGCAGCTGGATCTGCTGGCGGGAACCGGCCAGCTCGATGCGGCGCTCGCGCAGCCCCTGCTCGATCGCGTAGTTGAGCGAGCTGCGCAGGCTGAGGCTGGCGTGGATCGCCGAGGTCCAGGCCCAGAGCTCGAAGGCCATCCCCTGGCCCTGCAGCCCGTGCAGCAGCACCTTCGGCGGCGGGTCGGCCAGCACCGTCGGTTCGGCCAGGGCCGCCTCCAGCAGCACCTCGGTCACGGCCAAAGGGTCGCTGCCGTGGGCCACCGTCACCTCCACATCCACCCGGCCATCGGAGCTCAGATAGCTGAGGTTCTTCACCGGCGCATTGGTGATGGCCGAATTGGGCACCACGATCTCGGCGCCCTGGAAGGTGCGGATCACGGTGGAGCGGATCGAGATCTCACGGATGAAGCCGCTGGTGTCGCCGAACTCGATCTGATCGCCCACCTTCAGCTTCCCCTCCATCAGCAGGGTGAGGCCACTGGTGAGGTTGCGGGTGAGCTCCTGCAGCCCGAAGCCGATCCCCACCCCGAGGGCCCCGAAGATCACGGCGAGGGCCCCGATGTCGAGCCCCATCCCCTGGGCCACCACCACGTAGCCCAGGGCGGCCAGGCCCATGGAGACGAGGGTGGCCACCGCCTCGCGCCGTCCCTCCGGCAGGGAGAACCAGCGCAGCACGCGTCCGGCCAGCAGCCGCTTCAAGGCCCGCGCCGCCAGGCTCACCGCCAGCAACAGCAGCAGCACCTCCACGATCCAGAGCAGGGAGAAGCTCTGGCGGCCCAGGGGCAGCAGCGGGGCCGTGAACAGCTTCTGAAGGCGTTCCAGATCCACCCATGTGCTCCGCCGTTGCACCCTTCTAGCCCGAGGGGGCGGCGTGATGCTGTGTGCGGCGGGCGGCCGCGCTGAGGATCGCCCCTAGAGTCGATCCGGATGTCGGCCATCTCTGGTGCAGCCCATGCGATGCCGACTGCTGGGGATGGCGCTGGCGCTGGCCATGGGTTCAACACCGTCCTGGGCGGCACCCGCCACACCAACCTGTGAGGCAGCCCTCGGCACCTGGGACTACGTGGCACCCAGCAAGCCCGGGCGGGCCGTGGTCACGAAGCTGGCCGACGGCCGCCATCACCTCGTTTGGATCGTGTCGGAACGGGGAGGCACCGCCGCCGGCGCCTGGGAGGGAATCTGCGAGGGCTCCCGCCGGACCTGGCGGGTGCTGTTCCCCTCGGATCCAGGCATCGCCGGGCTGAAGGTCGTGGAGGAGTTCGAGGTGGACGGCGATGCGATCCGCTTCTGGCTTCTTGGGCCCGATGGCAAGCGTGGGGCGATGGGTGGCGCCCGTCGTCTTCCCTAGGGGGGCCGCAACAGACAGGCTTGACCTGAACCGGCCCTACGACCCGCCCGACAGCCCCACCTGCACACTCTGCTCATTGAGAAAGTAGTTGGGGTCAAAGGCCTTCAGCTTTCGATCCATCGCAAGGTCCTGCTTCACGGCATCATCAAGGCGTAGACAGTCGCCGGGGTTGGTCTCCCTGCACAGCAAGGGGATGACCATGTCACTCCTGTCATAACCCCACTCCAGCACCCTCCCGCCCAGCAGGCCATGTCCCCTGGGGGGCTCGCGCGTCAGAACGGGAACCAGCACGTCGACCTGGGCGGCATAGGCACCCGAAGGCAGGGTGACGATCAGGGAGCGATGGATGGTTTCACCCGGATTGATGTGATCGTCGAGGAACAACTTGCCGGCCGCTTCCGTTGGATAGGGCTGGAGCACGGCCCCCCTCTCCACATGGATGGCATCCAAGGGGCCTTGGACGCGTTCCGCAAAGGTGGATCGATCCATCGCCTGGCGGCGAATCGGGAACAGCTCCCAGAAACTGCTGAGCAGGTACAGCCTGCGGTTGCTGGCGTTGGTGGCACTGACCTTCAGTTCCCGTTGCAGTGATGGTGGCGTGGGATCGCCTTTGCCGTCACCGGCGATCGGCGTCAGGCTGATCTGAAGACTGATGCTGGCCGGCGCCTGGGAGGGCACATAGATCTCCTTCCAGATGAAGGTGTAGATCCCCCAGGAGGCGGCGATGATGATCCCCAGCGTCCTGACCCATTCGTGCAGCGACGGCGAGCGCATCCAGCCCGGCAGGCGGAACGCCTCCTTCCCGCCCCGGGCGCCGGGCATCCCTTTCCTGGGCAGCCTCTCACCGTTTCCAGGGGGCTTGATCGGGGATTCGCTGCTCACGGGCTCGGGAGGTCCTTCACTTCTGTCCGGTGAAGCTGGGCACGCGTCTCGGGCAGGGGGAGTTGGGCAGCCTCCTGCAGCGCCGGTTCATCACCCCCATCGTGTTGAACGCGGCCCGGTCCGTTCCCGCGGCCAGCTCGCCCAGCAGCAGTGGATCGGGCACCTCGTCCCTGGCGAGCTGGGCCATCGCGCCATCGGAGCAGCTGCCCAGGTCCGTCCCCCCAAGGCCGGTGAGCAAGGCATAGGAGCGCTGGCTGCGGGTCCCCATCTGCCCGGCCATGGCGGTGGCGTAGGCCCCATTGGCCGGGGCCACGAGTTGGTTGGGCTTCGGCGGATCCTGGGGCCTGGGTTGCAGGGTGGTGCCACCGATCAGCACCCCCGCCAGGCAGTTGGCCTGAAGGTTGGTGGCGGCTGGTGCCAGGGGCGACGCCGGACGATCGCCCAGGATCGCCGAACCCAGGCCGACCCCGACCCAGTAGGCCACCCCCCAGTCCCCGTGGCGGCTGACCTGCATCTCCAACCGGTTGCGATCCAGCAGCACCTTGCCGCTGGCGGCGCAATACAGGACAGGGCTCTGGGCTGCAGTGGCCGCGTTGGGCGCCGCGGCAGCCCCGGGGCAGGCCAACAACGGCGGCTGGCCGGCGGGGAGCACCTCGATGGCCGGCCAGGGCCGCCTGGCGGTGCCTGGATCGGCATTCCAGCTCTGGCGCAGCTGGCTGGCGATGGCCGCCGTCGTGCTGTCCAGCTCTGGGGCGGCGGCCCCAGGGGCCACAGGCACGAGCAGCGAGGCGGTGACCAGCAGAGCGCCCAGTGCCGCAGACCCCCGTTGGCTTCGCATGGGTAGGAAACAACAACAGTTGGCCGCCATCTCAGTCTGCCTGGTGTGCAGGGGATGGCTCACAATCCCGGAATCGGCCCCCCGTCGCCCGTGAGCTGCCAGGCGGCCCAGAACTTGTGGTCGGCCCAGTCCGGCTCCGGAGGGTTGCGGCGGAACTCCTGCTGCACCGCCGCCAGCGCCTCCATGCGACCCATTCCCTTCTTGAGCAGGGCGATGTAGCGCTGCATGAACGCCGCCGTGGCGTCATCGTCCACCTTCCACAGGGACAGCAGGGTGGAGCGGGCGCCGGCCACGGTGAGGGCCCGCTGCAGGCCGTAGACCCCTTCGCCGGTCTGCAGGGTGCCGGAGGCGGTGTCGCAGGCGGAGAGCACCACCAGCTCGGTGCCATCGAGCTGCAGCTGGGCCGCCTCCTTGGCGGTGAGGTAGCCGTCGTCGCTCGCCATCGCGGCGGGGGCGGCCGGGCTGCTGCGGTTGGCGCCCGCGAGCACGATGCCGCTCTTCAGCAGTGGGTCGCCGCTGCCCGTGGTGAAGAACCCATGGCTGGCGATGTGCAACACCCTGGGGCTGCGCGCCTGTTGCAGCACCCCGGTGGTGGCGGCGGATCCCTGATAAAGAGCCGCCCCAAGCCGTTCGGCGATCCAGCTCCCCTCGGCGGCCGTGGCGGGCAGGGGTTGCCACTGGCCTGGGCCACCGAAATCAGGGGCGGCGAGCACCAGGGCCCGCTGGGCTCCAGCCCCGGGGCTGCCCAGCGTGAGCAGGTCACGGCCGCTGGTGAGGATCCGCAGCTGCACCTGCTGGCCCAGCGTGGGTTCGGAGTCGGACTCGGCCCCGCTCGCGCCCCCAGCAGGAGCCGGCAGAGCCGTGAACGGGATGCGGCTCAGCTCGCCATCGGGGGAGACGAACCATCGCCGGCGCCCCCGCAGCTGCGGCAGCAGGGGCGCCAGCAGCTTCTGGCTCACCTGGGCCCAGAACGGTCCGGCGGGGCGGTTGCGGGCCAGGCTTTCGGCCAGGGCCTGTTGGATCAGGGGGTCGATAGCCGCCGCCGGGCCGAGGTCCACCGCGCGGGTCGCCCCATCGGGGAACAGCAGCATCGCCAGGTAGCGCGCTTCCCCCCGGCTCCTGGCCTCCGGTTGACGGGCGTCGTAGGGGCGGAAGCGCTGGAATTCGATCAACACCCCATCAGCCGGCAGGGCAGCGGCCACCTGGGCGGTGTCCACCAGCCGAGGGGTCAGGGCCGGCAGCTGGCGGTAGAGCGCCTGCTCCAGCCGATCCCGCTCCTGCTGCAGCGTCTGCCGCTGCGACTCGCTGAAGTTGACATCGGCCAGCCGGGCCGTCATCGCCGTGAGCTGGCTCACCAGACTCTGCTGGGCCGGCGAGCCACGGCCGAGCTGGGCCTGGCGCCGTTCGATGTCCTGCAGCAGGCCATGGCGGTTCAAGCGTGTGAACAGGGCCAGGGAGGCGCCGGCCGGCGTTGTGGCCCCAAGGGAGTAGGGGATCTCCCAGACGTTGCCAAGGGCCTTGATCTGCTCCTGCCGCCGGGCCTGGGGCAGCAGGGGAGCCTCCCGTTGCAGGAACAGGGACTGGCTGCCGATGCCACGGCGCAGCAAGGGGTCGGCTTTGGCCTCGGCCCCCTGGCTCAGGTACAACTTGGCGAGGTTGTTGAGGCTGAGGGCGGTCGTGGGGTGATCGGGGCCCAAGGCCTTCTCGAAGATCGCCAGGGAGCGGAGGAACAGCGGCTCGGCTTTGGTGTATTCGCCCTGGCTTCGGAATAACTCCGCCAGGTTGTTGAGGCTTCCAGCGGTATCGGGGTGATCGGGCCCCAGCGCCTTCTCCCTAATCGCCAGGGCGCGCAGATAGAGAGGTTCGGCCTTGGCGAAAGCACCCTGGCTGTCGTACAGCACCGCAAGGCCATTGAGGCTGGCGGCGGTGATGGGGTGGACTGGCCCCAGCGCCTTCTCGTTGATCGCCAGGGCGCGACGCAGGAGCGGTTCGGCTTTGGCATCGGCGCCCTGGCTCCTGTAGACAGCGGCAAGGTTGAGGAGACTGAGGGCGGTATCCGCGTGATCGGGCCCCAGGGCTTTCTCCTTGATCGCCAGAGCGCGAAGGAGGAGCGGCTCGGCTTTGCCATAAGCACCCTGACTATGGTAAAGAGTCGCCAGGTTAATGAGGCTGGTGGCAGTGTCATTGTGATCGGGCCCACGCACCTTCTCCATGATCGCCAGGGCGCGTAGGTAGAGCGGTTCGACCTTGGCATAGGCGCCCTGGGTGTCGTAGAGCACCGAGAGGTTGTTGAGGCTGGTGGCGGTGAAGGGGTGATCGGTCCCCTGCGTCTTCTCAGTGATCGCCAGGGCGCGAAGGTAGAGGGGCTCGGCCTTGGCATAGACGCCCTGCTTGAGGTACAGCGATGCCAGGTTATTGAGGCAAAGAAAGGTCTCCTGATGATCAGGACCTCGTCGCTTCTCCATCATCACAAGCGCGCGCAGATAGAGGGGCTCAGCCTTGGCATAGTCACCCACTTCACTGTAAAGAAGACCAAGGCTTACCAGACCAACTGCGAGATCAGGGTGGTCAGCATCCAGTGTTTTCTCCCTGATGGCCAGAGCACGAAGGAGCAGGGGCTCGGCCTTTCGATAGAGGTTCAGCTTGCTGTAATGCAGCCCAAGACTGATGAGACTTGTGGCGGTGTCAAGATGATCGGGGCCCAAGGCCTTCTCTCTGATCATCAGGCCACGCAGATAGTAGGGTTCCGCCTTCGCATACTTGGCCTGACTGGTGTACAGCAGTCCGAGGTTGTCGTAGCCGAGGGCAAGCCCCGGATGGTCGGGCCCCAGCGCCTTTTCGGCGATCGCAATGGCTCGCAGGTAGAGCCCTTCTGCCTTGGCGTTGTTGTTCTGCTTGAAATACAGCCAGGCGAGGTTGTTGAGGCTGAGGGCGGTGAAGGGATGGTCCGGCCCGAGGACCCTGGTTCTGATCGCCAGGGCACGAACAAGCAGGGGCTCTGCCTTGGTAAAGGCACTCTCCTTGATATACAGGAGCCCGAGGTTATTGAGGCTGGTGGCGGTATCGGGATGGTCGGGCCCCTGCACCTTCTCACGCCAGGCCAGCACCTGTTCCCATGCCATCGCCGCCTTTCCATAGTCGCCCTTGGCTTCGAAGGCGTTGGCCTGGTCAATCCACTCCCACACCTGCGCCGGGATCTGGGGAAAGCGCTCGCCCAACGGCTGGGCGATCCACCCCTGCTGCCGTGGCCGTGGTGACAGGCCTTGGTGATCGACGGCAGCAGCCAGCGGCCCCTCGGCCAGCAGGAGCATGGCGAGGGCGGTTCCCCAACGGAACAGGGCCAACGGGAAACGCGCTGATCGCGTCATGGGCGAACGGGGAGGCTCCGGCGTGATGCCAGAGGTGACTGGAATCCTTTGGGCACCAACGAAGAAAGTCTCCCATCCTCCGCCAAGGGGTTCACCATGGGCTGTGCCCAGGGCGCTTTCTGCTGGCCAACCGGCAAGGAGGAGAAGCCGATCGGCCTCTTGCGGCTCCTGCTGCCGGTGGACTGGCTGATGGCCCGTCTGGGATTTCAGCGCACCGATACGGCGGCGCATGCTGCTGCAGAGCGCTGGGGTGGGCGTTGGGTGCATCCTGACCAGATCCCGACCTGGAACACATTGGCCTGAGCTTGTGGATCAGCACGTTGTGGCAAGCCCATACGAAGTGTTGGATCTGAGATGCTCGGTAAGTCGCCAACCTCTCAAAGTGGTTCGCAATGCGATCCTCTGGCCGACAGGCTCAGATAGCCGAGGGCAAGCCGCTTGATCTCGGCAACCATCCGGAGTCGCTTCTCGGGCTCTTGCAGGCGGGACAGCCAGATCAGCGGTGTGATGGCCTTGACCAGCACGAGGGCCATCAGCTCCAGATCCGCCGTGGATGGGCCGGTGCTCATGCTCTTGCCGTCGCCGATGCCGCGCCCGGCGAGCGAAGCGGCGAGGTCAACGATGAGCTGCGCGTCGGCGGCGTCTTCGGTCTCGCGGAGTTCCGGTACTGAACCCTGGGTTTCCATGAAGATCGCGTGATACCCGGGATGGTCGTCGAAGAAGCGGGACGTGATGTCAATCAGGTGGCTGACGTACTCCGGTAAGGACAGCTGCACCAGTTCGGCGTTGTCGGCCAGGGCAAGCCGCTCGTGGAGCAGACGGTTGTACCGCTCCATCAGCAGGAGAACGATCGCCTTCTTGTCGGAGAAAAACTGGTACAGCGAACCGATCGGCACCTGGGCCTTTTTGGCGATTTCGTTGGTGGAGGTGGCACCGAAGCCCTGGGCCACGAAAAGCTCCTCGGCCACGTCAAGGATGTGGTTGACGCGCTCCTGGCTACTGGCCTGTTGCGGCTTTCTGCGGATCCCACTGACCCGGGTCTGGCGGCTGGCCATGGGCTCCCCTTCAAACAGAGCAGTACGGGAGTCCTACACCCCCGCCCGACGCGGCAGGGCCTGCGTGGTTGACAGATGTGAGCAAAGCTCGTACGGTCTGTGGCATGAGCAAAGCTCACATCCTCCACGCCCCTGCGGCACCCTCCCCCATGCAAGACCTCCTGCTCGGCCTTGAGCGCGCCCCGTGGCTCTCGGACCTCCTCTCCCTCGGCGACTTTGCGCTGTTCGACAGCGCCCTGCCGGCTGTGGCCATCTACGCCCTGATCACCGTTCCCTTCTTCCTTGTCTTCTGGGTCTGGCGCCGGCAGGCGGTGCAGCCGCGGCGGATTCAGCCCAAGCAGCGCAGCACGGCCACCCAGTGGACCAGGGAGATTCGCCAATCACTGTCGAGTGTGGCGATCTTCACGCTCATCGACGTGGGAATCTTTCTGGCCGATCGATCGGGCTTCACAACGATCTATCAGTCCATTGGCGACCATGGCCTCGCCAACCTGGCGGCCAGTGTTGTCCTGATGATTGTGCTTCAGGACACGTTCTTCTACTGGGCCCACCGGCTGATGCATTGGAAGCCCTTGTACCGCTGGAGCCACAGGGTCCATCACGAAAGCATCGACACCAGCCCCTTCACGGCGTACTCGTTCAGCCTGGTTGAAGCCGTTGTGGAAGGAATCCCCAACATCATCTTTCCTTTTCTCTTCCCGGTGCACTGGTCGGCGCTGATTGTCTATCAGGTGCTGTCGCTGATCATGAACGTGATCGGACACCTGGGCTATGAAATCATTCCCGAGAGCTGGAGCGGCCACTCGTTGCTGAAGTGGAAGACCCCCTCCACGCACCACAACATGCACCACTCCCATGTGAACGGGAACTACACCCTTTACTTCCGATTCTGGGATGTGTGGATGGGCACGGAATTCAAGGAGTATCCGCAGAAGTTGCAGTCTGTCTACGAGCGGATCCGCCAGCACCGGCAGGCCGGTGCAGAGAGCGCGACCCCGGACGTCCAGCTGCAACTCACGGTGACATCCGTTGGTGCCTCCATCCCGGAGACTGCCGCATGAACGCCAACAGTGTTGCCCAGGCCATTCAACTCGTCATTGCTCCGTCCGTGATGCTGTCGAGCTGCATCGTCTTTCTGAACCTGACCCTGGGGCGCTACCTGAAGATCAGTGATCGCCTCCGCGGCATGACGAGGGAGCGAATTGACATTCTCAACAGATATGACCCCCAGGATCATGCGTATCGCGATGGCCTGAGCCTGATCGACAAGCAACTGATTCAGCTGGCGGATCGCTATTCCTCTCTCCAGAAGGCGAGTCTGGTGCTCTACGTCTCGATCGTCCTGTTTCTGCTCAGCATGATGGCGATCGGTTTGTCGATCAATCTGTACCCCCTCTTCTTCTCCTTCCTGGCGATGGCGATGTTCCTGCTTGGATCGCTTGCCCTCCTGACCGCCATCATCCTTGCCATGTCGGAGGTTTCGGTCTCCCATCGAGCGGTGCGAGCGGAAGTCCGCTGGGCCATGTCCCTGAGGCCAGACCAGTAAGCGGCAACGCAACTACCCATCACCACCATGACGATGCAACAGACATCCAGCGTTGTAAGGCTCACCGGTGCAGACCTGGACTGGGCAACCGCCCTGCTGGGCGCAGCCTTCCTCAACGAACCGCCCATGAGCCACCTCTTCACAGGCGCTCGACGCGAAAGCCAGACCAGGGAGTTCGTGCGTTGTGCCTGCGCCTATGCGTTCCATTCCGGGGAGGTGTACACCACCAGCACCCATCAAGGTGTCGCTCTCTGGCTCCCCCCTGGGAATACCAACATCAGCCTCCGAACCATGGCCCGCACCGGCTTGCTACTGGCACCCTTTCGGTTTGGACTTGCCACCCTGGCAAGGGTCCTGGGCTTCATGGAGCACATGGACACCATGCACAAGCAATCTGCGCCTACGCATCACTATTACCTTCTGATGCTTGGTGTGCATCCTGAGGCGCAAGGCAAGGGTGTTGGCAAGATCCTCATGAATCACCTGCTTGAACGTGCCGAGCAGGAGTCCATGCCTGTCTACCTGGAGACCCAAAGCGAGCGCAACCTGGACCTGTATCGGCGCTTTGGCTTCAACGTCGCCATCGAAGACTCGGTTTCTGGAATCACGGGCCTGAAGAACTGGGGAATGCTGCGAAGCGCCTCCTGACCCTGCGATCACGTACTCCCCGACAACATCCCTTCATCAATCACACGACGAGCATCCATCATGGCAACACAAGCATCGTCAGATCAGCCGATCTTCGACACGATCATCGTTGGAGCAGGCCTTTCGGGGCTCTACGCAGCCCGTGTGCTCTCAAGGGCTGGGCAGCGGGTCGCCGTCCTGGAGGCACGCGATCGGGTGGGCGGGCTCACCTGCTCCCCCTACAGCGAATACCTCGGCGAACATATCGACCTGGGCGGTGCCTGGCTCGCCGACAACCACACGCGCATGCATGAACTTGTGCGTGAATTTTCTGTGCCACTGATTCGCCAGTTCAAGACCGGGCAAGAGGTGGCGGTTGACGGAACGACAGCCCATGCCGGAGAGGTCGGCAGCTTCCCCGGTCGAGATGCGGCCCTGCCGGAACTCCAGGCCGCCATCGCCAGGCTGGAGGAGGCCCTCTCTGGCATCGACCTTGATGCGCCCTGGGCCCACCCGATGGCCAAGGACTTTGATGCCATCACCTTTGCCACCTGGCTTCAGCGGAACGTGGAGACACCAGCCACGCGCGAGCTCCTGGTGATGAGCACGAATGCTTACTTCGGGGTGATGCCAGCGGAAGTCTCCTTCCTCGAAACCCTGCATCTGTTGAAAACGTGCGGGGACATCATCTTCATGGGGGATACCCTCACCGGTGGACAGGCCGCCCACATGATGGGCAGCCAGTTGGTCTCCGAGGGGCTGGCCGCCACCGTCAACGGGGTTGTTTCCCTCCGATCTCCTGTGCGCCGGATCATTCAGAACGATCAAGGTGTCGTCGTGGAGTGCCACGATTCCACCTGGCAGGGCAAGCGGTTGATCTGTGCACTGCCACCGGTGATGATCAATCGGTTGGAGTTTGAGCCACCCCTACCCGCTTATCGGCGTGCCTTTCACCAACGCTGCCCCATCGGTCGCTACACCAAAGCCATCCTTGCCTACGAAACACCGTTCTGGCGTGAGCAGGGGCTGTCGGGTATCGCCACGAGCCTCGACAACGGCATGACGGGCATCTTCGACCTTGGCGATGGCGACGCCAGGCATGGGGCGATCTCGATTCTGTTTGGCGGTGAGCCTTCGCTTCGGCTTGAGGACGTGAGCGTGGAAGAACGCGATCGAATCATTCTCGATCAGGTGGCCTTTGCCCTGGGCGAGCAAGGACGCCATCCCGTCGAGATGGTGGTCCAGCAGTGGGTCAACGAACCTTGGTCGCAAGGCGGGGCCTGCTCCTACATGACGACCGGGACCCTCACGACGATCGGTGACCGCCTCTGGCAACCATGCGGCCGGATCTTCTGGGCTGGCACCCATCTGGCCCGCGTCTGGCGGGGCTACATGGAAGGGGCCTGCGCGGCGGGCGAAGCAGCGGCGAAGGCCGTGTTGGCTGGTTCGGCATGCGGTTGATGTCGCTTGAGTGTTTCCACGGTTCTGCCCAACAGGCTGTGGGAACACCCACCACCGCCGGCATTGATGTTGGCGGCCCCCGCAAGGGCTTCGATGCCGTCGCGATCTCCGGCGGCGCCTATGCCGCCCAACTCGGGACACGTGGGTTGGGTGATGCGTGGGCTGGTGGTCTACGTGCTGGAGAAATGGGAGCCGCCCTGCAGCCAGTCCCCTTTCGACGATCTCTCTGTCGAATACCCACACCGAAGCAGAAGGGTGACCCCGGGGCGGTGATCGAACGCCTGAAACGGCACGTTGAGAGGCGAAGCTTGGAGATGTCTTCGTCCAGGCCCATCGCGACGGGCAGCCCGCCATTCCCCCTGCCGGAACACATCCATGAAGCTGATGGTGGTCGGGGCCAGCCGCGGGCTTGGCCGTGCCTTTGTCGAGGGGCTGGGCAGTGCCGGTGACACGGTGATCGGCGTCTCGCGCCGGCGGCCCGATGGCCTGAGGCTGCCGCAGGGGGTCGCGCTCGCCTGGATCGAGGCGGATCTGACGGAGCCGCTGCCGGCGGCCCGGTGGATCGAGCAGCAGGCCCCTGCCCAGTTGGACGTCCTGATCTACAACCTCGGCGTCTGGGAGGCGAACGCCTTCAGCGAGGCCTACAGCTTCCTCGAGGATCCCGACGAGAGCATCGCCACCATGGTGGCCATCAACATCACCGGCGCCCTGATGTTGCTGCGGCGGCTGATTCCGCGGCTGCTCGGCTCCCCCAGGCCCCAGCTGATCCTCACCGGCTCCACCTCCGGCCTGCGCCAGAGCGGCCAGCCGGAGGTGACCTTCGGCGCCACGAAGTTCGCCCTCACCGGCATCGCCGATGCCCTGCGGGAGAGCTTCCGGGACCATCGGCTGGCGGTGACCTGCCTGCAGCTGGGCTACCTGAACACCGACGACGGCCTGGAGGTGCCGCCCGAGGCGGCCGCCGGGCGCGGTGAGGGCCGCCAGATTCCGCTGCACGACGTGATCAGGATCGTCTCGGCCCTGCTGCAGCTCTCGCCGGCATCCTTCGTGCGCGAGCTGGTGCTGCCCGCCATCAGCGACGAACGGTTCTGACTGGCGGAGCACCCCTACGGTGCTGCCATCCCACCGCCGGCACCGGAGCCATGCACACCCTGCGCCCGGGACCTTGGCTGACCGGCCTGCTGCTGCTGCAGACCGCCTTGTTGCCAGGCACGCTGGCGCTGGCAAGGCCGGCGCTGGCCCAGCCGGCTGACCCGGCGGCGGGCCTGGTGCTCCAGCCGTCCGCCTACCGCGCCTTGATCGGCAGCCCACCCGCCCTCGGCAGCCGCCTGGAACTCGACGATCTGGCCATCCTGCGCTGGAACCAGCGCAGCCGCACGCCGGCCGGGATCGTGCACAGCTGGCGCTTCCTGAACCGCAATCTCAGCGTCTTCGATGCCGCCGTGGGCGCCGACCTGGCCAGGACATCGCCCCGCCTCTACGCGGGACTGCCGGCTTTTCTAGCGCGGGCGGATGGGCTCAAGGATCAGATCAAGGATGTGGTGGCCCGGCCGCGCCCCTTCGTGAGCCACCCGGATCTGAAGCCCTGCCTCCCCCTGGAAAGCACCTGGTCGTTCCCCAGCGGCCACGCCACCTGGTTTGCCACCGCGTCCCTGCTGCTGGCCGACCTGCTGCCGGAGCGCCGGGAGCGGCTGCTGCCGGTGGGCCTTCAGGGCGGCTACGTGCGGGCCTACTGCGCCCTGCACTACCCCAGTGACGTGCTGGCCAGCCAGCGCCTCGCCGAGGCGGTCAGCCAGGAGGTGATCGCCTCTCCCCAGTGGCGCCGCTTCAAGCAACAGGTAGATGGCGAGCGCCGCCTGCTGCTGGCGGTCCCACCGGCCGGGCTGCCCCTGCTGGCGGATTGATCGCGTTCAGCGCCACGGTTCGCGGCGCCCGGCGCAACGGACTGGGGCTGCTGCTCACCCCGCTGGTGCTGCTCCGCCGCTTCGTGCAGGAGCTGGCCCTGGCCCTGGAGCGCATGATCTGGCGGGAGCTGGTCGAGGACGAGGCCCCCGCCAACCCGCTCGTCAGCCTGCTGGCCTTCCTGCTGTTCTCCGGCCTCTGCCTGCTGGCCAGCCTCCAGGGAGCCGTGGGCTATCTGATCGGCCTGCTGCTGTTCCTGCTGCCGATGGAGTGGCTGATGGCCCGGCTGGGCTACGAGGCGCCGGTGCAGCGGCGGGTGCTGCTGCAGAGCTGGGGCGACCGCCTCCGCCTGTTCGCGGACACCCCCGGGGGCAGCGAACGGCTGGAGTTCGAGAGGGCCGCCATCGAGGCCGTGCTCCTTCGCCAGGCCAGCGTCCAGCTGCCGCCGCTGGGGGAGCGGCCCCTCGGCTGGGATCTGTCTCTGGCCACGGCCGATCCCTCTGGGGAGCACCTGCTGGCCCGCGCCCCAGGCTTCTCCGGTGCCTGGCAGCAGGGCCAGGCCCTGGCCGCCGATCTGGGGGTCCCCCTGCGCCTGGCCGGCGCCCTCGACGCCCGCCAGCTCCCCGGAGCCCGGCCGGGCGGGCCGCAGCCGGACGATGCCTGGAGGCTGGAGACGGGGGACACCGCCACGCGCCTGATCCGCAGCCGCCGCGGCGTGGGCGCGGCCCAATGGTGGCGTTCCTTCGCCGAGCAGGGCAGCTACCTGCTGTTCGTCGCCGTGCTCAACACCGTGATGGTGAACTACGGCGGCTTCCTGGTCTGGATGTTCGGGCCGCGCCTGGGTCTGAGCGAACCGACCACCCTGGTGCTGGATCTCTCCCTGCCGGGCCTGCTGTCACTGGCCCTGCCGGAGTGGACCGTGGTCCAGGCCCTGCTGGTGGTCGCCGCCCTCGGCGCCGCCGGCCTCGGGAGCTGGCGGCAGTGGAGCCCCCAGGAGCTCTCTCTAGCCGCCGGCCAGCTCCGCCTGCGCCGTCCGGGCCAGCCGAGCCGCCAGCTGCCGCTGCGGCTGGTCACCGGGGCGCTGCTGCTTCCTGGGCCGGACCCCCGGGTGATCCTCTGGAGCGAACGCCGGCCGCCGATCGTGGTGGACGGCCTCTCCGGCGAGCGGGAGGCGGCCGAGCTGCTGGAGAAGCTGCAGGGGGTTCTGGATCGGACGCAGGGATGATGGACCCGATGGCCCCCCGCAGCACCCAGTCCCTGGCCGCAGGCCTGGCGGCAGCCCTGGTGGCGCTGCTGCCAGACATCGCCGTCGCGCCCGCCGCAGCGGCGCCCGCTGCCCCGGGGCCCGTCAGGCCGGAAGTCGCAGCGGAGGTCGCGCTGGCGGCGCTGGAGGCCCGCTCCGATGGACGACTGGGGGTGTTCGCCATCGACACCGCCAGCGGTGCCCGGATCGGTCACCGGGCCGACGAACGCTTTCCCCTCTGCAGCACCTTCAAGGCGATCATGGCGGGAGCCGTGCTCCACAAGAGCCAGCGGCAGCCGGGCTTCCTGGAGCAGCGGATCCGCTTCGGCCGAGAGGATCTGGTGACCCACTCGCCGATCGCCGAGCAGCACCTCGAAAGCGGCCTGACGGTGGCGGAGATGGCCGCCGCCACCGTCCAATACAGCGACAACACCGCCGCCAATCAGCTGATGGCGCGCCTGGGCGGCCCCGCCGGCCTGACCGCCTTCGCCCGCTCCATCGGCAACCGCACCTTCCGGCTCGATCGCTGGGAAACCGCCCTCAACTCCGCCATCCCCGGCGATCCCCGTGACACCGACACCCCCAGCGGCATGGGCACCAGCCTCCAGGCCCTGGTGCTCGGCAGCGCCCTCCGCCCGCCCCAGCGCCGTCGACTGCAGGACTGGCTGATCGGCAACACCACCGGCGATCGGCGCGTGCGGGCCGGGGTGCCGCCGGGCTGGCGGGTGGGCGACAAGACCGGCACCTGCGGCGCCTACGGCACAGCCAACGACGTGGCCGTGCTTTGGCCGCCGGAGCGGGGGCCGATCGTGCTGGCCATCTTCCACACCCAGGCCGATCCGGCCGCCCAGACACAGGATGGGGTGCTGGCTGCAGCCGCCACGATCGTGGCCGAGGCGTTCAGGCCGGCAGGCAGGTGAGCACCAGCTGGTCGCGGTGAACCACCGCATCCCCCACCGGCCCCAGCCGGCGGCGCACCTCCTCGCTGCTGAGCCCCATGATCCGGCGCAGCTCCTCGCTGCTCAGGGTGCTCAGGCCCCGCCCCAGTTCGCGGCCATCGCTGGCCAGCACCCGCACGGCGTCACGGCGGGAGAAGTGGCCCTCCACCGCGCGGATGCCCACCGCCAGCAGGGAGGCCCCCTGCTGCAGCAGGGCCCGCTCGGCGCCCGCATCCACCTGCACGCTGCCCTTCACCAGCAGGGCATGGGCCAGCCAGCTCTTGCGGTCAGCCAGGGGGGTGGCGCTGGGCTGGAACACGGTGCCTACCTTCTCGCCGGCGAACAGGGCATCGAGCACCGCCGGATCGCGGCCATCGGCCAGGCGCACCCGGATGCCGCTGGAGGTGGCGATGCGGGCCGCCGCCAGCTTGGTGGTCATGCCGCCGGTGCCCCACTGCCCTCCCCCTTCGGCCACGTGGCTGAGGCGCTCCAGCTCGGCCAGGTCGCGTACCTCCTCGATCGGGCTGGCGTCGGCATCGGTGCGGGGGTTGCCGGAATAGAGCCGGTCCACATCGGTGAGCAGCACCAGTTCATCGGCACCGATCGCCACCGCCACCAAGGCCGAGAGGGTGTCGTTATCGCCGAAGCGCAGTTCGTCGGTGGCCAGGGTGTCGTTCTCGTTCACCACCGGCAGCACCCCCCACTCCAGCAGCTGCTCCAGGGTGCGGCAGGCGTTCTGGTAGCGGCGCCGGGAGGCCAGATCACTGCGGGTGAGCAGCACCTGGGCCACCGCCATCCCCCGCACGGCGAAGGCCTCCTGGTACAGCCCCATCAACCGGCCCTGGCCGACGGCGGCGGCCGCCTGCAGGGCCACCACCTCGGTGGGGCGCCGGCTGAAGCGGAGCGCCTCGCAGCCCAGTCCCACGGCGCCACTGGTCACCAGGGCGAGCCGGTCGCCCCGGCGCTGCTGCCGGCCGAAGCTGGCCGCCAGGTCGGCGATCACCGCCGCCGTGGGCCGCTCGGGGGTGCCCCGCAGCAGGCTGGTGCCCACCTTGATCACCCGCCGCAGTCCGCCGCCGGCGCTGGCGGGTGGGCCGGAGGTTGCCATCAGCCTGGGACCGAACCCACCCAGCGGGCCATGCGCAGCTCCAGGTTCTGCAGCCGGTCCTGGCGGCAGGGCTCGCCGTCGGGGTCGATCGGCTTGACCAGCACGGTGAACAGGCCCATGCGGTTGCCCACCAGCACATCGGTAAACAGCCGATCCCCCACCAGAGCCACCTGGGCGGGGGGCAGATCCAGGTCGAGCAGCACCTTGCGCAGGGCCGCCCGCCGCGGCTTACCCGCCGAGGTGGTGTAGGGGAGTCCCATGGTGTCGGCCACCGCGCCGATGCGGCGCCGGGAGGGGTTGTTGCTGAACAGGTGCAGGGGCATCCGCTCGCGGGCGTGGCGCAGCCACAGTTCGGCCTGGACCGGCATGGTGGCCTGGCGGCGGGGCAGCAGGGTGCGGTCGACGTCGAGGACGAGGGCGCGAATGCCACGGTCGACCAGCTCCTGCAACGGCAGGTGGGCCAGGGACGTCCCCGGCAGCCAGTCGGGCGTGAGCAGGTCGCGCAGCATCAGTCGTCGCTCTCCCGCTCGTCGAGTTCGGCCTCGATGCGGGGCTGGACCCGCTCGAACTCCTCCCCCTCCACCATCACCGCGTCGGCCCCCTCCATGCGGGCCACCACGAAGAAGGGATCCAGGGGGATGTACAGCCCGTACTCCTCGTCGCCGGCCATGAAGCTCACCAGCAGTTCGTAGGTCTCGCTGTCGTCGTCCCCTTCCTCATCCTCGAGCTCGTCGGGGTCGGGCTCCTCCAGCTCGCCGCTGACGGTGAGGGTGACGGCGGAGCGCACCAGGGTGAGGTCGTGCTCCTGAAGCACCACGTCGGCCACCGACAGGATCGGCTCGGTGGCATCGAGGGTCTCCACCAGTTCGGGGTCGTCGTCGTCGCTGAGGCGGAACAGGCAGACCGGGGTGTCGACCGGCGTCAGCAGGGCGTAGTCGTGGCCATCCAGGGGGATGAGCTGCTCCAGGAAACACAGCAGCTGGCGGCCGCTGCCATCCCTCACCTGCACGGTGGGCACATCACCGGAGCCCGTCATCGCAGGGGGGTCGGAGGCCATCAAGGGGAAGCGGGTCTACTCAGAATGAATCAGCACCGGCCCGAGTGCCCACGGCGATGGCCGCCGGGGCGACCGGATCGTCGTCGGCCGCCGTCAGCGCGAGCGGTTCAGGGCCCTCCCTGAGCCACTGCTCCAGCAGCAGCGCCGCCGCCGCGCTGTCGAGGCGCCCGCTGCGGTCGCCATGGAGAGCGAAGCGTTCGCCAGCCGCCCAGCTGCTGGCGTGCTCATCGACCCAGGCCAGGGGCAGGGGCTGGCCGAGGGCCGCCAGGGCGCGGGCCAGCCGCAATCCGTAGCGGCGGCAATGGAGGCCCTGGGGAGTGGGACGCTGGGCGGCATCGAGGGGCAGCCCCACCACCAGCGCCGTCACCCGCCGCTGACCCAGCACCACCAGCAGCCGCTCGAGATCGGCCTGGAACGCGCCCCGGGCCAGGGCCGGCAGGGCTGTCACCGTGATCCCCAGGGGATCGCAGCCGGCCAGGCCGATGCGGCGGCGCCCCACATCAAGGGCCAACGCCGATCGCGGCCGGACAGGGGCCATTCAGCGGGGCAGCAGGGGTGCGGTCGGCAGGCTGCCGAGGGGGCCACTGGGGGTGGGCATCGGTCGCCGCCGGGGCTGCAGCTGCTCCAGCACCGCCTCGAGGCGCCGCGCCGCCCGTTTGGCCGGCTGGCCCTCCTGGCGGCGCCAGACACTGCGGGCCATCAGCACCTCCTCGCCGTGGGCCTCGGCCCCCAGGGTCTCCAGCCAGCCCTGGCGTTCGGCGTCGCTCACCTCGCAACGCAGCCAGAGGCTGGAGCCCCCCTTGGCCAGGCGGTGCAGCAGGGATTCCGCCGCCGCCCCGAGCAGGTGCGCCCAGCCGGGGTGGATGCTCAGTTCCACCGCCTGGCCGCCACCGGGGTGCTCATCGAGCCAGCGGACGCCCGCCACCGCCTCGTTGCGAACCCCATCCACCAGCATCCAGCCGTGGCTGCGGCTCTGGTCGAGCAGGTCTTCGATGCGGCGGTCCTGCAACTGACGCAGATGGGCCGGGCAGGTGGCCTGCTCCAGATGCCACAACAGCGGGGCGTTGCGGCGGTTGAGCTGGCGCAGCTGCAGCTCGGCCGGCGGGGGCGGGACGGCCCGATCGGCCGCCGGCTGCCAGCGCCAGAGGCGATCGGTGCGCTGGGGCTGGAACCCCTGCTCCCGCAGGGTGGCCAGCCGGGAGGTGTCGAGGCTGGAGGCGGTGGCGATCCAGCTGGCGGCCCCCTTCACCCGGCCGATGGCCTGCCGCAGCAGATCCCCTGCCAGCACCGCCCGGCTGGGGGCGACGGACTCCGGGGAGGTTGCTTCGGTGGCGGCCAGGGCCAGGCGGAGGTGCTGGACCTGCCAGCAGGTGCCGCTGCGGTTGAGCCGGCGGGAGACGATCAGGCCCAGGGCCTGCTGGCGGGTGAGGCCCTGGCGCTGGAGCGCCACCAGCACCTGGGCGGCCAGCGGTCGACGACTGGTCACCGCCGTCAGCAGCTGCTCCGGCAGGGCCAGCAGCAGCGAGCGCTGCAGCAGGGGCTGCAGCGGCAGGAAGGCGGGGTCATCCAGCAGGGGCAGATGCCAGCCCTGCAGCGGCTCCACCGTCCAGCTGGGGGAGGGTCTGCCCTGGGCAGGCACTGGCACGGCAGGCACTGGCACGGCAGACGTCGGAGGGGTGGGGAGAAGCGCGAACGCGGAAGGGGTGACGGGCGCGTGGGGCGCAGCGTCGGTGACCTGATTCTACGCGGGACGCACCAGCACGAGCGGCGTGCGCTCGTTGGCATTGCCGGCGGGATTGGGGCGCAGGGCCCGCATCAGCAGGGCTTCGTCGGTGCCGCCGCTGGCGGCCAGCACCTTCACCCTGCCCAGGTCGTTCACGTCCACCACCGCCACGGCCACCCCGAGGGCCGCCGCCATCCGTTCGCACCAGGCGCCGGGCTGGTCCGGGCCCAGCACGATGGTCTGGTCGTAGGGGGGGGTGGTGCCGGTGATGTCGTCGATCAGGCGGGCCTGCTCCCCGGCGAGGCGATAGAACCAGCCCTTGCTGCCCACCAGCTTCAGGGCGGTGCCCACCATCCAGGCCCCCAGCACCCGGGCCGGGCCCGACACGTCGATGAGGCTCTGCAGGCCGCAGGCGGTGGCCAGGGAGCTGGTGGGGTGGAACACCCGGCACAGCAGGCGGGCCAGGAAGGAGGGCTCCACCGTCGAGGGGTGGTGGTAGCGCCCCTGGATCACCGCCAGGGGGGTCTCGCCGATGGTGAGCACGTCACCGGGCTGCAGCAGGCCGTCGGTGTAGCGGCGCAGCACCTCCAGCGAATCGTCGAGCACCCCGAGCAGGTGGGTGCGCACCGGCAGCACCCGGCAGCCCTCCCCCTCGCGCCAGCCGGGGGCGGCCGGGTCGCCCGGTTCCGGCTTCTGCAGGGGCAGCAGGATCCCCTGGCGGCGCTGCAGCCGTCCGAAGGGGCCGTAGTTCACCCAGTGGATGTCCATCCAGAGGGTGTCAAGCACGCTCTCCAGGTCCACTCCGGCGGGACCGGTGAGGTTGAGGCGGATGTGGGCGGCGGTGGTCTTGCGGCCCTTGACGATGTAGGCGGCCCAGTAACCGTCGGGACGGGCTTCTTCGTCCGGGTGCAGCGGCGTGATGCGCAGCTCATGGCGCACCTGGCCCGCGTCGCTGCGGCCCAGCACGGTGGGCACCAGGGTGATCTCCGGCACCATCACCTCCATGCGGGGATGGGGATTGCGGATGTGGATCTCCCCGGTGATCTCCAGGCCCTGGGCCCGGCGCCGCACCTGGAAGGCGCCCGGCGACAGCTGCAGGGGGGAGGCCGGCCGCAGGCGATGGCGGAGTTCAAGCACCACCAGCCCCAGGCCGAGGAGCAGCAGCAGAACCAGCAGGAAGGAAACGGGGAACGGCAAGCCGATACGTCAGGGAATGTCCGGCCGGAGCGTAGATGCGCCCGCGGACCTAGCTTCGGCCCCATGCAACCGGCAGGGCCCAGGCATGCGCAAGACCTTCGTGCTCGACACCAATGTGCTGCTGCATGACCCCCAGGCCCTGAACCGCTTCGAGGACAACCAGGTGGTGATCCCGATCGAGGTGGTCGAGGAGATCGACCGCTTCAAGCGGGATCCCTCCGAGAAGGGCCGCAACGCCCGCCAGGTGTCCCGCCTGCTCGACCAGCTGCGCGAGAAGGGCAACCTGGCCGAGGGCGTGCCGATCAACGACCACAGCGGCGGCACCCTGAAGGTGGTGTTCTGCCGCAGCGAGACCCTGCGCCAGCTGCCCCCCGAGCTGAAGGCGGGCAACGGTGACAACAACATCCTGGCGGTGGCGCTGGAGCAGCGGCTGCAGGAGGTGGTGGGCAGCCAGGCGCCGGTGGTGCTGGTCACCAAGGACACCAACCTGCGCATCAAGGCCGATGCGGTGGGTCTGATCGCCCAGGACTACACCACCGACAAGGTGGACATGGCGGACCTCTACCCGGGGTTCTGCGAGCGCTGGATGGACGCGGAGCTGATGGACCAGCTGAAGCTGGGCGATGGGCTGCCCGCCGCCGCCATCCCCCCCCAGCCCACGGAGGTCTCGCCGCTGCAGGCCAACGAGGGGGTCACCCTCGTCGACCTGGCCCAGCCGGCCCACACCCTGCTGGCCCGCTACAACGGCCGCACCGGGACTCTGCAACCGCTGCAGAAGTCAGCCAAGGCGAAGATGGGACGCATCCAGCCCCGCAACCGGGAGCAGGCCTTCGCGCTCGATCTGCTGCTGGATCCGGCGGTGGCCCTGGTGACCCTGGTGGGCAAGGCGGGCACCGGCAAGACCCTGCTCGCCCTGGCGGCGGGGCTGCACCAGGTGGCCGATGAGCACCTCTACGAACGCCTCCTGGTGACCCGCCCGGTGATCTCCCTGGGCAAGGAGATGGGCTTCCTGCCCGGGGATCTGGAGGAGAAGATGGCCCCCTGGATGCAACCGATCGTCGACAACCTCGACTTCCTCCTCGGCGGCGAGGAGGGCCCGCCCGCCCGGGGCGGCCACCGGCCGCCGCGCAGCAACTGGAGCGACCTCAAGGGCATGGGACTGCTGGAAGTGGAGGCGATCAGCTACATCCGTGGCCGCTCGATCCCCCGCCAGTTCATGGTGGTGGATGAGGCCCAGAACCTCACCCCCCATGAGGTCAAGACGATCGTCACCCGCGTGGGCGAGGGCACCAAGATCGTGCTCACCGGCGACCCCTACCAGATCGACAATCCCTATGTGGATGCGGAGAGCAACGGACTCACCTGGCTGGTGGAGCGCTTCAAGGGCCAGCTGCTCTCCGGCCACATCACCCTGATGCGCGGAGAACGCTCCGAGCTGGCCGAACTGGCGGCCAATCTGCTCTGAGCCATCCATCGCTGAACGGCGGGCCGGGCATCAGGCGGAGGCCATCAAGGCACGAAAGAACAGGTGATCGATCCGTTCACGGCGACCCGCAGGGTGGCCTGGCGATGACGTTCATCGGCCGTGAATCCCAGACAAAGGGCGCCCGTGGCATCCCCCGACCAGCGGCGACTGTTGATCAGCCGGGCTGAGGTGCCGTTGCAGTTTCGGGTGCCGCCGCCGGCAGGCTGGGGCACCACCACGGGCAACCCTGACTTGTGGGCCACCGCGCACTGTTCGGCGAAGGCCACCGTCTCCAGGATCATGCTGGAGGCTTCGGCCAGGGCATGGGTGCGGCGGTACTGGGGCAACATGATGGCCCCCAGGAGTCCCACGACCCCCACCACGATCATCAGTTCCACCAGGGTGAAACCCGACGATCCTTCGCCGATCAGGCCCCTTTTCCCCAGGCGGCACGCACCAAGCCCCTGCCATCGCTGACCGGCCGGATGGTCGGGCCGATCCTGCCGTTGATGGGGGGCAAGGAAATGGGCGGAAGCCATCTCAGTCCTGCGGCCTCCTTCTCCGGATCACGGGGGGAGAGGGGAGCCGACCCAGACGGTCCAGCAGCGCACAACCGATGGGCCTGTTCATCGGGACGGTCTGCGGCGTGGATGTTGATCGGATCAACTCTGTAGGGCGCACACTTGCAGCTGTCCATCAACGACACCACCGGGCCGAATGCGACCGGGTGATTGTCCAACGGTGAACTCGCGGATCTTACGCAGGATCGGCGAGATGGCAAGCAGGCCGCCCTCAGACCATCTGCTGGGGCCTAACCCAGCGATCGAACTCCTCCCCGCTGATCTCCCCGAGCACCAGGGCCGCTTCCCGCAGACTGAGCCGGTGCTGGTGGGCATGCCGGGCGATGGCGCAGGCCCGGTCGTAACCGATCGCCGGCGTCAGGGCGGTCACCAGCATCAGGCTGCGGTCGCGCTGGGCCTCGATGTGCTCCACATCGGCCCGCAGTCCGTCGATGCAGAGTTCCCGGAAGGTGCCGCAACTCCCCGCCAGCAGGTCGATGCTCTCCAGCAGGTTGTGGGCAATCAGGGGCTTGAACACATTCAGCTCGAAGTTCCCCTGGCTGGCGGCCATCTGGACGGCGGTGTTGTTGCCCATCACCTGCACGGCCACCATGGTGAGGCTCTCGCACTGGGTGGGATTCACCTTGCCGGGCATGATGCTGGAGCCCGGTTCGTTCTCCGGCAGCACCAGCTCCCCGAGGCCGCAGCGGGGGCCGCTGGCCAGCCAGCGGATGTCGTTGGCGATCTTCATCAGGCTGCCCGCCAGCACCGTGAGGGCCCCATGGGCCGCCGCCAGCCCCTCCTGGCCCGCCAGGGCCTGGAACTTGTCGGGGGCACTGGTGAACGGCAGGCCCACCCGTTCCGCCAGCCGCTCGGCCACCGCCTCGCCGAAGCCGGCCGGGGCATTCAGCCCGGTGCCCACCGCCGTGCCGCCGATGGCCAGTTGCAGAACCTGGGGCAGGGTGGCCCGCAGGCCGGCCAGTCCCAGCTCCAGCTGGGAGGCATAGCCACCGAATTCCTGGCCCAGGCTGAGTGGCACCGCATCCTGCAGGTGGGTGCGGCCGATCTTGATCAGACCGGCGTAGGCCTCGGCCTTGGTCCGCAGGGCGGCGATCAGGGCCTCCAGGCTGGGGATCAGGTGCCGGTGCAGGGCGATCGCCACGGCGATGTGCATCGCCGTGGGGAAGGTGTCGTTGCTCGACTGGCTCAGGTTGACGTGGTCATTCGGGTGCACGGGCACCTTGCTGCCCAGCACCCCGCCGGCGGCGGCGATCGCCCGGTTGGCGATCACCTCGTTGACGTTCATGTTGGTCTGGGTGCCCGAACCGGTCTGCCAGACCCGCAGAGGGAACTCAGCGTCGAGCCGGCCCTGGCTCACCTCCTCAGCTGCGGCCACGATCAGGGCCGCCAGGTGGTCGGGAAGCACCCCCCGGGCCGCGTTCACCTCTGCGCAGGCGGCCTTGAGCTGGCCGAAGGCCTGCACCACCGCGAGCGGCATCGGCGCGCCGAAGGGGAAGTTGCGCAGGGAGCGCTGGGTCTGGGCGCCCCAGTAACGCTCGGCCGGCACCTCCACCGGGCCGAGGCTGTCGGTTTCGGTGCGGGTGGCCGGCATCAGCGGGACGCCACCACTTCGCTGTTGAGTTCGTTGAAGCTCAAGGTGGCGCTGTTACCCGAGCCAGGCGCCATCGGGATGCCGGTGGCTTCGCTCACGGCCGTGTTGATGGCATCGACGTTCACCTGGCCATGGCGATCGAAGACGACGCGTCCGGTGCTGTCGATCACCACCACCTGGGGGATCAGGCCGTCCCAGTAGTGGGCGGGATCGGCGACGCCGCCATCGGGCCGGTTCTGGAGCGGATCGGTGACCAGGGGGATCAGGTCGATGGCGTTGCCCCAGACCCGCTGCAGCTCCGACACCACCGGCGAGAACTGCTTGCTGACGCTGCTGTCGTCGAGGTAGTAGACGAGCACCGCCACCCGGTGCTCCGCCAGGGACTGGCCCAGGCTGCTGCGGGGCGGCACCAGGGAGCCGTTGCCGGCGTAGAGGGCGAAGATGTTGCCGTCGTAGCGGTCGTTCTCGAGGCTGGCCGCCGCCGGACCAGGGGCCCAGAACAGGCCCATCGCCACGGTCAGAAGCAGGGCCCACACACCGACAAGGGGCCGGGACAGCGAACGGGGCAAGGGGAAGCGGGCATCTCGGCTCATTGTGCCGTGCACACCGGCCGCCTCAGCTGCGGTTCAGGCCCCGACCCATCCCCTGGACGATGCCGCGACCCACCAGGCCGATCGCCTTGCCGAGCACCTGGGTCAGCAGCACCACGAGCAGATCCCCCAGGCGCTTGAGCAGGCTCTGCAGCTGGGGGGCCAGGGCATCGCGGGCCTCCAGGGCCAGGGTGACCGCCTGCTGGACCCAGCCGAGCTGACGCAGTTCGGCGTCGCGCGGCTCGGTGAGGTCCACACAATCGATGGCACCGTCCCCGAGGCGGAACAGGGGCCGCCGGCTCTCGTAGAGGTGGATCGGTCGGTCGAACCAGCTGGTCCAGCGCTGCTGGGCATTGAGCTGGTTGCGCAGCCGCTCCAGATTGCGGGTGGCCAGGAGCTCGGGGCGCAGCAGGTAGCGGCGCAGTTCCGGCCATTCCGCGCAGGCCGCCAGCACCTCGGCACTGATCAGCTCGGCGCTGCGCACCAGCCAGTTGCTGAGCAGCAGCTCCAGGTAGAGAACGGCCTGGGGTTCATCCGGCGCCAGCAGACGGCCGTCCACCAGCAGCGGACGGGCCTGCAGCAGGGGGGTGAGCATGGCCACCGGATCGGGCAGCTCCAGGTCGTCGACGGCAAACTCGCTGCGCTGCAGGAGGGTCTCCGCCACCGGGCAGAGCCTGCCGTCCATGGGCAGCTGGACGTAGGAGCCGGCCATGTGGCGCAGGGCCTGCTGGCGCAGCTCCGGCTGCAGCTCCCTCCAGAGCCGCTCCAGCTGATCACCGGCAGGGTCGTCCTGCAGCAACCGCTGGCGCAGCCGGTCGAACTGCTCCAGCAGCCCCAGCAGCAGGTCGCTGCGGCGGGAGTCATGCAGCCCGTCGAGGGCCAGGAGCTGGCCGCTGTTGTTGCTGGGTCCGGCACCAGCGGCCTGCTTCAGTCGCTCCCGCAGGGCCTCCCAGAGGCCCTCGGCGGTGCGCTGCCGCAGGGTGATCGCCACCCCATGGCCCGCAGCGGTGCCGGGGCTGTCCGCTGGGGAGGCGACGACGGACCCGTCACCGATGGGTTCTTCGCCCCAGGCCAGGCTGAGGGGGCCCCAGAGCCACAACAGCAGACGCCTGGCCAGCCGCAGCTCCCGAACCCGGCCCTCCAGCAGCAGCAGAGGCAACAGCTGGACCGGCGGAGGATCGAGCAGCCGCAGACAGAGGCGCAGCTCGGCATCGATCTGCTGCAGGCCGCTCAGCAGCAGCCACTGACCCAGGCCCATGGGCACGGCGGTGTCGGCGGCGGCGGCCTGGCGCTCCGGGCCGATGGCCAGCACCCGTCCGCCGGCCAGCAGGGTGCTGACGGCCTGCCGCAGGCTGTCGGCGTCGACCTGCTCGATCAGGCCCTGGGCCGGCAACTGCAGCAGCACATCGCTGGCGTAGGGATGGGGATCCGGCAGCACGAGCAGCAGCGGCGCCGGATACCAGCGTTCCAGCAGGCGCCGGCTCTCGGCCTCCAGCGCCTGGGCAGCGGGCGGTGAGCCCAGGCACCAGACGATGAGTTGGGGCGAGCCCTGCAGGCCGTCACTGTCCACCACCTGGTAACCGCTCCAGCCGCTGCCCTCGCCGCTGGTGCCAGGGGCCTCAAGCCAGCTGGTGAGGCCCGCCCGCTGCAGGGGTTCGGCGAACAGAAGCAGCTGGGTAAGGGGCTGTGCCGGACGTCGAGGCACGTTGTCAGGGGAAGAATGGGCCGACCTTAACCAAGCCCGCCGCTTTTCTCCAGTGCGGGCCTGGGGTGGCCGGAGAGGTGCAAGGTGTAGGACTCGATCGCGAAACCGGTCTGCGCTTCGATCTGCTGCAGCAGATGGGCCGGAAGCAGCACATCAAGGTCGAGGATCTCGCCGGATTGGGTGCAGGTGAGGTGGCTGTGGGGATCGGCGCGATAGCCGTAGAGACGGCCGCTGGCGCGCTCAAGGCATTCGATCACGCCCGCCGATTGCAGCGCCTCCAGGTTCTGGTAGACGGAGGTGTGGCCGATGTGGCGCCCCTGATCGTTGAGCTTCTCGAAGATGTCCCGGGCGGAAAGATGGCTTTTCTCGGCCCACAGCAGATCGAGCACCATGCGCCGCTGGCGGCTCAGTCGCATGCCCAGATCACGGCAGCGCTGATACACCTCTTCGACGTGGCTCAGGGCTGGGGTCGCCGGTTGACGACCACCAACCTCGCCGCGGCTGGCGCCGCCCTTGGAGGATGGGGTGGTCGTGGAGGGATGCAACCGCTGCCGCCATAAACGATGGTTCTGTTATAGGGCAGTTGCACCAACACCGGCATGGGCCGGCCCGCCGGTGGTGAGGGGTTCAGGCGATCGGCAGCTGCAACGGGTCCTGGAGACGCTGCTCGCCGATGGCCTGGAGGGCCTCCGCCAGATCCACCCGGCCGTCGTAGAGCGCCCGTCCCACGATCACCCCCGTCACACCGTGGGGTTCCAGGCTCAGCAGGCTGAGCAGATCGGTGAGACAACCCACACCCCCGGAAGCGATCACCGGCAGGGAGGAGGCCTGGGCCATGGCCCGCAGGGCCGCCAGGTTGGGACCCTCCAGGGTGCCGTCCGTGGCGATGTCGGTGCTGATGATCGCCGCCACCCCCGTGCCCTCGAAGCTGGCGGCCAGGGCCGTGGCCTCCACCGTGCTCTGCTCGATCCAGCCCCGGGTGGCCACCAGGCCCTCGTTGGCATCGATGCCCACCACGATGCGGCCGGGATGGCGGCCGGCCAGACGGCGCACCAGCTCCGGGTTCTCAACGGCCACCGTGCCGAGGATCACCCGGTCCACCCCCCAGGCCAGCAGCTGTTCGGCCCGTTCCTCCGTGCGCACCCCACCCCCCAGCTGCACCGGAATCGTCAGGGCCGCCGTGATCGCCTGGACGGCGCCATCGTTGCCGGCGGTTCCGCTCCTGGCCCCATCCAGATCCACCAGGTGCAGCCGCGTGGCCCCCTGGCGCTGCCACTCCAGGGCCTGGGCCACGGGGTCGTCGCTGAAGCGGGTGACACGGCCGTAGTCGCCCTGGTGCAGACGCACGCAGTGCCCGTCGAGCAGATCGATGGCGGGGATGACTTGCATGGCCTGGGGACAGTTCCGCTCTGGGATCCATCCTGTGCCATGACGCTGCCCAAGGGCCCTGACGTGATGACGCTTTCCCCTCCCGCGCTCGCACCGGACGACTGGCGCCGCCTGCGGGATGCGCTCCGCTACCAGGGCCGTGATCTGCATCACCGTTCCTATGCGGTGACATCCCGGCGGCGGGAGCTGCTCTGGGAGGAGATGGACCGTTGCCTGGCGCTGGCCGATCGCATCGAAGCCCACCTGGAGCAGCTCAGCGCCACCGGAGCCGATCCGGAGCCGGAAACGACGTAACTTGCCCCCATCCGCGGGCGACGTCATTCGCCAGGCCCCCATCCCTCCCCGATGACGCCGCTGCGGCTGCTCGCTGTCCTGCTGCTGATCGCCTGCTGCCGGCCGACCCGGGCCCAGCCCCTGGCGCCCCCTCCGCTGGCGCCACCGGCGCCGCCGCCGCGCTCCCTGCTGGGTCCCGACGGTCCGGATCCCCGCGACCGGCCGCCCCCCCTGGCGCCACCGGGTTCGGTGATTCCACCGATCAACCGTCCCGATGCCCGTCTGGAGGCGGCGCTGCGGGCCCGCCTGTTCGCCGGGCCGGTGGCGGCCAGCCCCGCGGCGGCCGGCGATCCCGATCAGACCGAATGGGAACAGGCCCGCGCCACGGCCCAGCGCCCCACCTGCGCCGACGTGGGGCCCCTGCGCTACCTGCACAACCGGATCGATCTGGACGGCGACGGCCGCCTGGAGACCGTGGCGGTGGTGGTGGGCTCCTTCGCCTGCGCCAGCGGCGGCTGCAGCCTGCTGGTGTTCCGTGACGTCGACGGCTCGCTTGAACTGGTGGCGGAGAACGGCCTGTTCCAGTCGCCCCTGACGGTGATCAGCAACCGCCACCGCGGCTGGCTGGATCTCACCTTGCCCGCCAGCCTCCATGGCGCCCCCGACGGCCTCAAGGAACTGCGCTTCGATGGCCGCACCTACCAGGCCGTACCTCTGCCGGGGACCGAGGGCAGCAGCACGGGCCCGCCGGGGACGGTGGTGCTGGAGCTGCTGCCCCTGCCCTTCGAACGCCTGGGCCACCCCCTGCCCTGCGGCCCCTGATCCCGGCCGGCCGCTTGAATGGCGCTCACCGACGCGGCATGGCGATGAGGATCCTGGTGATGGGCGGCACCCGCTTCGTTGGTCGACCCCTGGTCGGCCGCCTGCTGGAGGCGGGCCATGAGCTGACGCTGTTCACCCGCGGGCGCCAGCCCGTGCCGGAGGGGATCGAACATCTGCAGGGCGACCGCAGCAGCGCCGAGGGCCTGGCGGCCCTCCAGGGCCGCCCCTTCGATGTGATCGTCGACAGCTCCGGCCGCACCCTGGAGGACACCCGCGAGGTGGTCGCCCGCACCGGTCCCCCCTCCCACCGGCTGGTGTACGTCAGCTCGGCCGGCGTCTACGCCGACAGCGAGCTCTGGCCCCTCGACGAGGAGTCGCCCACCGATCCCCAGAGCCGCCACGCCGGCAAGCTCGACACCGAAGCCTGGCTGCGCCAGGAGGGCATCCCCTTCACCAGCTTCCGGCCTACGTACATCGTGGGGCCCGGCAACTACAACCCGGTGGAGAGCTGGTTCTTCGATCGCATCGTGCACGGCCGGCCGGTGCCCCTCCCCGGCGACGGCAGCACCATCACCCAGCTGGGCCACGTGGCCGACCTGGCCGCCGCCATGGCCCGCTGCATCGAGGTGGAGGCCGCCACCAACCGCATCTACAACTGCACCGGCTCCCAGGGCATCAGCTTCCGGGGCCTGGTGGCCGCCGCCGCCCGCGCCTGCGGCACCGATCCGGAGGCGGTGGAGATCCGCAGCTTCGATCCCGCCGGCCTCGACAAGAAGGCCCGCAAGGCCTTCCCGCTGCGCCTGGCCCACTTCCTCACCGACACCCACCGGGTGCGGCGGGAGCTGGCCTGGGAGCCCGCCTTCGACCTGGAGGCCACCCTCGCCGACAGCTACACCAACGACTACGCCCTGCGGATGCCCACCGCTCCTGACTTCAGCGGCGACGAGGCGTTGCTGGGCTGAAGCATCGGGGGCCTCCCGATGGCCTCCCGGCTGCGGCGGTGGAGGGATTGACGATGTGTTGCGGAACTGGCCGTTTCCCCAAACGGTTCTGATCCAATACGCCGATGGGCCCCCAGGCCTGCCGGGTTTTGTTCGCCCACGCAGCGGCTGGTCCCGCCCCATGGGTGTGATCCGTGGACATGGCCAGCCAGTGAAGACGAGATGGGGTCATGAGACGTCTTTTACCCTTGGCCATGCGTCAGGAGATCCGCCATGGCTGGCGCCGTTGCAAGGATCGCCTCAACGGGATCACGTTCGACCATGCAACGGGCCCCCTGGAGAGGTGCTCCGCCGTTGGTCTCACCCAGCCGATCCTGCCGAGCGACTTCTTTGAAAACAAGATCGCCAACATCACCCGGGGTGCCGCCTTGCTGGATGGCGGGCTGATCGATCGGCACAGGAGCTGGTCCTTCTGGCACCGCGTCCGCCGCCCCCACGCAGCCAATGGATTTCTTCCCGGCAGAAACATTGTCAATGGCAAGCTCGTTGCCCTCAGTGGCGGTGGCCTTTGCCAGCTGTCTTCGATGGTTTACCACCTGGCCCTGCTGGGGGGGTTGACCGTGCTGGAACGCCATTCCCACAGCCTGGATATCTACGAAGAGGATCAACGCTTCACCCCCTTGGGCGCTGACGCCACGGTGGTGTGGGGATTCAAGGACCTGCGACTTCACAATCCCCACCCTTTTCGTGTCGCCTTTGGATTCAGAGTCGAGCGGGATCGCCTGATCGGCGAACTCCTCTCCGATGCCCAACTGACGGCCCGCCACGTCGAGTTTGTTCGCGTCAACCTCGAAAGGCCCTGGATTCAGGTCAACACGATGGTCAACCAGCGCCTCCAGGTCTCCACGGTCTATGAACAGAAACAGGGCCTGCAGGTCGTCCCCTGATCCCAGGGCCCTGCGCTCTTCGCTGTCATCGCTGATGGCATGCGCCCATCTCAGCGGCGCGCCTCGGCCCGCAGGTACCCCAGGGCCGAGCTGAGCGCCAGCAGCAGCGACGGCCAGAACAGCCACCAGCCGGCGCCATGCAGCACGCGCACCAACCCCGCCCCCTGGCCCAGGCCCCAGGCCGGCGGCCAGAGCAGCAGCAGCAGGGAGAGGAACTGGAGGATCGTCTTGGCCTTGCCCCCCAGGGAGGCGGGGCCGCCGCTGCCCTGGCCGGCGCGCCAGCCGGAGATCAGCAGCTCCCGAGCCAGCAGCAGCCACACCGCCCACAGGGGCAGGCCGCCCGTATGGGCCAGCCACAGCAGTGGGGCGCTGATTAGGATCTTGTCGGTGAGGGGATCGAGCCGGGCCCCCCACACCGACCCACCGCCGGCCCGGCGGGCCAGGGCGCCGTCGGCCCAGTCGCTGAGTCCGCCCAGCAGCAGAAGCCCCCAGGCCAGGGCGGGCTGGCCGCCGGCCAGGGCCAGCAGCAGGGGCAACCCCAGCACGGCCCGGGCAAGCGTCAGCAGGTCGGCGAGGCGTCGCAGGGCAGGGTCCCGTTCACCAGCAGAATGCCATCACCGAGGAGATCCGCATGGTCGTCGAGCGCAGCGTGGCCGAAGTGATGACCAGCCCCGTGCTGAGTGTCACCACCACCACGCCCCTGCAGGAGGCCGTGCAGCTGATGAGCGACCACCACGTCAGTGGCCTGCCGGTGCTCGACGACCTCGGAGCGCTGGTGGGGGAACTCAGCGAACAGGACCTGATGGTGCGCGAGAGCGGCTTCGATGCCGGGCCCTACGTGATGCTGCTGGATGCCGTCATCTACCTGCGCAACCCGCTCGACTGGGACAAGCAGGTGCACCAGGTGCTGGGCAGCACGGTGGGCGACGTGATGGGCTCCCAGCCCCACAGCTGCCCCGCCAGTACCCCCCTGCCCCAGGCGGCCCGCCAGCTGCACGACCGGGGCACCCAGCGCCTGTTCGTGCTCGACGACCAGGAGGCCCTGGTGGGCGTACTCACCCGCGGCGACGTGGTGCGGGCCCTGGCCGCCGAAAGCTGAGGCCGGTCCGCCGGCGGGGGGTGGGGCTCCAGGGCACCACGGCGCCCTCGGCCACCAGCCAGAGCACCTCGCCCTCCGGGCAGGGGTGGCCGCCGGTGAGCTGGCCGAAGGCCGGCAGGACCAGCTGCTCCGCCTTCGGGTCGTAGGCGAAGCAGGGAAGACGCAGGCGGTCGGCCCCGCCACCGACCAGGGCGACCGGATGGCGATGGCCGCAGAGGTTGAGGTGGCCGGCCCGGGGCTCCGGGGCGTGGCTCAGCCACAGGGGGCCCAGGGCCAGCGAGGGCTCCTGCTGGAGCCCTTCGAGCCAGCAACCCCGCTCGTGGTTGCCACCGATCAGCCGCAGGGGGCAGCCCAGCAGATCGGGCAGGGCCTGCAACTTCTGGCGCAGGTCCGCCGTCAGCCCCAGCCGGCTGTGGATCAGATCCCCGAGCACCAGCACCTGGGCGGGGCGATGGCGGTGGGCCAGTGCCAGCAGGGCGTTGAAGGTGGCCCCGTCACCATCACTGGGGAGCGGAATGCCCTGGCTCTGGAAGCTCTCCGCCTTGCCCAGGTGCAGATCCGCCACCAGCAGCAGCCCCTGCTGCGGCTCCCAGACGGCCCGCTCCGCCAGCAGCTGGAGCCGGTGCCCCCGCCAGAGAAATTCGGCCGAACCCGACGCCTTCATGGTGAATCCGTCAACGTGCCGATGGGGGCGGGCCAGAAGAGATCCCCCCATCGTCTCCGACGACAATCGACCCAGCGCGAGGTCCCCGATGACGTCAAGCCAGCCGGATGCCAGCTCCGACCCGAGGGCCTGCCTGCTGCGGCTGGCGCCCTACCTGCTGGGCCGGACCCGCCGTGGGGTCGTCGGCAGCAGCCGCTATGCCCAGAAGCTGCGGCAGGCGATCCGCGACGCCGCCGCCGATGCCGGCCGAGGCCCCGTGCTGATCAGCGGCGAACCGGGCCTGGAGAAGGACAACCTCGCGGCCTTGATCCACTTCGGATCCGCCGCCCGCAAGCAGCTGCTGGTGCAGTTCAACTGCGCCCTGCTGCGTGCCGATGGCGCCGAGCTGTTCGCGGCCGGGGCCGATGGCCTCACCCTGATCGGCTGCCTCGGCGCCGGCGGGCTGTTGCTCGATCAGATCGACAAGGCCGATCCCCAGCTGCGGCCAGCCCTGCTGCAGCTGGCCCGCACCGGCCGCTGGGTCTCTCCCGACGACGGCCATGAACACCTGTTCCCGGGACGGGTGTTCCTCACCGCCGAGGCCACGGCGCCCGATTTCGATGCCTGCTGCCGTCACATCCGGGTGCCGCCCCTGCGGGTGCGGCGCCAGGACCTGGGCGAATGGCTGCGTTACGGGGTGCGCCAGAAGGCGCGCAGCCTGGGCTGGGCCACGCCCCCCGCGGTGAACGAGGGGCTGATCAAGCGACTGCAGACCTACGACTTCCCCGGCAACATCCGGGAGCTCACACTGGTGATCGAGCGGGCCCTGCGCCAGTGCGCCGACGGCCGACCCGCCGTCCTGCCCGACGAGGTCTTCTGGACCGGGCGCCGCTCCCAGCGCGCCCGCTTCGATCTCTGGCGCTGGAAGCCCCAGCTGCGGGACGTGATGCGTTCGCCCCTGCTCTGGAACGGCCTGCTGTTCGGCGTGGTCAGCTGGGTGTTCGTGCTGGTGAACCTCTGGCTCTGGATCGGCCCCCAGGACCGTCAGCACAACGGGGCCCTCAACATGTTCTGGGCCTGGTGGTGGCCGCTGATCCTGCTGACCTACCCGGTGGTGGGACGGCTGTGGTGCTCGTTCTGCCCGTTCATGGTCTGGGGGGAGATCGTCCAGCGGCTGGCCGGGGCCCTGGGCTGGCAGCCCGCCCGCTGGCCCCGGGGCGACAGCGATGCCTGGGCGGCGCCGATTCTGGCGGCCGGCTTCGCGGCGATCCTGCTCTGGGAGGCGGTGTGGAACCTGGAGGACTCGGCCTGGCTGAGCAGCTGCCTGCTGCTGCTGATCACCCTTGGTGCCGTGATCGGTTCGCTGCGGTTCGAGAAACGTTTCTGGTGCCGCCATCTCTGCCCGGTGGGGGGCATGAACGCCCTGTTCGCCAAGCTGGCGATCAGCGAGCTGCGGGCCCAGGCGGGGATCTGCAGCGGCAGCTGCACCTCCTACGCCTGCTTCAAGGGAGGACCCGCGGAGGGGGAGGGCCTGGCCACGGCCGGCTGTCCCCTGGGCACCCACCCGGCCCACCTGGAGGACAACCGCAACTGCGTGCTCTGCCTCACCTGCGCCCAGGCCTGCCCCCATCGGTCGGTGCAGCTGCGGCTGCGGCCCCCTGCCGCGGATCTGCAGCGCGACATGGACCCGCCCGCCGGGGAGGCGGGCCTGATCCTGGTGCTGGCAGGTGGGGTGTGCCTGCACCACTGGCAGAAGCTGCTGGGAGGCGTGGCCTTCGCCCCCGAAACCCTGGTGGCTGGCCCCCTGCTGCCGCGGTTGGCCATCGCGTCCCTGGTCCTGGCTCTGCCGGCGGGGGCTTTTCTGCTGGTTCGCCACCTGCGCGGCTGGGGGCGGCGTCCGGAGGTGGCCGCCTCCCGGCTGCGGCTGTCCCTCTATGCGCTGCTGCCGCTGCTGTGGGCCCTGATGCTGGCCGACCACCTGCCGCTGGGCATGGGGGAGGCGGGTCTGCTGCTGCCGGTGAGCGCCAGCCCGTGGTGGCCCGAGCTGGCCGCCCATCTCCCCGCCTGGAGGGCCGACCCGCACGTGACCGGCTTCTGCCAGAGCCTGGTGGTGGCCGTGGGTGTGGCGGGATCGGTGGTGCTGCTGCGGCGGTTGCTGCAGCCCCTGCGATGGGGCTGGCTGGCCCTGGGCTGGCTGGCCCTGGGGCTTGGGGCCGGTGGCCGCTGGCTGGTGGCGGCGGGCTAACGCCCGCAGACCCGCTGAAGGTCGCTGTTGCTGTAGAGCGCCACAGGGGCCTCGGGCGGGCTCTCCTGCAGCCGCTGCTGCTTGGTGAGGTAGTGGGCCTCCCCGAGGCTGTTGCCCAGCAGCACCTTGGCGCTGCCGTGGCTGCGGCGCCAGGCATTGCAGGTGGCCAGGGTGTCGAGGGCCAGGGCGGCGGGGGGAAGCGCGGCAGCCAGCAGCGCGCCCCCGCCCAGCAGCAGCATCACGGCCAGGCCCATCTGGCTGCGTCGCACGGCGGCTCCCGGCGCCGGACCCAGCCAGCAGCCATCGGCGATGGCGGACACGTGGCGCACCTGGTGGGGCCGGCCCAGGTACACCCAGGCGCGGCGGCCGTCGGCCAGGGGCAGGGGCCGGCGGTCATAGAGGCGGGGGTAGCCCTCCAGCCGATCGAGCCGGGCCAGACCGGCCGCATCCACCGCATACACCTCCCCCCGGACCTGCCCCTCGCCGGGAACGGCCATCGGGAAAGGGCCCAGGTCATGGAGCACCACGTCCGGCAGCACCGCCTCCCCCAGGAAGGGGGCCCCTGCCAGCCAGTGGTGGTTGCCGTGGCCGCGCTTGAGGGTGCCGTAAACGAACACCAGGCACTCCCCAGGCTCAGGTGCGTGAGCGGCCATGGCCTGCAGCGACGGCGAAGGTCCCATGATCGGATGGATTTCTCCGCTGTCCGCTCCGATGACCATCGCCCTGCTGCTCGCCCTTGCCGGATCCCTGGTGCTGATGACCCTGATCGTGAAGCGGCTGGAGAAGGCCTGAAGCACGGGGTTGCGTTTGGTTGCCCGCCAGGTAGCTCCACGCCATCACCCCTAGCCTTGAACCCAGCGGGGTGGCGCCATGACCACATCGGGAGGCGGCGCTGGACGCGGCAGGTCTGCCCGCAGGCGCGGGGGATCCGGTTCTGAGCCCCCGCCCAGCGGAGCCGGCGCCAAGGGGATGCCGCCCGGACGGCGTCCCCAGCGGCTGGATCCCTCCTTGCTGGCGAGTTCGGTGATCGCCATTCCTCTGCTGGAGGAGATCGAACGGAACCTGGCGATCGCGGACAACCTGCAACCGAAGGACCCATCCATTGGGGAACAGAATCGATTCGCGATCGTCATCGATCCCCGTTTTCCCGGCGGAGCCGAGGCGGCGTTGCAGGATCTCCGCGAGCAATTGGCCGGGATCGTCGAGCGCGCCGGCCCGGGGGCCGTGGCCACGATCACCTCGCCGTCGCCCCTGCAGCGGGGTGAGTTCCTGCTGGCCTTCGCCATATTGGAAGGTGGCATGGCCGACTACATCCTCAGGATGGTGCAGGCGGAGAGGTTGCCATCGGTGCTTGATCTGTCCCCCAGAAATTATGATGTCATCATTGATGTCAATCTGGATTTCAAGTCGCCGGCGGTCGCGGATGAGGCCAATCCCGTCGCCGCCGTGGATGCCGATTCGGCGGATCCGCGCGGACCGGCCAGACAGCGAATCCTGGATTATGTAGCCAGGGCCATCAATGCCTTGGACGTTGACGAAAAAGATCAGGGCGTGGATGATCAGAAAACCAATCTAAGCAAGCAGTACGTTTTTGCCAGCCTGTCTGGAGCTGTGATCAAGAAGCTGGTGGACATCGATATAGAGGAGTCACAGATTCTCGACAGCCAGCAGACGGGCAAAACCCAGCAACCGGCTCGAAGCCGAAGCCTGGGTTTCCGCAAAGCCGGATCCGGTCGTTTCACGGTGATCCATCACATCTGGCCGGATTTTGCCATCCACAGCTGCTTGACCAGCTCGATCAGCACGGTGAAGGCTGACGCGGCCCAGAGGGCCTTCTGTGCCTCCGGGGAAGGCATCACCTGGGGGGTGATGGACAGTGGCATCCATGCGGAACATCCCCACTTTCAGAAACATCAGAACATCGATCCCACCTCCACCTACCACCAGGACTTCACCGGCAGCCCCGGTGGTCCCCAGCCCCTCCAGGATGCCTATGGCCATGGCACCCATGTGGCCGGAATCATCGCCGGTGAGCAGTCCCTGGACTTCCCCGGGGTGACGCCCGAACAACTGGTGGCCGTCGGCCAGGAGCTCAGCACATCCGGTCGTAGCGAGACGCGCCCCTATCAGCTGGAGCAGATCACATCGATCGCGCCGCAGTGCAAACTCGTGAGCCTCAAGGTGCTGGATGAGTTCGGCATGGGCAAGGCCAGCAATGTGATCGCGGCCATTGCCTACGTCCACTCCCTGAACAGCAACGGCAGGGACCTGAAGATCCATGGCGTCAATCTCAGCCTGGGCTATTCCTTTGATCCCAAATGGTTCGCCTGTGGTCACAGCCCCCTGTGCGTGGAGGTCAACCGTCTGGTGAAATCCGGTGTCGTTGTCGTGGTGGCTGCCGGCAATTCCGGCTACGGAACGATCACCACCAAGGAGGGGTCCAGCGATGCCTGCCTGGATCTGACCATCAATGACCCTGGCAATGCCGAACACGTGATCACCGTGGGGTCGACCCACAGGGACATGCCCCACATGTATGGGGTGTCGTTCTTCTCCTCCAAAGGCCCCACGGGTGATGGACGCTTCAAGCCCGATCTGCTGGCGCCGGGTGAAAAGATCATCTCCTGCGCGGCCCCGGACAGCAACCTCGTCGCCGACCTGTCGGCGGGGACCCCCTGTGCCTACATCGAGCAGAGTGGCACGAGCATGGCCGCTCCCCATGTGAGTGGAGCCATCGCCGCGTTTCTCTCCATTCGTCGCGAGCACATCGGCGAGGCGGAGCGGGTGAAGAAGATCTTCATGGCTTCGGCCATTGATCTGGGACGATGCAGGTATTTTCAGGGGGCCGGGCTTCTCGATCTGATGGGGGCCATCCAATCCGTCTGAACCGAGCGTCCGTTGTTCCCAGCCACGCAGGATCCGGAAGACATCGTCATCACCAACGACCGCCACCCACGCCATGGACAGCATCAACGGACTCCCCTACAGCGCTGCCGTGTTCGACAAGACCGGCAAGCTGCTCACCAGTCCCACCGTGCCGGCGGGAACCACCGACCTGATCGTGGTCTCCCACGGCTGGAACAACGACCGCACCTCGGCCGAAGAGTTCTACGGCAAGCTGTTCGCCAATTTCGCCGCCGTGACGGCCGGCGATCCGCCCATGCAGGCCCGCAAGGTCGCCATCGTCGGCGTGATCTGGCCCTCCAGGAAGTGGGATGACTTCATCAAGTCACCGGCGACGGCGCAGGCCGCCACCGGTGGGGCCCGCTCCACCGCGGCGGCGAGCAAGGCGGCCTCCCTGGCGGCCATGCAGGCCTCCATCGACCGGGTGGCCCCCCTGTTCGAAGGCCCCGGCGACGATCAGCAACTCACCAGGCTGCGGCAACTGGTGCCCGACCTCGCCGACGATCCCGCCGCCCAGACCGCCTTCGTGGAGGTGCTGCGGCAGCTGCTGGACCCCGACCAGTCGCAGACGGAGCAGCAGAGCAGCGATGACGGCTCCGCCGTGTTCTTCCGCGGGCCGGCGGAGGAGATCTTCAGCCGCGCCGCCCAGACGGTGGTCAGCCCCGGCCCGGTGGCTGACGCCAGCAACTCGGCCCTCGACGGCACGGGGCAGGCGGCGGGACTCGGCGCTGTGGTCTCGGGCCCGGTCAATGCGGTGGCCAGCCTGCTCAACCTCACCACCTACTTCCAGATGAAGCAGATGGCCGGCACCGTGGGCAAGGTGGGTCTGGCGCCCCTGATCGACAAGCTGGCCCCCCAGGTGGAGCGGGTGCATCTGGTGGGCCACAGCTTCGGCGGCCGGCTGGTGACGGCAGCGTCGGCCAACAGCACCACCACCAAGCTCCACTCCCTGGCCCTGCTGCAGGCGGCCTTCTCCCACCACGGCTTCTCGAAGAAGCGCAGGGGCTTCTTCCGTTCGGTGGTCAAGGATCAACGGCTCCACGGACCGATCCTGGTCACCCACACCAAGAACGACCTGGCGGTGGGCCTGGCCTATCCGGCGGCCTCCCGCATCAGCCGGGACAACGCCTCCGCCTTCGGCGGACCGGACGACGAGTTCGGCGGCATCGGCTCCAACGGAGCCCAGCAGCTGGAGGACGGCGAGCTGGTGTCCGGCAGCAACCGGCTGCTGGCGGTCGGCCAGCCCTATGCGTGGCAGGCGGGCAAATTCCACAACCTGGAGAGCAGCTCGTTCATTCGCAACCCCAAGGGTGGCGATGCCCACGGCTTCATCCACGTTCCGGAGGTGGCCTGGGCCATCAGCCGGGCCCTTCTCGCCTGAGGAACACCCATGTCCCACATCGCCCGTTGTCAGCCCAGCAATGCCAGCACCCAGCCCCTGGGCTCGCCCTATGCCGCCAGCCCGGCGGATCTGATTCTTCCCGGGGAGGATTTCACGGTTCGCATCACCACAATCTCAAAATCGATCCTGGATGACTACGGGGCCGTCATGCAGAGGGGCGGCAAATGGAAAAACGATCACTTCGTGCTGATGAGCCACTTCGGCATCGGCTCCAACCAGGGGGAGATGCCCAGCACGGCGATCAACTACGTGGAAGCCTGCGACCGCATTCAGGACAATGTGCTGTCGTTCTGGGGCGAAAATATCCGCTGGATTGAGGATTACCGTGACGTGGGCTCCAGTGGCAATGCCGGCCGGATCTACATCGGTACGTCGGCCTTCTGCCAGAACCTGGGCCCCAGTCCGCTGCAGTCGATCCGGGACACCTTTTCGACAGTGGCCAAAGTCGTGGGTCGCTTTGCTCCCGCCCTGGCCCCCTATGCCAGCACCGCGTCCACGGCGCTCCGCGGGGTGGTGAATCTGGCCGACAAGCTGCGTCGCAACCCCGGTGAGGTGAAGACCTCCCAGCTCAGCCTCTATCCCGCCACCCAGGGGGCCCTGCCGCCGGGGGATGCCTATCTGCAGCGGGGCTCCTATGTGTTCTTCTTTGAAAGCGTCGACAGCTCCGAACTGTTTCTGAGCCCCAGCGGTGAGGTGGTGGCCCGGCAGGGTTTTTCCGGCAGGATTCCCCCCTACGTGGTGATCAACATCGTCGGTGACCTGGTGGATGCACCGGCCACGGAGATGCTCGATCGTTCCGTCGCCCTGGATCTGCTGGAGAAGTACGACAGCCGCTTCGGACTGCCCCGCCACGGCGATCGGGAGGACGCGGGTTCCGGCACGGCGCTGCAAGAGGGCCTGCAGACCATCGGCAAGGCCTGGCGCCTGCAATCCAAGCTGCAGCGCCTCGAGGACCTGCGCCTGCGGCCCTCGCTGCGGCCCAGCGAGGAGGCCCGGATCCAGCGGCTGGTGCAGGACCTCCAGCTCGCCTTCCCCACGCTCACGCTTTGAGGGGGGTTGGGCGTCCAGCCATGCGGCAGCTGCCCACCGCCGGAACGCACGAACAGCGTCATCGGCCGGGTCGCTGCGCCCCTCCCAGCGGTGCGGAGGGGCGCAGGCCCAGGCGCCAGGTGCCGGCGCTGTGGTCGAACCAGAACCCATTGGTTTCGCCGCCCATCTGGTGCACGGGAAAGCCCGTCAGGGCCCGCTGGCAGAACAGCCGCACCAGCGTGTTGTCCACATCGAGGAACAAATTGTGTTCCTTGTCGACCCGGCTCCCGCCGGTGAAGTCGAAGTAGGTGGCGCGGGAGCCGAAGCCGGAGCGGGCGATTCCCAGCCTCTCAGGGTTGATGGCATCCGAGAGGCGCAGGATGGCGTCCCAGGCATTGAGGGTGATCACCACATCATTGGCGAACGGGATCCGGTCGACCCACTCCTGATGGTCGCTGGCATCCACATCCGCCTGATGAAGAATCAGGGTGTCGAGCCTCACGGTCTTCATCGCCAGGGCCTTGTTGCGCGCCAGCGTTTCGAGCACAAGATTCCCCTGGCTGTGCACCAGCAGGCACAGCGAAAAGCCCCGCACCGGCGGCACGGCAGGGGTGGCCCCGATCGCCTTCTCGCCCTTCAGCGCCGGGGCGGCGAAAAAGGTCCAGACCCGCTCGAGCACGATCGCCAGAGCCGCCGCCGCCGGGACGGCCGCCGCCTGGGCCCGCCGGTAAGCGCTCACCGCCTCCAGCACCACGCCCCCGGGCCTGGAGGGCCAGCTGAACAGGATCACGTTGATCTGCTGATCCCTGCGTTCGCCCTGATAGCGCTGCTCCAACGCGTGGGCCTCCTCGAGGCTGGCCGCGAAGGATTGCCCATAGCCGTGGACGGCCACCACCCACTTGGGGGCCAGGGACCCGGTCCTCACCCGGGCCAGGACGGAACGGAACAGGATCTGACTGGGCAGTTCCTTCTGCCGGATCCGGTCCTCCTGAAGATCGAGCGACCAGCGTCCCGTGGCTTTGTCCTTGCTGGCCACGGCGAGCCGCAGCTCATTGCTGCCCTTGGCATTCTGAATCTCCCCGAACATCGTCTCGTCGCCGGCGTTCTGGCCCTGGCGGATCAGGGCCCGGTTGGTGAAGACGATGATCATCGGTTTGACCTTGGAGGGGACAGGATCGAGCAGATGTGGCCGGGGCGTGTTGGGCTGCCTGTGGGGCTGCCATCCGGGCCTCCCTAAGGCTGGGTGTTCCCGTCTCGTCGAGACCAGCCCACAGCGGCAATCAACACCGTTTCAAAGGAGGAAGGCCGGCGGATCCGCCAGCCTCCGAACGCTTCCCGACACCCGGATCGAAGCGCCGGCCTGGGGTGGGATCTCGGCCCTGAGCAGGGAGCGGCAGCCCATGTCCTCCCCCTGCTGCACCGCGATGCTGCCGCCGTGGGGCCAGTCGCGACACTGCAGGTACCCGGCCAGTGCCGCGGTGGCCGAACCCGTGGCCGGATCCTCATAGACGCCGCAGGCGGCGGCGGCATTGCGGCTGTGGAACGTCTGGGGACCTTCCGTCCAGACCAGCAGCAGCGTCAGCAGTCCCGCCTCCCCCATCAGCCGGGCTCCGTCCTCCATCCCGTAGCGCATGGCGGCCAGGTCCCCGCGGCGGCGCAGGGCCAGCAGCAGGTGGTCGGCACCGCCGTGGACGATGGCCGGTGGCAGGGCCGGGTCCAGGTCGCTGGGTTTGTAGCCGAACAGCGCCAGGCCGGCCGCAAGGAGATCGGGCGCCACGGGGCGCTGGTGGGTTGGGGGCGACTGCAGGGCGGCGCTCCAGCGCTCCCCCTGCCGGTGGCCCTCCACCGTGATCTCGGCCTGGTTCAGCATCAGCGGGAACACCCCATCGCCGCAGCGCTCGGCCAGGGCGGCCCCGAGGGCGATGGTGGCGTGGCCGCAGAAGGGCACCTCGACGGTCGGGGAGAAATAGCGCACCCGCCAGCCGTCCCCCTGGGGGGCGGCGAAGGCCGTTTCGGAGTACCCCACCGCGGCGGCGGTGGCCTGCATCTCGCTGGCCGGGGGCAACGTCTCGGCGATCACCACGCCGGCGGGATTGCCGCCCTGGTCTCCGTCGCTGAAGGCCGCCAGGCGCTGCAGGGTCATGGCAGGGGAGATCGATGCTGGGCTCAGAGCAGTCTGCTGGCCAGGCCGAAGTAGAGGGCAATCGAGGTAATGTCGGCCACCGCCAGGGTGAGCGGGCCGGAGGCGATCCTGGGATCGAGCCGCAGGGCGTGGAACAGGGCGGGAATGGTGAGGCCGTAGAAGCACGCCGCCGCCACCGTGAGCACGATCGTGGCCGCCACGATCAGGGCCGCCGGCCCAGCTCCGAGCCACAGCACCAGCACCAGGGCCACCAGGGCGGCGCAGGCGCTGCCCAGCAGCAGGGCCGTGGTCAGCTCCCGCCGCAGGCTGGCCCGGTACCAGCGCCAGGTGGGCGGTGCCAGCTGCAGCGCCTGGATCGACACCGTCATGCTCTGGATGCTGACGCTTTCCCCCAGGGCCAGCACCAGGGTGAGGAAGAAGGCCAGGGCGATGCTGCTGGCAAGGGTGAGCCGGAACACGCTTACCAACACGGCGCAGGCCAGGCCGCTGGCGATGGTGGCCAGCAGCCAAGGGAAGCGGAAACGGAAGGCCCGCAGCGGCGAGGCGCCCCGCACCTGGGAGATGCGGAAGCCCAGGGCCTCGAACAGGGCCGCCGCCTGGGCCGGCTGGTCGGGCAGGAAGTCCTCCTCACTGAACATGGTCACGTCCACCACGCCCACCACGTGGTGCTGGGCGTTCACCACCGGCAGGGCCAGGAAGCGATGGTCGGCGAAGGCCTCGTGGGCCTCCAGGATCGTGGCGTGCTCCGGGATGGTCACCGGATGCCGCACCATCAGGGCCGTCACGGGGGTGTCCTCCGCGGCCGACAGGAGGCGCCGCAGGGGCAGCACGCCGATCAGGCGCTGCTCGCCGTCAAGCACGTAGAAGTAGACGATCCGATCGGCGATGTCGCGGCGCCGCAGGCTGGCCAGGGCCTGGGCCACCGTCTGCTGGCCGTCCAGGCAGGCCACCGCCCTCCGGGCGATGGTTGTGATCGGTTGGTGGAGGGTGTCCAGCACCGGCAAACCTCAGTCGTCCTCCCGGGCCCGCACGTAAACGATCGTGCGGTTGCCGCTCGGGGCCTCCCGCTCTTCCATCACGAACAGGGAGGGGCAGCCCCGCACCAGATCGGAGAGCTTGCGGAAACCGTAGAGCCGGGTGTCGAAGTCGGGCTGGATCTTCTGCAGGTAACTGCCGAAGGTTCCCAGCTGGGTCCAGCCCGATTCATCCACCGAGCGGTCGAGGGCCTCCATGAGGAAATCGGCGGGGATCACGGGATGGCCGCCGGCGGGGGGGTCACTCTCCCGGGGCTGACGGGCACTCTCGACGGCAACGGCGTCCTCCCCGTGGCGGGCGGCGGTCCGCAGCACTTCGGTGAACAGGAACTTGTGGCAGGCATTGCGGAAGGCCGCCGGGGTCTTCTCCTCGCCGAAGCCGTACACCAGCAGGCCCTCCTCCCGAAGGCGCACGGCCAGGCCGGTGAAATCGCTGTCGCTGGTCACCAGGCAGAAGCCATCGAAACGGCGGGTGTACAGCAGATCCATCGCGTCGATGATCATCGTGCTGTCGGTGGCGTTCTTGCCCACGGTGTAGGCGAACTGCTGCATCGGCTTGATCGAGAACTTGTTCAGCAATCCCTTCCAGGAGGCGCTCTGGGTGGAGGTGAAATCTCCATAGATGCGCCGCACGATCGCCTCCCCGAAGCGGGCCACCTCCTCCAGCACCGCCTCGATCACCGCCGCCCGGGCGTTGTCGGCGTCAATCAGAACCGCCAGGCGCTTGCCGCTGTCCTCTCCCAGACCACCGGCCGGGGGCTGGGCTCCCGATGGGGATCGCATCACACCTCCCCCGGAGCTCCCTTGACCCTACCCGCCTCGAACCCGGGTGTCCCCGGATGCCGCCACCGCCCCCCCGCGACGGGAGAATTCCGCCCATGGTTGTGCCCCTGATCGCTGTCTCGCCGCCGCCCCTGCTGCCCTGCCCGGCCGGGGCGGGCTGGGAGCTGGTGGCACGGGGGCGCCTGCCGCGGAGGGACGCGAACGGGCAGCCGTCGGGAGGCTTCTCCGCCGCCAGCTACCGGAGCGACACCGATGTCCTGCTGCTGCTCAGTGATGCCCCCCGGGGCGGGGTGGCCGCCTGGGGCGGCCTAGGCCAGCTGGGGCGTGTGCCCCTCCAGCCCCTGTTCCAGCTCGACCTGACGGGATCCCCCGGGGCGCCGCTGCCGGCGGAGATCGATGGCGAGGGGCTGGTGGTGCTGGGCGATCGGCTCTGGGTGGCCAGCGAAGGCCGGCGCAGCACCGAGCGACCGGCCCAGCTGCTCAGCTTCGATCGGGCCAGCGGCCAGCTGGTGCGCGCCTATCCCCTGCCCGCCGACTGGCAGCCGGCCCCGGGGAAAGGCCTGGGTGCCAACCAGGGGCCGGAATCCCTCGCCCTGCTGCGCCGGCCCGGCCAGGCGGACACACTGCTGATGGCCTCGGAATCACCCCTGCAGCAGGATCCCCCCGCCCAGGTGCGGCTGCTGGGCTGGACCCTTGGCCCCGCCGGAGCCACCGCCCGGCCCCTGGCCCGCCTGGCCATTCCCGCGGGCGCCGGCTGGGGACTGACCGACCTGCTGGTGATCGACGCGGCCACCCCGCAGCCCGGGCTTCTGGCCCTGCTGCGGCGCTTCGAGGGCCCCGGCCGGTGGCAGGTGCTGCTGGCCCACTACGACCTGCCCGATGGCCGGGCCGACTCGAACGGCGTGCTGGAGCCGATCCGCCAGTGGGATCTGATCGAGGCCGGCCTGCCGCCCGACAACTGGGAGGCCCTGACCCCGGGGCCGACCCAGGCCGACGGCAGGGCCAGCCTGCTGCTGGCGTCGGACGACAACTTCAGCGCCTTGCAGGACAACCACCTGGCCCTTCTGGTGCCCCGCCGCAGCACCCCCTGCCCCCCAAACCGATGAACCGCCGCGATCTGCTCTCCCTGCTCGGCATCGGTGCCTGTTCCTTCGCCAGCGCGGCCCTGCCCACAGCGGCGGTGGGCTCGCAGGGGCCAGGGGACAGCCCCTTCCCGACGGTGCCCACCCCCCTGCCGGTGCCCAGCGACGGGCTCGACGCGACGGAGCAGCGCCGCCGTTACGCCTGCATCGAACTGGAGGACCGGCTGGTGCTCCCCGACGGCTTCCGGGCCGATCTGATCGCGGTCTGGGGAGATCCGGTGGCCGACGGCCGCTTCGGCTACAACAACGACCACCTCTCGGTCCTGTCGCTGGCCCCGGATCGGGCCCTGCTGACGGTGAACTTCGAGTACATCAGCGCCCGGGCCTGGCGGCAGGGCTACGCCGAAGCGGTGGGCGGGGAGCTGCCCTTCGATGCCGTGATCGACGCCCTGGCCGCCCGGGGCGGCCGGGTGGATGCCGCCGGCCTGGCGGCGGACGACCCGCTGCTAGCGACCATCCGCCAGCTGGCGGCGGCGGCCATGGCGGATCTGGGTGTGGGCGTGATCGAACTGGAGCGGGAGGCCGGGGGAGCCTGGCGGCGCCGGCCCGGCCGCTTCGATCGGCGCATCACCGGCCTTAGCGGCTGGCGGGACCCCGCCCGGCGCCTGCGCACCTCGGGGCCGGCGGCGGCCGTGTTCCGGCGCCGCGAACGGCTCGGCTACGACGACGGACTCGGGGACACGATCATCGGCAGCTTCGCCAACTGCGCCGGCGGCGAAACCCCCTGGGGCACGGTGCTGAGCGCCGAAGAGAACATGCAGAGCCAGGTGCCCGAGGCCGTCCACGCCGATGGCTCCTCCGTCTCCCCCGCCGCCCGTCCCTTCGCCTACGACGGCCAGCGCCTCGACGGCCTCGGCAACCCCTTCGGCCTGGCGGGCAACAAGTACGGCTGGATGGTGGAGCTCGACCCGCGCCGGCCCGAACGCCCCGCCGTCAAGCACAGCTGGCTGGGCCGCTTCCGCCACGAGGCGGTGGCGGTGAAGGCCGTCGCCGGCCAGCCCCTGGTGGTCTATTCCGGCTGCGACCGCCACGGCGGCCACCTTTACCGCTTCGTCAGCGACGCGGTGATCCGCGATCCGGCCGACCCGGCCAACTCGGAGCTGTTCAGCGCCGGTCGGCTCGAGGTGGCCCGCTTCGATCCCCCCGGACCGGGCGGCGGGGGCCGGGGCCGCTGGCTGCCCCTGGAGCCCACCACCCCGGTGGCGCCGCTGGGGCCCGGCCACTTCGCCCGCCACGGCGTGGAGCAGGCGATCCTGCTGCCCCACACCGACCGCCGCAGGCCCGGGGCAGAAGCCCTTAGCAGCGACGCGGCCGTGGCGGCCTACCGGCGCCGCTTCGCCACCCTGGCCGACCTCTACCCCGGCGAGGGGGAGGAGCGGATGGGGGCGATCCTGATCGATGCCCACCTGGCCGCCTGCGCCATCGGGGCCACCCCCGCGGCCCGGCCCGAGGACACGGTGATCGATCCGCTCAGCGGCGACCTGCTGATCGCCTTCACCGCCGGCGGCGGCAGCGACGACGGCCGGGCCGACCCGGCCATCTTCCGGGGGCCCAAGGGGCAGGCCACCTGGCCCTACGGCTGGATCATGGCCCTGGCCGACGACGGTCCGGCCCGGGCCGGCTCCTTCCGCTGGCGGATGGTGGCCACCGGCGGAGCCCCGTGGCAGGGGGGCCTGGGCTTCGCCAATCCCGACAACCTCGCCATCGACCGGCAGGGGACCATCTGGATGGTGACTGACCGTTCGACCAGATCGGCCGATCTCGATCTGTTCGGCAACAACAGCTGCTGGGTGCTGCCCAGCCGTGGCCCCCACGCCGGCGAGGCCTTCTGCTTCGCCACCGGACCGATGGAGTGCGAGCTCACCGGCCCCTGCTTCGACGCCACCGAATCCACCCTGTTCCTGGCGGTGCAGCACCCGGGCGAGGACCACGGCACCCGCCCCTCGGCGGAGGCCCGGGAGGCCCAGGCCCACCGGCTGGTGGATCGCTCCGGGCGCCCCATCGAGCAGCTGCGCTGGGTGCCCCTGGGCTCCAACTGGCCCTCCGGCGTCCCCGGCCGGACCCCCCGCCCCGGGGTAGTGGCGATCCGGCGCCTGGCGGGCGGGCCGCTGCTGGCCGATCAGACGGTGCCGGCGTCGAGGGAGCGCTCGATCTGATCGATCGCCTCGTCCAGCGGTTCGATCGCCGTCGCCATGGCCGCATCGCTGGCCTCGGTGCTGGGCCACTGGTGGTCGACCTGGCGGCGCAGCTGCTGAAGGCCGCCATCGATGGCCTCCAGGCGGGTGGCCAGGGCCAGCAGCCGGGCCTCCCGTTCATCCATCCCCTGGCGCGCCGCATGCAGGTTGCGGCGCAGCTGGTCCACCAGCCGCCGGCGCTCCTGACGCAGGGGCCCCTCCGCCTCCCGCTGCAGGGCCTTCTCCTCCCGCGCCAGGCGGCGGGCCAGGTCGTCGGGGTCGAGGCGCCGCCCCCCACCCGACTCCAGCAGGGGCCGCCGTTCCAGCAGCCGCTCCGGGAGCTGCTGGAGCCGCTCGCAGCAGAGCTGGACGCTGCCCAGGGCCTCAAGATGGCCCGGGTCCGTGAAACGGGCCACGGCCTCCTCCCGCAGGGCCAGCGCCGCCACCGCCAGGCCGCCGGCCCGCTCCAGGGCCTCCTCCAGGCCCGCATCGAGCCGCTGGGCATGGAGGCGCTGGCTGCGGCTGCGGCGGCCGGCGGCTCCCGCACGGGCCAGCAGCACCGCGCCGGCGATGGCGATCGCGATGGCAAGCGGCAGGGCCAGGGGAAGGGCCACCCCGGCGCCACGCACCAGCAGCAGCAGGGCGACCCCGCCGGCTGCGACCGCCAGGGGATGGTCGAGGGGGTTGGTCCAGCCCGGTGCCGCCATCAGAACGCCATCTGCAGATCTTCCATGCGGCGCCGGATGCTGTCCGCGGTGCCGGTGGTGAAATCGCCGCCGTTGCTCTCGGCGATGCGGCGCAGCACGTCGGGGTCGAAATCCCCCTGGTTGCCGTAGCCCATGGTGAACACACCGATGCGCTCGTCACTGGCGAAGCCGCTGCGCTTCAGCTCGCCGCCGAGGGCCTCCAGGGAGAGGCGCGAGCCGTTGTCCTGGCCATCGGTGAGCACCACCACCGCCAGGATCTCGCCGGGGCGCCGGGTGGAGCGCAGCCAGTCGCGGCCCTGGCGGATGGCGTCATAGAGGACGGTGCCCCCCTCCGCCTCCAGCGAGGCGATGAAGCGGGCGCCCGCAGCCCCGCCGGCAGCAGTTCCGGTGGACCCCGCTCCCTGGCTGCCACCGGTCACCACCACCGGGGGCCGCAGCCGGTTGTCGAAGTCGAACAGACCCACGGTGTCCCGCGGACCGATCTGGGCCAGGTAGGCCTGCAGGCTGCGCTGGGCGGCCGGCAGCTTCTCCCCCTTCATCGAACCGGAGCTGTCCACCACCAGGGCCACCCGGGAGGGCTTCTTGGCCTGGTTGCGCCAGAGGGCGATGATCGCCTCCACCACCTCCGGTTTCGGGGCCCGCAGCGAGTCGTAGACGGCCCGGGGATCGGCGCCGTAGGCCGCCGTGACGCGGCTGGGGGGCACCGCCGGATTCGCCGGCCGCAGCCCCTGGTCGGCCGCCAGGCGCTGCACGTCCTCACGCTGGAGCCGCTCGATGAGCAGCAGGGCCGCCTGCTTCTCCTGCGGCGACACCCAGGGAGCGTCCGGGAGGATCGCCCGCATCGTGCTGGCGTAGGTGGCCCTGGGGTACACCGCCTTGAGGGGCTCCTGGTCGCCCTGGCGGGAGGCGTTCACCGCCACCACCGACGACTCGTAGACCGAACCCACCGAGGCCCAGAAGGGTCCGTTGCGCTGCATCGCCCGGGCCAGCTCGTCGGTGGAACTGCCGTAGCGGGTGACATGGCGCTGGATCGCCGCCACCTGGTCGCCGTGGGCCTGCACATCGGCGAGGGTGAGCGCTTCGGGCCGCTTGCCGGCCACCTCGGCCACCATGGCCACCAGGGTCTGGAGGCCCGAGTTGGAGCGGGTCGGGGCGGTGTGGACGAAGCGGATCGGCTGGGAGGGGCCGGCGGGATCCAGCTGGCGGTGGTCGCTGCTGCGGGCCAGGGCGGTGAAGGGATCGGGACGGTCGAGGCCCTTCGCCAGGGCCGGGGTGGTCATGAACACCATCGGGCTGGAGGCCAGGGCCGGCGCATCGGCCGGCGTCGGGATCAGCTCCCGGGTGGGGGCCAGGCGCTGCAGCCGGTGCCGCAGCAGGTCGAGATAGATCTCGCCGTCCACCGAGACCAGGGTGGGGATGCGGGGGTCATCGGCCGCCTGGCCGCCCTGCAGCACGCCCCGGGCATGGGATTCCATCTCGCTCACCACATCGCCGCTGCCGGCGGCCCGGCAGCGCAGCAGCACGGGGGTGCGGTCGGCCAGCCGCGGCGGATCCTTGGCGATGGCCTTGGCCGCCTCCTGGCAGAAGCCCTTCAGGGCGCTGCCCACCAGCATCTCCAGCTCCAGCGGTGGCGGTGCCAGGACGTGGCAACCGCTGATCGGCAGGCCGAGCAGCGCGGTGGTGAGGGCGGCCAACCGCAGGGCCCGTGCCATGGAGCGCAACGGAAAGGGGGTCACCCATTCTGCTGGCAAGAACCGGCGGCCCCAGGGGGGGCCGGAGGCGGCGGCCGCCGCCGCGGTCAGACTGCTGGTCACCCGGACGGCCCCCCTTGGAAGCGACCCTGAGCCGCAGGCGCCTGCTGTCGCTCCTGATCGCCGGTGCTTCCCTGGCGCTGGCGACGGCGCCCCTGCCCGGGCTGCGGCGGCCGCTGGTGGTGGCGGTGGGGTCGGAGCTGGCCGCTGCCATGGGCGAACTCGAACCCATCTTCGAGCGCCACCAGGGCGGCATCGACCTGACCTGGAAGGTGCAGGGCTCCCAGGACATGGTCAACCGGGCCCGGGAGGAGGGGCCGGAGCGCCCGCGGGTGCTGATCCCCGCCAACGGAGACCTGCTGCGCCAGCTGGCGGGGGAGCTCCAGGCCCAGGGAGCCCCAGCCCCGTTCCTGCCCCCCCCCGTCCCCGTCGCCCGCACCCTGCTGGTGGCCGTGGCCTGGCCGGAGCGGGCCCAGCGCCTGTTTCCGGACGGCCGCTTCTCCTGGTCCCAGCTGCGGCGAGCCACGGCGGCGGGCCAATGGGGGGCCCTGGGGGGGCCGGCGGGCTGGGGCAGCGTTGATCTGCGCAGCGCCGACCCGATGCGGTCCAATTCCGGCCAGCTGAGCCTGGCCCTCTGGTGCCGGGGCCAGAACAACGCCGACTGCACCGCCGCCCTGCGCCGCGCCGTCTACCGGCCGGCCCGCTCCACCGACATCGTGCTGCAGGAGTTCATCAGCGGCGGCCCCAACGAGGGGGACCTGGCCCTGGTGTACGAGGCCTCCGCCCTGACCCGCCAGGCCGAGGCCGGCCGCCAGCGCCCGGGGGGCTATGTGCTGCTGGTGCCGGATCCCACCATCGAGACGGTGCTGGCGGCGGCCGTGCTGCGGGGGGAGGCGGCGGGCGGACAGCAGGACGGCGAGCGGTTCGTGGCGTTCCTGCTGTCCCCGGACGGCCAGGCCGTGCTCCGGCGCCAGGGGTTCCGCGGCGCCGACGGCGCTGGCGGCAGCCGGGCCGCCAGTGGCGTGAAGCGCCTGCCGCCCCCCTCGCCCGAGCAACGGGACGAGCTGCTGAGGCTCTGGCAACAGGCCGGCTGAAGGGATCGAACGCCCGAGGGCTGGTGTCGTCGGTCACCCGTGTTGGTGCGGCAGAGGACGGACGCCCGCAAGGGGATGGCCAGTGACACAACGATGCGCTGACAGCGACATCTTGGCTGGCTTTTCTGATGCTGACGGCGCCGTGATCCACGCCGGAATCGTGTCACGATGGCGGGGCTAAAGGCCTGAGCCTGCCCGGTCCCAGGGCGCCGATCCACCTGCCAGAAGGTTGTGCTCACCTGCGACGCCCTGTTCATCTCGGATCTGCATCTGGGCTCGAATCAGTGCGAAGCCGGCCACCTGGCGGCCTTCCTGGAGTGCATCAGGCCCAGGCAGCTGTTTCTCGTCGGCGACATCATCGACCTCCAGGCGATTCGCTTCAATGCCAACGTCGATGCCGACTTTCTCACCGATCTGATCGATTCCCTCCTGGCGAAGGAGGACGAGGATCCCCTCACCAGCGACACACTGCTCAAGGCCCAGCTGCTGCGCGCCTCCCACCGGAGGGTGCTGGAGCGGTTCCAGGCCCTGCACCGGGACAGGGTGGCGATCACCTACATCCCCGGCAACCACGACGCCTACCTGCGCCGCCACGCCGGCCTGGAGCGGCCGGGCTTCGCCATCCGCCGGCAGGATGTCTACCGCACGCCCGCCGGCCAGCGGCTGCTGGTGCGCCACGGCGACGAATACGACCGGCTGATCCGTTTCCACGCCGGCGCGGCCGAAGGTCTGGCCCGGCTGCAGGAGCACTACAGCGCCGGCATCAATGGCCTGCTGTCACCGTTCACAGGGCCGACCCGTGGGGCCCTGCCCGCCGGCTGGAACGCGGAGGGCATCCTGCAGAGCGCCGTGGATCTGCTCGCCAGTCACCAGGAATGGCCGATCCCGATCAGCCGGGGGCTCAACTCCTCCGGTGGCTTCTCCCTGGCCTTCGCGCTGGAGAGCGCCCTCAAGGGCCGCACGGGGCACGACCTGCTGATCAAGCGCCGGATCGTCCAGCACCTGCAGCGGGAGGGCCGGGGCCCTCAGGCCCTCGACGGGCTGATCAACGGCCACACCCACATCCCCGAAGCCACACCCCTGGGCCTGCCGGGGCCGATCAGCGACGGGGATGGCCCCTGCCACATCACCTACTACAACACCGGCAGCTGGGCCCGCAGCCAGCGCCGGCTGGGACGCACGGCCCTGGTGGTGGCCACCAACGGCACCGTCGGCATGGTGCGTTTCGATCGCCGCCAGGGCATCGAAGCCTTCCAGCCCCCCCGCTTCCCCTTCAACACCTATCCGATGCGGCCCTGCCCGGGGTGCGGCCTGGGGGTGGCGGATCTGCAGGCAGGGAGTGCAGCGGCCAACCATCGCCCGATTCCGGCCTAGGTTGATGGCTTGGAAACCATGGGTTTGATGCCTCTCAGTCAGGTTCCCGAAGGGGCCCGGGTCTGGGTCAACTGCCTGCCCCTGCATCCGGACCTGCAACGGCGCCTGCTGGCCATGGGGGTCAGGCCGGGGGTGGAGATCCAGGTGCTGCGCCGCGGTCACCCCGGCGGCCTGCTGCACCTGGCCAGTGGGGTGACGGAGTTCATGCTGCGCGGCGCCCAGGCGGCCGACCTGCAGGTTTCCCTCCTCCCGCCTGGCTGAACCAGCTCCGTCGGAGCTGGAGCGTTTGTCGGTTCAGCCCAGGGACAGGATCCAGCCACCGCCCTGGTAGACGACCAGGGCCATCACCCAGGCGAGCGACAGGGACCAGCCCAGGGACAGCAAGGCGAATGGGCGACTCCTCGACTCCTGGAGCTGGGCCGCCACGGTTCCCAGGCAGGGGGTGTAGAGCAGCACAAAGGTCATGAAGCTGAGCGACTGCAGCGGTGTGATCGCGGTCTGGAGCGCTCCTCCGAGGCCGGAGGCGGTGGTGCCGTAGATCACCGCCATCGCCCCCAGCAGGATTTCCTTGGCGATGAAGCCGAAGAAGAGGGACACGGTGAGTTCCGGGTTCATGCCGATCGGCCCCAGCAGCGGCTGGAAGAACCGGCCGATCCCGGCCGCCAGTGAACCGCCGGAGGCCTCCGTTGCCCCCGGGGGCAGGTTGGTCAGCAGCCAGATGGCCGCCGCTCCCACGATGATGAACACCCGCGTGGTGACCATGAAATTGAGCATCGACGTCCAGCCACGGCGCAGGATGGTGGTCAGGCTGGGGGCCCGGTAGGGGGGAAGTTCCAGCACGAAAACCCCATCGCTCGGGTAGGCCCGCTTGAACACCAGGCCCGTGATCACGGCGGCCGCAAAACTCATCACGTAGAACCCGAACAGCACCAGCCCCGGCGCCCACCAGGGCCTGGGGAAGAACACCCCGGCCATGAAGATGAACACGGTCAACCGGGCCTGGCAGAGAGCAAAGGGGATGCACAGCATGGCCAGCAGGCGCATGCCCCGATCCCGGATCACCCGGGTTCCCATGATCGAGGGCACATTGCAGCCGAAGCCCATCACCTGCAGCACGAAGGACCGGCCATCCAGCCCCAGCCAGTGCATGAATCCGTCCATCAGGAAGGCGGCCCGCGGCAGATAGCCCGAGTCCTCGATGCTGCCGATCAGCACGTAGAACACGAAGATCAGAGGCAGGAACGTGGCCACCGTGCCCACGCCCAGCCACAGGCCATCCACCAGGAAGTGCCGCAGGCCGTCCGGGCAGCCCAGGGCCTGCAGACCCGGCACCAGCCAGTTCGCCTGGATCCAGTCGAGGGCGACACCCAGCAGATCCTGCACGGGGGTGGTCACCGCATACAGCAGCTGGAACACCGCCAGCACCATCACCAGGAAGATCCCCACCCCCAGCAGCGGATGGAGCAGCAGCCGGTCCACCAGACGGGTGCGGTGGTTGTGCAACCCCTCCGGCAGGGTCACGAAGCGGTCCACCAGCTCCTGCTGCCACCCATCCGGGGCCGGAGCCTGGGGCTGGGGCAAGCCATCGAGCACCGCGGCGACACGCCGGGGGGATTCCCCCCACTGGTGCAGCTGGTCGAGCAGTTCGGCGATGCCCTGGTTCCGCTTGGCACTCACCGGCAGCACCGGCAGGCCGAGGGCCTCGGCCAGCCCCTGGTGGTCGATGGCGATGCCGAATCGCCACGCCTCATCGCTCATGTTGAGCGCCGCCAGCAGCGGCAGGCCGAGCTGGCGCAGCTGCAGCAACAGCCGCAGCTGGCTGCTGATCTGGCTGGCATTCAGCACCACGATCACCAGGTCGGGTGGGGTGTCGCGCAGGAAGCGCTGCACCACGGCCTCGTCCTCACTGCTGCCGCTCAGGTCGTGGATCCCCGGCAGGTCGACGAGCTCATAGGTGCCGCCGTGGCCATCGTCCGGCAGGGGCCCCCGCAGCAGCTCCACCGTCAGGCCTGGCCAGTTGGCGATCTGCGCGTTGCCGCCGGTGAGCCGGTTGAAGAGCGTTGATTTGCCGGTGTTGGGCATCCCCACCAGGGCGAGCTGAAAGCCCTGATCGTGCCCCTGGCCGCCGTGCCCCTGGGAACCGTGGCAGGAGCCGGAACTCCCCCAGCGCCAGGCGGCCCGGCGTTGAAGCGGGGTCACGCCCCGGCTGTCACAGACGGGACAGGACTCGGCGGGGCCCGTGCTGGCGGGGTCAGGCACCCCTGGTACCGCTGAGGCCACCCTTGACGTGGGTCAGGGCCGTGCCCTCGAGGAACTGCTGGTCGAGCAGCAGCAGGGCGGCACTGTTGTCGCCGGCCAGGCGCAGGCGCTTGCGCACGAAGCGGGCTTCGGCCTCCTCCTGGAGCTGCTCGGCCACGAACCAATCGAGCATGGCGGTGGCGCTGCGCTCACCAACGGTTTCGGCCATGGCGTAGAGCCGGTTGATGGAGGCGGTGACCCCCTTTTCCATGTCATAGACCTGGTCGAACAGGGTCTGCACCGACGGCCAGCTGCGTTCGGGAGCCTCGATGGTGGGCAATTCCACCTGTTCATCACTGTCCACCAGGTAGGCGATCATGCGGGCCGCGTGGTCGCGCTCCTCCTGGCTCTTGTCGTGCATGTAGGTGGAGAAACCGGCCAGATCCTTCTCCCGCAGCCAGATCGACATGGCCAGATAGGTGTGGCCGGCCTGGAACTCAGCGGCCAGATGTTGGTTGATGGCGCTGGTGAGCTCTTTCACGTGGACGGCAGGGATCGCACACCTACCCATAGCCAGGGCCTGGTGCTGCCGCCGTCTGATTCACACACTCTGATGTGACATTGGCTACGGGCCCATCACCTGACGGTCTTCGAAACGTTCAACGCCGCCAATTCGCAGCTGCTGATCACACTTGATCCCGGGTCAGACGATGACGGCCAGCTGCAACCTGCCCACCGTCCCTTGGATGCGGCCTCGACCAATCGTGCACCCGGGATCAGGCTGGGTGGGGGCGAGGGCTGTGGGTCCCAGGGTCGTTCTCCAGCAGCTGCTGCCCCAGCAGGGTCCCGAACTCCTGGTGCAGCCCCAGCCGGCCCGGAAGCGTCGTCACCTGGTCGGCGACCTGGGCCAGGCGCTCCATCTCCCGCGTGGAGCGGGATGGAGCGTCCGCCGCCAGCACCACGTGCAGGGGGCAGCGCAGCAGACCCGCCTGATGCAGCCACCAGCCCCGCTCGCCGGCGGGATCGAGCCCACCGCTGACGAAGGCCGCACTGGCGAAGCGGGCGCCACGCACCCGTGCCAGGCGCTGCTGCTCCCGCAGGCGCTCAGGCGTCAGCAGGCCTGGATCGAGCCACACGTGCCGCCGCAGCATGGCCCGGCTGGTGTTGAGCCGGTACAGCGCCGGGCCGACCAGGGGGGCGGCCACCAGCCAGCGCAGCCAGTCGAAACGCTGCGGCCACCAGCCCGTCATCGTGGGCAGGGGGCCCCGCCAGGTGGGCGCCACGGCCACGAACCGGCTCCAGCGCCCCGACCAAGTGCCGGCCAGACCCAGGGCCACCGCCGCGCTGTGGCCTGCGGCCACCACGGTGAGCGGGCCCGGGTAGCCCCTGTCCAGGTCGCGGAGCACCGCATCCAGGCCGGCGCGCAGCAGGGCAGCGTCGTAGCGAAGCGCCGGGCGGTCACTGTCGCCGAACCCTGGCCAGTCGAAACTCACCAACTGGCGCCGATCAGCGACGGCCTCGGCCAGGGGCTGCCACTCGCGCCGGCTCGAGACCGTGCTGAGGGCTGGCAGCAGCAGCCAGACGGGAGCCCCCTGCGGCCCACGGCGCTCGATCACGATCTGCAGCCGTCGGTCGCCCAGCTGGACATCCAGCGTTTCCACCACGCCGCCGAACGCCGCCGTCATGCGAAGCCCCGGCGTCGCAGGCGGGCCGGGCCAGGGGCCGTGCGGAAGTCGAGGTGGTCGGTGCCCGGGTCGTAGAGGGTGTAATGCAGCCCGCGGCCCACGCCGATCACCTGGCGACTGGGCACACTCTGGCGCAGCTGCCGTTCCCCCTCCAGATCCCGCACTTGTGCGGTGATCCCCCCGCCGCAGAGCACGACGCTGAACTGTTCGCCGCTGCGGGCCGTGAACAGGCGGTTCACGTCCATCCGGGTGAGGCGATCCAGCAGGCACAGGGGATCCGTGGCGCTGCCGAGGCTGTCCCCCACGTCGGCGGAGCTGCCGTGCAGCAGGGCGCAGTCGAGTTCGACGAAGCCGAAGCGCAGGGCGGCCAGCCAGTCCATGTGGCCCGGATCCACGGCCCGAAGCAGGGCCTCCACGGCGTCCTCCCCAGACTCCCGGCGCAGGGCCTCCGCCCGACGCTCGCCGCGGTAGCCCCGTTCCGCCAGCAACTGCTCTTCCCACCAGCCATAGACGCAGTGCGGCCTGAGCTCCCCCCGACGCGGATGCTGCAGGCGCTCCAGCAGCGCCTGGCAATCCCGCTCCGGACCCACCAGATCCCCCAGCAGGAAGAGGGTGTCCACCCGGTGGCGGCGCAGGTCGGCCAGCACCGCCTCATAGACGTCCAGGTCGCCGCCCAGGCCGCTCAGCAATGCCCACCGTGCCATCAGCGCTCACACACGTGGCTGGCGTCGTCGGCCCGCTCGGCATACTCGAACCCGTGGCGCAGACGCCAGGCAAACGGCGGCGGCAGGCCTGCGGCAAGGATGGCCCGGCAGGTGCGTTCCACGTCGTAGGGAACCTGGCGGATCTCCACCGTGTCGCGGTCCCCGTCGTGAATCACATAGGTGGCCTCGGTGCCCCCGTGGCGCGGCTCCCCCACCGAGCCGGCGTTGACGATGCGACGAACGGGAAGATCCACCTTGCACTCCGCCTCCGACCCGGGCTCGCCATCGGGCCGGCGCAGCCGCAACTCGATCGAGCCCTCGCGGAAGTCGCGCACATAGGGACGGTGGGTGTGGCCGCAGAAGAGGGTGTCGGCCCCGGCCGAGACGACCCGCTCCAGGGCGGCGAAGGCCTCCATGTCCGGCAGCAGGTACTCGTGCTGGCTGTTGGGACTGCCATGCACGAACACCAGGTCGTCGCGGCGCAGGGACAGCGGCAGGCCGGCCAGGAACGCCTTGTTCTCCGGGCTCAGCTGCGCCGCGGTCCAGTGGTGGGCCAGCTGCCCCCGCCGCTCCGCCAGCTGGGAGGGATAGCTGCACTCGCAGGCATTGAGCCCCTCGATGATGTCCTCGTCCCAGCAGCCCTGGCAGGTGGGGATGCCGCGGGAGCGCACCAGCTCGACCACCTCATTGGGCTGGGGGCCGTAGCCCACCAGGTCCCCCAGGCAGGTGACCGTGTCGATGCCGAGCCGGTCGATGTCGTCCAGCACGGCTTCGACGGCGGCCAGGTTGGCGTGCAGGCAGGAAAGAACGGCGTGGGCCATGGGGGAACGGGAAGGGCGGGATCGGATGGGAGGTTTCAGATCGTCAGCCGGTGGCGGGGAGGGGCTCGCCCTGGCGGCGCCGGGGGGCCTGCTGCAGCTCCAGAACGGCATCACTGAGCAGGCAATCGGCGATCGTGGCCCCGAGGCCGGCCGTGTCCAGGCCCTTGCCCTGCACCACCAGGCGAGAAAGCCGCGCCGGGCGGCCGTGGGGCGGCGCGATGCCCTCAAGCGGCAGAAACTGGGTGCCGCTGCGGCTGACCACCCAGTTGAAGAGGAAGCCCCGGCCATCGGGCAGGTTCACCAGGGCCTTGGCGCGATAGACATCGCCGTAGGCCCCATTCACCAGCTCGAACCAGAAGCTGTTCAAGCTGGCGGGATCCCAGACCTCCGTCGCCAGATCCAGGCTCCAGGAGTCCAGGGCGGTGAACTCCAGGGTGTCCTGGCGGGGCAAGTCGCTGTCGCGACCGAAATGGAGATGGCGGTCCGGCCGCAGCCCCAGGGCGTCCAGCTGTGCCACCAGGCGACGGTCGATCACGCCACTGCCCGCTCCGGTGGGGGGCTGGTACAAGGTGAGCTCGACCAGGGCCAGCGACGCCGCCGCCTCCAGCCCCGGGCCCGGTGGGTCTGTGGCCAGGTCGAGCAGATCGGGACACTGGTCCAGAAGAAAGGCCCGATCGAGTCCGCCATCGAGGTCCTGGGGGCGCCCCTCCAGATCGAACCCCTCGAGACGCCGATAGCCGCGGGCAGCCCGGTGATCCAGGAGCTGGCTGAGAATCCAGCTGGTCTTGCCACAGCCCGGCGGTCCGGAGACGAGAAGCACCCCGCTCATGGCGCCACCACGCAGGCTTCGAGCTGCGCCTTCAGGGTGGGCTGATCCAGTCCCTTGCCGATCGCCACGACCCTGGTGTGGCGAGGCCGGCCGGCGGGCCAGTCGGAATCATCGATGGTGAAGCGCTTGCCGCAGAGGTGAAACAGGTGGCGGCGCTCCGTTTCCTTGAACCAGAGCACCCCCTTCGCCCGAAAAACCGTCTCGGGCAGCTGGTTGTCGAGGAAGTTCTGAAACAGCCGCAGGTCGAACGGGGCCTCGACCGCCAGCGACACCGAGCTGAAGCCCTCGAGTTCGGGGGTGTGGGCGTGGTGGTGGGTGTGATCGTGATGGTGATGTTGATGGTGGTCGTGGTGGGGTCCGTCGTCGTGGCCCTCCGCCGACCCGCGGGCCTCCTCGGCGGCCTGCTGCGCCACCAGCCGGTCCGTTTCGAACAGGCCCACGCTCAGCAGCATCGCCAGGGGCACGGCGGCGTGGTCAGCGCGCAGGAGGCGCGCATCGGCCTTGATCTCCCGCAGGCTGGCCTCCACCGCCGCCAGCCGTTCCACACTCACCAGATCGCACTTGTTGAGCAGCAGGATGTCGCCGTACACCACCTGGGCCCGGGCGATCGGGCTGGCGTAGGCGGTGGCCTCGAAATGCTCGGCATCGATCAGGGTGATGATCGAATCCAGCCGCAGGCGGTCGCGGAAGTCCCCCGCCAGGAAGGTCATGGCCACGGGCAGGGGATCGGCCAGCCCGGTGGTCTCCACCACGATGTAGTCGACCGGGTCGGGCCGCGCCAGCACCCGGTGCACCGCCTCCTGCAGCTCGCCGTTGATGGAGCAGCAGATGCAGCCATTGCTCAGCTCCACCATGGCCTCGCCTGTGGCCACCACCAGCTCGTTGTCGATGCCGATCTCGCCGAACTCATTCACCAGCACGGCGGTGCGCAGCCCCTGCTGGTTGCTGAGGATGTGGTTCAGCAAGGTGGTCTTGCCGGCGCCGAGGAAACCGGTGAGCACGGTGACGGGGATCTGGGCCATGGGGAGGGGGCACACTGCAGACCAGGCGCCAGGCCGACAAGCCGACCGGGCGAAGGGGCTGATAACGGTTCTCATTCTGACCCGCCGCCGACGCCTGTCGCCACCCCACCCCCCGGCGCACCGGTCAGCAGGGACCGATGGCAACCGCCGAATTCAGCCGCAGGTTGTGCCAACAGGTGCAGAAATGGATCGGGCCAGGGCAATCCTTGAAGACCCGTTAACCTGCCCATAACACGAATGGGTCGAGCGGGTTGCTATTCATGACCTGCTCCACAATTGGCATTTCTGATGACCTTCGCGAAGAAGGCCCTGATTCTCTCCGCCGCCGGTGCTGTGACCGCTGGCCTGGCGGTTCCGGTGATCGCCCAGAGCAATTCCATCAGTGGAGCCGGCGCCAGCTTCCCGGCCCCGGCCTATCAGCGCTGGGCCGTTGAATTCGCCAGGGAAACCAAGAGGCAGGTCAACTACCAGTCGGTCGGTTCCGGCGCCGGTGTGCGTCAGTTCCACGCCGGCAGTGTCGATTTCGGCGCCACCGATGAGGAGTTGAACGCCTCCAAAGGGGAGTTCACCAAGGGCGTGACCGCCCAGCGCGGTGCCCTGCAGATCCCGATGATGGGCGGCACCGTCACCCCGGCCTACAACAATCCCGGCTGCAAGAACCTGAAGCTCACCCAGCGTCAGGTGGCCGACATTTTCCTGGGCAAGATCAAGACCTGGGATCAGCTGAAGTGCGGTAAGGGCCCGATCAATGTGGTGCACCGCTCCGACGGTTCGGGCACCACCTACGTGTTCACCAATTCCCTCTCCTGCTTCTCTCCTGAGTGGAAGTCGAAGATTGGTGCCAACAAGGCCGTCAAGTGGCCCGTGGGCGTCGGTGGCAAGGGTAACGAAGGTGTGGCCGGCCTGATCCAGAATACCCCCGGTTCGATCGGCTACCTCAACCAGGCCTTCGTGAAGGGCCGGATCACCCCCGCCGCCGTTCAGAACAAGGCAGGCAAGTTCGTTCTGGCCAACGACACCACCGGTGCCGCTGCCCTCAACAGCATCAAGCTGGATTCCCGCCTCGGCGGTGAGGACTGCAACCCGGCCGGCGCCAACGCCTTCCCGATCGCCTCCTTCACCTGGGTTCTGGCCTACCAGAGGGGCAACGGCGACAAGGCCGGCACGATCCGTCAGTTCCTGACCTGGGGCCTCACGCCCAAGGGGCAGAACATCGCCAAGTCTCTGGATTACGTGCCGCTCACCGGCGCCGTTCTGGCACGGGCCCGCGCCGAGGTGGCCAAGATCGGCCGTTGAGCCTGGTCTGCCTCACCCCCCAAGGGGTGGTTCGGGGGGCTTCGGCCCCCCTTTTTCACTTCAAGCAGCAACAACCTCAACCAACGCACGAGAGCTCCGATGGTTTGTCCGTGCGGCCAGCGGTGAATCCTCAGAGCTTCTGCAGCACATCCAGCCAATAGTCCTTCTCAATCTGGTGATGCACGCTTAACCAAGGACACTCAGGCCAATCGAGGAAGCTGCGGTGGACTTCTGCAGCTGTCAACGGATAACTGGTTTCGCCGGTGAAATGGACAAGCAGAAGATGCCCATTGACTTCCAGAGAATCAGCGATCCTGCCACGTAAAGTCGCGAGATCATTGACGGAAAAGAAATAGCCTATTTCCGAGACGACGATCAGATCAAACACACCCTGAGGGTATTGATGGGGAAGCTGATAGCGCTCACAACGCACGTTCGGCCAGCTCGCACAACGGGCACGGGCTTGTGAGAGCGCCAAGCCACAAACATCCGTAGCGAGCAGGTTCCAACAACGGGCCGCCAACAGCTTGGTGAGTACACCAACGGAGCAACCGAGCTCCAAGCCATTCACATAGCTTTGCAGAGGCAAAGAAGTCAACGTGGCCGCATACTTTTCCGCTTCGTAGGTGCTAGTTTCGAAATTCCAGGGATCCGCGTTAGCAGCATAGAGTTGATCAAAATGCTCGGGTGCAACGGACCCAGTGGCCCCAAGCAAAGGCTCGATGATGGGTGTGTCGTCAGCCATGGAGCGGCTCCAGATAGAGTTCCCAGGACTTTTGGAAATTGGCCAGCATCGATGGCTTTAGCGTAAAGCCGTTCGGGTCGTCTTTGACCACAGTTCCCAGCTGTGATCGGTACTGGGCAATGGCCAGCTGTTTGCGCTTCTGTGCCGGTGCAATGTCCAGAAGCCACACCTTCGCTTCCGTGGCCTGGGGTGGAACTTCATGGGCATCAGCTGGCGACCATGCCCAGACTGGATACTCGAGCCAGCGGAATGTGATGGAAAGTCCAGAGGCCGCCGCCCGGCACAATTGCCAGGTCGATTGGTGGTCAGCATGGGAATCCCGACGCCAGGGCAGCACGATCGTGTCCGGCGAATGCTCAATCAACAATTCCCGCAATCGCGAGACCGCAGCCCCGAAAGTGGCCGCGTCATCGGCGGGCAGCGCACCATCTTCGAACCCCATGAAGGTTACGGCGCTCGCTGGGTAACCCAGCACGGCCAGAGCCGCCAGGGTTTCTGCGCTGCGCAGCGCGGCCAGGCGGGCTGCCGGATAGGCACGCGAGTGGGGATGGGAGCGGCGACCATCCGTCATCACAATGACGTGGGCCCGTTGGTTCCCGTCCGCCAGCAGGGCCAGCAGGCCGCCGCATCCCAGCGCCTCGTCGTCGGGATGGGGCGCCAGGAGCACAACACGGCCCAACTTCGCCACCGCGTCGCAAGCGACCAGGGGATGCCGCTCCACGTCGGCAAGCAGGGAGAGCTCGTTCATGCCAGCACCCGACCCGTGTTTGCAGGTGCCGTCAAGCGCAGACGCACAGCCGCCAGCCGATCCTTGAAGGGCAGTAACAGCAGGGCCGAACTTCTGGCGCGCAACGCCCTGATGGCGGCGCCGATCTCCTGGCCCCTGCCAGCCATCGTCACCTCCGGTGTGACGGTCAACGCGGGCGGCGGGTTGCCACCGGGATGATGGCAGCACCAGAGTCCAAGCCGCGCCAACCGTTCCTCGGCGGCATGGGCCGGTTCCACAAACCCGGGGAAGCCGCCCCAACCAGGCCATTCCACGCCTGGATCGCTTCCGCCAGGCCGCGCTGGGCCCTGCCGACCATGCGTGCCGAAGTCACCACCCGTACCCGAAAGCTGTGGCGAAAGCGCCCGCCACTGGCCAGAACGGCCTGGTAGAGAGCGACGTCTTCGCTGGAAATCCGCAGGGGCATGCCGCCGGCACGACCGTAGGCTCCCGCCGTAACGGCGATGCTGGCGCCGAAATGCTGGTGGTGGCGGGGGAAGGGATCATGAACCTGCGGTGCGTAGAGCGAACGCAGCTCCTCAAGGGCACGGCGATACATGACATCCAGCGAGAACAGCCGGCGCACGCCGGATGGCAGTTCCGAGCGTTCAACGCGGTCGAGGCTGATCCAGCCCCCCACTCCATCGACGCCGGCCGCGACCTCCAGCAAGTTCTGGGCAATCCAGTCGGGGGCCGGGCGCGAATCCGCATCGGTGGAAAGGATCAAGCCCGCGGGTCGATTCAGTCGCTCAAACCGCTGAAAGGCGACGTCAAACAGGAGCTGACGCGCCCGGCCCACATGGGCCTCATGGGGAGCAAAGGCGATCTGGGCGACATGCAGGGCCAGCTGGGGAAAACGCTGCTGCAGGGATTCGGCCAGCGCAGCCGTGGCGTCGGTGCAGTTGTTGAGCAACAGCAGAACTTCGAACCCTTGGTTGTCAAGCGCCTCACCCTGTAAGTCCCGCTGGGCGGCAAGGGCAGCAATGACGCCGTGAAGCAGCGCCTGTTCATTGCGGACCGGAATGACGACACAGGCACAGAGGGACCCATGGGGAGCAGGGAAATCAACCGCGTTGGCGTTGAGCCTTGCAGAAAGCTGGCTCATAACAGCCACCCGTCAACGTGGTCCGCCACCCTGCGCCCGAGCAGCGCAGCATCCCGTTCGGCATGGCTCTGGCGCAGAAAGACCGGTAAATCCGCGCAACGCTGGGCGTGCACAGCGAGGGCACAGAGCGGTGCAGCCCCCAGGGCGCGGCCGGTGCGGGAGATCACCTCGCTCGCCGCCGCTTCGACACTGGCCCGTACGCACAAGGCGGCGGCGAAAGCATCGGCCTGGGGATGGGCATCGATCCAGGCGGCCGTCTCCACCAGCAGCGCCCGACTTCCTCGCACGAGGGCATCCACAGCACCGAGATGGGCGGCGGCATGGGGATCCCTTTCCACCAGCGGCGATGCGGCCAGGGTCGAGGCGATGGCACAGGCGGCGCCGTACCAGACGGCAGCGATACCCGCAGCTCCCTGCCAGAAACCAGGGCGCACGGCGTAATCACCGGCCAGACCAACGGAGCTGGCAGGGACCCCGTCAAAGGTCACCACACCGCACTCGGAGGCGGCCATGCCGACGGCCTTCCAGCCATCACTCTGCAAGGTGACGCCGGTGTGGTCGAGCTTGACCTGAACCAGAATCGGCTTGTTCGCCTCTGTCCAGGCGGTGACCAGGGCGTGATCCACCACGGAGGCTCCGGAGCACCAGGGCTTCTGGCCAACCAGTTGGCCGCCATGGCAGTCATCCCGATAAACCAGTCGAAAGCGCGGATCTTCAGCAGCCCAGACGCCCCACAGGCCGTCGGCCGTCCTGCCGCGAAGCTCCGAAAGAATGGCCGCAGCATCGGTATGGCCCTCATAGATCTTGGCCAGGGAGAGATCGAGGGCGCCGATCTCCGCCAGAGCACGCCAGCGCTCCAGGGTGGCCCCGCTGCCCGGCATCGGCAGCGTGTCCAGGCCAGCAGTGATCAGTTTGAGCATCACTTCACGGACACTCAATCCGTCGGGCAAAGGGAATGGGACGGTCCTGACGACGGTGGCAATGGCGGGGGCGAGCTGCGTCGATGGATCAAGCATCGGCCCTTTCCTCACCAGCCAGCCTGCGATCCCAGAGGCGGCCATGCTTGGCCGTTTTGATGTAAGCAGCCACGCTGCTGGCAGAGGACAGCGGCACCACGCCAGGATCGGCGTCGATGTGGGCGCGATCGAGAATGGCCTTGGCACCCGAGCTGTAGGCCATCACCTTGCGGTGGGTGAAGGCCTTCCCAAGCCATTCGGCAGTGGCCGCTGCAAGAGGCAGCGTCTTTGGTGGATCTTTCGGGGCCAGGATGGCCACCGCGTCAAAAAAGACCGACGGGGAGCCGCTCAGGGCGCCATCCGCTGGCACGAGCTTGCCGCTGGCGTCCGTCGCACCGGCGATGGAGTTGGCAACGATGAACAGCGAAGCCATCTCGCTGTCGACACTGTCCTTCAGCGCGTTAAGCAGGGCGGGATCAAATCCATCCAGCAGGAGAACGCCCAGCTTGCGGCCCTTCAGGGTGGGTTCGGCCTTCGCCAGGATGCTGAGGGCCGGCGAAGGCGTCAGATCGCGGGGCTTGACGGCGGGGGTGATCGTGTCCGCCTCCCCTTGCATGCCGAGCGACGCCTCCACCTGGGCCTGAAGGTCCGGGTCAATGATCGCGAGATGCCCCAGCATCCTGGTTCTGATGGCCTTGACTTGCACCTTGGAGAGTTCAAAGGCGAAGGCCTCGATGATGTGGGCTTGTTCAGGCTTGGTGACCGAACGAAAGAAGAGCCGGGCTTGGGAGTAGTGGTCAGCGAAAGTGGAGGCGCGCTGACGAATCTTTTCGCCATCCATCTGCTCAGGGAAGCTGGTCACGCCGCGATCTGGATTTTCGCGAGGCACCCCATCATCGAGCGAGTTGGGTTCATAACTGACGCGACCCACAGGCACGTTCATCTGATGCATGCCATCGCGCTGGAAGTTGTGCATCGGGCAGCGTGCCGCATTGATCGGAAGCTCATGGAAATTGGGTCCGCCGAGACGTGTGATCTGGGTGTCCTGGTAGGAATGCAAGCGTCCCTGAAGCAGGGGATCATTCGAGAATTCAATACCCGGCGGTAGGTTGGTGGGCAGGAACGCCACTTGTTCCGTCTCTGAGAAGTAGTTGCCCACATTTCGATTGAGCACCATCTTGCCAACGATGCGTACAGGAACGAGTTCCTCAGGGATCAGTTTGGTTGGATCGAGCACATCAAAGTCCAGGAATGCTGCCGTTGCCTCACTGATGACTTGAACGCCGAACTCCCACTCGGGGAAGTTACCCTGGTCAATCGCCTCCCAGAGATCTCGACGGTGAAAATCGGGATCGGCGCCATTGATGATTACCGCTTCGTCCCAAAGCACGGATTGCAGACCAAGCCTGGGGCGCCAATGAAACTTGACAAGATTTGCCTCTCCGGCCGCATTGACAATGCGGAAGGTGTTGACACCAAATCCCTCCATCATCCTCAAGGAGCGCGGTATAGCCCGATCCGACATCGTCCAGAGCAGCATGTGCATGGACTCCGGACTCAAGCTGACGAAATCCCAGAAGGTATCGTGCGCTGAAGACGCTTGTGGGAACCCCCGATCCGGCTCCGGCTTCACAGCATGGGCTAAATCAGGAAACTTCATGGCATCCTGAACAAAGAAAACAGGAATATTGTTCCCCACCAGATCGTAGATCCCTTCTGATGTATAGAACTTGACGGCAAAGCCACGCACATCTCTTGCCAGATCTCCAGAACCTGAACTGCCAGCCACCGTTGAGAAGCGAACGAAGACATCCGTCTTCACAGCCGGATCGCTCAGAAAGGAGGCCTTGGTGATGTCCGCCAAAGACTCGTAGAGCTCAAAGTACCCATGGGCCCCGGATCCACGGGCATGGACAACCCGCTCGGGGATGCGCTCGTGGTCAAAGTGGGTGAGCTTCTCACGCAGGATAAAGTCCTCCAGCAGCGCCGGACCACGAACTCCAGCCAGGAGTGTGTTCTGATTGTCGGCAATCGGAATCCCGTGATTTGTTGTGATTGTGTCAGCCAGCACTTCGACGCTCTGATGGGTCTCAGCCGGCTGCGACAGGTGGTTGGCGGGCGTGTCGCCTGGAACGGGGGCGTTGGACTTGGAAGCCATTGTTTTGGACGTATGGGAGGAAAGATCTCGAACAAGGACGCCACAATCCCGCCAGTCCAGGTGATCCCAGGACACGGTCTGATGACCTCAGGGGGATGCATCCAGCAGGTGCATCCAGACATCACATCAACGTGAGCTGAGCCAGCCAACACGTGAAGCAATAAGGAAGAATCCGGGGAGTGATGGACTCCCCGGCATGGTCTTGGCCACAGATGATTAGGTACTACTGAGCCTGATGGAGAATTATGCGCTTGTCACGGCTTGACTGACGCCCGTAAGAATCCTGCTATGGAGACTGGTCACTATGGGATCCCAACAGGTGCCGGCTGGCTGCCTATTCGGTGGCGTCTTCAAGCTTCCTGGCAGCCTTCTTGGCTTCGTCTTTCAGTTTGGCGTCCGCCTTCATGGCATCAGCCTGGACTTGCTTGGCTTCTCCTTTGATTTGCTGGCCCTTGTCGCCGGTGATGGAGCCGACGGCGGACTGGATTTTGCCTTCAGCATCTTTGGCTGCGGCGTCGATTTTGTTGGACATGGTTCTCAGGGGTGTAGGGAGTGGAGCTGGTTTGATCGTCCATGCCATTGCAGGTAGCTGAGATAGCAATGAAGTCATCAGCGTTGCCTCTGACTTGACGGCGATGAGTTGAGCCTGAATGTCAACTCTCACGGTTCTTTTTCCTTGCAATGGCACTACTCAGTCCTACGCAGGAACTGGTGCATCAGACGGCTGATCCCCCGTCAGCGGGGGCTCCGGCCACGGCCATGACGGCAAACCCCAGCGCCCACGGCCCATGCGGAGATTGTTAAGAATCGTGTGCATATGGGCGCGGGGCTTTTCAGTGCAGCGCTTCTGCTGTTATCGACTGCGGCTTCAATCAAAGCCTGCAGGAGCAGGCGCGACCTCTCTCCACCAGCCGCGCCACGAGGTCGGAATCCCAGTAGCTCCTGCGAAACCAGCACCCGGCCATCGGCCCTGATCGATCAGGCCTCCTTGGTCACCCCCTCGATCCGGTCCTCGATCTCCTGGTAGATCTCCTGCAGCTGGGCGATGTTCTCGTCGCTCGTCTCCCAGTAGCCGCGGCCGTTCACCTCCAGCAGGGTGCCGACGATGCGGCGGAAGCTGTGGGGGTTGAGGTCCATCAGCCGCTTGCGCATCTCCGGATCGTTGATGAAGGTCTCGTTGGCCTCCTCGTAGACGAAGTTGTCGACCGCGCCGCTGGTGGCACTCCAGCCCAGGGTGAAGTTGAGCCTCTTGGCCACCTCCCGCACCCCTTCGTAGCCGGAATCGAGCATGCCCTCGTACCACTTGGGGTTGAGCAGCTTGGTGCGCGAATCGAGGCGGATGGTTTCGCTCAACGAACGCACCTGGGCGTTGGCCGTGGTGGTATCGGCGATGTAGCTGGTGGGGGCCTTGCCGTCGTCGCGCAGGCCGGCGATCAGCTTGGTGGGGTCGGAGTCGAAGTAGTGGCTCACATCGGTGAGCGAGATCTCCGCCGAATCCAGGTTCTGGAAGGTCACATCGGCGGTCTTCATCGCCGATTCGAACACCTCACGGTTCTGGTTCATCTCGCCAGGGTTGTCGGCGTTGAAGGCAAAGGTCTTGCGGCTGAGGTACATCTCCTGCAGCTCGCCTTCCTCCTCCCAGGTGCTGTTCTCGACCGCCAGGTTGACATTGGAGGAGTAGCTGCCGCTGGCATTGGAGAACACCCGGGTGGCGGCGTCCCGCAGGGAGATGCCCTGCGCGGCAGCCTGCTCCTGGCTGTGCTTGCGCACGAAGTTCATCTCCAGGAGCTCGTCGGCCTCGGCGGCCATCTTGACGCCCTGGTCGATCAGGGCCATCTGGTTGATGAACAGGTCACGGAAGACGCCCGAGCAGTTCACCACCACATCGATCCGGGGCCGGCCCAGCTCCTCGAGGGTGATGAGCTCCAGCTTGTTCACCCGGCCGAGGGAATCGGCCATGGGACGCACGCCGATGAACCAGAGGATCTGGGCCAGGGATTCGCCGTAGGTCTTGATGTTGTCGGTGCCCCAGAGCACGCAGGCGATCGTTTCCGGCCAGGTGCCCTGCTCGGCCCTCTGGCGCTCGATCAGCCGGTCGACCACCACCTTGGCGGCGGCGATGGCCGCCCGGGTGGGGATGGCCTGGGGATCAAGGGCGTGGATGTTCTTGCCGCTGGGCAGCACACCGGGGTTGCGGATCGGATCACCGCCGGGACCGGGCAGCACGTACTCGCCGTCGAGGGCCCGCAGCAGGCTCTCCATCTCCATGTCGGCGCAGATCTGCTCCAGGCAGAAGCGCAGATAGGCGAACTGGCGATCCAGCTCCGTGACATCCACATCGGGGAACCCGGCCTGGCGGCAGGCGCTCAGCCAGGGGGAGGGGAGGCGGTAGCCGAAGCGCTCCAGCAGGTCGAAGAACCAGCCGAAGTTGCGCCGCAGGGTGACGCGGCCATCGGCGCCAGTGACCTCCCGGACCATGGCGCCCACCGCCGAACGGCAGGCCTCGGTGATCACCCGGTTGAGCTCCACATCCGCCAGCACGCCTTCATCGTTACCCCGGTACACCTCGGTGATGGTGCGGCCCCGGCTTTCCGCCAGCAGCCCCGGCAGCGAACGCAGGCCTTCCTCCTCCCGCTCGAGGGCGGCGATGCTCACCAGGGTGGCAATCGCCTCCTCGGCGGTGGGGGGCTTGCCGATGGTGTGCAGGCCGCAGGGCAGCAGCCGGCTCTCGATCTCCATCAGCTGGCGATAGACGGCTCCCACCACCCCGTCACGCCCGTCGAGGTCGAGCGCCGCCGCATCGGCGTCCCCCTCGGGCAGGTCCACGTCCTTGTCGAGGTTGCACTGGCGGGCCGTTTCGATGATCGCGTTGACGATCTGCACGCCCCTGGAGCTCTCCCGCAGCTGCTGGTAGGAACCCACCAATTCGCCCAGCTCCTTGAGCCCCTTGTAGAGGCCGGCGTTCTCCGCCGGCGGGGTGAGATAGCTGATCGTCGAGGCGTAGCCACGCCGCTTGGCGATGGTGGCCTCCGACGGGTTGTTGGCGGCGTAGTAGTAGAGGTTCGGCAGGGCGCCGATGAGGGAATCGGGGTAGCAGGTCTCGCTCATGCCCATCTGCTTTCCGGGCATGAATTCCAGGGAGCCGTGGGTGCCGAAGTGCAGCACCGCATCGGCGCCCCACACCTTCTCCAGATAGGTGTAGTAGGCGGCGAAGCCGTGGTGGGGGCTGGCGCTGCGCGAATAAAGCAGCCGCATCGGATCGCCCTCGTAGCCGAAGGTGGGCTGCACCCCCACGAACACGTTGCCGAAGTGGCGGCCGTAGATGAGCAGGTTGGTGCCGTCGGAGTTGAGGGAGCCCGGGGGCTTGCCCCAGTTCTCCTCCAGGCGCTCGGAATAGGGGGTGAGCCGCTCATACTCCTCCACGCTCATGCGGTGGGCGATCGCCAGCTCGGGGGCCCCTTCGAGGGCCTCCGGATCGGTGAGCACCGCCTCCATCAGTTCCTTGGGCGTGCGGGGCATGGCGTCCACCGTGTAGCCCTTCGCCTTCATCTCCTCCAGCACGCGGAAGATCGAGCCGAACACATCGAGGTAGGCGGCGGTGCCCACATTGCCCTTGTCGGGGGGGAAGCTGAACACGGTGATCGCCAGCTTCTTCTCGGCGCGGGGCTTGATCCGCAGCGATGCCCAGCGGATGGCCCGCTCGGCGATCGCATCCACCCGGTCCTGCAGGGTGTGGGCCTTGCCGGTGGCGTCGTCGCGCCCCGAGAGCACGATCGGTTCGATGGCGCCGTCGAGCTCGGGGATGGCGATCTGTAGCGCCACCTGCACCGGGTGCAACCCCAGATCGCTCTCCTCCCACTCCTGGGTGGTCTGGAAGACCAGGGGCAGGGCCACCATGTAGGGCCGGTTGAGCCGCTTGAGGGTCTCGATCGCCTTGGGATGGTCCTGGCGGGCCGGGCCGCCCACCAGGGCGAAGCCGGTGAGGCTCACCACCCCGTCCACCAGGGGCTGGTCGGGGTTGAGGGGGTCGTAGAAGAAGGAGGAGACCGGCCGGGAGAAGTCGAGGCCGCCGCAGAACACGGGAATCACCGTGGCACCGCGGTACTCGAGTTCCTGGATCACGGCCACGTAGTGGGCCTCATCGCCGGTGACGATGTGGCTGCGCTGCAGCACCAGGCCGATCACCGGGCCCCGGCGGGCCTTCTCGCTGAGGTCGCCGCGGCTGGCGCTCCAGTTGAGGTACTCCTTGAGGTCCTCGAACATCCCCGGCGCCATCGGGTGCCAGATGCCCAGGTCCGGGAACACCACCGGGTCGGCCACCGTCAGCTGGGGCCGGCCCAGCTCCGCTTTGCCGAACACGTAGCGGTCGGCCAGCATCAGCAGGAAGTTGCGCAGGTTGTCCGGCGTTCCCCCCAGCCAGTACTGGAAGCTGAGCATGAAGGAACGGGCGTCCTGGGCCTTCTCCACCGGCAGGTACTTGAGCACCGTCGGCAAGGTGTTCAGCAGCTTGAGCATGGCGTCCTGGAAGCCGGCCCCATTGGCCTCCTTGCGCTTGCGCATGAACTGGGCAATGGCGCTCTTGCTCTGGCCCAGCTGGGCCATCGAGAAGGTGCCGAGCTTGTTGAGACGCATCACCTCCGGCATGGAGGGGAACACCACCACCGCCTTGAGCCGGTCGCGATGGGGGGCCACGGCGTCCACCACCTTCTGGGCCAGGTCCTCGATGAAGATCAGCGAGGCGATGAACACATCGGCGGCCGCCACATCGGCGCAGAAGTCGGCGTAGTTGGCCGGGTCGCGCAGCTCCTCGATGAGGTAACCGCTCAGCTCCACCGCCAGCGGACCGTTCTGGTCGTTGAGGCCGGTGGCGGCGGTGGTGAGGGCGTTCTGGTACTGGGGTTCGAGCACCACGTAGACGGCCTTCATCACCACCCGGTCGTTGGCGCCATCGGTGGGGGCAGGGCTGACCCGGCGGCTGGCGGAACGGACCTGCGTGAACATGCGGCGGATGCGTTGAGCAATGTGAAGCAGCCTACGGAGCTCCCGCCGGGGACGCGATCGGTTGCAGCGCAGCGTTACAGGCCGGCACCCTGCCGGTGGGCCGGGCCTCATAGGCTCGCCGGGAGTGCTACTTGCCCATGACCGCGACCTCCCCGTCCCCAGCAGAGCCGGCGCCGATCCCGGTGGTGGTGGCCGGGGCCCTGGGCCGCATGGGGGCCGAGGTGATCAAGGCCGTGGTGGCGGCCCCCGACTGCACCCTGGTGGGGGCGATCGACACCACCCCCGGCCACGAAGGGGAGGATGTGGGGCTGGCCCTGGGTCTCGGGGAGCTGGAGGTGGCGCTGAGCGGCGATTTCGAAGGCACCCTCTGCCAGGCCAGCCAGGCGGTGCGTCAGGCCGGTCCGGGCGGCGGCGCCGTGCTGGTGGACTTCACCCACCCCAGTGTCGTCTTCGAGCATTGCCGCGGCGCCTTCGCCTATGGCGTCCATCCGGTGATCGGCACCACCGGCCTGCGCCCCGACCAGCTGGCGGATCTGGCCGCCTTCGCCGAAAAGGCCTCGATGGGGGGGGCGGTGGTGCCCAACTTCTGCGTGGGCATGGTGCTGCTGCAGCAGGCGGCGGCGGCGGCGGCCCGCTTCTACGACTACGCCGAGCTCACCGAGCTGCACCACAACCGCAAGGCCGATGCCCCCAGCGGCACCTGCCTCAAGACCGCCGAACTGATGGAGGAACTCGGCAAGCCCTTCAATCCCCCCCAGGTCGAGGAGCACGAGAGCCTGGACGGCTGCCGGGGCGGGCTGCGGGAGAGCGGCCTGCGGCTGCATTCGGTGCGGCTGCCCGGACTGGTGGCCCACCAGGAGGTGATGTTCGGCTCCCCCGGCGAGACCTACACCCTGCGCCACGACACGATCGACCGCAGCGCCTACATGCCCGGGGTGCTGCTCACGGTCCGCAAGGTGCGAAGCCTGGGGGGCCTGGTCTACGGCCTGGAGAGGCTGCTGTGAGCCGCACGCCTAAAAATCGATGCTGATCCCCCTCAAGCCCGGCGAACTGCTCCGCCTGATCCCGGCGGTGGCCACCGGCCCCCAGTTCAGCGCCAGCAGCGGCGACCCGCGCAAGCTGCTGCAGCGGGTGCTGATCTCGGTGATCGGCGGGGTGATCGCGCTGCTGATCAGCCAGGTGCTCCTGTTCCGCAGCCAGGCCGGTCCGGTGTTCCTGGTGGTGGGCTTCGTCTTCCTTCTCTATGTGCTGTGGGGACCGATCCTGGAGGCGGGCCGACGCAACGCGCTGCTGCGGCGCTACCCGGCGGCCGCGATCTTCGAGGGCGTCGTGGCCGACCAGTTCCGGCGGGAGGTGGTGGAGAACCGCCGGGAGCAGGCCAACAAGCAGGGGCGCCTGGAGCTGGTGGAGAACCGACGCACCTGGCTGTGCCTGGAGCTGGAGGACGAGGACGGCTACCTCGGCCAGATCCGTTTCCCCCTGGAGAAGAAGCATGAGCTGATCCGGCCAGGGATGGTGATCCGCTGCCTGGTGCTGAGCGAGCGCAAGGACTTTTCCCGCATCGGCGCCCTCTCCGATGGCTGGCTGCCCCAGCTGAAGCAGTGGGTGGGCGAGTACCCCTACCTGCTGCGGCCGGCCTTCGAGGAGCTCTGCCTGCGGCGCCTGGGGTGAGGGAAGCTGGACGGATCCGAAACAATGCGTTACAATCTTCGTAACACTTCTCAAGGAGTTCTCCCATGACCGCCGCCACCCCCACCGCGCCCACCGCCCTCGATCGCTCCTCCATCCGCGGTGCCACCGTCACCACCGAGGACGGCGGCCGTCTCAACGCCTTCGCCACCGAGCCCCGCATGGAAGTGGTGAGCGCCGAGAGCGGCTGGGGCTTCCATGAGCGCGCCGAGAAGCTCAACGGCCGCATGGCCATGCTCGGCTTCATCGCCCTGCTCGCCACCGAGTTCGCCCTGGGCGGCGAAGCCTTCACCCGCGGCCTGCTCGGCATCGGCTGATTCCGGCACGTCGCTGATGGCCGCCGATCACGGCGGCCCCCTTCGCCGCAGCAGACTTTCTGTTGCGGCTTTTCTGTGGCCATGCGCCCTTCGCTCCACGCCCGGATCAACGGAGCCGGCCCCACCGGCGCCCTGACGGCCCTGGCCCTGGCGCAGGCCGGCTGGCAGGTGACGCTCCACGATCCCCTCTCCCCCGAGGCGCTGCAGGCCCGGGAGCGGGCCTACGCCTTCACCCATTCCAGCCGTGACCTGCTGGAACGCCTCGGGCTCTGGGCCGACCTGCGGCCCCAGCTGGCTCCCTTCCGCCGCCTGCGGCTCCAGGACGGGGCGACGGAGCGCCGGGTGAGCTTCGATCCGGCCGACCTGGCCCACGCCGACGCGGTGGGCTGGATCGGCTCCCACCGGCCCCTGATGGCCCTGCTGCTGCGGCGCCTGGGCCAGCACCCCGCCATCGACCTGGCCCTGGGGAGGGAGGCGCCGGCCGCCGCCCCCGAACCGGATCTGCTGGTGGCCGCCGATGGCCCCGACTCCCCCACCCGGCGGGAGCTGGGCATCGGCCAGTGGAGCCACCGCTACGCCCAGGCCTGCCTCACCGTGCAGGTGGAGATGGGCGGCGGCAGCGACGAGGAGGCCTGGGAACTGCTGCGTCCGGAGGGTCCCTTCGCCGTGCTTCCCCTCGGCGAGCGACGCTTCCAGCTGGTCTGGAGTGCGCCCGCGGCCCGCTGCCGGCAACTCGAAGCCCTGGAAGGCTCCGCCTTCCTCGACCGGCTGGCGGGGGCCCTGCCCGACAGGCTCCAGCCCGAGGCCCTGCTGGCGGCGCCCCGCAGCTTTCCGGTGGCCCTGCAGCTGGCCCGCCGCCTGCATCGCGGCCGCACGGTGCTGGTGGGGGAAAGTGCCCACCGCTGCCATCCGGTGGGCGGCCAGGGGTTGAATCTCTGCTGGCGGGATGTGGCGGTGCTGCACCAGCTGGCCGGACAGGCCGCCCGGGGACAGCGGTCCCCCCGTCGCCTCCCCGCGGCCTACGCCCGCCGCCGCTGGCCCGATCTGCTGCTCACCCTGCTGGCCACCGACCTGCTGGTGCGGCTGTTCTCCAACCGTCAGCCCGTGTTGCTGCCCCTGCGGAGCCTGGCCTTCCTGGTCCTGGCGCGGTCCGGCTGGTGCCGGGCCCTGGCCCTGCGGGCCATGACCCAGGGGCCTTGCCGGCTGCGGCAGGCGCTTCCAGCATGGGGCGATGGTGATCAGCAGCTCCCCCCAGCCCCTGCCCTCTCCGGCCATGGTGCGTTTCCTGCGCCATCAGCTCGGCCTGAGTGAGAACGCCCTGCAGCTGGGCATCAAGCAGTCCCAGCTCGAGCAGGCACCGCTGCCGGCCGTCCTCTGGCGTTTCGGCCTGATCAGCCTCGAGCAGTTCGACGCCGTCCTGACCTGGCAGGACCAGCAGGGCTGAGCCTCAGCTGTAGATGATCAACGACTCGATCGGATGCTCCTCGGGCAGCCGGCTGCGGCCCTCCAGGGCGGCCAGTTCCGCCAGGAAGCCGAAACCGCACAACTCCCCTCCGGCCTTCTGTACCAGCTCGGTGCAGGCCGCGGCGGTGCCGCCGGTGGCCAGCAGGTCATCCACGATCAGCACCCGACGGCCGTCACCGAGGGCATCGCTGTGGATCTCCAGGCGGTCGGTGCCGTATTCCAGGCTGTAGTCGACCCCGATCACCTCGCCGGGCAGCTTGCCGGGCTTGCGCACCGGCACGAAGCCGACACCGGTCACGGTGGCCAGGGCGGTGCCGACGATGAAGCCACGGGATTCGATGCCCACGATCAGGTCGGGCTGCACCCGCTCGCAGAGCAGGCCCAGCAGGCGGATGGCCTCCCCCCAGCCCTCGGGATCCCGCATCAGGGGAGTGAGGTCGCGGAAGAGAATGCCCGGCTTGGGAAAGTCGGGAATGTCCCGGACCCAGGTGCGCAGATCGATCGATGAAGGGCTGCTGGGCATCGTGCTGCTGGGTCGTGCTGGTGAAGGGACCGGTACCGGCGACGTGACGGATGGACGGCGCCGCTGGCATCATCGCAGTCATGGCCAAGGACATTTCGGAAGCGGCGACCCAGGACCGCCCCTCCCGCCCCCTGCCCCGCCGGGGACTGGAGCGGCTCGATCTGATGCTGCTCTGCATGGAGGCGCTCGACCTCAACGGGGGCGAAGCGATGGTCTGGATGAGCGAACAGCTGGGCTATGGCGGGCTCTTCCCCAACCGGGTGGAGCTCTGGAAGCGCCGCTGCCACAACCCGCTGCGGCGCACCTGCCGCCGCGGCGAGGTGCCCGTCGACGAAACCGATGCCCTGATCCGCATCCTCTGCGTCATGGCCGATCGCCTGTACCCGATGCTGCGCTCCCTGCTCTCCAGCAGTGAGCCGGAGGCGGTGGCCAGCGAACGCTGGGCCCTGTTCCAGGGGCGCCTGCTGGAGCTGGTGCAGGAACGCATGAATCCCCGCCGCAGCGGCGTGCAGAAACTGCTCGACCCCAGGGACGGGGCGGCCCAGCGCCTGCAACTGGTCCAGGGGCTCAGCCTCTGCGCCGGCCAGGGGGGCTTCGAGCGCATCAAGGCCAGCCTGATGGACGCGGTCGCCTGAGACCGACCCGGAGACCCCCATGGTTCAGAGTTCCGTGATGAAGCAGAGCCTCGTCTTCGATCAGCTCAGCTGCCGCCTGCGGGTGGAAGGGCTCCCAGATGTCTCCATCGGCCAGAGCGGAACGGCCCTGGGCATCATCACGGGCTGGAGCCTGCAGTGGGTGGGCCGGCCCCTGCTCGAGGGGCGGCGGGAACACCTGCAGGCGCTGATGCAGGTGGTGCTGCCCTACGCCCGCCATCTGATCAGCGGCGTGCGCCGCGACTTCAGCATCGCGGGCGAACCAGTGGACATCGGCCCCCACCCCGAGGGCGGCCACCGGCTGCTGCTGCGCAGCAGCCAGCCGGACACCCCCCCGCTGGACATGCATCTCGATGATGCGGAACTGGCGGATCTGGTGCGGGTGCTCGATCTGGTGCGCCTCGATCCCCGCGTCCAGCTGCCCCTGGCGATTCCCGAGCCCGAGCCCCTCGGCCCCAGGGAGCTGCTGGAGCGGATCCCCCTGCATCGCCGGCTGACGGCGCCCCTGGGCGGGGCGGCGGCCCTGGCCGTCTCGGCGGCCCTGGTGCTGCTGCTGCCCCCACCCGCCGTGCCGCCGGCACCCACGCCACCGGCCCAGGCCCCCGTGGCCACACCGGAAGCCCCGCGCCCCTGACCTCCCGACCCGCGCCCTGTTGACTTCGGCCCCGCTCTGGTCACACTGGGGGCGACATCCCTTGATTTCCACTGCCGTGCGATGGCCATGACCTGGTCGGAACTGCGCCGCCGGGTCGCACGGCTGGGAGCGGCCCTGGATGTGGTGGTGCGCAGCGACCCTGAGGTCTGCGGGCTGAGCGGCAGGCAGTTCCACCTCACCCTTCACCACGGCGGCCAGGGCGACTGCACGGTCAACGACCTCTCCCTGATCGATTGCCCCAACGAGCTGGTGCTGATGGAATTCGAGCGGTGGATGCGGGGCGCCGGCTATCCGCTGGAGCTCTGAACCCGCCAGCCATGCCCCACACCCCCTACCCGCTGCAGCTGCCGACACCGAGGGGACCGACGCCAGGGAAGGGTCTGCAGCTGCGCAGCCGCCGACGCCGTCCATCCTCCCGATGGCGCCAGATGCTGGCGGGCCTGATGCTGATCGTGGCGGGGGCGCTGATCCTCGTCGGGCTGATGCAGCTGCCGGAACGGCTCGATGCCCTGCTCCTGGTCAGCAATGCCATCGCCAATCTGATCGGCGGTCTGAGCCGGCTCATCCTGGGGATCCTGCAGCTGGGCAGCGTGATCGTGGTGGCCCTGCTGGCCCTGATGGCCCTGCTGCTGCTGGTGGGCGGCGGCGTCAGGCTGGTGCGCGGGCTCACCGCCCGGCCCCGTCGCCCCTCCTGAGGTGGCCCCGGACTCAGTGGTGCAGCTGCTGAAACCAGAAGCCGGCCAGCTGCCATGACGACAGCAGGAAGATCGCCAGGATCAGCCAGTTGACCCAGGCGGGCCGTTCGCGGTTCTCGAACATGGCGGCAGGGAGGTCGCGTCCTTCCCGCCGATCCTGCCAGTGCGGCCCCCCCGGCGGCCGCTTCGTGACAGGAGGTGGCACCGAAGGAATGACACCATTCCCTGCCCCCCATGGCTCCCGGCAACGCTTCCGGCGCCCTGCTCTCCTGTCTGGGCTTTCCCGGCTGGGGAGGCTTGCACCTGGTTCTCCCCAGCCGGGGTGATCCTCCCGCCCTGGCCCGGCGCCTGCAGCTCTGCCTGGCCGAGCCCGGGGCCCCGGACCACCCCGGCGGCGACCAGGCGATCGCCGCCGGCCAGCTGCTGCCGGACCTGTTGCGCCGCCATGGCGATCTGGAACCTCTGGATCCGCGCCACTGGCCCTGGGCCCGGGACACGACCACGGCCTGGCCCCAGACCTGGGGCCATCGTTATCTGCTGATCTGCCGCTGGGGGGCCATCCGGCCTCTGCGCCTCTCCGCCTGGCGCCGGCAGCGAGAAACCGGGGACTGGGTCCGGCTCTGGCGAGCCGTCCCCCTCCCCTGCTTCCAGGAGCACGTCCTGGGGGCTCAGGAGATGACCAGGGCCACTCCCAGTCCCACCACCATCAGGGCGATGGCCCCCACGGCCCAGTAGGCATGGCTCTGGGCATCCGCCCTGGTCTCCCCGATCACCATCGCGCCTTCGTCGGCGTAGAGGTTGTCGTGGTTCTCGAGGTCGTGGGTATGCATGGGGCCTCCATCAAGCTCGTGGGACCCTTCAACCGTAGGGACGTCCTGCGGCCAGGTCCGCCGGCGCGACGAACCGACATCCCCCCGCCGTGGACGGCCCCCCGGCAGCGGCCAATAATGCCTGTGTCTGCAGATGGCCGTGCCTCCCTGGCTCCTGATCCTCATCACCTTTCTGGTGGTGAACCTGGTGATCAACCCTTCGGAGCGGGATTTCTCCTGGTACCGCACCCTCAAGCGACCGGGCTGGATCAGCATGCAGCCCTGGATCCCGGCCGCCTGGTTCGTGATCAACGTCAGCTTCTACTTTTCGGCACTCTCCTTCTGGCTCAGGAACGCCGATTGGCGCTGGATGGGCGTCTACACCGCCCTGCTGGTGCTGCTGCGCCTCGACCACCTGGTGATCTGCCGGCTGCACAGGCTGAGCGCCGGTCTGCCCTTCTGGCTGCTGAGCTGGCTGGTCACCCTGGTCCTGGCCCTGCTGGTGCGGCCCACGTCCCCCCTGGCGGCGGGGCTGCTGGTGCCGGTGCTGGTGTGGACCCCGGTGGAAGCCCTCGTCAACCTGCAGATGGTTGGATTGAACCGCAAGGAACAGCGGAGCGGCCGTGGACCCAATGATCGCGGCCCTGCTCGATCCCGCCGCCTATGACCATCCGGTCGAGCGGGTCGACTGCCTGGAAACCCACATTTCCTGGGTCCTGCTCACCGGCACCGTCGCCTACAAGATCAAGAAGCCGGTGAATCTGGGCTTCGTCGATTTCTCCACGCCGGAGCGGCGCCGCTGGTTCTGCCAGGAGGAGCTCAGGCTCAACCGGCGCCTGGCTCCCGACCTCTACCTGGGGCTCAGTGCCATCCATGGCCCGCCGGAGCGGGCCAGCCTGCACGGCTCCGGGCCCACCCTCGAGCTGGCCGTGCGCATGCGGCAGTTTCCCCAGAGCGCCCTGCTGGGGGCCGTGCTCGAAGGCCAGGGCCTCAGCGACGGCCAGCTCGAGGGGCTGGCGGATGACCTGGCGGCCTTCCATGCCGCGGCCGCGGTGGCCGGCCCTGGAGATCCCTATGGAACACCGGAGCTGGTGAGGGCGCCGGCCGTCGCCAACCTGGAGGTGCTGCAGGCCTGCGGCCTGGTGCCTGAGCCGGCCATGGCCGCCCTGCGGCGCTGGAGCGACGACACGTTCGAGCGGCTGCGGCCGAGCTTCATCGGGCGCCGCGACCAGGGCCGCATCCGCGAGTGCCACGGGGATCTGCACCTGGGCAACATGCTGCTGGAGGGGGAGCGCCTGAGGGTCTTCGACTGCCTGGAATTCAGTCCGGAGCTGCGCTGGATCGATGTGATCAGCGACCTGGCCTTCCTGGTGATGGATCTGGAGCACCGCAACCGTGCCGACCTCGGTTCGGTGCTGCTGAACCGCTGGCTGGGGCGCTGCGGCGACTACGCCGGTCTGGTCACCTGGAGCTGGTACCGGGTGTACCGGTCGCTGGTGCGGGCCAAGGTCTGCGCCCTGCGCCTGGGCCAGGAGAGCCTCGACGCCGGGGCCGCGGCCGCACTGCGGTGCGACCTGGAGCGCTACCTCCACGGCGCCAGCTGCGCCACCGCCAGCCCGGCCCCGGCCCTGGTGATCACCCATGGGGTGTCCGGCAGCGGCAAGAGCCACCGGGCCCGCCAACTCTGCCGGCGGCAGGGCTGGATCCAGTTGCGTTCCGACGTGGAACGCAAGCGTCTCTTCGGCACCTGGGGCCAGGGGCTGGCCCCACCGCTGCAGGGGGACCCCTACCGACCGGAGGTGAGCACCATGCTCTACGGGCAGCATCTGCCCGAGCAGGCGGAGCGGATCCTCACGGCGGGCCTGTCGGTGGTGGTGGATGCCACCTTCCTGGGCCGCGACCAGCGGCGGCGGATGGAGGCCCTGGCCCGCCGGCTCGGTGTCCCCTACCTGATCCTGAGCTGCGTCAGTTCGCCGGAGCAGGCCCGCCGGCGCCTGCTGGAACGCCAGGCCCTGGGCGGCGACCCCTCCGATGCGGACGGGGCCGTGCTGGAGGCCCAGTTCAGGGCCGTGGAGCCCCTGGATGGCCAGGAACGGGACCATTGCCTGGAGGTGGGGGCGTCGATGACGCCCCAGGCACTCATCGCCGCCGTGGCGGAACGGCTGGCAGGACCGGCCGGGGCCCCGCCCTGAGGCCTAGAACCACTCGGCGATCGAGGCTTCGCGGCTGTTGACGTTGGCCTCCGGCGTGGAGCGGCGGAACTCCATGGTGATGCTGCGCTTCTGTTCCCCATCGGCGGCCACGGCCTCGATCGGGTAGAGCTGCTGGCCGTCGCGGAAGGGCACCTGGACCCGGAAGGTGCCATCGGCCGAGAGGGGCACCGGCTCG
>CALRJP020000002.1:0-281132 GCA_943367585.1 Rhizobium sp. Q54
ATGGGTCTGTGGACCAGCAGCATCGGCATCATCGGCCTGGCCCTCAACCTGCGGGCCTATGACTTCGTGAGCCAGGAGATCCGCGCGGCGGAGGATCCTGAGTTCGAGACGTTCTACACCAAGAACATCCTGCTCAACGAAGGTCTGCGAGCCTGGATGGCGCCTGCCGACCAGCCGCACGAAAACTTCATCTTCCCTGAAGAGGTTCTGCCCCGTGGAAACGCCCTTTAATTCCGGTCTCATCTCGGTCGGGGGCAAGGACCTCGACTCCACCGGCTATGCCTGGTGGGCGGGTAATGCCCGGCTGATCAACCTTTCCGGCCGTCTCCTGGGTGCCCACGTGGCCCACGCAGGTCTGATGGTGTTCTGGGCCGGCGCCATGATGCTGTTCGAGGTGAGCCACTTCACCTTCGACAAGCCCATGTACGAGCAGGGCCTGATCCTGTTCCCCCACGTCGCCACCCTCGGCTACGGCGTGGGACCCGGCGGTGAGGTCACCGATCTCTATCCCTTCTTCGTGGTCGGTGTCCTGCACCTGATCAGTTCCGCCGTGCTCGGTCTCGGAGGCCTGTACCACGCCCTGCGCGGCCCCGAGATTCTGGAGAACTACTCCGCGTTCTTCTCCCAGGACTGGCGCGACAAGAACCAGATGACCAACATCATCGGCTACCACCTCATCCTTCTCGGTGTGGGTGCCCTGCTGCTGGTGTTCAAGGCCATGTTCTTCGGTGGCGTCTACGACACCTGGGCCCCCGGTGGCGGTGATGTCCGCCTGATCAGCAACCCCACCCTCAGCCCCGGGGTGATCTTCGGCTACCTGACCCGCGCTCCCTTCGGTGGCGAGGGCTGGATCATCGGTGTCGACTCGATGGAGGACATCATCGGTGGCCACATCTGGATCGGCCTGATCTGCATCTTCGGTGGCATCTGGCACGTCATCACCAAGCCCTTCGGCTGGGTGCGTCGCGCCTTCATCTGGAACGGTGAGGCCTACCTGAGCTACAGCCTCGGCGCCCTGAGCTTCATGAGCTTCATCGCCTCGGCCTACATCTGGTTCAACAACACTGCCTATCCCTCGGAGTTCTACGGCCCCACCAACGCCGAAGCCTCCCAGGCCCAGAGCTTCACCTTCCTGGTGCGCGACCAGCGCATGGGCGCCAACATCGGTTCCGCCATGGGCCCCACCGGCCTGGGCAAGTACCTGATGCGCTCCCCCACCGGCGAGATCATCTTCGGTGGTGAGACCATGCGCTTCTGGGACTTCCGCGGTCCCTGGCTGGAGCCCCTCCGGGGTCCCAACGGTCTGAGCCTCGACAAGCTCCAGAACGACATCCAGCCCTGGCAGGTGCGTCGGGCGGCTGAGTACATGACCCACGCCCCCAACGCCTCCCTCAATTCCGTGGGCGGCATCATCACCGAGCCCAACTCGGTGAACTTCGTCAACATCCGCCAGTGGCTGGCCTCCACGCAGTTCGTGCTGGCCTTCTTCTTCCTGGTCGGTCACCTGTGGCATGCGGGCCGGGCCCGTGCCGCCGCCGCCGGTTTCGAGAAGGGCATCGACCGTCAGGCCGAGCCCACCCTGGCCATGCCGGATCTCGACTGATGGCGATCGGGGAACCAATCCGTGGTTCCCTTCCGATTCGTCTTTCCTTCAGCCTCCGCCCACGGGCGGGGGCTTTTTTCTTTCGGCGGCCATTCCCAGGCTGCCTAGCATGGTTCTGCATCGGTGTGGCAGGACGATCGGATGGGGGGTGATCCTGCCCGAACAGAGGACCTGGGCCTGTGGAGGAGGATTTACGGCAAGGTTCATCGCTCACCGCGCACCCTCAGGACGCTGCTGGAGCCGAAGATCCAGCGTCGGGCCCAGGCGATCGAGAAGCACATCAATCGGCGCAAGTTCTCAGCCACCGGCTCTTCGCTGCGGCGTCAGAATCCCAACGCCGAAGGCCTGGTTCTGAACACGCGGATGGTGACGGCCACCATCCCTTCGCTGGCCCACTGGGCTGACTGGAGCCTGACAAAATATGGCTTCAGCGGGCATCGCGGCCGACCACCCAAGCTGATGTATGTCAAGGCGATTCCGGAATGCCTGACGCTGTTCCTTGACCACTATCTTCCCCTGATTCCGGCCTCGGCCCGCTTCGTCCTGCTCACGGGCGATGCCGACACCACCCTGCCCCAGCAGGTGGATCAGCGATTCCCTGATTACATCGTCTCAGGGCTTCAGGAGCGCCTGCTCAATCTCCTGGATGATCCCAGGCTGCTGCATTGGTACGCCGAAAACCTCGACACGCCCCTGGCCGGGGTCACCCCGATTCCGCTGGGCTGCATCAACAGTGATGGTCATACGCATTACCAGCGGACCATCGCAGAAGCGGCGCCGATCGACCTGCGGGCCCGGCCCCTCAAGGTTTTGTGCGCCCATTATGTCCGCGAGGGACCGCAATGGGAGAACAGAAAGAAGGTCTCTCAGCTGGCAAAAGAGAACTGGCATGACTTCGTTGATGTTCTTGAGCAGATTCCCTACAACGCGTTCTTCCCCACCCTCAAGACCTATCCCTTTGTCCTCTGCGTCGGTGGCGGCGGACTGGACCCCTCCCCGAAGGCTTTCACGGCCCTGCTGGCCGGTGCGATCCCGATCATCGAAAGGAATTCCACCACCGCCGCCTACGCCGACCTACCGGTGGCCTACATCGAGAGCTGGGACGCCCGGAGTCTGGATCCCGCCCGGCTGCAGGACTGGCTCGAAGCATTGCGGCCCCAGTTCGAGGATCCCGTCCGGCGCCGCCGCGTGCTTGAGGCCATGTCCATGGCCAGCTGGCTGCGTCGAATCCGCGCCCATCACGGCGCCCCATGAGCCGGCACCCCGGGGTCAAGCCAGCGCCGCAGCAGCGGCAGGCTGAGCCCGATGACGTTGCTGACACAGCCCTCCAGCCGCTCCACCACCAGGCCGCCGCGACCCTCAAGGGCGAAGCCACCGGCGCAGGCCAGGGGCTCCCCACTGGCCACATAGGCCTCGATCTCCCCGGCGTTGAGGGCGGCGAAGTGCACCCGGGTGGTCACCACCGCCTGCCGGGGGGTGGGGCTGCCCACGGGCCCGGGTCGCCTCACCAGGGCATGGCCGGTGTGCAGATCGCCCCAGCCACCGGCCATGCGCCGCCAGCGGGCCACCGCCTCGGCGGCATCCCGCGGCTTGCCCCACACCTCCCCCTGCACCACCAGCAGGGAGTCGCAGCCCAGCACCCCCATGGGCGGCCACAGGGCCTCGGATCCCAGCGTGCCCGCGACGGCCTCCGCCTTGGCAAGGGCCAGCCGTTGCACCAGCCGCAGCGGATCCAGTTCCTGGATGGCCTCCTCATCCACCCCGCTCACCTGGACCCGATGGGGCACGCCGGCCTGCTCCAGCAGGCGACGCCGGGCCGGGGAAGCGGAAGCCAGCAGCAGCATGGTGAAGACCGGTCTGGGCCTCCAGCCTGCCCGTCGATTGGGGAGAATGGGTCGATGGCACAGGTCGACACCGAGTCCCTTTCGCTGGCAAGGGCCGCCCTATCGCTCCGCTGCCTTCCCTTCCGCCGTCGCTTCTACGAGGCGGTGCAGGGCCAGGCCCTCAGCAGCGAGGAGCTCGCCCGGCCGAGCGGCACCGCGTCCCCCCTCACCTTCCTGCCGCTCAGCAGCGAACGGGCCGAAGACCATTTCCTCTGGCTGATCCGGCTGGGGGTGCTGAGGCGGGAAGTTGACGGCCAGGGACTCACCGAACGGGTACGGCTGACGCCCATGGGGCGCCAGCTGCTGCAGCGCTGGCCCAGCGAGATTCCCCGGGCGGGACGGCGGGAGCGGATCCTGGAGGCGCTGCGCCGCCACCGCCCCCGCCTTTGACCCGCCCCCACCCCACCTCCCTGCGGCCGCTGAGGGTGCTGGGCACCAGCAGCGGCGCCGGAAAATCCCTGATGACCGCCGCCCTCTGCCGCGTGCTGCGGCGGCGGGGGGAGCAGCCCCTGCCCTTCAAGGGGCAGAACATGAGCCTCAACGCCTGGGTCGACCAGCAGGGCGGGGAAATGGCCTACTCCCAGGCCCTGCAGGCCTGGGCGGCGGGCCTGGAACCGCGGACGGCGATGAATCCGGTGCTGCTCAAGCCCCGGGGCGACAGCACCAGCGAGGTGATCCACCTGGGCCGCTCGGTGGGCACCGCGCGGGCGGAGCACTACTACCGCGACTGGTTCCGGCCCGGCTGGGCGGCGATCCGCGCCGGCCTGGCCGAGCTCCAGGCCGCCCACCCGGGCGGCCGGCTGGTGCTGGAGGGGGCCGGCAGTCCGGTGGAGGTGAACCTGCAGGCCCGGGACCTGACCAACCTGCGGCTGGCCCAGTACCTGCGGGCCCGCTGCCTGCTGGTGGCGGACATCGAACGGGGTGGCGTCTTCGCCCAGATCATCGGCACCCTGGCCCTGCTGCGGCCCGTGGAGCGGCCCCTGATCGGCGGCCTGCTGATCAACCGTTTCCGCGGCCGCCGGTCCCTGTTCGATGCCGGTCGCGACTGGCTGGAGCAGGAGACCGGCCTGCCCGTGCTGGGGGTGATGCCCTGGCTCGATGAGCTGTTCCCACCGGAGGACTCCCTCGATCTGCTGGAGCGGGGCAGCCGCAATTCCCGCAGCGAGCTGCGCATCGCCGTGCTGCGGCTGCCCTCCCTGAGCAACTTCTCCGATCTCGATCCGCTCGAGGCGGAGGGCAGCGTGCAGCTGCAGTGGCGGCGCCCGGGGGAGCCGCTGGGCCAGCCTGACGCGGTGATCCTGCCCGGCAGCAAGCAGACCCTGCGGGACCTGGCGAGCCTCCGCAGCAGCGGCCTGGCGGACGCGTTGCAGACCTATGTGGCCCAGGGGGGACAACTGTTCGCCCTCTGCGGCGGTCTGCAGATGCTGGGCCAGGAGCTGCACGACCCCGAGGGACTGGAGGGGGGCCGGGCCGGGGACCGGGTGGCCGGTCTGGGCCTGCTGCCCCTGCGCACCGTGTTCGCCGGCGGCAAGGCCCTGCGGCAACGGCAGAGCCGGGCCCTCTGGCCCCCGGGGCCGGGCGAACCGCCGCCGGTGGAGGGGTTCGAACTTCACCAGGGCCGCAGCGAGCGGACGGGCCCGGCGGGCTGCGCCCCCCTGGCCGAGGACCACCAGCTGGGCTGGTGGGCGGCCTCGGGGAGCCAGGGGGGCCTGGTGGCCGGCACCTATCTGCATGGCATCTTCGAGAACGGCCCCTGGCGCCGACGCTGGCTCAACCAGCTGCGCCAACGGCGCCAGCTGCCGCCCCTGGAGGAGAACCAGCCCCACCACGCCCGCCACCGGGACGCCCTGCTCGACCGCCTCGCCGACGCCTTCGAGGCCCACATCGACCTGTCGCCCCTGCTGTCCGGACCGGTCGATTGAGTGCCGGCCAGGTGGCCGTCAGACGTCCCAAGGCTGCGCTCATGCCCTGATCTGAATGAAGGGACAGTGAACGTCGCCATCATCCAATCAGCCTGGCTCAGAATCGTTGCGTTTGGCTTACATTTGCCGGCTGAAGTGCAACGGTTCCTATCAGTTCCGGCCATCCAACCTTGGCGTTTGTTCCCCATATGACGATCCAAGATCACACTGGAGTTATCCCATCGGCGAAGCCGAACACCATGACTCCTCGCAAATATCTGCGTGCTGATCTGCGCACGAGTGGGCGCCATATTCTCAGCGCCGCCGCCGCCCTCGGCCTGGTCTTGACTGGCTACGGCGTGTTTGTTCCGAGCGCCGATGCACAGACCGTTTCAGGCCTGAGCTCCAAGTGGGGACGAGCCTGCAAGATGCGGGTTGTGGAGCAATTCGATGTTCCCAATTCGGATGCTGTCGTGAATCTGGGTGCAACCGAACAGAAGAGCATCGACGAAGGCAACACATCCTTGGCTGACGTCCAGAAATATGGCCTCAGCTTCAACTGGGAGGTCCGCGGCAAGAAGATCAGCGGCTACTGCAATGTTGACGGGAAGGGCAAGATCACGGAATTCAAGCAGGGCCTCTGAGGCCTGGGACCAGCCCGCTTCCGCAGATCGCCGCCAGAGGCCGCACCCCTGATCGCTGCGAAGCCCCTAGATTCGCAGCAACGCCAGTCCAGACCCATCGGCCTCGCCCGTCCTGTCATCACCGTCACTTGGCCGGACGGGCGGACCACCCCTGCCATCCCCGGCCAGGACTGGCTGGAGGCCGCACGCCAGGCCGCGGTGGTGATCCCCACCGGCTGCCTGGGGGGCAGCTGCGGTGCCTGTGAGATCGAGGTCAACGGACGGATGGTGCGGGCCTGCATCGCCACCGTGCCGGCGAGCACAAGCGGACGGCTGACCGTGAGCCTGGCCAGCGATCCCTACTGGTAGCCCCTGTGAGCCCCCCCCGCCGGTGCCACATCCTGTCGATCGATTTCCAGGATCTCGATGTGATCTGGAACGTGCGGCTGTTCTATCTGGCGGCCGGCTTTTCGCTGGTCCGCCGGTGGGACGGCTCGGAGCTGGAGCTGCTGGTGATCCTGCGGGGCGACCCCGGCCTGACCCACCGGGACTTCCGCGGGACCGTCCATGTCTATGACTACGTGAAGGAGCTCAAGGTCGACTGGCGGGCCTGCTTTCCCCACGCCCGCGAGATTCGGCTGATTTCCCTGCTCCAGCCGGCCCCACAACCGGAGGGAGTCCATTGGGTGCGGGGGTATCTGCCCGTAATTCCGGAGTTCTGGCAGCAGCTTCCGTTCCGCAAACGGGCCGGCAGGCCCCTGCACATCGCCAACTTCAAGCCGATGGGCGACGACCATTACCAGCAGGATCTGGCCCATCTCGCCCGCAGGGGGCTGGTGGAGGTCCATGGGGGCCACTGGGACAGGCTCGGCCTGCGCACCCACGGGCTCAGTTATCTGGAGGCGAACCGGCGGCTGGCGGAGGCCTACTGCTGCTACGGCCTGATGTATCCCTACCAACGGGGCACCACCCTCTCCGGCCGGATGTGGCAGGCGCCCCTGCATGGGTGTCTGGTCATCAGCGAGATGGGCACCAATCCCTTCGGGCTGCCGGGTCTGCTCGAGGTGGAGCGCTTCTCCCCCGACACCCTGCTGAGCGTGGCGTCGATCCGGGAGTGCTGGCAGGTGCGGCTCGAAGCGACCCACTTCTGGCGGGAGGCCACCGCCGAACTGGCCCGCCAGCTGGACCTGCCGGCCTACCGGGGGCCGTCGGCCGCCCAGCTGGCGCTCTGCCGGCGGGACAGGCGCGCCCAGCACCGGCGGGTGGTCTGGGGTCGGCGGCTCGATCGGCTGGGGCAATGGCTGACCCCTCCCCCGATCAGCTGCTGGTGGCGACGGTGCCAACGGATGCTCCGGGCGCTGGGGCGACGCCTTGGCGCCGGAGCCAGCTCAGGCAGCGGCAGCACGGGCTGACCGTCCTGTCCCGCCCCGTCGTCCAGGCGACATCGTGGAACGGAAACCCTGGGGACTTCAATGTCAGCGTGCAGGAGCTACCATGTCAAGACATAAATCGCTCGGGTAGAGAACTAGATGGCCCTGCCAACAGTCCTGAAGCGCGCTGTTCCCAGCAACGTGCAATCGGCGGTCAAGCGTTTCCTGTGGCCTGAATACTCCCCTCAACCTCCCGGTCAGAAAGTCATTGAATTCTGGGTGGATGTGGTGAGTGGCTGCAACCTCCGTTGCACGGCCTGCCCCGTCGGCATGCCCGAGTACACCAACAGCATCGGCCAGAAGCTGACGGAGATGCCGATTGAGCTGTTCGAAAAGATCTGCCTCAAGGCGAAGGCGGACACCGATGGCAACTGCCGGTTCGGCCTTTACAACTGGACAGAGCCGACCCTGCACTCCAAGCTCCATGAGTTGATTGCCTGCGCCGAGGGCCATGGCGTTCCCTGCGGGATCTCTTCCAACCTCAACTACGACTACGACTGGTCGCTGCTCAAACCGCTGCATCTGTGGAACTTCACCATCACGGTGTCCGGCTTCACCCAGCGCACCTATCAGATCAATCACAAAGGGGGGCGGATCGAACCTGTCCTCGCCAACCTGATCCGCATCTCGGAGACCCTAGGCGACTGGGAGTGCTACAAAAACATTGATGTGCGCTACCTGGTGCACAAGGAAAACCAGCACGAAGTGCATCTCTTCAAGCACTTCTGCGACAAGCTGGGGATGAAGTTCTCCCCCTACCACGCCTACTACATGCCCATCGACAAGATGTTTGATGGTCTGGAGAAGATCCCACCGGAACTGGAGTACATCTATTACAGCCCCCAGCTCGTGCAGCAGGCCATCGGCAACCACCGATCCCAGAATTGCTTCATGCGCGAATCCCAGGTCTGCCTGGATCACGAGGGAAACTTCTCCGTCTGCTGCGTGCAGTCCCCTTCGGCCCCCTCGATCGCCAACTATCTCGACACGCCCTACAAGGTGATGCAGACCCAGCGCTATGCCAGTGATCTCTGCAGGAAATGCACCAGCAGCGGCATCAACATTTTCGCCACCTACGGCATGCAGGAACCACCGGAAATCCAGCAATCGATCGAAAACCTTCTGCCCGTCGACCTGAAGGATTTTCGCTGATCAGTGACATCCAATGATTCAGCCTCGCGCAGCGAGACCGACACGCCCGCCTACGACTACCTGATCGTTGGCTGCGGACTGTTTGGGGCCACCTTCGCCCGGCTGGCCACCGATGCGGGCAAACGCTGCCTGATCATCGATCGCCGACCACACATCGGTGGCAACTGCTATACGGAGAAGCAGGAAGGCATCAACGTCCATCGCTATGGCGCCCACATCTTTCACACCAGCAACAAGGCCGTCTGGAGCTTTGTGAATCGGTTCGCCGAGTTCAACAACTACATCAACTCGCCCAAAGCGATCTCAGGGGGGAAGCTCTATTCGCTTCCCTTCAACATGAACACGTTCTATGAGCTCTGGCAAACCCGCACGCCCGCCGAAGCCCGACAGAAAATCGAAGCCCAGCGATTCACCGGAGAGCCGACCAACCTGGAAGAGCAGGCCCTTTCCCTGGTGGGCAAGGACATCTACGAGGCCCTGATTCGCGACTACACCCGCAAGCAATGGGGCAAGGACCCCCGTGAGCTGCCGGCCTTCATCATCAAGCGCCTGCCACTCCGCTTCACCTACGACAACAACTACTTCACCGACCGCTACCAGGGCATCCCCATCGGCGGTTACACGGCTCTGTTTGAGGCCATGCTGGAGGGCATCGAGGTCCGCCTGAACGTCGATTTCCTCGACGACCGGCCCCAGTTGACGTCCCTGGCCCGGAAGGTGGTGTACACCGGTTGCATCGACCAGTTTTTCAACGACGCGCTTGGCCGGCTGGAGTACCGCTCCCTGGACTTCGAGAACAGCATCGAAGAGATCGAGAATTTCCAGGGGAATGCCGTCGTCAACTACTGCGACACCAGCGAGCCCTTCACCCGCATCATCGAGCACAAACACTTCGAGGGTTCAACCTCCCCGGTGACGGTGATCACCAGGGAGTATCCCAAGGCCTGCAGCGGTGAAGCCATCCCCTACTACCCGGTCAACGACCCTGCCAACCAAGCGTTGTATCGGCGTTACCAGGAGCTGGCCCACGCCACCGACAACGTGATCTTCGGGGGCCGGCTCTCCGAGTACAAGTACATGGACATGCACGTCGTGATCGAATCGGCGATGAACCGGTTCCGCAGCGAAACCCGTCAGCCGGCGGCCTGAATCAATCCGCCGCCGAGCAGCACCTCACCGCTGTAAAACACCGCCGCCTGGCCCGGAGCCACCGAAAACTGGGGCTCGGCGAAGTCGAGCCTGGCCCGGTGGGGCCGTTCGGCGGCGTGGTCGGCGGCCGTCTCCGGCAGGGGGGTCAGCAGGGCGGGCTCCGGCAGGCTCCGGTAGCGCACCTGCACCTCCACCGCGATCGGCTGGTCCGGCGGGGCGATCGACACCCAGTTGATGGCGCCGACCACGCAGTCCCGGCGGGTCGCCTCCGGGCGGGGGGCCACCACCACCCGGTTCATGGCGCCATCCAGGCGCACCACATGGAGGGGTTCGCTCCACGCCACCCCCAGCCCCTTGCGTTGGCCGATGGTGAAATGCTCGATGCCGTCGTGGGAGCCGAGCACGGTGCCGTCGGCCAGCACGATCTCCCCCTGGCGCGGCGGCAGGTAGGCATCGAGGAACGCCCGCATCGAGCCGTGGTGGTCGGCCAGGCACAGGTCCTGGCTTTCGGGCTTCTCGGCGGTGCGCAGGCCGAGGCGGGCGGCCTCGGCGCGGGTCGCCTCCTTGGTGAGCTCACCCAGGGGAAACACCAGTCGGCCCAGCACCGCCTGGGGCAGGTCGTAAAGGAAATAGCTCTGGTCCTTGAGGGGATCCAGGCCCCGCAACAGCTGGTGGCGGCCGGTCCCGTCCCCTGGCAGGGGCTGGCCCTCGGCGGCGCCAGCGGGCCGTTGCCGGGCGTAGTGGCCGGTGGCCAGACGGCTGAGTCCGCGTTCCGTCTCGGCCCAAGCCAGCATCGGTCCGAACTTGACGGCCCGGTTGCAGCGGGAGCAGGGCAGGGGTGTGAGGCCCTCGCCGTAGCCCTCCACCAGAAACCCGACGATCTGCTCCTGGAAGCGGGCCCGGCTGTCGACCACGTGGTGGGGCACCCCCAGCTGGTCGCAGATGCCGGCCGCATCCACCAGGCCCTCGGCGCAGCAGGAGCCCTTGCCGCTCATCAGCCACAGGGTGAGCCCCTCCACCTCCCAGCCGGCGGCCACCAGCAGGGCCGCGGTCAGGGAGCTGTCCACACCGCCGGACAGCCCCACGGCCACCCGCCGCTCGCCAGGCCAGGCGCCCAGCCGCGCCAGCACCGCGGCCACCTCGGGGGAGGAGGGAACGGTGCCAGGGTCGGTCGGGGCGGCGGTGGTGGCGGGGGCGGGGCGCAAGGATCCCGGTGGGTGGAAGGAACGGATCCCTCCATCATGGGAGAGCACTGCCCAGGCCGACGTGGACTTCCGGCCGATGCCCGCCCCCTGGCCGCCGCTGGATGCCGACCACGTCCTGGTGAGCGGCTCCACGATGGCGGCCATCGAGCAGGAGCTGTTCGACAGCGGCCTGCCGGTGGAGGCCCTGATGGAGAAGGCGGCCCTGGCGGTGAGCCGCCGGCTGCGGCAGCGGCCGGGCCAGGATCGCCACGACGGCCTGCTGGTGCTGGTGGGGCCGGGACACAACGGCGGTGATGGGCTGGTGGTGGCCAGGGAATGGCATCTGGCGGGGGGCCGGGTGCGGATCTGGTGCCCCTTCGAGCGTCTCCGCCCCCTCACCGAGGCCCATCTGCGCCATGCCCGCTGGCTGGGCCTGCCCCTGCTGGAGGCGCCTCCGGACCCCGCCGACCCCGCCCTCTGGGTGGATGCCCTCTTCGGCATCGGCCAACGCCGCCCGGCCGGGGCCGCCATCGAAACCCTGCTGTGGAATCGCCAGAGGCAACGCCCTGGCGCCCTGGTGGCCATCGACGTTCCCACCGGACTGGAGGCGGATGACGGCGCCCTGCTCGGGGCGGTGGCGGCCACCGCCTCCACCACCTACTGCATCGGGCTGATCAAGCGGGGCCTGGTGCAGGATGCCGCCCTGCGCTGGGTGGGACAGCTGGAGCGCATCTGCCTCGGGCTGCCGCCCGTCCTCCGGGGCCAGCCGTGCGCTGATCCGCTGCTGGGCCTGACGACCGCAGACCGGGCGTCGGCCCCCTGGCCCCAGCCGGATCCGGCCGCCGGGAAGTACGGACGGGGACGGCTGCTGGTCCTTGCCGGCAGCCGCCGGTTCAGGGGCGCCGCCCACCTGGCCCTGGCGGGGGCCACGGCATCGGGATGCGGCAGCCTGCGGGCCGCTCCGCCACGGGAGATCGCCCCCCAGCTGTGGCAGGTCCATCCCCACGTGGTGCTGGAACCTGGGCTGGGCGCCACCCCCGCCGGCGGCCTGGCCCTGGGGGATCTGGCCGAGGGCTGGCTGGATCGGCTGGATGCGGTGCTGCTGGGTCCGGGACTGGGGGGTCTGGCCAGCGCCGCCGAGCCGGTGGCGGCGGCGATCGAAGAGCGGGAACGGCAGCGCTGGCAGGAGCTGGCGGACTTCGCAGGGCTGCTGGTGCTTGATGCGGATGGTCTCAACCGCCTGGCGGCGATGGGGGCCGACTGGCTCCAGGGGCGCCGGGGTCCCACCTGGATCACCCCCCACGCGGGGGAGTTCGGGCGATTGTTTCCCGATCTGGCCCCCCAGCCCCGGCCGGAGGCGGCCCTGGCGGCGGCCCGACGCTGCGGCGCCAGTGTGCTGCTCAAGGGAGCCCGCAGCGTCGTGGCGACCCCTGACGGACGCCGCTGGCAACTGCTCCAGGCCTGCCCGGACGCCGCCAGGGCCGGGCTCGGCGATGTGCTCGCGGGCTACGCCGCGGGGCGGGGGGCCATGGCGCTGGCCGCCGCCCTCGAGGGGCCCGGGCCCGCGGCCGGCGCCGATGGGGCCTGGCTGGCGGCCGCCGCCCTCGACCATGCCCTCGCCGGTCTCCACTGCCATGACCGCAGGGGCGCCGGGGGCGTCACGCCGCTCGCGGTGGCCGAAGCCCTGGCCCAGCGAGAAGTGGCAGCGGCAGATGGAGTCGGGGGTTGGACATCCTGACCAGAAAGATTAAGGGCAGCACGGCCACTTCCTGATCTGGCAAGGCTCGCCGCTCTCCGTTACATCCAGCCAGAATTTAGCCCTTTGCTCATGCAAACGAAGTCAATCGCTAAAGAAAGGCGATTGTGTGTGGTTTCACATGTAAATGCTTAAAAGTTATTCCAGACACTTTCTGACCTTGCCAGTGGGTGGATAATCCGATAACTCTTTCAATGGCGCCACTTCGCCCCTTCCTATGACCGCCTCTGCCGTCGCGACGAGAAGGGAGAGCTCCAGCCGCAGAGGGAGTGATTCCATCACCTGGTATCTCACCTCGATCGGCAGAGAGCCGCTGCTCACACCTGCCGAAGAGATCGAGCTCGGCAACCAGGTGCAGGCGATGATGCACCTGGTGGAAGAGTCCAGAAGCGGCTACTCCGTCCAGGAGAACAAGACGATCAAGATCGGCCGACGCTCCAAGGAGCGGATGATGCGCGCCAATCTTCGTCTGGTGGTGAGCGTGGCGAAGAAGTATCAGGGCAAGGGCCTGGAGCTGCTGGATCTGATTCAGGAGGGCTCCCTCGGCCTCGAGCGCGCCGTCGAGAAGTTCGACCCCACCCGCGGCTACAAGTTCTCCACCTATGCCTTCTGGTGGATCCGTCAGAGCATGACGCGGGCCATTGCCTGCCAGTCCAGGGCCATCCGGTTGCCGGTGCACCTCAGCGAACGGCTCACCACGATCCGCAAGGTCAGCCTGGAGCTGGCCCACAAGCTTGGCGCCATGCCCAGCCGTCGCGAGATCTCCGAGGCGATGGCCATTCCCGTCGAGGAACTCGACTCCCTGCTGCGCCAGGCCCTGACCATTTCCAGCCTGGATGCCCCCATCCATGCCGAGGATGGTCGCAGCTTCCTGGGCGATCTGATCGCCGATGGCTCCGCCGAGGAACCCCTCGACCGCATCGAACGGGGCATGCATCAGGAACAGCTGGCCCAGCTGATGGGCCACCTCTCCGCCCAGGAGAAGGAGGTTCTGGCCCTGCGCTTCGGCCTCGACGGCATGGAGCGTCACACCCTGGCCGAGATCGGCCGACAGCTGGATGTGTCGCGCGAAAGGGTCCGCCAGATCGAACTCAAGGCCCTGCGCAAGCTGCGCAGCCTCTCCACCCGCTCGACCCCTCTGGCCTGATCGGCCAGGGTCTCAGTGCGGCCGCCAACCGGCCAGGAGTCGCTTCAGCCTGCCCTTGGCCTGGAGCTTGGCGATCTTCCAGCGACTCTCGCCCTTCAGGCCACGGTCACGGCGGATCTGGATCGGGGAATCGCCGACCATCTCCCAGTCCGGGAGCCAGCAATTATCGGCCCGCGGAAACCAGAATTCGAACACGGAGGTCGTCGAGATCGGCAGCAACTTGCCGAGGATCGAATAGATCGATTGGTCGTGACGGTGCTCAATGAAGCCCTCCAGGTTGGGCGACCGCGATGGTGAATCGTCGATCATGGAGAAGTCCTCGCTGAACACCCGGATCCACTGGCGCATGAAGTCCATGGAGGCGGGACACTTGCGCACGAAGAAGGTGGTGGCCCCCAGCTGCTGGGTGGTGGTGATGTCCGGCCGGTCCCGAACCCCCAGCCGATCCAGCAGGTCTCCCTTGGTCCAGTGGCTTTCCCCCTGATTGGGGAACTGCCGCCCCATGTACACCAAGGATCCATTGGGCGGCAGGCATTCAAAACCCTGGAGGCCTGAAGGCGCCTCCGCCGTCATCGCGAACAGCTCCCGAAGCCGCTCTCGTCCGGCGGGATTGAGGTGACAGCCGGAGTCGATCCAATGCACCTGGTCACCATCCTGCAGGCGCTCGAGGGTCTGCAGCACGATCTGGGGCTTCCAGGCGTAATAGCCGAAGCCCCGATGGTCAGAGGTCAGATATGTCCCGAACCGCTGCCGAAAATCGGCACTGAGATCCAGCTCCGAAGCCCCGACAATCTCCGTATAGACCTGCATCTCCCTGGCCTGACGACATAATCGTCGCCGGGCCGTCTTCATACGGCTGTCGGTGAAGGTGACAAGGACACGTTTGGCCATCAGACCTGCAGACTTCCGGGCATTGGACAGGAGAGGGATCAGGAGAACTCCATGCCCCCGCCTGATTCAGTCGTCGGCCCAGATGTAGCGGGTGAGTTCACTGCCGTCGGGCTCGGGCGCGGCGAGGGCGAACTCCACACAGTCGGCCACTTCGGCATCGATTTCCTTCTCGATCGCCTTGAGCTCCTCGGCGGTGGCCAGGCCCATGTCCGTCAGGCGGAGCGCCAATTGCTTGATGGGATCACGCTTGGCCCAGAATTCCTTCTCGGCCGCTTCACGGAGCTCGTCGGGATCCGCCAGGGAATGGCCCCGGAACCGGTAGGTGAGGCACTCCAGCAGGGTGGGGCCTTCCCCCGCCCGGGCCCGCGCGATGGCCCGCTGGGCCGCAGCCCGCACGGCCAGCACATCCATGCCGTCGACTTCCTCGCCGACCATGCCGAATCCCGCCGCCTTGCGCCAGATCTCGGGCTCGCTGGTGGCCCGGTTGTGGTCCATGCCGATGGCCCAGCGGTTGTTCTCCACCACGAACAGGATCGGCAGCTTCCACAGCGAGGCCATGTTCAGGCATTCGTAGAACTGGCCGATGTTGCAGGTGCCATCCCCGAAGAAGGCGGCGGTGACGGCATCGCTGTCGGCCTGGCCGAGGGCATCACGCTTGTAGCGGCTCGTGAAGGCCGCCCCCAGGGCCACCGGGATCCCCTCACCGATGAAGGCATAGCCACCGAGCAGATGGTGCTCCCGGGAGAACAGGTGCATGGACCCCCCACGGCCCTTGCTGCAGCCGGTGGCCTTGCCGAACAGCTCGCTCATCACCTCCCGGGCCGGCACACCGCAGCTGAGGGCATGCACGTGGTCGCGGTAGGTGCTGCAGAACCAGTCGTGCTGCAGCCGCATCGCCCGGATCACCCCGGTGGAGACGGCTTCCTGACCGTTATAGAGATGTACGAAACCGAACATCTTGCCCCGGTAGTACATCTCGGCGCACTTGTCCTCAAAGCGACGCCCCAGGGTCATGTCCCGGTAGAGCATCAGGCCCTCGTCCCGGCTCACACTGGCCCGCTCGGCCGGATACAGACCCTCCAAGCGCAACGCGTGGCTGCCGGCCTCCTCGGACGACGCGGCGGGCCCAGGGCTGGAGGGCCGGGCGGCCCGCGCCGCGGTCAATTCCTGAGTCATGGCAGGAAAGCGATGCGATTCGTTGCCCTGACTGTACGGGGTCCGTTCCCTGATGACAGTCAAAACCACTGCCTCTGACTACAGTCGCGCCCCAGCGTCATCATCGGATTGGACCTGCCGATCGATCATTTCCGCTTGCTGGGCGTGCCTCCGTCCGCCGATGCCCAGGGGGTCCTGCGCACCCTCCAGTCCCGGCTGGACCGGCTGCCCCACGGAGGGTTCAGCGCCGAAACCCTGCAGGCGCGGGCGGAGCTGCTCCGGGCCAGCGCCGACCTGCTCTGTGATGCCGATCGGCGCGCCGCCTACGAAGCGGAGCTGACCAGCCTGGCCGACAACGACGGCAGCCTGCAGCCGGCCCTGGAGATCGCCAGCACCCGCCAGGTGGGCGGGCTGCTGCTGCTGATGGAGGGGGGCCAGCCCCTGGAGGCCTTCGAACTGGCGAGTCGCCTGCTGCAGCCCCCCCAGTCACCCACCCTCGGCGGTGGCCGCGAAGCCGATCTCACGCTGCTGGCGGGACTGGCCTGCCTGGCGGCCGCCAGCGAACTGGAGGAGCAGCGCCGCTTCGAAGCCGCGGCCCGCACCCTGCAGCAGGGTCTGCAGCTGCTGCAACGCCTCGGCCGCCAACCCGACCTCAGGGAGAGCCTGCATTCCCAGCTGGAACACCTCACGCCCTACCGGGTGCTCGACCTGCTGAGCAGGGATCTGGTCGCCGACGGCGAACGGCAGGAGGGACTGGCGCTGCTCGAGCAGCTGGTGCAGCGGCGCGGGGGCCTTGAGGGGGATGGCGATCCCCAGTTCCCCAGCCAGGACTTCCAGCCGTTCTTCCACCAGATCCGCGCCTTCCTGACGGTGCAGGAGCAGGTGGATCTGTTCAGCCGCTGGGCGGCCAGCGGCTCCGACGCGGCCGACTTCCTGGCCACCATCGCCCTGACGGCCTCCGGGTTCGCCCAGCGCAAGCCGGAGCGGATCGCCGAGGCCCGGCACCGTCTGCAGCGCAGCGGCCGGGAGGGGATCGAACCGCTGCTCGCCAACCTGCATCTGCTGCTGGGGGAGGCCGATACGGCACGGACCTGCTTCGAGAGGGGCGCCAGCCAGGAGCTGAAGGACTGGGCGGCCGGCAAGAGTGCCGATCCCCTGGGCCAGCTCTGCGCCTACTGCAGCGACTGGCTCGTGCGGGATGTGCTGCCGGGCTACCGGGACCTGGAGGCCGAACCCGATCTGGTGGCCTACTTCAGTGATCGGGACGTGGTCGCCTACGTCGAACGGGAAGACCAGCGCAGGGGCCGTTCCTACCTCTCCTCCCCGGCGACCACCCCGGCGGCCGCCGAGCCGGCCCAACCCTCCACCTTCCCGCCGATCGACGACCTCGGCCAGGGAACGCTCGCGCCCCCGGCGCCCTGGACCTTCGGCGGGGGCACCGCCGGCGACGTCGCACCGCTCCCGGCGGCCGACGGAGCAACGGATTCCGATGACGACGGGGAGCTCGATGACGACGTTCCCCTGCGCTGGCCGCTGCCCCCGAGGCCCTGGCTGATGGGGGGCGGCGCCGCCCTGGTGCTGCTGCTGGCCGCCGCCTGGATGCTGCGCCAGCGCCAGAACGCCCCACCGCCGGCCCCGGCGCCGGCTCCGCCGATCTCGGCCCCGGCCCCCGCTCCTGCGCCCGCTCCGACGCCCGCCCCCGGGCCGACGGCCGGCCTGGCCATCACGCCGCTCACCGAGAGCCGTCCTGATGCGGCCCAGGTGCGGCGCCTGCTGGAGAACTGGCTGGCGGTGAAGAGCGGCGTGCTGGCGGGAGAACCGATCCCGAAGGACCTGGATCGCATCGCCCGGGAAGGGCCGATGGCCCTGCTCGCCCGGGAGCGCCGCGGCGATGTCGCCCGGGGCCAGACCCAGCAGCTGGACGTGCAGATCATCGACCTCAGCCTTTCGGAAAGCGGCCCGCGGCGCATCGTCGCCGTTGCCCGGCTCCGCTACAGCGACCGGCGCCTGGATGCGAACGGGACGGTGGTGGAAACCACGGCGCCGTTGGAGCTGCGCAATGGTTATGTATTCGGACGCGACGGCGACAGCTGGCGCCTGGCGGCCACCCAATCCCTCAACTGATGTTCGACGAACTCTCCCAGCGCTTTGAAGACGCGGTCAAGGGACTGCGCGGCCAGGCGGCCATCTCGGAAACGAATGTCGAGGGCGCCCTGCGGGACGTGAGACGGGCCCTGCTGGAGGCCGACGTGAGCCTGCCGGTGGTGAAGGAGTTCGTCGAGGAGGTGCGGCGCAAGGCCGTGGGGGCCGAGGTGGTGCGGGGGGTGAGCCCGGACCAGCAGTTCATCCAGCTGGTGCACCAGCAGCTCGTCGAGACGATGGGTGGCGCCAACGCCCCCCTGGCCCGGGCGACGGACGGTCCCACGGTGATCCTGATGGCCGGCCTGCAGGGGGCCGGCAAGACCACCGCCACCGCCAAGCTGGGCCTGCACCTCAAGGAACAGGGGCGGCGGGCCCTGCTGGTGGCCGCCGACGTCTACCGCCCGGCCGCCATCGACCAGCTCCAGACCCTGGGCCGCCAGATCGGCGTGGAGGTGTTCAGCCTGGGAAGTGAAGCCGCCCCCGAGGCGATCGCCGCCGCCGGCGTGGCCAAGGGACGGGACGAGGGCTTCGACACCGTCCTGGTGGACACCGCCGGCCGGCTCCAGATCGACACCTCGATGATGGAGGAGATGGTCCGGATTCGGGAGGCGGCGGCCCCGGATGAGGTGCTGCTGGTCGTGGATTCGATGATCGGCCAGGAGGCGGCCGAACTCACCCGCGCCTTCCATGAGCAGGTGGGGATCACCGGCGCCGTGCTCACCAAGCTGGATGGGGATTCCCGCGGCGGGGCAGCGCTCTCGATCCGCAAGGTGAGCGGCGCACCGATCAAGTTCATCGGCACCGGCGAGAAGGTGGAGGCGCTGCAGCCGTTCCACCCGGAGCGGATGGCCAGCCGGATCCTGGGCATGGGCGATGTGCTCACCCTGGTGGAGAAGGCCACCAAGGAGGTGGAGCTGGCCGATGTGGAGAAGATGCAGCGCAAGCTGCAGGAAGCCAGCTTCGATTTCTCCGACTTCGTGCAGCAGATGCGCCTGATCAAGCGCATGGGCTCCCTGGGCGGGCTGATGAAGCTGATCCCGGGGATGAACAAGATCGACGACGGCATGCTCCGCCAGGGGGAGAGCCAGCTGAAGCGCATCGAGGCCATGATCGGCTCGATGACCGAGGCCGAGCGACGCCAGCCCGAACTGCTCGCCTCCCAGCCCTCCCGCCGACGCCGCATCGCCGCCGGCAGCGGCCACACCCCGGCGGATGTGGACAAGGTGCTCGCCGACTTCCAGAAGATGCGCGGCTTCATGCAGCAGATGACGCGGGGCGGGATGCCGGGGATGCCAGGAATGCCTGGGATGGGTGGCTTCCCAGGCATGCCCGGGATGGGCGGCATGCCGGGGATGCCGGGCATGGGTGGCATGCCGGGGATGGGCGGCCCCGGTGGCCGCGGCGGCGGCAAGCCTCCCAGACCCCCCAAGCCGGCCAAGAAGCGCAAGGGGTTCGGTCAGCTGTGAACCGGCCTGTAGGATTGGGGGCTGCATTTCGAGCACCATTTCCAGATGATCAAGCTCCGGCTGAAGCGGTTCGGCAAGAAACGGGAAGCGAGTTTCCGTCTGGTGGCCACCAACAGCACCTCCCGCCGCGATGGCCGTCCGCTTGAGGAGCTGGGCTTCTACAACCCCCGCACCAAGGAAACCCGCCTCGACACCGAGGCGATCCGCGTGCGTCTCGGCCAGGGAGCCCAGCCCACGGACACCGTTCGCACCCTGCTGGAAAAGGGCGGTCTGATCGAGAAGACCGTCCGTCCGGCCGAAACCGTCGGCAAGCTCCAACAGGCCGCAGCCCGCGAGGCCGCCGCTGCCGCCGCCATCAAGGAAGCGGAAGCCGCCAAGGAAGCCGCCGCCGCCAAGCTGGCTGAGGAGGCCGCTGCTGCCGCAGCCGCTGCTGCCGACGCCGAACCTGCCGCCACCGAGGCCTGAGCGAGCTCACCTCCACCTTTGCCCTGCCTGACGGCAGCGCCGCCGTTGCCTTGGCCGGCATCGACGGAGCCTCCCTGCGGAGACTGGAAGCCCTCACGGGCACCCAGCTCGTTCTGCGGGGCCTTGATCTGCAGATCCGGGGCCGCACCGCCCAGGTGGATCGCCTGCTGGCCCTGGTCCAGCTGCTGGAACCCCTCTGGCAACGGGGGGAACCCATCTCTCCGGTGGACATCCAGGCGGCCCTGACGGCCCTGGACACCGGTCGCTCCGACCAGCACCGCAGCATGGGGCTCCAGGTGCTGGCCACCAGCGTCACCGGACGGCCCCTGCGGCCCCGCACCCTCCGGCAGAACAACTATGTCGAGGCGATCGAACGCCACGACCTGACCCTGGCCATCGGCCCCGCCGGCACCGGCAAGACCTTCCTGGCCACGATCCTGGCCGTGCGGATGCTGCAGGAGCGCAAGGTGGAGCGGCTGGTGCTCACCCGGCCGGCGGTGGAGGCGGGCGAACGGCTGGGGTTTCTGCCCGGCGACCTGCAGCAGAAGGTGGATCCCTATCTGCGTCCCCTCTATGACGCCCTCCACGGGCTGCTGGGTCAGGAGCGCACCACCCAGCTCCTGGAGAAGGGGGTGATCGAGGTGGCCCCCCTGGCCTTCATGCGCGGCCGCACCCTGGCCGATGCCTTCGTGATCCTCGATGAGGCCCAGAACACCACCTGCGCCCAGATGCGCATGGTGCTCACCCGGCTGGGGGAGAACTCCCGCATGGTCGTGACCGGTGACACCACCCAGATCGACCTGCCCCCGGGCCAGCTGAGCGGCCTGGTGGAGGCGGAGCAGGTGCTGCAGGGGGTGGAGGGTGTGGCCATCTGCCGGTTCAGCGATGCGGACGTGGTGCGCCATCCGCTGGTGCAGCGGCTGGTGCAGGCCTACGCCCGCCGCGATGCCCGCCCGCCGGCCCCCCCCCCAGCCCGGAAGCGGACGGATGGCGCCCCTGCCCGGTCGGACCCATGAACTCGGAACCATGAAGAGCGCCGAGCGGCTGCGCATCCCGGCCCAGATCGCGGTGGCCGCCCTGGTGGCCTACTCCCTGGGCTTCTGGTTCACGAGCCTGTTTCCGGGCTATCTGCCCAAGATCGGCGGGCTCTGGTCGGCGATCTCCGCCGTCGTCGTGACCCAGGTGACCAGCAAGGATGCGGCCTCCTCCGCCTCGCTGCGGATTCTGGGATCGGCGATCGGCGCCATCACCAGTGCGGTGTACCTGACGCTGCTGCCCTTTCACCCCTTCGGGATGGCCGCGGCGATCTTCGCCACGGTGATGATCTGCGCGGCGATCAACGTGCCCAGCCACGGCCGTCTGGCGGCGATCACGGTGATCGTCGTCATGGTCACCGGCAGTCTGGATCCGGCCCTCAGTCCCGGTCTGAACGCCCTGCTGCGGTTCCTGGAATCCTGCATCGGCACGGGCGTGGCGCTGCTGGCGGTGTGGCTCTGGCCCGGTTCGCGCACCCCGCCCGGCGGCGACACCTGAGGCCCGGCTGCAGGACAGGGCCCCATGGGGAGATCCGAACCGGAGCCCCCACCGCATCCCTGGGGCCACTGGCAAGATGGATTCAGTTTGAAATGCCAGCGCCATGCCGGCCCGAAGCAATTTCCAGGAAGCGATCCGTGAGGCCCAGGCGGGCGCCCTGATCGGACCCAATGTGGTCAACAAGGCCCTCCCCTACGTCGGCGGCGGCATGGTGCTGACCGCCGCCGGTGTTGTCGGCGGCCTGGCGATGATCGGCAACCCGATCTTCATGCCCCTGTTCTGGGTGGCGTTGATCGGCAACTTCATCCTGTTCTTCGTGGCCCAGAACGCGGCGATGAAGGGCAACAACGGAACCGCGCTGCCGATCCTGGCCACCTACAGCCTGATCACCGGCTTCACTCTGAGCGGCATCGTGGCGATGGCCATCGGCACCGCCGGCATCGGTGCCATCGGCACCGCGGCCCTGGCCACAGGCATCACCTTCGTGATCGCCTCGGTGGTGGGACGCAACATGAGCGACAACCTCGGCCAAGCCCTCAGCGGCGTGGTCGGGCTCGGGATCGTTGGCCTGCTGATCGCCATGGTGGTGCAGCTGGTGGGCGGCATCTTCATCCCGGGTTTCGGGGGCAATGGCTTCGAGCTGATGATCGCCGGATTCGGCACCGTGCTGTTCGTGGGAGCGGCCTTCGTCGACTTCTACACGATGCCCCGCACCTACAGGGACGACCAGTACCTGGCCGGCGCCCTAGGGATGTATCTCACCTATATCAATCTCTTCATCTTCATCCTCAGGCTCATCATCGCCCTTCAAGGTGGTGGACGGCGCGACTGAACGCGATTTCCCATCCCAACCTGTTGACCCTCCATGAACCTGTCCCTTTCGGATGGGTTCATGTTTTTTGTTGGAGCCGATCCGGCTCCGCCCATGGTGGTGGCCCACCGTGTTCCTCCTGCCCGCCCATGGAACGGTCCGACCGGCGAGGTGATGCCGTCCCGGGAACCTCCGGCTAAGCTCCCAGCGATCCCAAATCGCCATGCCGTCCATGGTGCAGCAGGGGGGGACTCCCCTTCATCTGCGCCCAAGGCGTGGCCGTTCAACCCTTGAATGAACTGAACATCCCATGACCAAAACGGCTCTGATCACCGGGATCACCGGCCAGGACGGTTCCTATCTGGCGGAGTTGCTCCTGGAGAAAGGGTATGTGGTCCATGGGATCAAGCGGCGGGCCAGCAGCTTCAACACCGACAGGATCGACCATCTCTACCAGGATCCCCATGAACGGGACCCCCGACTGGTTCTTCACTATGGAGATCTGACGGACTCCACCAACCTGATCCGGATCGTTCAGCAGATCCAGCCGGATGAGATCTACAACCTCGGAGCCCAGAGCCACGTGGCCGTGAGTTTCGAAAGCCCGGAATACACGGCCAATTCCGATGCTCTGGGCACCTTGCGCATCCTCGAGGCTGTGCGCATCCTCGGGCTGACGGAAAAGACCCGCATCTACCAGGCCAGCACCAGCGAACTGTATGGCCTCGTGCAGGAAATCCCCCAGAAGGAAACCACACCCTTCTATCCAAGGAGCCCCTATGGGGTGGCCAAGCTCTACGCCTACTGGATCACGGTCAATTACCGCGAAGCCTACGGAATGTATGCCTGTAACGGCATTCTTTTCAATCACGAGAGCCCCCGTCGAGGCGAAACATTCGTGACCCGGAAGATCACCCGAGGACTGGCCCGCATCGACGCCGGGCTTGATCAGGGCCTGTTCATGGGCAATCTTGATTCTCTGCGCGACTGGGGGCACGCCAGGGACTACGTGGAAATGCAATGGCGGATGCTGCAGCAGGAGCAACCCGAAGACTTCGTGATCGCCACGGGACGTCAGGAATCGGTGCGACGGTTCATTGAACTCACCGCAGAAGAACTTGGCTGGGGCGGCATTCTCTGGGAAGGCAGCGGTGTCGAGGAGACGGGCTCCCGTCGCGACACCGGTGCCACCGTGGTCCGCATCGACCGGCGTTACTTCCGGCCGGCAGAAGTGGAGACCCTGCTCGGGGACCCCACCCGGGCGCGGGAACGGCTGGGATGGACGCCGACCACCACCCTGGAAGAGCTGGTGGCGGAAATGGTGGCCACCGACAAGGAGGAAGCGGCCAAGGAGGCCACCTTGCGCCGGGAAGGGTTCACCGTCGTTGGCTCCATGGAGAACCCTCCCCAGGTCGGACTGACGGTCAACCCATGAGAAGACACCCGCAACGCCGCTATGGTCAGGCCCGAAACCCACGTTCGTCGACGCGGCAACCGGCAGGAATGACTCCTTCTTCAGTGGTCTGCCACTCACCGGAACAGTGCCGGGTCCGGAGGTTGTTCCCATGTTGATGTCATCGGACGATCGGATCTTCATCGCCGGCCATCGCGGCATGGCCGGCTCGGCCATCGCCCGACGCCTGAAGGCGGAAGGTCACCAGCGGCTGCTCACCGTCGGCCGCTCGGAACTTGATCTCATGGATGGTCCGGGGGTCGACGCCTGGTTCGCGGACCAGCGTCCCGATGTGGTCGTGCTGGCGGCGGCCAGGGTGGGAGGCATCCTGGCCAACGCCACCTATCCCGCCGACTTCCTGCTCGACAACCTCAAGATCCAGCAGAACGTGATCGAGGCCGCCTGGCGGCATGGCGCCCGGCGCCTGCTGTTCCTGGGCAGCAGTTGCATCTACCCCAAGCTCGCCGACCAGCCGATCCGGGAGGAGGCCCTGCTCGGGGGGCCGCTCGAGCCCACGAACGAGTGGTACGCCATCGCCAAGATCACGGGGATCCAGCTGTGTCGCGCCCTGCGCCAGCAGCATGGCTTCGACGCCATCAGCCTGATGCCCACCAATCTCTACGGGCCCGGGGACAACTACCACCCCACCAACAGCCACGTGCTGCCTGGGCTGATCCGGCGCTTCCAGGAGGCCAGGGAAAGCGGCGCCGAGGAAGTGGTCTGCTGGGGCAGCGGCCGGCCGCGCCGTGAGTTCCTCCACGTCGACGATCTGGCGGCTGCGGCGCTGTTCTGTCTTCGCCACTGGCAGCCGGGTGTCGAGGAGCTTCAGCACATCAATGTGGGGACAGGTACCGACGTGAGCATCAAGGAGCTGGCCACGATGGTGGCCGAAGCGGTCGGATTCAGCGGCCGCATCGCCTGGGACACCTCTAAGCCGGACGGCACGCCACGCAAGCTGCTCGACGTCAGCCGCCTGGCCGGCCTGGGCTGGCGGGCCGAGATCCCCCTGCAGGAGGGCCTGCGGCGGACCGTGGCGGAGTTCGTCAGCGGGCGGGCCAGTGGCGCTGAGGTGCGGCTGTGAGAATCCTCGTCACCGGCGGCGCCGGCTACATCGGCAGCCATGCCGTCAGGGCCCTGAGCCGGGCGGGGCACCAACCCGTTGTCCTCGACAACCTGGTCTACGGCCATGCCGACATCGTCGAGAAGACGCTGAAGGCTCCCCTGGTGCTGGGCCAGGTGGGTGACCGGGAAGTCCTCGAGCCCCTGCTCCGCGGCCGCCACCCTGCCCTGGATGGAACGGCCCTGGAGGGCAAGCCCATCGAGGCGGTGCTGCACTTCGCCGCCTATGCCTACGTGGGCGAATCGGTGAGCGATCCGGCCAAGTACTACCGCAACAACCTCGGCGACACCCTCACCCTGCTGGAGGCCCTGGTGGCCACCGAGCGACCCTTGCCGATCGTGTTCTCCTCCACCTGCGCCACCTACGGCGTTCCCCAGCAGGTCCCGATCACCGAAGACCACCCCCAGGCTCCGATCAATCCCTACGGCCGCAGCAAGTGGATGGTGGAGCAATTGCTCAACGACTTCGCGGCGGCCTACGGCCTTCCCAGCGTGATCTTCCGCTACTTCAACGCCGCCGGCGCTGACCCCGACGGTGACCTGGGTGAGGATCACGACCCGGAAACCCACCTGATCCCCAGGGTGCTGGACACCATGAGCGGGCGGGAACCCTACCTGCAGATCTTCGGCGACGATTACCCCACTCCGGATGGAACCTGCATCCGCGACTACATCCACGTGGCCGATCTGGCCGATGCCCATGTGCTGGGCCTGGAGAGGCTGCTGCGGCTGCGGGAACGGGAAGAGTTCGAACGTCGCCCCCTGATCTACAACCTCGGCAACGGCACGGGCTATTCGGTCCAGCAGGTGATTGAAACCGCCAAGGCCGTCACCGGCCGTGGCCTGCTGGCCCACGTGGCCAAACGCCGGGAGGGTGACCCTCCCCAGCTGGTGGCCGGGGCCACCCGGGCCCACCAGGAGCTGGGCTGGCGCCCCCGATATCCGGAACTGGGAACGATCATCGAGCACGCCTGGGCGTGGCACCAGAGGCGTCACCAGGGTTGAGTCGCTCGTCGACCGGCCAGGGGCGGGCGAGCGGCTCGCCGATGAAGACCCCCTGGCCTGGCATGGCCACGCTGCGCCAGTAGCTCTCGATCAGGGTGCCGCCGCCGCGGTAGTAGGTCAGCAGCAGGCCGGGATCGGGAAACTTGGCCGCGAAGTTGCACGGTTCCACCACGGTGCCATAGCTGCCGGTGGCGCCGGCCTCCAGCCAGCGCAGCGCACTCATCTGCGGACTGTCGGTCAGCTGGCCACCCAGGGAGGTGAGGTGGTCGGCCACGGCACCGGGCCGGTAGCGATTGGTGCGGATCCCCACGGGGAAGGCCAGGCCGGTGAAGTACGCCATGACGTCCTGGGCTCCCACCAGGACATCCGAAGCGATGACCCTGACGCAGAACCTGGATCCCATCGCCGCCACGACCCGGCCATAGCCCGCGGCCCTGATGTTGCGTCTGGCGTCCCCGGTGCTCAGCAGGTAGGCCGTCCCCGGGGGCGCCGTGCCGTCCGAGGCCACCCCCTGCTGGATCAGGCGGCGGGCCATCGCCGGGGTGGTCGCGGCCAGCATCATGCTGGGCCGAACCCCCAGCTGATCCCAGGGCCGGGTCACATCACCGCGGGCGAACAGGGGGCTCAGGGCGGTGCTGCGGCAGCCTGTCGCGCAGAAGCGTCGATTCAGACCGAAGGTGAAGGCACTGGTGATCGACTGGCAACCGACCCGGTAGGGGGCCGCCCAGGCCAGCGCATAGACCTGGACATGGTCCGGGGTCTGGCTGTCCACAACGCGCTTGATCTGTCGGAAGACCGTCGGGCTCAACGTCCCTTGACCGGATGGGAACCGCACCCGGATCACCTGTTCCGGGGGGATCAGGCGAGCCGTCTGATAGGTCCGCCCGATGGTCTCGCTGAGGGGGTCGGCGGCGTTGATGATGATCGCCAGGTGGCGATGGTCGAGGGGCCCCCGGGAGGCGGATCCGAGGCCGTTGGCCCGGGGCCCGTGCTGGAGGCCGCCGCTGGCCGTCAGCGTCAGGGGCAGCAGCATCGCCAGGGCCGCGGGCCACCGGGAGCGCCAGGAAGCCGGCGGTGAGTCTCGGGAGGTCGCGACGGCCATGGGAAGAATGGGTGCTGGTCGCCCCGATGGCGGCGGCGGGACCATCGTCGTGGCGGAAGCGGGGGGTCCCCGGGGTTGATGGCAGAGGGCCACCCAGAGCTGGGGCGTTCCTGGGAGCGAGCCTGGTGGGGAGGAACGGGAGTCGATCCCACTGGCGACCTGCCCGTCGGAACAACGCTAAGCCCGGACAACCGGCGTGCAGGTTCCCGGTGACGGCCTAGATTTGTGCTCGATCGCTCTGCTGATCCTTGGTCATCAACTGTCTGTGTTCCGGTTCCCTGATCGAGGGCTTTGATCAGGTGTTCTGATCAGACGCGCCAATCACCCACGCGCCTGGGGAAGGCCACCATCAGCCACCTTCTTCGACGCCTGACTTGACCGTTTCAGCACCCTTTCTGCCTTGCCGTTGATGCCACTTCTCCACCGCATTGCCAGGCGATTCCCCAGCCCACTGCTTGCTCCTCTCACCGACCAGAGACCCGCAGCGCGCCTGATTCGTCAATCGGCAAAGAAGTACTGGAAATTGCTGGCGCTGAACTTTGCCACCAGCCTGGCCGCCAGCCTGAGTGAAGGCGCGACCCTCGGAATCATCTTCCTTTCGGTCAGCCTCATCAGTGCCCCCGAGAACAGTGATTGGAGCAAGATTTCAGTCCTCGGGTCCCTGACGCAGTTCCCCTGGTTGCATGGCTGGCTGAATACCGCCCTCAGCACCCGCTCGGGCCGCGATGGGATCTTTGTGCTGCTGTTGGCCACGGCCGTGGCACTGCAAGCCCTGATGGCACTGACCAGTTATGTGAACAGCATCAGCACGGCCGTGATGGGGGCCCGTCTCGGCACGGAAATCACCGGCAACCTCAACGATCGGGTGCTGTCATTGAGTTTCGCCTGTGCCAGTCGTTACCGCATCGGTGATCTCCTGAACTACGTCAGTTCAGGAGGAGGCACCGTCCAGCGCGAGATTTCCCTGGCCAATGGGCTGTTGATGAACAGTCTGCAGCTGCTGATCTATCTGTCGATCCTGGTGGCCATCTCTCCATGGTTGCTGCTGGTGGCCGCCGCCATGGCCGCAACGATGCAGACCGTCCAGAAGCTGCTGCTGCCGCGCATCCGCAGAAACTCCAGGGAACAGCAGGCTGTGGGCGTTGAGCTTTCCAGCCATCAGAACGAACAGATCCAGGGCCTGCGTCTGTTGCACAGCACGGGACAGCTGGAAAGTTCCAGGAGCAAGTTGAAGACATTGCTGAACGAAAGCAAGCGGCTTTCGATCCGACAAAGCAAGCTTGCCAACATGGTGCAGCCCATCTCCAACATGCTGCCGATCATCTCGATCGCCATTATTGCGGCCCTGAGTCTGTTGGTGTTCAAGGACCGGAGCAGTGGAATTCTGCCAAGTCTGGTCACCTTCATCATCGCCCTGCAAAGACTGAATCAACGGGTCGGCAGCCTGACGGGTCTGGCCACCAGCTATGCGGCCAACAGCGCCAATGTCGAGCGTCTCAACGATATTCTGCGAGATAGCGACAAGGAGTTCATCCGCACGGGAGGCGCGCCGTTCACGTCCCTGCGGGAGGGCATTCAACTGGAGGATGTCTCCCTTCGCTACAGCCCCGACCTCCCGGAAGCCCTCAGTGGCATCCAGCTCAGCATCGGCCGCGGCCAGACCATCGCCCTGGTCGGCTCCAGCGGAGCCGGCAAGAGCTCCATCGCCGATCTGCTGGCGGGTCTCTACTCCCCGACCGGTGGGCGCATCCTCGTCGATGGGGTCGACATCCGATCCATCAACCTCGCCAGCTGGCAACAACGACTTGGGGTCGTCAGCCAGGACACCTTCCTCTTCAATGCCAGCATCGCCAGCAACATCGCCTTCGGCGTCGATGATGCCTCCCTCGACGACATCAAGGACGCGGCCACCAGAGCCCAGGCCGCTGGCTTCATCTCCGATCTTCCTGAGGGCTACGAGACCAAGATCGGCGAACGCGGCTATCGGCTCAGCGGCGGCCAGCGCCAGAGAATCTCCCTGGCCAGGGCCATTCTGCGGAAACCTGAGCTGCTGATTCTCGACGAGGCCACCAGCGCTCTCGACAGCCAGAGCGAGCGGTTGGTGCAGCAGGCGATTGAACAGTTCGAGCGCCAGCACACGGTGCTGGTGATCGCGCACCGGCTGAGTACGATCGTCAACGCCGATGTGATCTGTGTTCTCTCCAATGGCAAGATCCTCGAGCGGGGCCGTCACCACGAACTGCTTGCCCAGTCAGGCCTCTACGCCAAGCTCTGGAGCGACCAATCCAAACATCCTCAGCAGTCATCCATGGCGGCCACATCCGTCTGATGGGAATCCATAGATGATCATTGCCTGCACCATCGATAACAACTACATCCGGCACTGCGCCGTGATGCTGAAATCCCTTCAGCTTTCCAACCCGGATGAACGCATCAGCGTCTACATCCTTCATGGCGTCATTGATGCGAGCGAGCGTGCTCGCCTGGCGGCCTATCTCGGTGATTTTCTGCCTTCGGTCTCCTTCATTCAACTGGATGAGGAGATGCTGGCTGGCTTTCCTGTTTTCGGCCATATCTCCCTGGCGACCTATTTCCGTCTGCTGCTGCCGGCGGCCCTTCCCCACGCAGTGGACAAGGTGATTTATCTGGATTCCGATCTGATCGTGGTCGACTCGATCCGGGACCTCTGGGAGTCGGCACTGGAGGAGAACAGCATCGGCGCCGTGGAGGAACACAACCAGGAGTTCGATCGCAACCGCCTCGGCCTGGCCGAGGGTTCCCTGGTCTTCAATGCGGGGGCGATGCTGATCGACCTGGGCCGCTGGCGCCGGGAGAACATTCTCGCCACGGGCCTGGAGTTCGCCCGCACCCATCCCGAGCGCATCAAGCACTGGGACCAGGACGTGCTGAATTCCCTGCTCGAAGCCCGCTGGCGGCCCCTCGACTGGCGCTTCAACGCCCTGCCCCACCTCTGGATGCATCCGGAGTACGCCGATGCCGACACCCCCCTGGGCCGCCGGGCGGAGCTGGCCAGGGCCAGGCCCGCCGTGATCCATTTCGCGGGTTCCGGAGTGGCCAAGCCTTGGCACCATCGCTGCACCCACCCCTGGCGCCAGCGCTATCTCGAGATCCGCCAGCTCACGCCCTGGGCCGATCTGCCGCTGGAGGAAGCCCCCAGCACGACCCTGGCCGACCGACTCGGCCGCCTGCGGTTCCGCATCAAGCGGGCCGGAAAGCGGATCCTCGGCAAGCTGAGGCCCTAGGAACCCATGACCATCCAGCTCGGCGATCACCGGCTCACCTGCATCGGCTACTGCGACGCAACGGAGGCGGACCTGCTGGGATGCTTCCTGCGGGAGGGGACACACGCCCTGGCGAACAGGGACGGGGAGTACACGCTGGTGATCGAAACCGACGCCGGCGACGTGACGGTGGTCACCTCGCCCGTCGGAGCCACGCACTACTACGTCCTGGAGCACAACGGCCAGCTCTTCCATGGCGACCAGGTGGCGGACATCCGCCGCCGCAGTGGTCTGGAGTGGCGCTGGAACTGGCAGGCCCTCGGTGATCTCTGCCAGCTCGAAAACCTGACCGACAACCAGACCCTCCACCCCCAGATCCACCGGGTCCCCCCCGGCAGCATCCTGCACTTCACCAACGGCCGGGTGGCGCTTCGCTCCGAGTCGGTGCTCGACAGCCTTCCGGCGACCCCCCCGGACCCGGACGCCGCCGTCGAGGCCCTCAACGCCTCGGTGCTCCGGCTGGCGGGGGACAACCCCTACCTGTCCCTTTCAGGCGGTTTCGATTCGCGGGTGATCCTGGCGTCGATGCTGCGCCAGGGCCTGCGCCCCCATCTGATCACCATGGGCCGGGACGAGGCCACCGACGTGCAGGTGGCCCGCCGAATGGCCGAGCGCTTCGATCTGCCCCACCAGCTGATCAGCCTCGACCTCGAGGACTTCTTCACCCATGCGCCGAGCATCTCCAGCCTGACCAACGGCACCAAGACCGCCTGGCACTGGCATACCTTTCTCTATCCCCTGAAGGCGGCGATCCCCGCCGATGCCACGTTCTTCGTCGGCACCCTCGGGGAGTTCGCCCGTTCCTACTACTTCGATCGGGGCTGGCTCGGCCGCCTCGCCGCCGTGGCGCCCGAAGCGGCCCTCCGCCAGTTCTGGCACATGAAACTGGAGCGTCACCCCACCTTCACGGCCGAGGAACTTCGCCATCTGGCGCCGCCGCTGGCCGCCCAGCTGACGGCGGAGGGCCGCAGCCAGCGGGCCGCCAGGCTCGCCGGCTTCTGCGGCGGAGCGTTTCTCGAAGGCCTCACCCGGTACTACTTCGAGCAGCGGGTCCCGAACTTCTACGCCAATGGCATCCGCATGTACCGGGCGTCCAGTGCCTGGCGCTCCCCCTTCCACGACCGCCGCTGGATCGAGGCGATCTGGAACCTGCCCGATGGCTGGAAACTCGGCTCCAACTGGCACCGCCATGCGATCGCCCGCAACTGCCCGGAGCTGCTCAGCTTTCCCGAGGAGAACGGCTTCGACAAGGGCAGGATGCTGCCCAAGGCCCCGCCCCTCTACTGGACACCGCCGCTGCGACGGGCGCGCTACATCAGCTACGACCTCAGCGCCGACTGGTACCGCGATCCCCGCATGCACGCCTTCCTGCTGGAACACGGCGGGCTGATCGACGATCTGGTGGATCCGGAGCTGCTCAGCAGGATTCTGGAGGCCCATCGCAACGGCACCGGCAGGACCCGAACCCTGGCCTTCCTGCTGACCCTCATCTACTGGAAGCAGGTGATCGCCCCATGAGGGTGCTGTTCGTCTCCCACATGGCCACCCGCAGCGGGGCCCCCCTGCTGCTGCTGTGGCTGTTGCGCTGGCTGATGCAACATGACGCCGGCATCGATCCGGCCGTGGTGCTGCTCAGTGATGGGCCCCTGCGACCCGATTTCGAGGCCCTGGCCCCCACCACCGCCTGGAGCCAGCCCCTGTTCCAGCCGCTGCTGCAACGGCTCGCCGCCCGGCTGGGCCGGGGGGCCGCCACCAGCCCCGCTGGCCTGCTGGAGGCGGCGGTGAACCGCCACAGACCCGACCTCATCTACCTGAACACCCTGGTGCTGGGCCAGCACCTGAAGGGCCTCAGCGACAACCCGACCCGGCCGGCCTGCCTCAGCCACGTGCACGAGCTGGAGACCACGCTCGCCACCATGAGCACCCCGGAGGCCGTGGCCCGCCAGCTGGCCCTCTCCAGCGGGGTGGTGGCCTGCGCCGAAGGGGTGAAGCAATCCCTTCATCTCCATCACGGACTCCCCCTGGATCGCTGCGCGGTGATTCCGGGCTTCCTGCCGCTGGCCCCCGCCACCGCTGGCGAGCTCGGCGGGCAGGAGGCCCTGCTGGAGCCCCTGCGGACGGCCCAGGCCGCCGGTCACTTCGTGTTCGGCTTCGCCGGCCAGGCCATTCCCCGCAAGGGTTTCGACCTCTTCCCCCTGCTGGTGCGGGAATGCGAGCGGATCTTCGCCGGCAAACCCTTTCTGGCCGTGTGGCTCGGGGCCTCCCCCCAGCAGGAGTCGGTGATCCTGGCCCGGCGTGATCTGCAGCAGCTGGGCCTGGAGCACCGTGCCCTGTTGCTGCCGCCCATGCCCTCCGGCATCGCCGTGATCCGGCACTATGCCGTCCACGGCCTGCTTTCCCGCGAAGATCCCTACCCCCTGGTGGCCCTGGAGGCCGCCGCCTCGTCCGTGCCCACGCTCTGCTTCGAGGGGGGTGGCGGCATGGTGGATTTCGTGGCCGATGGCTGCGGCATCGCCGTGCCGTATCTCGACCTGGAAGCCTTCGCCGCGGCCCTGCTCCGGCTCAGCACCGACCAGGACCTGACCAGGCGCCTGGGGGAACGCAGCCGGGCGAAGGTGCTGCGGCAGTCCAGCATCGATGACGTGGCGCCCCAGTTGCTGGCGTCGATGGAACGGGCCGTGGCGGCCGGAGCCCGCCGTGGTTGAGGTGCCCCTGCCCAGCTCCCGCCGCCTCTACGGCTGGCCAGAGGACAGCGTCATCGCCGTGCCGGACCGGTTCACCGCCGATCCGGCACGGCCGCTGTTCTCGATCGTCATCCCCACCCTCAACCAGGGGGCCTTCATCGAGGACACCCTGCTCTCGATCCTGTGGCAGGGCTACCACAACGTCGAGATCATCGTGGTGGATGGGGGCAGCACCGATGACACCCCGACGCTGCTGGAGCGCTACCGGCCCTGGATCTCGGTGCTGATCAGCGAGCCTGACCGGGGCCAGTCGGATGCGATCAACAAGGGGTTCCGCCGGGCCACCGGTTCGATCCTGGCCTGGCTCAACTCCGACGACCTCTACCTGCCCGGAGCCTTCCAGACCGTGCTGGCCTGCTTCGCCGCCGACCCCGGCGGCGGCTGGGTGATCGGCAGCGGCGACATCATCAGCGCCGACCAGCAGTTCCTGCGCCACGTGCCCGCCCGGGAGGGCTCAACCGAGACCCTGCTGGCCATCGAGAACGACTGCTTCCTGCTGCAGCAGAGCTGCTTCTGGAGGGCCTCCCTCTGGCAGGAGGCCGGCGGGGTGGACGAAGGCCTGAGCCTGCTGATGGATTACGACCTCTGGTGGCGCTTCTCCCAGCACGGCTCCAGCATCGTCACCCAGGAGAAACTGGGGGCCATGCGCTACTACGCCACCGTGAAGACCCGGCGCCAGGGGGAACGCTTCCCGGCCGAACTGGCCACCATCTACGCCCGCTACGGGGCCAGCGATTCGCTCGATCGGCTGGTGCAGCGGCTGCTGGCGGAGAAGTCCGCCCTCGGTGCGCGGCTCTCGGCCCTGGAGCGCCAGCTGCCGGTCCGGTTGCTGCGGCGCCTGCGGCTCCTCCCCCGACCATGACCACACCCGAACTCTTCGTCGGCATCACGAGCTGGAACAGCGAGCTGTTCCTGCCCCACTGCCTGGAGGCGCTCCAGGCCACCACCCGGGGGCTCTCCACCCGCGTCTGCGTGCTGGACAACGGCTCCACCGACCGGTCGGTGGCGATCGCCCGGGAGCGGGGGGCAGAGGTGGTGCAGCGCCGCTGCAGCCAGCCCGATGCGCTCAATGCCCTGCTGCGCCGTTCCCGCTCCCCGTACACCCTGCTGCTGCATGCGGATGTGATCCTGCTGGCGCCGCAGTGGTTCAGCCTCTGCCGCTCCCGGTTCACCGAAGGGGTGGCGCTGGTGTCACCCCAGGACATCGGCTGCGGGCCGCTCACCCGCCCCTTCGGGGCCGGCATGCCGGAGAGCTCCTTCCTGCTGATGGACACGCAGCGCTTCCGCCGTTGCCGGCGCCTCCACTGGCGCCGCAAGGGGCGCTGGCCGCGGCCCCGCTACGAGGTCGACTTCCACGGCCCCCACATCACCCACCACCTGCCCCGGGAGCTCCAGAGGCAGAACCTCACCTGGGTGCCCATGGACGTGTTCGTCTCCAACCGGACCAGCGAGCCGCTGTTCACGCCGGACTCCCCACCGGCGGTCTGGAGCGACGAGCTGGCCTACCTGCGCTACGGCCTCGGCAACTTCTACGGCCTCGACGGCACGATCACCCACTACCACAACTGGTACGACCGGATCGCGGCCCGGGAGAAGAGCGAAACGGCGCCGGCCCCCGGCCGCAAGGATTTTCCGGTGGAGTTCATCCGCTCCTACACCCATCGGCTGCTGGAGGACTACAGCGCCGGCAGGCTGGAGCTGCCCACCGACCTCAGCACCACCCGCACCCCCCGAGCGCTCTAGCCCCCTCGTTTTCTCCATGACCGGTCCCTCGTCGCCACGGCCGATCGCCGCCCACTTCCTGCTGGTGCCGGAGCTGCTGCACTCGCCACCCAACGAGGCGATCATCTCCGCTCTGCTGGAGAACGGCTACGACGTCCACGTCTACGCCCCCGGGCCCTGCGGCAGCACCGCTCCCTACGGCGAGCGGGTCACCACCCATCCGGTGGCCTATGCGATGCGCTGGCTGCTCACCCAGGCCTGGCGTCCCCACTGGCGCCGCTATGCCTGCTTCTCTGGCACCACCGAGGATCCGATCGCCCTGGTGGGTGTGCTGGCCCGCCTGCACCGCCGTCCCTCCTTCATCCTGGGGGACGAGATCCGCGCCGGCAGCTACCGGGGCCCCCGCTCGGATCGCTGGAAACGGCTCTGCCTGCAGGCCTACCGGCGGGCGCGCTTCACGATCGTCAACGACACCCACCGGGTGGATCTGGTGCGCGATTACGCCGGCCTGCCGCCGGCCCAGCCCGTGCTGGTCTATCCGGGCTGCTTCCGCAACCCGCCGGAGCGTGATCAGGTCCTGCGCCAGGAGCTCCGCCAGCGCTGGGGCCTGGCGCCGGATGCCCTCACCCTGGCCATCTCCGGCGGCTTCAACCTCACCGCCGGCGCCGACTGGCTGCTCGACGCCCTGCACGGGGACCCCTCCCTCTGCGCCGTGATCCAGCCCCTGGGGGTGGATCCCCTGGCCCTCTACCTGCTGCGCCGCCTGAGCCTGGGGGGCCGGCTGCACATCGAAACCGACCGGCTGTCCTGGCAGGAGGCCTGGCGATCGGCCGTCGGCTACGACATCGGCCTGGCCGTCTACACCAATCCGGCGCCCCAGTTCCAGGCCATGGGGGTGAGCTCGAACCGGCTGTGCATGTACCTGGCCATGGGGGTGCCGGTGATCTGCAGCCGCCAGGCCAGTTTCCAATTCGTCGAAGACTTCGGCTGCGGCGTGATGGTCGAAGACGGCGCCGGCTTCCTGGCGGCGGCCCACCACCTGGGGGCCGACCTGGACGCCCGGCGGGAGGACTGTGCCCGCTGCTTCCACGACCACATCCGCCCCCAGGAGCGTTACCGCGCCCTGGTGGAGGCGATCGGCACCCTCGGACGCCCCTGAGACGGGAGCCACCCTCGACGCCATGAACCGCTCCAGCCTCAACCTGCGCCTCTACCTCGCCGCCCGGGCCGTGGTGCACGGCGGCCGCCGCCGCATCCCCCAGGTCCTGCTGCCCCCACGGCGGCCCCTCGGCGATCGCTTCACGATCGCGATCACCACCTTCGAGGCCCGCTACGAGACCTACTTCCGTCCCCTGTACCGCTCCCTGCGGCGCAGCTTCCCGGAGGTGCCGATCCTGGTGGCCGTCAACGGCCACGGCGATCCCGCCAGCCAGAGCCGCTATCTGGAGAGGCTGTGCAGCGAGCTGGCCAGCGGCGAGCCGCCCCATTGCCGCTTCCTGCTGCATGAGCGGGTGGTGGGGCTCTGCCAGATGTGGAACGAACTGCTCCAGGCCAGCCCGACGGCCACGACCCTGGTGCTCAACGACGATCTGCGCATCGACCCCTGGCTGCGGCGCTGGGCCGAAGCCATGGCCTGGGAGTCGGTGGACCTCACCCTGCTGAACAACACCTGGTCCCACTTCGCCATCGGCCGCCGCTGCTGGGAGCGGATCGGCGCCTTCGACCAGAGCTTCAGCGGCATCGGCTTCGAGGACATGGACTACACCGCCCGGGCGGCCCTGGCCGGCGTCGCGATCGGAGGGGTGGCCTGCCCCTACCTGCACCATGCGAACGACCAGCCGGTCACCACCTCCTTCGACGACCGGTCGGAGCGGGTCTGGGGCAAGTACACCTCCGCCAACCAGGAGAGCTTCTTCCGCAAGTGGGAGCCCTGTCCGGCCCCGGAGGGGATCCACATCCGCCAGCTCGGCCACCACGTGCGCCCCGTGTCCCCCCTGCCGCACCTGCCCGTCCCTGCACCGCTCCCGCCCGCGCCCGGGGTGGTGTACTTGGATCGAACGCCATGAAGGTCCTGGTGCTCGCCCCCTCCGCCTACCTGCTCGGCGGCGTCCAGGACTGGCTGGTGAACCTGGTGCCGGGCCTGCGGGAGGGAGGTCTGGCGGTGACCGTGGCGGTACCCGACGGGGATCACCACCGCCATGGCCCCTACGACCGGGCCTATCCGGCCCTGGCGGCGGAGCCGATCGCCAATCCCAGCGGCAGCGGCGAAGGCCGGATCCGTGCCATCGCCGGCCTGCTGGAACGGCTCGATCCCGAGCTCGTGCTCGGGGTGAATCTGGTCGATCTCTACCCCGCGGCCCAGCGGGCCCGGCGCCAGGGGCGCTTCCACGGACGGGTGGTGATGACGCTGCATGCGCTGCAGGCGGAGTACTTCGACGACCTGCGGCGCCACGGCGCCGGCATCGATGCGGTGATCGCCACCAACCGCCTGGCCTGCCGGCTGGCGAGCGGGCTGGGCGGGATCGATCCGGCCCGGGTGCTCTACGCCCCCTACGGCGTGCCGGTGCCGCCCTGGCAGGGCCCCGACGGCGATCCCGCCACCTGCTTGAAGCTGGCCTGGGTGGGCCGGCTGGAGCAGGCCCAGAAACGGGTGCACGACCTGCCGCCGCTGCTGGCGGAGCTCGAGTCCCTGGGCCTCGCCGTCCAGCTCAGCATCGCCGGCGATGGCGAGGAGCGCCCGGCCCTGGAGCGCTCCCTGGCGCCCAGGATCGCCGCTGGCACGGTGCGACTGCTGGGCCACGTCGACCAGCAGCGGCTGGCGGCGGAGATCTACGGCCATCACCATGCCCTGGTGATCACCTCCGCCTGGGAGACGGGCCCGATCGTGGCCTGGCAGGCCATGGCCAGCGGCATGGCCGTGGTCAGCAGCCGCTATGTGGGGTCAGGCCTGGAGGGGGCCCTGGAGCACGACGCCACGGCCCTGCTGTTCCCCTGTGGGGATGGGGCCGCCGCCGCCGCCCAGCTGGCGCGGCTGCGGCGGGGCGACCTGCTGGAACGGCTGTCCAGGGCTGGCCACGCCCTGGTGGCCGGGCGCTACAGCGAGGCGGCCTCCCTGGCGGCCTGGAGGCGGGCCCTCGAGCAGGTGATGGCACTCCCCCCGCTGGTGCCGGGGCCTGAACCATCGCCAGCTCCTGCGGGGCGGCTGGACCGCTGGCTGGGCCACCGCCGGGGCGAGGATCTGCGCCGACTGCTGGGGCAGCGCTTCCGCCATGGCAGCCCCGGCAGCGAGTGGCCCCATTCCGCCGGCACGGCCGATGGCGCCGCGGAAGCGGCCCTGCTGGCGGCGGCGGGCCGGCTTGACCATCCCGGTGTCCCCCATGGCTGAAGCGGCGGGATCCTCCATGAAGGAGTGGCTGGGCGTCTGGCTCAAGGAACGGCTGCGCTACGAGTGGCTGCTGGGCCGGCCGGCTCCGGCCCACCTGGCGATCGCCAACCGCGACGAGCGGCTGGAGGCGGCCCCCGATGCCGCTGGCCAGGCCTGTCTGTGGCGCTACACCTCGCGGCTGCATGCGCCCCGGCTGCAGCCGGGACTGGGCCGGCGGCTGCTGGAACGCTGCCTGCTGGAGGCCCCGATCCGGCGCCGCAGCGCCCCCCTCTGGGGCAAGGGGCCGCCGGAGCTGAGCGTGCTGATCGGCCACCGGGGCCTCGAGCGGCTGCCCCTGCTGCTGGCCACCCTGGAGTCCCTGGCCGCCCAGGAGGACGTGCGGCTGGAATGCCTGGTGATCGAGCAGGACAGCGAACCGCGCATCGCCGACCGCCTGCCGCCCTGGGTGCGCCACGTCCATGGGCCCCTGCCCGACCCCACCGCCCCCTACAACCGCTCCCACACCTTCAACCTCGGAGCCCGCGAGGCCCGCGCCCCGGTGCTGCTCCTGCACGACAACGACATGCTCGTGCCCACCGGCTACGCCCGTCGCCTGCTGGAGCGGATCGCCCGCGGCTACGCGGTGGTGAACCCCAAGCGGTTCATCTTCTACCTCGACGAGGTCCACAGCGCCTCGGTGCTGGCCGGCTCCGACGCCTACGGCGCGCGGCCCGCCGAGGCGATCGTGCAGAACCTGGAGGCCGGCGGTTCGATGGCGATCACCGCCGCGGCCTATGCCGCCATCGGCGGCATGGATGAGGGCTTTGTCGGCTGGGGCGGAGAAGACAACGAGTTCTGGGACCGCTGCCTCACCCGGCCCACCTGGATCTGGGGCTACGAGCCGATCGTGCACCTCTGGCACCGCGGCCAGCCCCTCAAGCACCGGAAGGACAACCCCAACCTGGAGCGGGCCCGGGCCGTGATGCGGCGCCCCGCCCTCGAGCGCATCGCCGCCCTGCGGCCCGCCCCGGTGCCCGACCTGGTCAGCACGATCATCCCGGTGCACAACCGCGCCGCCCTGCTGCGCGAAGCGGTGGCCAGCGTGCTGGCGCAGGACCACCGGCCGATCGAGATCGTCATCGTCGACGACGGCTCCAGCGACGACACCGCCGCGGTGGCCGACGGCCTGGCCGCCGCCCATCCGGACCTCATCCGGGTGATCCACCAGGCCAATGCCGGGCCCGGCGCCGCCCGCCAGCGGGGGCTGGACCACAGCCGTGGTGCGTTCATCCAGTACCTCGACAGCGACGACCTGCTGCTGCCCGGCAAGTTCAGCGCCCAGGTGGGGGCCCTGACGCGCTCTCCCGACGCCCGGATCGCCTATGGCCCCAGCCTGGAGGAGGACCATTCCCGGCGGCCCGTTGAACGGCGCGGACCGATGCGCGCCACCGGCCGACCCCTGGAGCGCCTGTTCCCCCTGCTGCTGCTGGAGCGCTGGTGGACCACCAGCTGTCCGCTCTATCGGCGCGACCTGCTCGACCGCATCGGCCCCTGGCAGCCCTGGATCAACGAGGAGGACTGGGAGTACGACGGCAGGGCCGGCGCCGCCGGGGCCCCCCTGGTGTGGGTGCCGGGCGAGATGTCGGTGCGGCGGATCCACATGGGTGACGACCACCTCAGCGACCGGGGCCACCTCGACCCCCGCAAGCTGGCGGACCGGGCCAGGGCCCAGGAGTCCCTGCTGCGCAGCGCCCTGGCCGCCGGCGTCGACCGCCGCAGTCCCGAGATGGCGCGCTTCTCCCGCTCCGCCTTCCTGCTCAGCCGCCAGTGCGGTGCCGCCGGTGCGGAGCAGGCGTCGCGCCAGCTGTTCCAGCTGGCCCGGCGGACCGGGGCCTGGCAGGGGGGCCGACGACTGGAGTTCGTCCTGTACGGGCTGCTGGCGACCGTTCTGGGCTGGGGACGGGCGGCCCGCCTGAGCATGGGGGTCCGGACACGGCTGCAGCCGGGGCCCCTTCCAGGGGGGAACATGACCTGAGGTGATGCAGGAGCCTGTGGAGCACGAATCCGGCACGACCCCGCTGGTCTCAGTGGTGATGGGGGTTCGCAATGGCGGCGCCAGCCTCGCCGCCACCCTCGATTCCCTCACCAGCCAGGAGGGTGTGGATCTGGAGATCGTGGTGATCAACGACGGCTCCAGCGACGACACCGGCGCCCTGCTGGAGGCCCGTGCCGCCGCCGACCCGCGCCTGCGGGTGCTGGAGCGGCAGGGGCGGGGTCTCACGCGTTCCCTGATCGAAGGCTGCCAGGTGGCCCGCGGCTGCTTCATCGCCCGCCAGGACGCCGGCGACATCTCCCTGCCGGGCCGGCTGCAGCGCCAGCTGCGCTGCCTTGAGGAGAACCCGGACGCCAGCCTCTGCTCCACCCACGTGCGCCTGGTCGTGCCCGAAGGGGCCACCGTGCGGGTGAACGCTCCGAAGCCGGAGGAGCTCGCCGACGGCCTCACCGGGCCGGCCATCCACGGATCCGTGATGCTGCGCCGCAGCGCCTACGAGCGGGCGGGTGGCTATCGACCCATGTTCTACTTCGCCCAGGACATCGATCTTTGGAGCCGGATGGTGGAGGTCGGCAGCCATCTGGTGGTGCCCGAGGTGCTCTATGAGGCCACCCTCTCCCCGGGATCGATCAGCGGGTCGCGGCGCCAGGAGCAGGAGGCCTTCCACGCCCTGATCGTGGCGGCCACCCAGGCCCGCCGTGGCGGCCAGCCGGAGGCCCCCATCCTGGCCGAGGCGGAGGCCCTCAGCGACCGTTGCCGCGGCCTGCGGGCCCAACCCCGCCGGCAGGCCGATGGGGCCTACTTCATCGGTGCCTGCCTCAGCCACGAGCGTCCGGACCTGGCCCGCCAGTACCTGCGCCAGGCCCTCAGCCTCAACCCCTGGCACCTCAAGGCCCGGCTCAAGCTGGCCACCCTGCCATGACCCTCAGCGTCGCGATTCCCACCTACGGCCGCGATCAGGTGCTGGTCGACAGCGTCGCCGCGTTGCTGTCCCTGGATCCGCCCCCCTTCGAGCTGCTCGTCGTCGACCAGACGCCCCGCCACGATCCTGACTGCGAAGCGCGGCTCGGCGCCTGGCAGGCGGAGGGGCGGATCCGCTGGCTGCGGCTGCCGACCCCCTCGATCACCGGCGCCATGAACGTGGCCCTGCAGGAGGCCACCGGCGAGCGGGTGCTGTTCCTCGACGACGACATCCTGCCGGACCCGGAGCTGCTCAACGCCCACGAACGGGCCGGTGCCGCTGACCCCGACGCCATGCTCGCCGGCCGGGTGCTGCAGCCCTGGCACCAGGGCTGCAGCGATCCGGAGGAGGGTCCGTTCCTGTTCAACAGCCTGCGGCCCCGCCCGGTGGAGGAGTTCATGGGGGGCAACGTGGCCATCCCCCGCCGCCTGGCCCTGGACCTGGGGGGCTTCGACCAGAACTTCGTGCGGGTGGCCTACCGCTTCGAGGCCGAGTTCGCCTTTCGCTGGCGCCAGGCCGGCCATCCGATCCAGTACGTCCCCGGCGCCCTGATCCACCACCTCCGGGCCGAGCGGGGCGGCACCCGCAGCTACGGCAAGCACCTCACCACCGTCAAGCCCGACCACGCGGTGGGGCGTTACTACTTCCAGCTGCGCACCCAGCCCCTGCCGACGGCCCTGGCGGGGTGCCTGCGCGGCTGGCTGGGGTCGGTGCGCAGCCGCCACCACCTACGCCATCCCTGGTGGATCCCCCCCACCCTGCTGGCCGAAGGCCGCGGCCTGGTCTGGGCCCTGCGCCTGCAGAAGCGGGGTCCGGCGCTGCTGCCCAGCCGCCGGCGCCGGCTCCTGATCGCCGGCAGCCACCCGGTGCAGTACCAGACCCCCCTGTTCCAGACCCTCGCCACCTCCCCCGGTGTGCGCACCGACGTGCTGTACCTCACCCTTCCGGACGCCCGCACCCAGGGGCTGGGGTTCGGGGTCTCCTTCGAGTGGGACGTGCCCCTGCTGGAGGGCTACGCCTGGCACGAAGCCAGCAGTGGCCGCGGCCGCGGCATCACCTCCGGCTACCGGGGCGTCTGGCTGGCACGCCCCCTGGCGGAACTGGGCTTCGGCCCGAACCGGCAGCGGCCCGATGCCCTGCTGCTGACCGGCTGGCACTTCCTGGGCATGGTGCAGCTGTTCGTCGCCGCCCGCCTCCAGGGCCTGCCGGTGCTGCTGCGCATGGATTCCAATGCCTTCCGCCCCAGACCCTGGCCCCTGACGCTGGCCTATTGGTTCCTGTTCCGGGGGGTGTCCATCGGCCTTCCCGTCGGCACGGCCAATGCCCGCTGGTACCGCCAGTTCGGTGTCCGCCAGAAGCGGCTGGTGCCCTCCCCCCACTTCGTCGACAACGCCTACTTCAGCGACCGGGCCGATGCCCTGCGGCCCCGCCGGGACGAGCTGCGCCGGCGGTGGTCGATCCCCCCGGAGGCCTTCTGCTTTCTGTTCGCCGGCAAGCTGCAGGACAAGAAGCGTCCGCTCGACCTGCTCGAAGCCCTGCGGTTGCTGCTGGCGGAACCCCTGGCACCGCCGGTGCATCTGCTGCTCGTCGGCAGCGGCCCCCTGGAGGAGGCCTGTCGAGCCCTGGCCAGCCAGCACGGCCTGCCGGTGAGCTTCGCCGGCTTCGTGAATCAGTCGGGCATGCCGTCGGCCTATGCGGTGGCCGACAGCCTGGTGTTGCCCTCCGACCACGGCGAAACCTGGGGCCTGGTGGTGAACGAGGCCATGGCCTGCGGGCTGCCGGCGATCGTCAGCGACCAGGTGGGTTGCGCCGAGGACCTGGTGCTCGAGGGCCGCACGGGCCTGGTGAGCCCCGTCGGCCAGCCGGCGGCCCTGGCCGCCGCCATGGGGCGCCTGGCGGCCGACCCCGCCGCCGCCGCCCGCATGGGGGCCCTGGCCAGGGAGCGGGTCCACACCCATTTCAGCGTTGCCAACGCCGCCGAGGGAATCCTGGCGGGGCTGGCCCTGCTGGAGCAGCGCTGAGATGCCCAGGGCCCTGATCCTCTCGCTCCAGCCCCCGGGGGGCGGCGGCGTCCAGGCCCGCCGCTACGCCAAGCTGCTGCCCCATCTGCCGGCGGCGGGATGGGAGTTCCATGTCGTCGGTCCCGACCCCCGGCTGGATGCCGTCACACCGGAGCCCTTCCCCGGCCAGGACCGCTTCTGCCACTACAGCCGGCACGTCTCCCGCTCCCAGCGCTGCGCCATCCGCAAGAACCGCCGCCGGGCCTTCACGCCGCTCCACCTGTGGTTCGGGGTGCGTCAGCTGATCCATCGGCGGCTGGAGCGGCTGGGGGGCCACGACCCCCAGAGCCACGCCCTCGAGGGCCTCAGGACCACGGCCCTGGAGACGGCGACGGCGATCCGATTCGATGTGGTGGCGGGGATCTGCCCGGATTTCCAGGTGCTCGAGGTGGCCCGGGCGGTGGCCATGGAACTGGGTAAGCCCTTCATCGCCATCTACGACGATCCCTGCGGCCATCGGGACGGGGGCCGCTTTCACCCGGCCCACCCCGAGCGCCAGCGGGCCGTGCTGGCCGCCGCGGCCGGGGCCGTGTTCGCCTCACCCCTCACCCTGCAGCGCTACCGGGAGCACGGACTGCTGGGCTCCACCCCCGCCCGCTTCCTGCCCGACTGCTTCGAGGTCGGCGAGACCCCACCACCCGTCAGGACCGTGCCGTCGGCTCCCGGGGAGCCCCTGGGGGCGGACGGCGCCCCACTGACCCTGTTTCACCCCGGCAACCTGGGCCCCTGGCGGCCGATCGAGCCCCTGCTGGAGGCCGTGCGGCGATGGCAGCAGGAGGGGCTCGGGGACCTGCGGATCCTTCTTTACGGCTATCTCTATGCAGCGGCCAGAACGGCCATCCGCAACGACCCCTCCCTGCGCAAGGTGTTCACGGTCCATGCCGCCGTGAGCAACCGTCGCTCGCACGAGCTGGCCGAAGGCGCCGATGCCCTGCTGGTGCTGATCGGGCCGCGCCACACGGACAACCTGCCCTCGAAATTCTTCGAATACCTGCCCCACGCCACACCGGTGCTCGTGGCCGGACCAGCGGGCAACCCGCTGCAGTCCATCCTCGAGGACCTGCACAAGGGCCTCTACTGCGACATCGGGAGCAGCGCAGCCATCTTCGACGCCCTGGTGGCGTTGCAGGGCCAGGCCGGCTCCTACCGGGCCCACCACCAGCTCCACCCGGACGCCATCGGCGCCTATGCCGCCCCCCGGGTGGCCCACGCCTGGGGGGCGGCCTTCGATGGCTTCCTGGCGCCTCCCCCCCTGCCATGAGGGTTCTGCATGTCATCCCCTCGATCAGCCCGCTGCGGGGCGGCCCCAGCCGGGCCGTGATCGACATGGTGGCGGCCCTGCGCCTCCAGGACGTGGACGCCGCCATCCTCACCACCAACGACCATGGCCCGGGCCTGCATCCGGACCTGGTCACCGGGCGCTGGCAGTGGCACCAGGGGGTGCCGGTGCTGGCCTTTCCCCGCTGGAGTCCCCCCGTCGCCGCCCTGCGGGAATTCGCCTTCAGCCCCGGACTCACCGGCTGGCTGGCCGGGCACCTGGGGCAGTACGACCTGCTCCACATCCACGCCCTGTTCTCCTACCCCTCCACCAGCGCCATGGCCCAGGCCCGCTGGGCGGGTGTGCCCTACATCCTGCGCAGCATCGGCCAGCTGAGCCCCTGGAGCCTGGCCCAGAGCCGGGGACGGAAACGGCTGCTGCTGCGTCTGATCGAGCGACGCAACCTTCAGCAGGCGGCCGCCCTGCACTTCACCACCGCGGCCGAACGGGACGAAGCCGCCTGTCTCGGCCTGGCCCCACCGAGCCTGGTGCTGCCCCTGGGGGTGCGGGGCCCGGCCCAGCTGTCCCCGCCGGCGGTGGCCCCGAGCGCATCGAGGCCGGTCCGTTTCCTGTTCCTGTCGCGCCTGCACCCGAAGAAGCAGCTGGAGAAGCTGCTGGAGGCCCTGGCCCTGCTGCAGCGTCACCGGCCCGAAGCCAGCTGGGAGCTGGCGATCGCCGGCGACGGGGAGCCCCCCTATGTCGCCGCCCTGCGGGCGCGGACCCGGGACCTGGGGATCGAGGCGCACTGCCGCTGGCTCGGATTCGTGGAAGGGGAGGCCAAATGGCAGCTGCTGCAGGAGGCCGACTGGTACGTGCTGCCATCGGCGGCGGAGAACTTCGGCATCGCGGCCGTCGAGGCCCTGGCCGCAGGCACCCCAGTGATCCTCTCTCCTGAGGTGGCCGTGGCCGCCGATGTGGCCAGGGCCGGCGCCGGGCTCGTCTGCGCCAGCGATCCCGAAGACCTGGCCCGGACCCTGGCCATCGCCCTGAAGCCGCCGTCCCTGTCAATGCAGGCTTCCGCCTTTAACCTGGCGGAATCCGATTTTTCCTGGAGCACGATCGCCCTTCAGCTGCGTGACGCCTACCGCCAGGTGCTGACCTCCCCCGCCGGCCGATGACCATCCTGCTGCTGATCGTGCTCTTCGGGGCACTCGCCGCCGTGCTCCTGGACGGGGACTGGCGCACCGGCCTGATGGTGACGCTCCTGATCGGCTTCGTGCAGGATCCCCTGCGCAAGATCACCCCGGACCAACCCGGCTACATGGTCGGCCTTGTGCTGATCGGCTTTGCCCTTTGCGGCGTGGTGCTCCTGGAGCGGGCAGGGCGCTTCAACCTGCGGGCGATGTTCTGGACGGTGCCGCAATTCGATGGCTGGGTGACGATCTACTTCTCCCTGATCGCGCTGCAGAGCCTCAACAGCTTCGCCCGCTTCTCCGACATCCGCCTCACCGCGATCGGTGCGGCCTTCTATCTGGCCCCGGCCTTCGGACTGTGGGTGGGGTTCCAGGTGGGATGCAACCTGCCGTTGCTGAAACGCCTGCTGACCCTCTATCTGATCGGCTCGGCGGTGATGGCGGTCACGGTCTATCTCAGTTTTGTGGGGGTCGACCATCCCTCCCTGCAGGAGGTGGGCGAGGGACTGCTGATCACCTTCCGCCCCGGTTTCTCGGCCCAGGGGGCCTCGGGGTTCTGGCGCACCAGTGAAATCGCCTCCTGGCAGCTTTCCGCCGCCGCCTGCATCGCCGCGACGATGGGCATCGCCAGCCAGAAGCCGACCACCCAGTTCGGACTGCTGCTGATGGCGGCCGGCTTTGCCTTCCTGACCATTCTCACCGGCCGCCGCAAGGCCCAGGTGCTGATCATGGCCTTCGTGGCGGTCTACCTGCTCCTGTTCAGCCGCAGGGCCAGCCCCGCCTCCAAGGAGCGGGTCATCTCCAGTGTCCTGGGGGTGGCCGGTATCTCCTACCCCCTCTACGCCTTCATCCTTTCGGAGAATCTGGGCGAGAACTTCGGCGAATACACCAACCGCTCCCTCACCATCCAGGAGGATCTGGTCGATCGCTTCGACTCCCAGGGCATCGGCGCCACCCTCAGGGCCATCGAGATCTCCGACGGCATCGGCATGGGGGTGGGCGCCGGCGCCAGCACGGGGGGCCTGATCCAGAACGCGGCCCGGAATGCAATTCGAAGCGTCGCCTACGTGTCCGAGGGTGGCGGCGGACGCCTGATCCTGGAACTCGGCATTCCAGGCATGGTGATCCTCGGGGTGATCCTGGTGCTGCTGGGCCTCGTGCTGCTGCGTAACTTCCGGCTGCTCAAACAACTTCCCCAGTCCACCTCGGCCCTGTTGATGGGGTTGATGTCCTTTGCCCTCGCCAACGTGCCGGCGTTCTTCTCGGCCGCCCAGCTCTATGGTGACCCCTTCGTGCTGATCCTGATGAGTCTGTCCCTGGGGGCCTTTCTCGCCGTACCCAGCCTGGTGTCCCAGCAGCAGGAACAGTGGGCCCTCTGGCAACAGCAGCAGCAGCGGCAGTTTCTGATGGGGCAAGGCTCCCAACCTCTGGCATGAGCCAGACCGAGGCGGCGGCCAGCCCCCTGACCGCCCTGATCCTGACCTACAACGAAGAAGACAACATCGGGCGCACCCTGGATCACCTGCGCTGGCTGGATTCCATTCTGGTCATCGACAGCGGCAGCAGCGATGCCACCCTCTCGATCCTGGCCAACCATGGCGGAGTGCGGGTGCTGCATCGCCGCTTCGACAGCTTCGCCGACCAGTGCAACTTCGGCCTTGATCAGATCACCACTCCCTGGGTCCTGAGCCTGGATGCCGACTACCGGATCCCACCGCCCCTGGCCCGCGAAATCCAGACCGTGATCCAGGAGGCGGACACCACGGGGGTGGCCGGTTTCGCCATCCCGTTCCGCTACTGCATCGGTGGCCGTCCCCTGCGCAGCGGCCTGTTGCCCCCCCGGATCAGCCTCTATCGCCATGGCCTGGGCCGTTATCAGAACGACGGCCATGGGCACCGCATCGTCCTGTCAGGGCCCGTCAAGCGCCTGCGGCAACCCATCTTCCACGACGACCGCAAACCCCTGCAACGCTGGCTGGCCTCCCAGGGGACGTACCTGGCCATCGAGGCCGCCAAGCTCCGCGCGACACCCTCGCGCCAGCTGTCGCTGGCGGATCGCCTGCGCAAGCACACACCCCTGGCCCCCTACGCCGCCCTGTTGTTCTGTCTCCTCTGGAAAGGGGGCGTGCTGGAGGGCTGGCGTGGCTGGGCCTATGCCCAGCAACGCATGTATGCCGAACTCCTGCTGCATCTGATGCTGTTGGAGGGTCACCACAGCCTGTCGACTCCGCCTTGAACGGACACACGAAGATGCAGGATCTGGATGTTGGTTTAAGGTCCGCCTTGACCGCCAGATTTTTTCCCTCGCCGCCTTTTCGCCGCACCTTTCGCCGCACTTTTCGCGATCGGAAGGTGCCCTCCCCCGCCCCGTCCCCGACGATTCCACCGCCTCCCACTTTTCGATGCCTTCGATCCTGATCACCGGCGGCGCCGGTTTCATCGGCGTCAATGCCGCCCAGCACTTCGCCTCCCTGGGATGGGAGGTGGCGATCCTCGACAACCTGTCCCGGCGGGGCACGGAAGACAATCTCCGCTGGCTGCTCGACCAGCATCCCGCCATCGCCTTCCATCGGGTCGACATCCGTCAGGCGGACGCCCTCGCCGAGGTGATCGCCAGCCTGCGCCCGTCGATGCTGCTGCACCTGGCGGCCCAGGTGGCGGTGACCACCTCCTACACCAACCCCCGGGAGGACTTCGAGATCAACGCCCTGGGCACGTTCAACGTGATGGAGGCGGTCCGGCTCCATTCCCCGGAGAGCTTCGTGCTCTACGCCTCCACCAACAAGGTCTATGGCGGCATGGAAACCGTGCCGGTGGAGATGACCCCCCACGGCTACCGCTTCCGGGATCTGCCCGCCGGTGTGTCCGAAAGCCAGCCCCTCGATTTCCACTCCCCCTACGGCTGCTCCAAGGGGGTCGCTGATCAGTACACGATCGACTACGCCCGCATCTACGACCTGCACACCTGCGCCTTCCGCCAGTCCTGCATCTACGGCACCCGCCAGTTCGGCATCGAGGACCAGGGCTGGGTGGCCTGGTTCAGCATCGCCGCCCTGCTGGAGCGGCCGATCACCCTCTACGGCGACGGCTGGCAGACCCGGGACGTGCTCGACGTGCGCGACCTGGCCCGGGCCTACGAAGCCGCCTGGCACAGCCGCGACCGCATCAGCGGCCAGGCCTTCAACATCGGCGGCGGCCCCGTCAACACCCTCTGCCTGCGGGATCTGCTGCGCTTCCTCGAAGAAGAGCTGGCCATCACGCTCTCGCCCCTCAGCGGCCAGTCCAGGCCCGGCGACCAGCCCGTGTTCATCTGCGATGTCACCAAGGCGGCCGAGCACCTGGGCTGGGCACCGGAGATCAGCGTCGACGCGGGCGTGCGGCACCTGATCCGCTGGGTGCGCGACAACCGCGACCTGTTCGGCTGGCTTAACCGATGAGCCGGCCGCGGGCCCTGATCAGCACGATCGAGCCGGTGGATGGGGGTGTTCCCGCCATGACGGCCTGCGTCGCCAGGATGCTCGAGGAGCTCGGCATCGAGCCCGTCTTCGCCTGGTACGCCCCGTGGAGCACCCATCCGAAGCTGTCGGTGCCCCTGCATGCCGTCCCCAGCGGCCGGCGGCCCGGCCAGCTGCAGCGCCGGGTCTACGGCGACCACGAAGGCCATGGCCTGGGGGCCTGGCTGCCGGAACTGGAGTTCACCCACTACCTGCCCAGGCGGGCCTGGCGGCAGCTGATCGCCGGCTGCGACCTGCACCTGTCGGTCACTGGCAATCCGCTCTGCGCCACCCCCTTCGCCAGGCTGGGGATCCCTTTTCTGGCCTGGGTGGCCACGCCGTGGCAGGACGACCGGGTCGACCGCGTCAAACGCTTCTCCCGGCCGCGGCGGCTGCTCGACCGGAGCCTGAATGGCCCCGTGCTGCGTCGGCTGGAACGCCAGGTGCTCCAGGCCCCCCGGGGGCGGATCCTGGCGTTGAGCGGCTACACGGCCAAGGCCCTGGCCACCATCGCCCACCGCCCCATGGACGGGGTGATGCGCATGCCGGTGAATCCCGCCATCTTCTGCCCCGCTCCTGAACGGCTCGTGCCCTGGCGCATCGGCTTCGCCGGCCGCTACGCCGACCCGCGCAAGCAGATCACCCTGCTGCTGGAGGCGGTGGCCAGGCTCGTGGCGGCAGGGCATCCGGTGCAGCTCGTCCTGGCGGGCGAGCAGGACGTCCATCGCCTCGATGACCAGCTGTTGGCCATGGGGCTCCAGGGACGGGTGCAGTGCCACCCCTGCCTTGGCCCCGGCGACCTGGCCGCGGTGCTGCAGGGCCTGGATCTGTTCGTGATCCCGTCCCACCAGGAGGGGCTGTGCATTGCGGCCCTCGAGGCGATGGCCTGTGGGGTGCCGGTCGTCAGCACCCGCTGCGGCGGCCCGGAGGACTACGTGATCGACGCCCACACGGGCCAGCTGGTGGCCAGCGAGCCCGGCGCCATGGCGGCAGCCATCGCGACGATCTGCGCCGATCGGGACCTGCGCGGGCGCCTCTCCGCCGGGGCCCGGGCCTGGGTGCGGGAAGAGGCCAGCCCGGAGGCGGCCCGGCGCACGTTCCTGGCCCACCTGGAGGCCTGACGCCGATGTGTGGCATCGCGGGCCAGCTGGGTCGGGCACCGGGCGATTTCGCCACCAGGGTCGGCCCACGCCTCGCCCACCGGGGGCCGGATGATGCCGGCGTGTGGCAGGACGACACCGCCTGCCTGGTGCACCGGCGCCTGGCGATCCTGGACCTCTCCCCCCTGGGCCATCAACCGATGGCCTCCGCCTGCGGCCGCTGGCAGCTGGTGTTCAACGGCGAGATCTACAACCACGGCGAGCTTCGCCTCCGGCTGGAGGCGGAGGGGCAGCAGTTCCGGGGCAGCGGCGACACGGAAGTGCTGCTGGCCTGGCTGATTCGCTGGGGACGGGACGGGCTGGCGGCCCTGCGCGGCATGTTCGCCTTCTGTCTGTACGACACCCACGGGCGCACCGCCCTGCTCGCCCGCGATCCCCACGGCATCAAGCCCCTCTACCTGCGCCGCGGGGCGGAGGGCTCCCTCGCCTTCGCCTCGGAACTGCGGGCCCTGCTGGCGGCCGATCCGGGCCGCCCCTGCCTGGATCGCCGCTCCCTGGCCTGCTACCTGGCCACCGGATCGGTGCCGGAGCCCGCCACCTTGGTGGCGGACATCCAGCGCCTGCCGAGCGGCCACGCCGCCACCTGGCACCAGGGAGAGCTGGCCGTGCAGCCGTGGGGGGCCCTGCCGGAGGATCTCGCTGGTGCCGCCACCGTCCCCGGCATGACGGCGGACGAGGCCGTGGCCCTCACCCGCTCGGCGCTCGAGGACTCGGTGGCCGCCCACATGGTGAGCGATGTGCCCGTGGGGCTGTTCCTCAGCGCCGGACTCGACTCCGCCTCCCTGCTGGCGCTGGCGCCCCGGGGCCTGCACACCTTCACCATCGGGTTCGAGACCGAAGGGGCCGGCGGCTTCGATGAATCCGGGCCGGCGGCCCGCATCGCCGCCCACTTCGGGGCCCACCACACGCCCCTGAACCTCACGGCCGACCAGGCCCGCCAATGGCTGCCGGCGTTCCTGGCCAGCCAGGACCAGCCCTCGATCGATGGGTACAACACCTGGTGCGTGGCCCGGCTGGCCACGGAGCACGGGCTGAAGGTGGCCCTCTCCGGGCTCGGCGGGGATGAGCTGTTCGGGGGCTACCCCAGTTTCCGCATGGTGCCGAAACTGCGGCGCTGGCGGAGCCTGATCGGCCCCGCCGGACCACCGGCGGCCTGGATCCTGCGGCGGCTACCCCAGGGCCGCCGCGCCAGGCTGCAGCGGATCGCAGGCCTGCTGGCAGCCCCCGCGTCCCTCGGCCGGGCCTACGGATGCTTCCGGGGCCTTTTCTCCCCCAGTGAAACCGAGCGCCTGCTGGAGCACTGGGGGCTCAGCCCCACCGGTGGCGCCGCAGCGGCCGATGGCCCTCCCGGGGCTGGGGCGCCTGAGGGACGGGAAGGGGTGGCCTGGCTGGAGGGCACCCGCTATCTGCGCAACCAGTTGCTGCCGGACAGCGACGTCATGGCCATGGCCGCCGGCCTGGAACTGCGCCTGCCCCTCGTGGACGCCCAGCTGCAGCGCCGGCTGGCGCCGATCCCCGCCGCCCTGCGGCTGGCGGACGGCAAGCAGCTGCTGGCCCGCAGCCTGCCGGAGCTGCCCGACTGGTTCCTGAACCGCCCCAAGCAGGGCTTCCGCTTCCCCTTCCAGCTGTGGCTCGATGACCCGGCCTCCCCCCTGTCCCTGCGGCTGCCGCCGACCCCCCGGGGGATCGACCTGGCCCCCTGGTACCGGCGCTGGAGCCTGATGGTGCTGCAGCACTGGCTGGAGGTGCACCTCGGCGTCAGCCTGTCGGCGGCGCCGCGCCAATGACCACCAGGCCACCAGGCGCCCCCGAGTCGCCCCAGGAAATGTCCCCTAGGATCCGCCAGTGGCTGGATCGCTCACCCGCCGGACCAACGGCCCCTTTTTTTGTCCTTCCGTCCGGGGGTGTCGAACCCGACCCCATCCTGAAGGGCGGTCTGGCGGCTCCATGACGTGGAACCGTCGGGTGCAGCCTGCGACCCTTCCGAGGCGGACCGACGCCATCCGGCCCACCCTGCCCCCGCCAACCGGTTCACCAGCTCCATGACGCTGATCCTGGGCATCAATGCCTTCCACGCCGATGCGGCCGCCGCCCTGGTCCGGGATGGGGTGATCGTCGCCGCCGCCGAGGAGGAGCGCTTCCGCCGCATCAAGCACTGGGCCGGCTTCCCCTCCGAGGCCATCGCCTGGTGCCTGGCCGATGCCGGCGTGGGCCCCGCCGACCTCGACCACATCGCCATCAACTCCCAGCCGGGGGCCCACCGCTGGCGCAAGGTGGCCTACACGCTGGGGCATCGCCCCGATCCCCGCTTCCTCGTCGCCCGCTGGCGCAACAAGCGGGAGCGGGCAGGGCTGGCCCAGCAACTGGCCCTGGCCTTCCCAGGGGCGGAGATCGGAGCGCAGCTGCACTTTGTGGAGCACCACCGGGCCCACCTGGCCTCGGCCTTCTTCGCCTCCCCCTTCGAGGAGGCGGCGGTGATCTCGGTGGACGGCTTCGGTGACTTCGCCAGCGGCGCCTGGGGCCACGGCCAGGGCAACCAGCTCAGCCTCGATGGCCAGATCTGGTTCCCCCATTCCCTCGGCGCCTTCTACACCGCGATCACCCAGTACCTGGGCTTCCCCAACTACGGCGACGAATACAAGGTGATGGGGCTGGCGCCCTACGGCCAGCCCACCCGGATGGAGGCCATGCGCCGCATCGTCCAGCTGCAGGACGACGGCACCTACCGGCTGGATCTGCGCTACTTCCTGCATGCCACCCAGAAGCTGCCCCACCAGTGGAGCAACGGCGCCCCGGTGGTGGGCGGCCACTGGAGCCCGGAGCTGGAAACCCTGCTCGGCCCCGCCCGTCAGGCGGATCAGCCCCTGGAGCAGCACCACATGGACATCGCCCGCTCCGCCCAGGCCATGTACGAGGAGGCCTTCTTCCACCTGCTGCGGGCCCTGCACCGGAACCATCCCAGCAACCAGCTCTGCATCGCCGGAGGCTGCGGTGCCAACTCGGTGGCCAACGGCAAGGTGACCCTGGCCACCCCGTTCCAGCGGGTGTACGTCCAGGCGGCCGCGGGTGACGCCGGCGGCGCCCTCGGCGCCGCCCTTGAGGTCTGGCATGGCCTGGGCCGGCCCCGCTCCGCACCGATGCGCCATGCCTACCTGGGCAGCCAGCCCGCCCCTGCAGAAGTGGAGGAGCTGCTGGCCACTCCCGCCACCCGCACGGCCCTGGAGGAGGCCCGCTGCAGCCTCGAGCGGCCGGAGGAGGGGGCCCTCTGCGAGCAGGTGGCGGCGGCGATCGCCGAGGGGCTGGTCATCGGCTGGTTCGATGGCCGGATGGAGTGGGGGCCGAGGGCCCTCGGCCACCGGTCGATCCTCGGCGACCCCCGTCGCGCCGACATGAAGGACATCCTCAACCTCAAGATCAAGCGAAGGGAATCCTTCCGTCCCTTCGCCCCCTCGGTGCTGGAGGAGGCTGTGGGCGACTGGTTCAGCCTTGATGGGGAGGTTCCCTTCATGATGCAGGTGTACCCGATCCGTGAGGAGCAACGGGCCCGCATCCCGGCCGTCACCCACGTCGACGGCAGCGGCCGTCTCCAGACCGTGAACGAAGCGGACAATGGCCGCTATTACCGCCTGATCCGGGCCTTCGCCGACCGGACCGGCGTGCCGATGGTGCTGAACACCTCGTTCAACGAAAACGAGCCGATCGTCTGCACCCCTTCCCAGGCCCTCGACTGCTTCCTGCGCACCCGCATGGACGTGCTGGTGCTGGGTGAGGTGCTCATCCGCCGGCAGGGGTGAGCGCCCCCACCGCCGCCGGCGTCCCGCTGCCCCCCGGAGCCGCCGCGGGGCTCAGCCTGATCGTTCCCACCCTCGATTCCCACCGGCTGCTGCCCCGCCTGGTCACCTCCCTGCAGCGCCAGAGCTGGCCCCATTGGCGCGTGCTGTTCATCGATGGCCCCAGCGGGCCGGAGCACCGGGCCTGGCTGGACGCCGTCTGCCACCGGGACAAGCGCTTCACCTGGCAGCCCCAGGATCCGGCGTTTCCCGGCATCTTCGGGGCCATGAACCAGGGTTTCCTTGCCGCGCCCCCGGAGCACTGGCTGCTGTTCTGGGGCAGTGATGACTGGGCGCCCGGCCCCAAGGTGCTCGAGGAAGCGCTCCAGGCGACCGGGCCTGACAGGCCCGGGGGGGAGCCGCCCGATCTGGTGGTCTGCAGCGGCCGCTATGCGGGGACCGGCGAGGACGGGGCCACCCGCCTGAGACGCCCGACCAGCTTTGCCCGCTGCGGAGGCTATCGGCTCAGCCTGTTCCTGGGCTCCACCCCACCCCACCAGGCCACCCTGATCGGGCCGGGGGCCCGCCGCCGCGTCGATCAATTCGCGGCACCCTTCCGGCTCTCCGCCGACCTCGACTACTTCCTGCGCCTGAGCGCCTGCACCGACCTGACGGTGCGGGGCCTGGATCTGGAGCTGGTGCACATGGGGGAGGCGGGGGTCAGTGGCCAGCAGACCCGTCGCCGGCTCCAGGAGGTCAGGCTGGCCTATGGCCGGGCGTTCGGCTGGCTCTGGTGGATCCCCTTCGGCCTGCGTTACATCAGGCGGGTGTGGAGTCGGCTGCCGAGGCCGGGCCGGGAACGGAAAGGAACTGGGGAAGGCAGATAAACTGCCCCCAGCCTGCGCTTCGATTCCTTTGCCAGAGGAGAGCAGGTTGCCAGGGGAAAGCGGATTGCCAGAGGAGAGCGGGACCGGCGGGCCAGGCGGGAACCGACACCGGCAGCGGGTCAGGCGTAAGGCCCCCCGAAGGATCCATGGTTCCCCCCTGCAGCGCCTCTGGGCCGACCGCAGAGCCCGCCTCGGAGCCGTGGCCCTGGCCAGTGCGGCCATGGTCGCCTGGTTCTTCGCACCCGCCCTGCAGGGGACCCGGGGAACCGTCCCACGGCCCTCGAAGCAGGCCGTCAAGTCGGTGAACCCGTCGAGCGGGCAGGGAACCCAGGTGATCTCCGCCTTCATCGAGGATCCCTGGCGGAGCCAGTCCGCCCTGCTGCTGTGGCGGGACCGGCCCGGGGCCTACCTGGTGCTGCAGGGAAACGCCGAGTACCAGGCCATCACGTACAACCATCTCAAGGACCGCCAGCTCTGGCCCAGGGACAGCTCCAGGGTGATCCGGCTGCTGCCCGCCTGTGACACGGTCGGTCTCGTCACCCACCTGGCGCGGCTGGTGGAGACCTGGCCGAAACCGGGCCGGATCACGATCGTGACCGCCCCCACCCACATGGATCGGACCATGGCCATCGCCCGGATCGTCTATGCCGGCACCGGCTGGCAGGTGGAGGGATCCGACGCCGACACCGGTGACCTGCGGCCCGAATCCCAGCTGCGGCTCTGGCGCGACCAGGTGCGCGCCACCCTCTGGCGCCTGACGGGGTGGGATGGTCGTCTCGACGGCAACGACTGCGTCTGATCCCCCCTTGGCCCTCCCCTCCACTGTCCCAATCACGCTCTTCGGAGCCACCAGCCCGAGCGGCCAGGCCCTGGTCGAGCTGGCCAGGGGACGACCGCTGGTGGTGGCGGGCCGCCGTCCACCGCTGCCGCCGGCCTGGGGCGGTGATCCGCCACCGTTCCTGCCCTGCGATCTGGAGCAGGGCGGCGGGACCGGCCAGGCACCGGCGGGGTTGCTGGTCAGCTTTGCCCCCATCTGGACGTTCGCGCCCTGGCTGGCCGGCTGGGCCGCCAGGGACCCGGCCGGCGTCGCTGCCCTGCGGGGGGTGATCGCCTGCTCCTCCTCTTCGGTGATCACCAAACGGTTCGCCGCCAATGGCTTTGACCGGGATCTGGTGCAGCGGCTGCGGCGGGCGGAGGAGCAGCTGACGCTGACCTGCGTGGCCCACGCCCGCCCGCTGCGGATCCTGGCGCCCACCCTCATCTATGGCCAGGCCGGCCCCCTCGGCGATCGCAACCTGAGCCAGCTGCGCCGACTGCTGCGCCGCCTGCCCCTGCTGCCGCTGCCTGGCGAGGGGGGCCTGCGGCAACCCATCCACTGCCGCCAGCTGGCCGCCGTGGCCCTCCATCTCGCCGACCACCTGGCCCTGGGTGGAGACGACCCATCCGAGCCGGTGCACCTGCCCCTCGGCGGCGATGACACCCTCACCTACGCCGCCATGCTCCGGCGCCTGCAGGCCGCGAGCGAACCCGGCGATGCGGCCCGACGCTGCCGGCTGCTGGCCCTGCCACCACGCCTGTTCCAGAGCCTGGCCGCACCGCTGCTGCTGCTCTCCCCGAAACGGTTTGAGGCGGTGCTCCGCATGGGGGCCGACCTGGCCGGTTTCACCCCGGTCCATCGCATTCTGGGGGGACCGCCCGAACCCTTCCCCGTGCTGCCGCTGGTGCCATGACCGCCCTGCACGCCCCGGCTGTTCTGCTGCTGGGCGCGGGCCTGGGGGCACTGCTGCTGCACCTGCTTCTGCCGCTGCTGCGGCGCGGGCTGGTGGATCAGCCCAACGCCCGCAGCTCCCACCAGCGGCCCACCCCCCGGGGCGGGGGCCTGGCCTTTGTCCTGGTCGGCAGCGGCCTGGCACCCCTGGCGGGCGGGGGCTGGCCAGCCTGGATTCCCCTGATCTGCCTGCCCCTGGCCCTGGTGGGCCTGCTGGACGACCGCCTCGATCTGCCCGCCGCGGGTCGCTACGGCATTCAGATCGCCACCGCCCTGGCCCTGGTGGCGATCACGCCCCTGCCCCTGCTGTGGTGGCTGCTGCCGGTGGCCTGGTTCGCCGTCACGGCCGTGATCAACTTCGTCAACTTCAGCGATGGCCTCGATGGTCTGGTCGCCGGCTGCGCCTCCGTGCTGCTGGGGGTGGCGGTGCTGGCCATGGCGCCCGACGCCGGCGCAGGGGTGCTTCCCCTGATCGGGGCGCTGCTGAGTTTCCTGGCCTGGAACTGGAGCCCGGCCCGGGTCTTCATGGGGGACGTGGGCAGCACGTTCCTGGGCGCGGTGATCGCCGGCATGGTGCTGCAGCAGGCCACGCCGGCCATGGCCCTGGGCCTGCTGCTGGCAGGCTTTCCCCTGCTGGGTGACCCCTGCCTCTGCGTGCTGCGCCGCTGGCGGGCAGGCCAGCCCATCTTCCGGGCCCATCGGCTCCATCTCTACCAGCGCCTCCACCAGGCGGGCTGGCCCCATGCTCGGGTGGCCCTCCTGTACATCAGCGCCACCGCCCTGCTGGGGTGGGCCCTGCTCGCCCAGGGCCTGGCCCTGGAACTCGGTCTGCTGCTGGTGGAACTGGCCGCTGGCCTCTGGCTGGACCGGCACCACGCCGTTCCCTTCTCACCCTGAAATGGCAGTAACATCAGATCCAGATGGCCACACCAAGTCCATGATCCTTTCCTCCATCACATCATTGTTGGATAGGACTATCGGTCCCAACGTCACTGGCTAGCGTCGAATCACCATTCCTTCTTCTCTAGTCCTTCAGACCTGGGATGCTTTCCAGTTCGCAACCAGTTCGCAAGGATCCACCGTCAACCAGCCAACGCAGTCCATCACATTCTCAGGCGGCGTTCAGATCACGACACCTCTGTGTCTGGTCTGTTGCCTCGGTCCCTATTCAGAAAGCCATTACCTGATGCGTCGGTTCCCGGCGACCTGAACGATTGATTCCCCAGCTCTCATTTCTTCGTTATGTGCAGAAGCAGCTGCTCGCTCGCAGGCTGCTGCTGGTTGTGTTCGATGGTCTGATGATCGTCGCGGCCTACCTGGGGGCCTTCGTTCTGCGGTTGCCGGATGCCACGTCCCTCAGGGGATTTCTGCCCACCACGATCCTGCTGTTGCCCCTGGCCGTGATCACGGGACTTCCGGTCCTGGTGGTGTCCGGTTGGTACCGGGGTCTGACCCGTTACGCCGGGAGTCATTCGCTCTACGGCCTGGTGCCCCGCTCGGGGGCCATGGTGCTGATCCTGCTGCTGAGCAGCACCCTGATCGGAGGCCCCCAGCCGCCACGCTCCTTCTGGATCCTCTACTGGCTGCTGTTCACCGGTGGGGCCATCGCCAGCCGGATCGTTCTGCGCGATGTCCTCGTCCATCACCTGGACCAGCGGGAAAACCACCAGCCCGGCGACGCCCAGGGTGATGCCACCTTGATCTACGGAGCCGGGGCCTCGGGAATGGGCCTGCTGCTGGCCCTGCGCAACGATCCCCGCTTCCGCATCGTCGGATTCCTCGATGACGATGCGGGACTGCAGGGCCGGACCCTGCAGAACATGGCGATCCACACACCCCTGCGGCTGCCGCGGTTGATCGAACGGCACGGGGTGCGCAAGGTGCTGCTCGCCATGCCCACCATGTCCAGACGCCGCAAGCGTCTGCTGGTCGACCAGCTCACCCACAGGGGGCTGGAGGTGCTCTCCATCCCCTCCCTGGCACAGATGGCCAGTGGCCAGCGGATCGTTTCCGACCTGCAGGCGGTGGCGATCGAGGACCTTCTCGGACGGGAACCTTCCAATCCGGATCCGGTTCTGCTGAAGGCCGGTGTGGCCGGGAAGGTGGTGATGGTGACGGGAGCGGGGGGCTCGATCGGCAGCGAACTCTGTCGCCAGATCGTGGCGCTCGGCGCCTCCCGGCTGCTGCTGGTCGAGCGCAATGAATACGCCCTCTACGCCATCGAGCGGGAACTGCGATCCCACCTCGGCGATGTCGACCTGCACGCCATCCTCGGGGATGCCTGCAACGCCAGCCGCCTCACCCTGCTGTGTCAGCACCATCGGGTGGAGACCATCTTCCATGCCGCCGCCTACAAGCATGTTCCGCTGGTGGAGGCCAACCTCTGTGCGGGCATCGCCAACAACATCGGCGCCACCGAGGCCGTGATCGCCGCCACCCTGGCCTCGGGCGTCAGTCGCCTCACCCTGATCTCCACCGACAAGGCCGTGCGTCCCACCAATGTCATGGGGGCCAGCAAGCGCATCTGTGAGCTGCTGATCCAGGCGGCCGCCGCCGAGGTCGCCGAGGACGGGCCGATTCTCTCCATGGTCAGGTTCGGCAACGTGCTGGGTTCCTCCGGCTCGGTCATCCCCCTGTTCCACCAGCAGATTTCGACGGGGGGGCCCGTCACGGTCACCCATCCGGCCATCACCCGCTACTTCATGACCATCCCGGAGGCCGTCCAGTTGGTGCTCCAGTCCACCGGCATGGCCGTCGGCGGCGATCTCTTCCTGCTCGACATGGGGGAACCGGTGCGGATCGCCGACCTGGCGCGCCAGATGATCGAACTGTCGGGTCTGAGGGTCCGGGACGACCACAACAGCGACGGGGACATCGCCATCCAGTACACCGGGCTGCGGCCAGGGGAAAAGCTGTACGAAGAACTGCTGATCAGTGCCGACGACCAGCCCACCCAGCACCCGCTGATCCGCAGGGCCACCGAACCGCGGCGGGAAAGCGACCAGCTCCTGCCCCTGATCCAGCAGCTGCACGACGCTCTGGCCCGCTGGGATGAGGCGACAACCGGCCAGCTCCTGCGGCGGCTGGTGCCGGAATACGATCCAGGGGACGGGCGCCCCGCCCCCCCTCTGGTCGACTCCCTGGCCCGATGAGCAACATCGTCCAGCGTCTCTCCAACGAGGTCCTCCTCAGGCTTCCTCCCTCCTGGCGTGCGGCCATTCCGGCCCTTCCACCCGCCACGCCCCGCAACCTCTGGCTGGCCCTGGCTGCGGCCGTGGCGGTGCAGAACATCGCCGTCTTCCAGAGCAGCCAGAGTGAACACACCACCGTGTTCGCCGTTCTCGTCTGGGGGGGGGCGGTGATCTGCATGGAGGACCAGTTCGAGGATCTGAGGCCCAGACCGGCCGCCTGGGGACTGGTCATCGGCACCCTGCTGCTGATCTGGGTCCTGGCCCGCTCAGCGGTGATCCTCCACTGGGACGGCCTGCTCTTCGCCCTCGCGCCGATCGGTGGGCTGGCCCTGGGCCTGCTGGCCGAGAAGCCCGCCGGGCTGGGCCGCTTCCGCGATCCCCTGCTCTGCCTGATGCTTCTGCCTGGCTTCGCCCTGTTGATGCGGACCCTGCCGGAAGAACCGATCAGCCTGCTCACGGCGGAGGTGTCCGGTTTCTGGCTCAGCATCCTGGGGCTTGATGTCAGCGTGAATGCCCGCAGCGTGTTGCTCCCCGCCGGTGGGGTGAAGGTCCTGGGCCCCTGCAACGGCGTCGACCTGATGGCCCAGATCCTCTGCGTGGGAGTGATCTTCCTGCTGGCTTTTCCGATCCGTTCCTGGACCAGTCGCTGCCTGCTGTTTCTGGCGGCTCCTCTGATCGGGCTGATCTGCAACACCTTCCGCATCGCCCTGCTGGCGGTCTTTGCAGGCAACGGCAACTCCAAGGGGAGCTGGTGGTTCGACTTCTTCCACGAGAGCACCGGGTCCCTGGTCTTTTCCGGCGTGGCGGTCCTGGTCTTCGGCATGGTGTACATGCGGCTTCTGGAGAGGGAACTGCCACCCCTCCCCGCCCCGCCGCCGCCGGAGGGACGCCCGTGATCACCCCTCCCCTTCTCGTGCGGTGGTACGGGATTCTCGCGGCGGTGGCAGGGCTCCTGGCCGCCCAGGCCATCGTGATGCCCCGCTGGCCCACGACCCCCCAACCCCTGCCCGGCCAGCAGCTGGAGGCCACCCTGCGTCAGGCGGATCTCCTGCCACCGACCGATCCCCCATCCCCCACGGCCCCCTGGCCGGCCAGCCGCACCCAGGAGCTGGCCACATCGGCACCGGTGGTGATTCCCCTGCGCGGCGGATTCGAGCTCACCCTGATGCGGGGATCGGTACGCCAACGGTTCAACTTTCAGGCCAGCACCATCGGGAGGGATCGGCCCAGCCTGAAACTCAACAAGCGCCTCCTGATCACGGCGCCGGTTCCCACCGCCTCGGGTCGGGCCCAGGGTCGCCCCGTTCTCCAGACCTGCTTTGTGGCGGGACCGGCTCTGGAGGCCCCCTTCGGGGTAACCCGTGAACAGCTCTCCGCTGCGGCGGACCGCGTCTCCAGTGGCCAGCGCGACGCGATCGAACGGGTGATCGGCCTTCAGCCCAACCGCACCTACGCCTGCACCCTGATCAGCCTGCGGGGTCCCGCGGGGGAGCCACCCTCGGGCCGCCTCTGGCAGGAGGTCCTGAACCGGGTGGAACCGGTCCTGAGCTCCCAGGGCTAGGCCAGGAGGCGCCAGCGCCAGATCCTCAACGCCTCGTCTTTCCCCGTTCTGCCTCCCCCAACCCCCGTCCCGTCATCGCCATCACGCGTTCCCCAAGCCGTTCACCACGGGCTGCCCAGCCGCCGGGACGGCAGCGGAGCCGGCGTGGAGACAGGGGCAACGCCCGGGAGAAGGGCTAGTGGTCGGCGCCCTGCGGCGATTTCTGCGGAGCCTGGTGGAGGCGGAAAGGCCTGCCGAGCCGCCCCAGGAGCGCTCCCTGCCCTGCAGCTGGGTTCTCAGCAACCAGCTGGGGGTGGGCCCGATGCCCCGCAGCGCCAGGCACTGGGAGCAACTGGAGCGGGCCGGCTTCCGCAGCCGCTTCAGCTGCTGCTATCCGGAGGAGGAGAGCGGTCTGATCCTGCCGCCGGGATGGTCGAGTGAGAGGGTCTCCCTTCCCGACCACCGGGAGCAGGAGCCGATGCAGGAGGCCAGGCTGGCGCTGGCCCTGGCCAGGGCCGAAGCGCTGGTGCTGGATGCGGGCCCGGTCTATCTGCACTGCATGGCGGGGTACGAACGCTCACCGCTGCTGGCCGTTGGACTGACCGCCCGTCTGCGGGGCATCGACATGCTGGCGGCCCTCGCCTGGGTCAGACGGTGCCACCCCATGGCCATGCCCATCTACGACCACCTGGTGATGCTGGAGGGCATTCTTTCCGCCGGAATTCCAGCGCCGGAGCCGCCAAAGAGGCCGGAGCGGTGAGCGCCCGGCTCACCCCCGGTTGCCGAAGCGCTTGCGCAGCCATTGGATCGGCCCGCCACCGGACTCACTCGACGCACGGTGCCGGCGGGAAGGGACCCTCTCCACAGGGGGCAACGGGCTGCTGGAAGTGGTGCTGGTGCCTCCGTTGGCCGCGGCCGACCCGTTGGGTTGGCCATCCTCGTCGCGGTAATAGGTCTTGACGTCGGATTCACCCTCGTTGTAGCGGGAGCTGACGTAGGTATTGGAGGCGGCACCCTTCATGTAGCTGTCGCGGTAGCGCTGAACGTAACTCCCGAATCCGCCCGAGGAGGGCTCGGTTGCACTCTTGGCATAGCCGGAGGCTGATGCATAGGCGTAGTGATAGTAATAGCCATATTCATAGCCATAATCATTAAGGCGGCTTGGGAAGTTCACCTGGTTGCAGATGATGCCAAGAACATCAACACCGGACGCCTTGATCCTGCGGCTGGCCTGCGGGGCCAGTTCACGACTCACCTTGCCCAGACCCACCAGGAACAGGATGCCATCCAGCTTCTCTCCCAGGAGGATCGGGTCGGCCAGCATCAGACAGGGCGGGGCATCAACAACGATGATGTCGTAGCCGGGGAGGGCGCGAATCTCCTCCATGACATCCTTGCAGCGGCTGGAGTTCAGCAGCTTGGCCGGATCGGGGGGCTTGGGACCGGCTGGAAGGACATCCATGTTTTCGGCTACGGAGTGGATGAACTCCGTGGGCTTACGGGCCGAGTCTGACAACAGGGTGGAAAGCCCATCCCCCTGCTCCACCCCCAGGTATCTGGCCTGCATGGGGAGCCGCATGTCGGAATCCACGACAAGAACCTTCAGACCGAGATCGGCGAGGGTGCGGGCGAAAACGGCGACGGCGGTGGATTTTCCCTCCCCCTGGGTGGAGGACGTGACACCCACCATGCGGATGTTGCTGTCGGCGCGAAGCAGGCGGAAGGTGGTGAAGAGGCTGCGGAGCGACTCCTTGATGGCAAATCGCTCGCTGGAGGACATCTTGGAGATGCTGGTGGCGATGTCGACGCCAGGCTCCAGGGGCAGATAAGGAATCAGGCCCAGCACGGGCAACTGCAGTTCCTTCTCCACCTCCATGGGGGTGTGGAAGACGTTGTCCGTGCGCTCCCTGAGGATCGCCGCTCCCAGACCCGCCAGCAGGCCGATCATGATGGCCCGCAACAGGTTGCGCTGAATGTTGGGCTCGACCGGACTGCTGCCGAAATCAGGGGGACCGATGACTTCCCACGGGGAGATCGAACGGGCCATCTCCAGGCGGTAGCGCTCCCTTGCCTGGATGTAGGAGGAATACTGCTCCCTGGCGATCGACAATCGCTGGTTGATATTCTCAAACTCCGACATCTTCTGGGGATTATTCCTGAAATTCTCACTGAGAAGCAGGATCTGGCGGTTGATCTCATCCTGCTGGGCCACATTGGAGAGCAGCCTGGCTTTCACCGCATCGGCCGCCTGGCGCTGGACCACAGGCAGGAGCTGATTGCGTCGGGCCCGCAGGGACTGGACGATCGGGGAGTTTTCCTTGAACGTGCCTTTGGCTGTGGCCAGCTCCTGTTCGAACTGGTTGAGGAGGTCCAGGGGGGTGGCGGTGCCGCTGGCGGCCTCCGCACCGGAGGAGCCCCTGCCGGGCACCAGAACGCTGTTGCGGCCGAGCTGCTCCAAGGCCGTGGGGGCGCCGCTGGGGGTGAACTGCAGCTTGCCGGTCTGGATGGACTTGAGTTGGCTGTCCAGCTGGACCTGTTCGTTCTGGAGGGTGCGCAGCTGGTTGACGAGACTTTCGCGAGCTCCAAGAATCTGGCCAGCGGCAGTGGCCGGATCGACGAAGTTATTGCGTTCTCGGAACTTCAGCATCTCCTGGGAGAGCTTCTGAACCCTGGCCTCAATCGCCGGCGCCTGCTCATCGAGGAATCGGACACCGGAGTTGACCGCCGCCTGGCGCTGGGTGAGGGAGAAAGCGGTGTAATCCTTGGCCAGCTGCCGCAGAATCACCTTCCCCTTGGCGGGATCCGGCCAGCGGAGGGAGACGTTGAGAACGTTGTCGACCCGTGCCGACTCCTGGTTGATGGACAGGTTGCTCTCCAGGGCGCGGAGCGGCACCCCCTGGCGCTGGGCCACCGGTCCGAGCAGCAGGGGGCTGCGCATCAGGACGATGAGGCTGGGCACATCCGTCTTGATCTCGCTGCGGGCGATGCTTTCCACCGATCCACCACCACCGCCGCCACCCGTGGGGTTGTCGAAGGGGTTGCTGATCTGCATCTGGAATCCCCCCTGGTAGACGGGGGCGAAGATGCGTTGCCTCAGGGTGTTGATGGCCAGAACACCCGTCACCACGGCGAAGGTGAGGAGAAAAACGGACTGGCGGCGCTTCACGGTCCGCACCAGACCCCCCAGGCCGCCCGAGCCCGACTGGCCTTCGCCCGTGGGGTTCAGGGGGCTCTGAAGGGACTGGTCGAAGGACAGTGAGGGATTGGGGCCTGGGCCGGCTCCAGGGGGAAGGGACAGCGGGCGCGGCGTTCCACCCGGAAAGGTCTCAGGAGGAACACCCGTCGTTGTCACGTTATGAACGGAGGGGAAAGATGTGTCGATGATAATGGCAACCGCAGAAGAATGCCCTCTTGACTCGGGCGTCTATGGTGGTACTCCGATTAATGTCCGTCGGTGGCTTCTCCCCCCAGAACATCTGTACGCCAACGGCCCTTCAGAAGCCATAGGCATGCCGTCGTTCAGCGGTTGACCCCCTCCCCGTGGTCCGGCGTGCGGACCCTCAGGAGGCGGCTTTCCGCCGTGGGCCTGATGGGTCTCACCGGGGTGATCTTCCTGCCGACGGGCCTGATGGCCTCGGTGCCCCAGGGACTGTCGCCCCACTCATGGAGGGGAGCGACGGCCGCCGGAGCCGTCCCCCCCGCCGGGCCTTCCTCCTCGGCTCCGCTTCCCCTCTCGGTGACGGAGGTCTACAACGATCTGTACGTCCTCGGTCCCGGTGACGGTCTGCAGCTGACCTTCACCGACCCCTCCGCCGCCTCCATCGGCGGAGCAGTGGTCATCCTTCCGGACGGCACCTCCACCCTGTCCCTGCTGGGTTCGGTCCAGCTGACCGGTCTCACCATCGGCCAGGCCACCCGCTGGCTCACCTCGCTCTATTCCAAACAGCTGGTGCGGCCCGAGCTGATCCTCAGCCTCACCTCACCCCGCCCGGTCAAGGTCACCATCATCGGCGAGGTGGGTCGTCCGGGCCTGTACCCCCTGCCCTCCTATTCCACCCCGGTTTCCGCCATCCAGACCGCCGGTGGCGTCACCCTCAACGCCGACATCCGCAAGGTGCTGCTCCGGCGCCTGGCCGGGCCCGATGGCAGCCAGAAACAGACCGTTCTTGATCTGGCCCAGGTGTTCCAGGCGGGCAACCAGCGCCAGAACCCCATCCTTTTCGACGGTGACACGATCGTCATCGCCCGCACCGAAGAGCTGATCCCCGAGGAGATCCTCCAGATCGGCGCCACCAACCTGGCCCCGGCCACCATCAGTGTGTCGGTGATCGGTGAGGTCAGGAGCCCCGGCACCATCAGCGTTCCCGCCAACACCCCCCTGGCCGAAGCCATCTTCCGGGCCGGCGGGGCCGAGAACTGGCGCGCCAACAAAAACGACATTGAGCTTGTCCGGCTCAATCGCAACGGCACCACCACCCGTGAGGTGTTCAGTTACAGGGATGGGATCGGCGTCTCCAAGGGCCTGAATCCCCCCTTGCGGGACCGGGACACGATCATCGTGAACCGAACCTTCTACGCCGAAGCCCTGGACGTCATCAATCAGGTGATCGTTCCACTCAGTCAGGCCGCCAGCTCCTACTATTTCTTCCGAGATACTTTCAACGGCAACAGAAACAGCAACTTCCGCTGACCCCAGCCCCATCAGCCATCCGTTTCTACCGAAAGCCGCCGCCACCGACCGCCATGTACCGCGAACCCACCATCAGCCCCAAGGCCATTGCCTGGGCCCTGTTGAGCCAGTCCATCTGGCTGCCCCTGCTGGCGATCGACGCCCACGATCGCTGGCAGGCCAATGTGAAGGACATGGCCGTCCCGCAGCCGGCCGATCCCAAGGGTGCGGATGAGTCGATCGCTTCGCTGCCCGAGGCACCCGCCAAGACTCCCGATGGCACCTCCCCGTCCCCGCTCGAGGACCTCGGCACCACCACGGGCCATGTGCTGAGTTCGGCCTCCGAGAGGATCGGTTCGCTGCTGGATGCCCCGTTGTCCCGCAGCCTCGATCTGAGCGGTCCCTCCAACTCCTCCCGGGCCAGGCCCGATCCCGGTCGCCGCCCCGCCGTCGTCCTCAGGAGCACCAGCCCTGCCCGCACCGCCAAGGCGCCCTCCGCCCCGGTCAGCTTCACCATCGAGGGACCCTCCCTGGGCACCAGCGGCCTGGGCAGTGCCAAGACGCTGCTGCAACGCAACTTCTCCAACTCCGAGCTCCTCGGTGGCGTTCTCACCATCCAGGACCTGGGAGCCCCAGCCATGCCACCGGTGGCCAGGGCCGAGCGCGCCCGATGGGCCAGCAGCGGAGACCCCATGGCGCCCCTGCCGCACAGCCTGAGGGAACCCATGCGCCAGGCGATCCGCACCCTGCCGGCCCCGACCCCCACCAAGACGGCCAAACTTCAGCAGGCCCGGGTGATCTACGTGCCCTCCACCCGGGTCAGCAAGCCCACCCAGGTGCCCCTGGCCATCCAGGCCGACGGCACCGTGGATGTGCTCAGCCAGCCCGACGATCCCGCAGTGATTGAGGACATCAAGGAGTGGTCGAGCCGCCAGCCGGCCCAGGCCCCTGGAACGGTCACCCCCACGGTGGTGAACCTGCAGCCGCTCCCGGCTGAGGTCCGGACCACGCCGGCCCCGGCCAAGGTTTCGCCGGTGGCGACGGCCCCGATCGCGCCGCCGCCGGTTCCCGCCGCAGCCACCGTGGCCCCGGTGGCCGAAGCTCCCGCCACCGCCCCGGCTCCTGCCGCCGGTGGTTCCCTGGTGGCCCCGCAGTGAAGCGGTCCGGGCTCCACCACAGCGCCATGGTCCTGACGGGCTTCGCCTGGCTGGGCCTGGGGGGGCCACCCGTCTGGTCCCAGGCCCTTCCGGCGGGCCCGGCCCCCTGGGTGCCTGTCGCCCCGGAGCCCGCCGCGGCCGGCTGGGAACCCGTGACGGACGCCGCCACGCTGCCTCCCGATTACCAGCCTGCGCCGGCCAACCGCGACCCCGCCGAACTTGCGGTCCTGCCCCGCCAGGGAAAACCCATCGAAAATGTGGGCATCTACGGCATCGGCGGCGGTGTCAACTTCGGCAGTGACCTACCCAACAGCGGCGTGTTCACCGGCCGGGTGGGCTACAAGCTGAATGAAACCCTCGCCGTCTCCCTGCGTCCCAGCCTGATCTTCGGCAACAGAGATGTGCTCGGGCGGTACAACGGCCAGACCTCCTTCCAGTTACCCCTCACCCTCGATCTCTTCCGTCGCTCGGTGGTCTCCCCCTACCTGGGCGGGGGCATCGCCACCAACACCTATTCCACCGGCGAGACCAATGCCATGCTCACCGGCGGGGTTGATTTCAACATCACCCAGAATGTGACTCTGGGATTCAACGTCAACTACATCTTCCTGCCGGATGGGGTCACCTTCGATGCCCTCCAGGCCATGAGCCTGCTGTACGTGAGGTTCTGAAGTCCGTACGGTTTCAGCCTGCTTCAGCCACCGCCTCGATGGCGGCGGCGATCGCCTGACGCTGCTCGGCGTCATACCCCCATCGCTCCAGGAAGGCCCTGTCCTCCTGCACGGCCTGTCCAGCACCGCCCCGTTCCGCTGCCGCTGTCAGCAGGGTTTCCAGCCGCTCCTTCACTGCCACCGGCTCCAGGTGCCTCAGCAATTCGGTGCTGCGCAGCTGCACCCGCTCCGAACCGGCCTCGTGCTCCCGGTCCCCCGAACGCCGGTGGTGCAGCACCATCGCCGTGCTCATGGCCAGATTGCGGGCGGTGAGATCCACCACCCCGGCGCCGGCCTGGCGCAGGGCTGCCACCAGGGGCTCCGGCAGCCGGTCGAGCAGCGGGGCCTCCCCGGTGAGGCTCACCACGAAGAAGCCGCGGGCGCCATCCCGGCTTGCCACCAGCTCCCCGACCCGATCGGCCAGCACCTCATCACTGAGCTCCCCGGCCTCCCAGAGGCCAATCCACTGGGCCGCGATCTCCATGGCCTGGGGAAAACTCGGTGCCAGGGGGGCGGCGGTCTGTCCGTTCTCTTCGACGGGAGCGGCATCGGTCATGGCGAAAGGCGGGCGGAGCGGCCCTCGGACTGGCACTGTTGAGGCTATGGACCCGAGCTCCCCGACCGCCAGCCCCGGCGATGCCCAGCCCGACGACAGCAACGAAGGGGCCCCCTTCCGCTCCGGCTTCGTGGCCCTGATCGGCCGGCCCAATGTGGGCAAATCGACCCTGCTCAACCAGCTGGTGGGGCAGAAGGTGGCGATCACCTCCCCCGTCGCCCAGACCACCCGCAACCGGCTGCGGGCCATCCTCACCACCCCCGCAGCCCAGCTGATCCTGCTGGACACGCCGGGGATCCACAAACCCCACCACCTGCTGGGGGAACGCCTCGTCCAGAGCGCACGGGGGGCCATCGGCGAAGTGGATGTGGTGCTGCTGCTGGTGGATGCCAGCCAGCCGGCCGGCCGGGGTGACGGCTTCATCGTCGACCTGCTGCGCCACAGCCGCGTTCCCGTGCATGTGGCCCTCAACAAGAGCGACCGGGTCGGCGCCGACGCCGAGGATCTGGCCGCCACCTACCGGGAGCTGCTGGCGGAGGGTGGCGATCCCCCCGTGTCCTGGCCCCTGCACCCCTGCAGCGCCCTCAACGGTGACGGCTGCCAGGCGCTGGTGGAGGCCCTGGCCGCCGAGCTGCCGCCGGGTCCCCTGCTCTACCCGGCCGACACGGTGAGCGACCAGCCGGAGCAGCTGCTGCTGGCGGAGCTGATCCGGGAGCAGGTGCTGACCCTCACCCGGGAGGAGGTGCCCCACTCCGTGGCGGTGCGGATCGAGCGGATCGTGGAGGAGGAGGCCAAGGGCAAGGTGCGCACGGCCGTGCTCGCCACCGTGCTGGTGGAGCGCAGCAGCCAGAAGGGAATCCTGATCGGCAAGGGGGGCCAGATGCTCAAGGCGATCGGCCAGGGGGCGCGGCTGCAGATGCAGAAGGTGTTCGACGGTCCGGTGTACCTGGAGCTGTTCGTCAAGGTGGTGCCCAACTGGCGCAGCCATCCGGGCCGGCTGGCCGAGCTGGGCTACCGGGGCGACTGAGGCCACCAGCGCACGGCAGCCCACGCACCGCATGGGCCGGCGGGGGGTTTGCGAGGATCCCATCCGGGTCCACCGGGCCCGATCTCCCGCCGCCCCCGCCGTGACCAGCGCGACCGAGCCCCCCAGCGCCGCCCCTTTCCCGCCCGAGACGATCGCGGCGTTCCTGGCCTTCTGCGCCGGCGACTGGCTCTCCCTGCGCAGCTGCTTCAGCCTCGAGGAGGCGGCAGACGCGGCCCGGGAGGCCGAGGCGGAAGAGGCCAGCTGGCACAGCTCCGAACGGGGGGAACTGACGGTCACCTACCTGGATCCTGACCAGGGCGGCGAGCCCGGAGGACTGGAGATCACCCCACCGGGCGGCGGTCGCCACCGGCTCCTGTTCGACCCCGAGGGCGGCTTCCAGGGCAGCGCCCCGGAAGGGACCACCCGCACGGGCCGCTGGCAGCTCTGGCCGGACGGCAGCCTGGAGCTGACCAGCGAGCGGGACGGCGCGTCGGTGCGGGAGCGGATCTGGTTCACCAAGGCCAACCTGCGCCTGCGGAGCAGCGTCGAGCACCACCCCGACGGCCGCCCGGGCCGGGCCAGCTTCAGCTCCGAGATCCGGCGGGTCAGCCGACCCGCCGGCTGAGGCCGCCCGCCATGCGCTTCGACGTGGTGAGCCTGGTGCCGGACGCCTTCACGCCCCTGCTGGGGCTGGGGGTGATCGGCCGTGCCTTCGCCGCCGGCATCGCCGAGGTCCATACCCACAACCCCCGCGACCACGCCACGGATCGCTACCGCAAGGTGGACGACGTGCCCTACGGGGGCGGCGCCGGCATGGTGCTCAAGCCCGAACCTGTCTACGCCGCCTTCGAGGCGATCCCGGTGCTGCCGCGCCGCCGGGTGCTGCTGATGAGCCCCCAGGGCCAGCCCCTGCACCAGCGCGACCTGCGTCGCTGGGCCACGGAGTACGACCAGCTGGTGCTGCTTTGCGGCCACTACGAGGGCTTCGACGAGCGCATCCGGCCCCTGGCGGACGAGGAGGTGTCCCTGGGCGATTTCGTGCTCACCGGCGGCGAGCTGCCGGCACTGGTGGTGATCAGCGGCGTGGTTCGGCTGCTGCCCGGCACCGTTGGGTCGCCGGACTGCCTCGAGGCCGAGAGCCACAGCGGCCTGCTGCTGGAGCACCCCCACTACACCCGGCCGGCGGAGTTCCGCGGCATGGCGGTGCCGGAGGTGCTGCGCAGCGGCGACCACGGCGCCATCGCCCGCTGGCGCCAGGAGCAGCAGGTGGCCCGCACCCGCGAGCGCCGCGCCGACCTGCTGGCCCTGTGGCAGGCGCAGCAGGAGACCTGAGGCGCCCGCCTGAAGCACGCCGTCGCCCCGGACCGGCGACACTGGGTCCGCCCCCAACGCCCCCCATGCAGCTGCGCATCGGCAACGGCTACGACATTCACCGGCTCGTCCCCGGCCGGCCCCTGATCCTGGGTGGCGTGCACCTGGAGCACCCCGACGGCCTGGGGCTGGACGGCCACAGCGATGCTGACGTGCTCGTGCACGCCCTGATGGATGCCCTGCTGGGGGCCCTCAGCCTGGGGGACATCGGCACCCACTTTCCGCCGGAGGACGAGCGTTGGCGTGGCGCCGATAGCCTGGTGCTGCTGGAGCAGGTGGTGGCGCTGGTGGCCGAGCGGGGCTGGCAGGTGCTCAACATCGACACGGTGGTGGTGGCGGAGCGGCCCCGGCTCAAGCCCCACATCGCCGCCATGCGCGAAGCGATCGCCAGCCGCATGGGCCTGGCCCCCGAGCAGGTGGGGGTCAAGGCGACCACCAATGAGGGTCTCGGGCCCACGGGCCGCCAGGAGGGCATCGCCTGCCATGCGGTGGCACTGCTGCATCAGCCATGACCCGTCGACCGCCCCGGCGGCTGGCTACCTTGCTGGCCGCCTTCTGCCTGCTCACTCTCGTGCTGGCCTGCCTTCCCGCCATGGCCCAGGCCGCCACCACCCAGCCCCAGGGGCCGGTGGTGGAACACCTGAGGGTGCACGTACCCACCGGCACCCGGCAGGCCTGGCTGCAGGCGGAGGAGGAGAGCTGGGGACCCTGGCTGCGGCGCCAGGACGGCTTTCTGGGCCGGGACCTGCTCTGGGATGCCGAGCGGGAGGAGGGCCTGCTGATGATCCGCTGGCGCAGCCGTCGCCAGTGGCTGGCGATCCCGGCCAGCGAGATCGAAGCGGTCCAGGGCCAGTTCGAGGCCGCGGCCCGGCGGGCCCTGGCCCGCACCTCCACGGCCCAGGGGGCGACGGCGGCCACCAACCCCTTCCCCCTCGTCTATGCCGGTGAGCTGGAGTGGGTGGGCCTCACCCCGGGGCCAGGGGCCGCGGAGACGCCGTGACCCGGGACGCCCGGCTCGACCTGGGCCGTCGCCAGCGGCTTGGCATGGTGGAGGCGGTGTGGGGCGAGCACAAGACGGCCGACCAGATCACCGCCGTGATGCTGGGGCTGCAGCAGGCCGGTGAGCTGGCCCTGGTGACGCGGGTCACGGCCGAAAAGGCCGCGGTAGTGGTGCGACAGCTGGCTGACCAGGGCGCCATCGATGGGGCTGTCCCACCGCCGCAGCACCATCCCCTGGCCCGCTGCCTCACCTGGCCCGCGCCGCCGACCTCGGATCCGGCCTACGGGCGGGTGGCGGTGCTCAGCGGCGGCAGCAGCGACCTGGCCGTGGCCTCCGAGGCCCAGCTGGCCCTGGCCTGCCATGGGGTGGCCAGCGACCTGGTGCTTGACGTGGGCGTGGCCGGGCTGCATCGGCTGCTGGCGGAGCTCGAGGGGCTGCGCCGGGCCCGGGTGCTGATCGCCTGTGCCGGGATGGAGGGGGCCCTGCCCACGGTGCTGGCGGGTCTGCTGCCCCAGCCAGTGATCGGTGTGCCGGTGGCGGTCGGCTACGGGGTGAGCGCCGGCGGGCAGGCGGCCCTGATGGGCATGCTGGCCAGCTGCGCCCCCGGTCTCACCGTGGTGAACATCGACAATGGCTATGGCGCCGCCATGGCGGCCCTGCGGATCCTGCAGCTGGCCAAGGAACGTGGCTCAGCCGCCCGGGAGGAGGGGACCTGAGGGTGGTCCTTCGAGCTCCAGGACGGTCTGCAGCCAGAGGGTGAGGGAGCGGGGCAGGCGACCCTGCTCGTAGCGCTCGATGGCCTCGATCAGCACCGGTGTGTTGATCCAGCTGATCCGATGGGGAATCATCGGTGCCCGCCCCTGGTGAAGCGCAGTGTGGGGTACCGGATCCGCCCTGGCAAGGCAGGCCCGATCAGAGATGCTGCAGGTCGGGGTAGGCGGTGATCACCTGTTCGGTGCTGAGCACCTCTCCGGCCCCTTCCGGCTGCCAGATCACCTCGAGGGCCAGCAGGTCATCGGCCCCGATTGAGCCGAGCTTCTGCAGTGAATCGCGCAGTTCCTCGGCGGAGCCGGCCCCCTTGATCGCCAGCCGCTGACGGCTGGCGACAAGCAGGGTGACGACGATGAAGTCGCTGGCCGCGTCGCTGGCCCCGGCCGCCACGGGGGCCGGCTCGCTGAAACGGCGTCCCGCCACGTTGGCGGTGAGCTCCCGCTCCAGCTTGCTGCGCTCCTGCATGGAGAGGCGGTTGAAGGTGGACTCGGCACTGGCGAAGGGCACCTGGCCGACTTCACCGTTGGCATAGACCCAGAGATCGGGGTGGCGCAGCAGGGAGAGGCTGGTTTCCTGCAGCACCCGCTGAAGGCCGGCGCTGCTGGAGGTATCGGACGAGCCGGCCAGGCGGCGCAGGTCGTCCTGAAGGTCGCGGGCGGAGGCCAGCAGGCCGACCTGGATCTGGGCGATCGCCACCGGCCCGTCAGGGCGGGGGCTGTAGGCCAGATCGGAACCGGAGCCTCCCAGGGCCGGGCCACCGCCGCCACCCCGCAGGGCATTGACCACCACGCCTGCCACCGCCATCAGGATCAGGAAGCCGAACAGGCCGCCGCCTCCGAAGCCGAAGATCGGAACGATGAAGGGGAATCCCATGCCCCCTCCCCGGTAGCCACCGCCGCCGTAACCACCGCCTCCATAGCCGCCTCCGCCATAGCTGCGGGGCATGGAGGGTGCGGAACGGAAGCTGCCGCCACCGATGCGGCCGCCACTGGCCGCCTCGGCGGGGTGGGGGGCCGCCATCACCAGACCCGCCACCAGGACAGGGACGACCATCAGACCGGCCAGGCGCCGGAACAAGCGGGAACCCATGTCTTGGGACGTGTTGTTGGCTGGAATCTAGGAACCCCCCCCCACGATGGTGACCACTTCCAGCACATCGGATTCCACCACAGGCTGGGCGGCCCAGCGCTCCCTGGGCAGGATCTCGCCGTTGAACTCGACCACCACCAGGCGGGGCTGGTAGCCGAGAAACGCCAGCACGGCATCAAGGCACAGGCCCGCCGGGCAGCGGCGCGCTTCCCCGTTGACCCGCACCAGCAGGTCCCCGGACCCGCCGGCAGCGTCCGGCGCCTTCACGCCACCCGTCATGCCTCAGCCTCCAGCCCCGCCAGCAGGGCGGCGGCGGCGGCGGCGGGATCCTCCGCCTGGGTGATGGCCCGCACCACCGCCACCCGATCGGCCCCGGCCCGGCGCACGGCGGCCAGGTTGGCCCCGTCGATGCCGCCGATGGCGAAGAAGGGAAGGGGGCAGGCCGCCGCCGCCTGGCTCACATAGGCCAGCCCCACCGGGTCGCGGCCAGGCTTGGTGGGGGTGGCGTTGACGGGCCCCACGCCGACGTAGTCGCAACCGTCAGCGACCGCTTGGCGCAGGTCCTCGAGGCGGTGGGTGCTGCGGCCGATCAGCCGGTCGGGCCCCAGCAGGCGGCGGGCCACAGACGGTGGCAGGTCGCCCTGGCCAAGGTGGACACCATCGGCCCCCACCGCCAGGGCCAGGTCGATGCGGTCGTTGACCACGAACAGCGCCCCATGGCGATGGCAGAGCTCCCGCAGGGCCCGGGCCTGGTCGTAACGCCGCCGGTCATCGGGAACCGCCCCGGCCAGGCCGGGAGTGGCCTCGGGCTTGGCGCGGTACTGCACCAGCCGCACCCCCGCCGCCAGGGCGGCGGCCACGACCCCCTCCAGCCCCTGCACCGGAGCGGTGACCAGATAGAGATGGCAGCGCCGCAGCAGCGCTCGCCGCTCGTCACCACCACGGCCGGCCTGGAGCAGATCCACCTCCAGGTCGTAGAGGGCATAACGGATCGCGGCCGCTTCGGCCGCCAGGGCGGGATCCTCGAGCCGGCCAAACTCCTCCAGCACCCGCAGGGCCTCCTGCACCCGGCCCGCATTGGCGGCCAGCACACTTCCTCCGGTCTGGCGTTCAGCCTGGGCCGGATGGGCCATGCCGGCCGCCGGATCCGTGGCGGTGTGACGCGCCAGCTTGTAGCGCTCCTGGTGGAGGCGCCCCAGGCGCTGGCGCAGGTCCTTGCTGCGGGCCACCAGGTCGGGTCGGTCCAGGGCGAAACGGGCCCAGTCCTCCAGCACCCTCAGCCCCTCCCGGGCCCGATCGAGGTTGGCATCGAGCAACCGTTCGATGGCGGCGCGCTCGTGGCCGGGGGGCGACGGTGGGACTGGGGGCGGCGACGTCACCGGACCGGGGCGGGTGAGGCCTCCAGGGTATGGGAGGGGTCCCTCAGGCGGCTGGGGGGGCCGGGGCAGGGTCGGCTCCGAGGGCCAGGGCCAGGAGGGCGAGGAGCACCTCATCAAGCAGGTAGAGGACCCGGTGCACCGCCACCACCACCAGGGAGGTGTCTGGGGCGACGAAGGGGTCGAGGGCCAGGGCCAGCACCACCTCCCTCACCCCCAGACCCGCCGGTGCGAAGGGCACCAGGTAGCCCGCCACCCAGGCGATGCAGTAGACCCCGATCACCGCCGGCCAGGGTGGTCCCCCGGCCAGGAACGGCCTCAGGCAGATCCAGAAGGAGGCACCGAGGGCGAACCAGCCCAGGGACAGCGTCGCCCAGGCCCCCAAGGGGGGCCGCAGCCGGAGCAGCCAGGGCCACAGCCGGGACCCACGCCGGCGCAGCCACAGCAGGGCCGCCACCAGGCCCAGCAGCGCGGCCGCCCCCAGCAGCACCTGCAGGGCGACGGGGACCCGCGCCCCGACGGCCAGCAGCCGCGGGAAGAACCCTGGCTGGGCCACCCCCAGCAGGACGCCGCCGATCAGCAGGGCCGAACCGATCACCCAACCGTTCTCGGCGACCATCGAATCGCGGATGGCGGTGGCGGGGGCCTGGCGGGCCCGCAGCATGGCGATGCGACTGACGAACTGCCAGATCGATCCCGGCACGTACTTGGCCAGCTGGGCCAGGTTGTACATGTAGAAGCCATCCCGGGCGCTCACCGTGATGGCGCAGTGACGGGTCGCCAGCAGCATGGTGGCGTTCATCCCCAGCTTTCCGACCAGGAGCAGGGCCGCCACCGCCGCCAGCTCCTGGGGGGAGAAGCGGGCGAGGTCCTGAACGATCACCTGCCGGCGGCTGATGGCAAAACCCGCCACGGCGACTGCCACCAGGCCGAGCCAGGCCCACTTCACCAGCACGCCCACGGGGCCGGCGGAGCGCTTCAAGGGGCGAGCAGGTCCTGCACCGCATCGAACTGCAGCGAGGCAAGCGCCTGCACGTCCGGCAGCGCGGCCACGATGGCGTTGCGTCGGACCGCCCGCTCCGCGAGCAGCTGCTGGATCAAGGCGACGGTGCGGGGGCGGTCGAGATCGGCCCCATCGAACACCATGTCGGCCTGGCCGAAGCGTTCCATCACCTCCAGGTACTTATGGCTCCAGCCCATCACCAGCACCGGGACCCCCACCACCAGGGCCCCCACCATGGCGTGAAAGCGGGAGACCGCATGGACGTCACAGGCCCCGAGGATGCGGTGGATCTGGGCGGCGTTCCAGCCGTCCTCAAACCCCACCACGGACGCCGCCACCGCGGGCTCGAGGTGGGTCAGGGTCTCCCGCAGCAGGGGCAGGTCGTTGTTGTGGAGCCTGGTTTCGCCGCCGCCGCGGGTGGCATTGGGGAACAGCGCCACCCCATGGCCCAGCCCGACCAGCTCAGCGATCAGGCCAGCCAGCCAGCGCGGGTAGTCGTGGCCGTCGGCCGCCGCCCGGCGGGCGATCACGGCACTGGGGCAGACCCCGATGATGGAGCCGCCCCGGTCGCGCAGGGCCTGCAGGTCCGCCAGGCGCCCGTCGAGACCGGGGGCCGGGGTGCTGAGGCAGAACCGGGCTTCGAACAGGAAGGCCACGTCATCGCTGCGCCCGTAACGACCCCTCGGACCCAGCAGGTCGGCCACGTGGCGCTGGGTCACCGCACCGCGGGTGTGGAGACGATGGCAGCGGCCAAGAAACCAGTGGGCCAGAGGCCGGTTGGGCCAGCTGCGGAACGGCCCCATCGCCTGGGACATCTTGACGACGGGCACCTGGAGGACCATCGCCGGCCAGATCGTGGCGATGTTGAAGGGAAGGAACTTGGCCCGACCATCGATGAAGGAGACCCCCGCCAGGCAGAGCAGGGCCCGGGACCGGGCCAGGGCCCGCACCGATGCCGGCAGCAGCCCCTGCAGCCGGTGCAGCCTGAGGCCGCCCAGCAGCCGGTGCAGCAGGGCCCCCGGCGCCAGCACCAGCACCAGATAGGCCGGCGTGGAGGAGAAGATCCGCACCCGGGGGTCCGAGACCAGCTCGCGATCGGCCTCGGGGTAATAGCTGAACACCTCAAAGCGGGTCTGCGGGCCGCAGCGGTCGGCCAGCACCCCGATGGTGGTGCTCAGCATCGCCTCAGCCCCGCGGTTGCCATGGAAGGTGGCCGCGATGATCGCCACGGAGCTCATCGGGTCCCCCGCGTCATTTGACCGACTCCAGACCCTTCTTGAGATAGAGCAGGGCACGGATCACCGGGCGCGGCATGGCGAAGATCAGACGGCGGCCCCAGGGCGACTCACTCAGGCGCACGTTGGCCAGGGTCCAAAGGGCATTGAGCTGATCGTGCCAGGTGACCTCCGCCTGCACCCGGTCGGGGATGCGCAGCCCCAGCCAGCGACCGGCCCGGGACCGGGCGGTGACGTTGTAATGGGCCGGGCCGATGCGGGCCTGGCCATCCATGATGTCCCGGATGTCGAGGGTCTGGGCCGCCACGGCACCAGCCGCTGTCGCGGCATCGAACAGGGCCTGGCCCGCGGCGGTGCGGGTGACCACGGCGGTGTGTTTGATCGGGTCAGCCTTGAGCCGGAACAGCCAGATGTCCCCCATGGTGAGATCCGCCGCATAGCCGTAGTGGTCGTGGCAGGAGAGACATTTGCGCTCGCAGAAGAAGAACATGTTCTGGTAATCCTTGAACATCTTTGTGGGCTTGCGCAGCAGGGAGCCATCGGCGAACTCCGCCTCCAGGTGGCCGCGCCAGTGACCGACCCCGAAGCGGAAGGCACGCAGAGGCTGGCCGGCCTGCTTCTGGAGCCTTGCCGTGACGGCATCGATGAGGGGGGTTCGGGAGTTGTGGCCGCAGACCAGGGCGATGGTCACGGCGAGCTTGGCCGCCAGGGCCGGGTCCGACTGGGCGCGCTGGCGCAGGGCGGCGATGTCGCAGGGCAGGCCCACCACCGCCACACGCCCGTGGAAGGCCCGTAGAAGGGGAAGCACCGAGGGCAGAAACCGCGATTCCACGTACTTGCTGCCACGGGCCTCGAGGATCTGGGCCGGTTCGGTGGCGATCTGGAAGCGGGGACGCACCTTGCCGTCCTCCACCGCCGCCACGCAGACCACGGCACCTTCGAACAGCCCCTGGCGCAGGCCTTCGATCAGCACGGCGCTGGTGGTGCCACCGGAAGCGGCCCGGTCGCGGATGGCGCCGTCGGTGGCATGGGTGAGCCAGGCCTCCCTGTAGGTGCCCACGTAGCGATCGATGTCGCCCGGGCTCCAGCGCTTCTTGAGGAAGCGATCGAGGGCGGTGCCGAAGCTGGGACGTTCCGCCATCGTCAGGAGCGGCTGCGGCGGAACTCAAACCGCAGGTCCTCGAGCAATTTTCGATTGGCGGCGATCACATCGGTGACGAAGGCGACGAGGAACGACTGAAAGCCGGCCACCAGGAGCACGGAGGCCAGGATCAGGGACTGGATATGGCCCCCGCCGCGGCCGATCGAGACCATGAACAGGTAGCGGATGCCGATGATGGCGCCGATGCCGAAGAGAACGGTGCCCAGCAGAGAAAAGAATCGAAACGGTCGGTAGATCACGAAGATCCGAACGATCGTGACGATGCTCCGCTGGATGTAGGAGGGGATGCTCTTGACCAGGCGGGACGGGCGTTGGTAGCCATTCACCCGTACCGGCACCGACAGGATGCCAATGTTCTTCTGGCCCGCCTGGATGATCGTTTCCAGGGTGTAGGTGTAGTCGCTGAACACCATCAGCTGCTGGGCCGCCCGCCGGCTCATGGCTCGGAACCCACTCGGCGCATCGGCGATGTCCGCACCGCTCAGGCTGCGAACAACGCCGCTGCCGATCCTCTGGAGCAGCTTCTTGACCGGGGAGAAGTGCTGGATCTGGCCGATCGGACGGGCCCCGACAACGATCTCGGCCTGCTGGTCGAGAATCGGAGCCACCAGCAGCGGAATATCACGGGCGTCGTACTGGTTGTCGGCATCGGTGTTGACGATGACATCGGCGCCACGGGCGAGGCAGGCGTCCAGGCCGGTCATGAACCCCCGGGCCAGTCCCTTGTTGTGGAAGTGGCGCACCACATGGTCGACGCCATGGGCGAGGGCGACCCCGGCGGTGTCGTCGTGGCTGCCATCGTCGATGACCAACCACTCCACCTGATCAAAACCCTCCACATGCCGCGGCAGGGCCGCCAGCGCCACCGGCAGGCTGGCGGCCTCGTTGAAGCAGGGAATCTGAATGATGAGCTTCATGGGGTGAACCATGGGCTGGCCATCGGCCCTGGGCAGGGGCGAGGCAAATCCTGTCTGGGAAGGGTGAGGGCCCCAGGAGCGTCACTTGTGTCGCCAAGGGTGAACAGATGGCGACACCGGACCATGACCCTCCAGACCTGGGAGCTCATGATCCCATGCCAACCACGGAATCGCCTGGTGGCGTTTCCCGGGGCGCCCCTGGCTGGGAGGAGCGCCCCACCAGAAGGACCAGGGAAAGGATCGTCAGGGGGATCGCAGGAGCCGAATAGCGGGGAATGTTGTGGGTGAGCAAGCCATAGGCGAGCAGCATCCCGACGGGAAGAATGGTGATGGCCAGAAAACTGGAGTTTCGACGAATCACGCCCAAAAGAAAAAGGATGAAGAGAGAAAGATAGGAAAAAAATGTCAGCAGATCCTTGAGCAGAACGTACTTTGAATTGGCCTTGAAGTTGACTCCCTCATTGGGCCAGGACCAAATTCCACGCCACAGAAACAGGGGCGTCATCAGCAGATGCCGGGCTGGATTCGAAACGATCATCGTCCTGGCCTTCTCCCCCACGGCCTTCTCCGCCAGGCGATAGGGATCCTGAGCATTCCGTTGTGGCGGAACCATGGTCAAGCGATTCACCTCGGCGCCCACCTTGCGGTGGTAGCTGATCACATCCGACGGCCGGCCCGACAGGGCAGCCTCCAGATCAGCCCGCTGAAAATCCGACCCGTAGCGGTTGATCCGCTGATAGCGCCCACCGGCCTGAAAGTCGGCTTGGGTGGCCCCGAAACCAAGCCGTTTGGAGGCATGCTGGTAGAAGGATGGGCCCCAGAAGTAAAGGGCTCCTGGGATCTCAGCCGCCGGCATCTGGTTCTTGAGTGCCCGTGCATACAGCACACGCCCACCCCGCTGGGTGAGCTGGGTGGTTCCCAGCTGCAGCTTGTTGCGGACCATCCAGGGCATCACGGTGATGGAGAAGCCCATCAGCAGGGCCACACACCCTGCCAGCGGAGGCCAGGGACGTTGTCGCCGGCGCGTCCAGAGGGCTTGCAACAGGATCGCGGCGACGATCAGCAGGCAGAGATAGAAAAAGATCGCCTTGGTGAGGGTCATCAGACCAAAGGAGAGGCCGGTGGCGAGGAACCAGCGGCGACGGGATGTACGGACCGCCAGCAACAGAAAAAGACTCGACCACAGCAGCATCACACTGGCCTGGAGTTCCGTGTAGAGTGTGTCGACGAACATCGGCACAGCAAAAAAGAAGTACCCCACCATCGCCGTAGCCATGAGCACGAGCAGCAGGCTTCCGGTCAACGATTGCATCAGCAGGGCCGTGGCCACCAGGCCGAGCGTCACCCAGACGAGATTGGCGACCTTCACAGCACGGGCACCGGGTCCCTGGACCAGCGCATCAAAGGATGGCGTTTGGCCGACCAGGGCCATCAGTTTCAGATGGCCAGCCGTGACGAGATTCGGGATCGGTTCGCGGGCGTTGGAGGCGGAGAATGGAGCCCGCTCGGCGGTGGAAAGAACACCATGATGGGCAAGGTTATGGGCCATCCGCAGATTCACAAGCGCATCCTTCTGACTTCCGGCTCCTGAGATCTGCGTGGCACTGAGTGCAACCATCCCAGCAATCGTCAGGCCCACGACCAGCAGCTTCAACCGATCGAGGCGAAGGCCAAGCCGGCGGGAAAGGCTGTCCATCCAGACATCCAGACGGCGGGAGCAGATTGTGTCGAAGCTGGCAAAGTTGCCGCCCATTTCCCTATGGCCGAGCCCTCCAGACAGTATCAGCAATTAACTTCAACCGCCACGATGGTCCATCAACCATCCGCCTGTTCGGGTCGTGGGGGGCAGGCCTGGGCACAGGCGTTCCTGCCGTCCTGCAGTGCCTGGTCCGCATCCAGGCGGATCTGCCGGCTGAGGGCCTCGAGGCTCGCAAACCGCTGCTGCCGGCGCAGCAGCCTCAGGGGCTGGACGGTCAGCCGAGCACCCGCCAGCTCGAGGTTGCGCTCCAGCAGGTGCACCTCCACCGCCGATGGCGCCAGGGGGTCCACCGTGGGCTGGGGGCCGAGGTTCATCACCGCCGCCATCGCCCCCTCCTCGCCGTCCCGCCAGGCCAGGGCTGCATAGACCCCTTCCAACGGCAGGAACTTGCGGCCATCCACCGCCAGATTGGCGGTGGGCCAGCCCAGCTGGCGGCCCAGGCCGCGGCCCCGCACCACCGGGCCACTGAAGCGGTAGGGGCGCTCCAGCAGGCGCCCGGCCTCCGCGATGCCGCCGGCCGCCAGGGCGCGCCGGATGCGGCTGCTGCTCACCCGCTCGGCCCCGTCCCAGAGCATCGGCAGCACCCGCACGTCGATGCCCAGGCTGGCGCCGATGCGGGCCAGATCCTTGGCGTCACCGCTGCGGTCGACCCCGAAGCGGAAGTTGGTCCCTACGGCGATGCGGCGGGCCTGGAGCCGCTCCGCCAGCACCTCCCGCACGAAGCGCTCCGGCGTCAGCGCCGCCAGCTCCCGGGTGAAGGGCACCAGCACCAGCTGCGCGATGCCGAGGGGTTCGAGCAGCTCCAGCTTCTCCTCGGGCAGGTCCAGCCGCAGCCGCGTCTCCCCGTGGAGCACCTCCCGGGGATGGGGCCAGAAACTGACCACCGTGGGCACCACCGGCTCCTGCTCGGCCGGCTGCGCTTCGGTGACGGCGGTGATCACACGGCGGTGCCCCCGATGCAGCCCATCGAAGCTGCCCAGGGCGATGGCGGTGGGGCGCAGGGCGTGGGAGGGGTCGTGAAGGGGGATCAACGGCCTGGGCCCTCGCCGGCTGGATCCTCCCATGCCAAGTTTGGGGCCACTGATCCTGTCTCCATGGCCGACCAGCTGGACCTGCAGCGCATGGCCGACGCCCTTCGCCGCACGGGCTGGGTGCGCTTCTGGGTCCAGCTGGCGCTCGGGGTGGTGGTGGTGGTGGTGCTGCTGTTCAACAACATCGGCGGCCGGCTGGCGGCCAACTCCTCTCGCGCCCTGGGGCTGGGCCCCGGCCTTTCCCTCACCACCCTCTCGTTCCTCGTTCTGCTCTGGAGTCTGTGGCAATCCTGGCTGGTGGTGCGCTGCGGCCGTGCCCTGGCCAGCCCGGTGCGCCCCAGCCGGGGGGAGACCTCCCGCCTGGTGAAGCGGGGCCTGGTGGTCGATGTGGCCGGGCTGACCCTGGCCGCCGTGGGGTACCAGGCTCTGGCCGGCAGCCTGTTCGTCCAGGCCTCCCAGCAGGTGCCCGGCTTCCTCGGCGCCCAGTTGCAGGCGACCCCCGGCAGCGGCGGCCGGGTGGTGGGGCTGCCGATCACCTCGATCGAAATGCTCTCGGTGCTGAGCAACACCCAGGTGCTGTTCGCCCACCTGATCGCCTTGATCATCAGCCTGTGGCTGCTGCAGCGGATCTACCGCAGGAGCTGATTGCCCAGGCCCAGGGCCTCCACGGCCGGCAGCGAGACGACGGAGCCCCGCCAGAAGAGTTCGGGCTGCAGGGGTGTGAGGGACGGCCCCCCCTGTTGCACCCAGGCGACGTCGGTGGGCCAGTCGGCCGGGCCGGCGCCGGTGCCCTCCAGATCGTCGACCACCTCGCCGGCCAGCCAGTAGTAGGTGCGGCCGCGGGGGTCGGTGCGCTTCTCGAACTGATCGATGTAGCGCCGCACCGCCGTGCGGCACCAGCGCAGCGGCGCGAGGGCGGCGGCGGGGCGGGGCGGCACGTTGAGATTGAGCAGCAGTCCCTCGGGCCAGCCACCGGCATGCATCCGCTCGGCCACCTCGAGGGCCAGGGCGGCCGCCGCCTCGAAGCGGCGCCAGTGGAAATCGGCGCTGCTCACCGCCAGGGCCGGCAGGCCCTCGATCGTCCCTTCCATGGCCGCCGACACGGTGCCCGAATAGAGCACGTCGGTGCCGAGGTTGGGGCCGTGGTTGATGCCGGACAGCACGAGATCCGGCGGCTGCTCCAACAGCCGGAACAGGGCCAGCTTGACGCAGTCGGAAGGGGTGCCGCTGCAGGCCCAGGCGGTGACGCCCGCGGCGAAGAGTTCGTCGGCCCGCTCGGCCCGCAGCGGCGTCTGCAGGGTGAGGCCATGGCCCGTGGCGGAGCGCTCCCGGTCGGGGCAGACCACGGTGACCGCATGGCCGCGGGAGATCGCCTCGGCGGCCAGGGCCTGGATGCCGTCGGCGAAGACCCCGTCGTCGTTGCTGATCAGGATCCGGAGCGGTGCCATCGGCCTCGACCGCGGGGGCTGCCGGCAAGCTAGACGCTGCTGCCTACAGTCGCTTCCTTCCCCGATCCATCCCGTGAGCGCCACCGTCAGCCTGCAGCAGCTCACCGACCAGCTGGAGCAGCTGGAGGCGGAGGCCGCCGCCGCCATCGCCAACGCCGGCGATGCCGCCGCCCTCGAGGAGCTGCGGGTGGGCCTGCTGGGCAAGAAGGGGCGGCTCTCGGGTGTGCTCGGGGCCATGGGCCGGCTGCCCGGCGAGGAGCGCCCCCTGGTGGGCCAGCGGGCCAACCTCCTCAAGGACCAGGTGCAGCAGCTGCTGGGCGCCAGGCTCGAGGCCGTGCGCCAGGCCGCCATGGCCGAGCGCCTGGAGCGGGAACGGATCGATGTGACGGCGGGCTGCAGCTACGTGCCCCCCGGCCACCGCCATCCGCTGCAGAGCACGATCGAGGAGATCGTCGACATCTTCGCTGGCCTCGGTTACCGGGTCTCGGAGGGGCCGGAGATCGAGACCGACCACTACAACTTCACCGCCCTCAACATCCCGGAGCACCACCCGGCCCGGGACATGCAGGACACCTTCTACCTGGGGGGCGACCGGCTGCTGCGCACCCACACCTCCCCCGTGCAGATCCGCCACCTCGAGGCCAACCCCCCGCCGGTGCGGGTGATCGCCCCCGGCCGGGTGTATCGGCGCGATGCGGTGGATGCCACCCACTCGCCGGTGTTCCACCAGGTGGAGGTGCTCGCCCTCGACGAGGGCCTCGATTTCAGCCACCTGCGCGGCACCGTCACCACCTTCCTGCAGCAGTTCTTCGGCGACCTGCCGGTGCGGTTCCGGGCCAGCTACTTCCCCTTCACCGAGCCCTCCGCCGAGGTGGACGTGCAGTGGCGGGGACGCTGGCTGGAGGTGATGGGCTGCGGCATGGTGGATCCGGCGGTGCTCGAGGGGCTGGGCCTCGATCCGGAGCGCTGGAGCGGCTTCGCCGCCGGCCTGGGGGTCGAGCGGTTCTGCATGGTGCGCCACGGCATCGATGACATCCGCCGCCTGTTCAGCAGCGATCTGCGCTTCCTGGAGCAGTTCTGATCTCCCCCCATAAACTCGATGGGAACCCACGCCTGCGATCGGTGCCCCGGGTCGGACTGATCGTCAACGACGGCAAGGATCTGGCGATCAGCACCGCCGACCTGATCGAGAGCCGGCTGAAGGCGGCGGGGCTTGAGGTGGCGCGGGTGAGCAGCTCCGGGGGCGTGGTGGGTTTCGCCAATCCCGACCAGCACCTGCGCTCCCGGGGCTATGCCGCCTGCGTGCCCGCCAGCTTCGATGAGGAGATGGCCCTGGCCCTGGTGCTGGGGGGGGATGGCACCGTGCTTTCCGCCGCCCGCCAGACCGCTCCGATCGGCGTGCCGATCCTGACGATCAACACCGGCCACCTGGGCTTTCTGGCCGAGGCCTACCTCAAGGACCTGGACCAGGCCCTGGCCCAGGTGGTGGCCGGCGAGTGGACCGTCGAGGAGCGCTCCATGCTCGTGGTGAGCGTGATGCGCGGCGAGCAGCGGCGCTGGGAGGTGCTGTGTCTCAACGAGATGGCCCTGCACCGGGAGCCGCTCACCAGCATGTGCCACTTCGAGATCGCCATCGGGCGCCATGCTCCGGTCGACATCGCCGCCGATGGGGTGATCCTCTCCTCCCCCACCGGCTCCACGGCCTATGCCCTCAGCGCCGGCGGCCCGGTGATCACCCCCGACTGTCCGGTGCTGCAGCTGACGCCGATCGCCGCCCACTCACTCGCCTCCCGGGCCCTGGTGTTCAGCGACCAGGAGCCGGTGACGGTGTTCCCCGCCACCCCCGAGCGGCTGATGATGGTGGTGGACGGCAGCGCCGGCTGTTACGTCTGGCCCGAGGACCGCGTGCTGGTGCGCCGCAGCGAGCATCCGGTGCGCTTCGTGCGGCTGGCCGACCACGAGTTCTTCCAGGTGCTGCGCAACAAGCTGGGCTGGGGCCTGCCCCACGTGGCCAAGCCCTCCAGCAACCACGCCGACGCGCCGCTGTGAGCCCGACCCCCACGGCCACCCCTGCGCCGATCCTGGTGCTGCTGCTGGGCCCGGAGGCGGCCGCCCTGGCGCCCCGGCTGGCGGTGTCCGGCTACAGCACCGTGGAGCAGGAGCCTGCCGACGGGCTGCTCGCGGCCGTGATCCTGTCGCCCGGCACGGAGCAGCGGATCCCGGACCTGCGCCGCCGGCTGGGGGCCCGCCCCCTGCTGCTCGGCATCACCAGCGACAGCGTCGAGAGCCGCTGCCACTGCCTGGAATGGGGCGCCGATGACTTCTGGCTGCCCAGCCTCGGCACCAGCGATCTGCTCACCCGGTTGCGGCTGCACCTGGCCCTGGCCCAGCGACAGGCCCCCACCCCGGTCTCCACCCTGCTGAAGCTGGCGGATCTGCGCATCGACCCCGTGGCCCGCCAGGGGTGGCGGGGCCAGCGCCAGCTCAGCCTGACGGCCCGGGAGTATCAGCTGCTGCTGCTGCTGCTGCGCCAGCGGGGATCGGTGGTGAGCCGCGAACGCATCCTCGAGGAGATCTGGGCCGACCAGGGTGGGGGCGCCAGCAACGTGATCGAGGTCTATGTGCGCTACCTGCGCCAGAAACTGGAGCAGGACGGGGAACCGCGGCTGATCCACACCGTCCGGGGCCGGGGTTACTGCCTCAGCGATGGCCGGCCCCCCGTGGGGTCCGCGCCATGAGTCGTTCCATCCCCTGGCGCTGGGCCCCCGCCTTGATGGTCTTGCTGGTCGGTTGCGGACCGGGCCTGACCCAGGGCCCTCCGCAGTTCCTGCCCATCACCGCCCAGTGGTGCCTGGAAGGCCCGGCGCCGGCGCGCTGCATCCAGCTGGAGGTGCCCCGGGGCGAGCGCCAGTACGCCATGGGGCTGCAGATGCGCCCGCCCCTGCCCCACCTGCGCGGCATGTGGTTTCCCTACGCCCCCCCCGCGGTGGCGCGGTTCTGGATGCACCGCACGCCGGAACCCCTCGACATGCTGTTCATCCGCGACGGTCGGGTGGCCGCCCTGGAGAGGGCCGTGCCCCCCTGCATGAACCTGCCCTGCCGCAGCTATGGCCCCGACACGCCGGTGGACGGGGTGCTGGAACTGGCGGCGGGCCAGGCCGCCGTGCTCGGCATCAGCGTGGGAACGCCGGTGCGGATCACCCCGCTGCCGGGCGCGTCCCCTTCAGCACCAGCACGGGATTGAGGGGCGCCAGGCGGGTGCCCTCCGCCAGGGGGGCACCGCGCCAGGCCTGGATCTGGGTGACTGCCACCCCCAGACCGGCCTGCTCCAGCTGGGGCCTGAGCTGGGCCAGGGCTTCGACCGTGGCCAGGGGCAGGACCACCACCCCACCGGGCCGCAGCCGGTCCAGCACCGCCTGCAGCACCTTGCTGCGGTCGCGGCCACCGCCGCCGACCAGCACCCGGTCGGGATCGGGCAGCTGGGCCAGGCCCCCCGGGGCCGCCGCCTCCAGCACCCCCGCGGGCCGCACCCCCAGCCGGTCGGCGTTGGCACCGATCAGGGCGGCGGCCCCGGCCCGGCGCTCCACGGCCCACAGGGCCAGCCCAGGACGCAACCGCAGCGCCTCCAGCCCCACCGACCCCACCCCGGCGCCGATGTCCCACAGCACCCCGGTCTCCGGCAGCTCCAGGTCGGCCAGCAGCTGGATGCGGACCTCCCGTTTGGTCATCAGTCCCGGCTGGTCGGGATGCTGCAGCCAGAGCCCATCGGCCAGGCCGAACAGGGGCAGGGCCTCCGGCGCCGGCACGGCGGGCTCGGCGGCGATCAGGAGCACCAGGTGCAGGGGATCGAGATCGGGCGGCAGGGGGTCGGCGGGCCCCAGCCGCTGCAGCCGCTCCGCCGGATGGCCGAGGCGCTCCGCCAGCCAGACCTCATAGGCCGCCTCCAGCCCCGACGCCCGCAGGAGTCCCCGCACCTCGGTGGCCCCGCCCCGGGCCGGATCGGTCAGCACCGCCAGGGCGGCGGGCCGTTGCTGCAGCCGCGCCGCCAGCGGCTCGGGATCACGGCCGTGCAGGCTGATCCAGGCGGCGTCCTGCCAGGGGCGGCCCAGGCGGGCGAAGGCCAGCTGCAGGGAGGTGGGGGCCGGATGGAAGCGCAGGCGCTCGGCGGGAAGGTGCTGCAGCAGCAGCCGGCCGATGCCGAACCAGAGGGGGTCGCCGCTGGCGAGCAGCACCACCCGCTCGCCGGCGGAAAGGGCCTGCTCTAGCCGCGGCAGCAGCTCGGCGGGCCGGTCGCTGGCCAGCAGCTCCGGCGCCGAGGCCTCGCCGCGCCAGGCCTCAAGGTCCGCCAGCAGGCGCCGGGGGGCCGCCACCAGATCGGCCCGCAGGATCCTCTCCTGCCATTGGCGGGACAGGCCCGCCATCCCGGCGGCGTCGGTGCCGAGCACCTCCAGCAGCGAACCGTCCAGCCGTGCCCCCTGGCCACTCCTGGCCATGATGCTCCCGACGCGTGACGGCCCCACCCCTGCCCATGAGCGATCGACGCCAGCGCATCCACACCCTGGTGCTGGCCCTGCTGGCCCACCAGAGCGACCTCGAACTGCTCGACGACGATCGGGCCGGTGCGGGCGGCAGCCCCCTGGGGGGCGGGGGCGACCCGGGCAGCTGGCTGGAGCGCAACCGGCGGGTGGTGCAGCGCTATCAGTCGCTGGTGCGCAGCGCCGTCACCCTCGATGCCCTGATCGAGCAGGAACTGGGCAGCGATCAGCTGGGCGGCGGCGGCACGGCTGGCTGATCCTCGAGGAAGGCCACGAGCCGGGGGTAGAGCAGCAGGGCCCCGGCGTTGGTGAGGTGGGTCTCGTCGCTGTAGAGCAGCGTGCCGGCCCGGACGCTGGAGCAGACGGCCTGGGTCGGGGGACAGAGGCTGTCGAAGGGGTTGAACAGGCGCGTGGCGGGCAGCTCACGGCTGATCCGTTCCTGGAGGAGCTGCACCGGCAGGATCGCGGCCAGCTCCTGCCGGCGAGGCCGCAACACCGGCTGGCACTGGGGACCGAGGGACCCGGCGGGACGGAACCATTCCGCCTGGCAGAGGGTGAGCGGGCCGCCGATCTTGGCCTGGGGGAAGGTGGGCAGGGGGCCGAACAGCACCAGTTCCGCCCCACGGCGGCGCACCTGGCCATCGAGCCGGCGCACGGCGGTCCCGTAGGAGGCCTCGGCGAACGGGCGTGCCTGGCCCTCGGCACCACCCAGGTAGCCGGCCAGGTTCGACACCAGCACCACCCGGTCGCCCGGGCGCAACCGGGCCAGCACCCGTCGCACCTCGTTGTCCGCGTAGGCCCTGCAGCGGCGATAGCGGGCAGGCACCGCGGGGTCCTCCCCCCAGCGGGAGAAGTAGGGCACCGGGCAGCCGCCCCGGGCCATGAAGGCCACGTTGAAGCGGCCGCTGGCCAGCAGCTTCTCCCCCAGCGGAATCAGCACGTGGGTGTGGCTGTCCCCCAGGAAGAACAGGGTGGGCAGATCCTTGCGCGCCACGGCCAGGCAGGGGTCGGGCCCATCCCCCCTGGCGACGGGATCGGTGGGCTCCTGGAAGCAGTGGACCGTGTCGACGGTGGTGCCGCCGATGCGCTTCATGTTGGCCGTCGTGCCGATGGTGTGGCTCGGCTTGCCGAGAAAGATCCGGCCCAGCAGGGGGCCCTGGAGGCCCAGGCTGAAGACGGCCGCCAGCACGGTCATGGCCGGGTAGGCCAGGCCGGGGCGTCCCAGTCGGGCAAGGGCGGGATGGCCGTAGCGGAACAGGCACTCGAGCCGGTGGGACAGCGCCGTGCACAGGGTGATCAGCACCAGCACCGGCAGCAGGGTGACGGCGTTGAACCCCACCGTCCATCGGGCCAGCACGATCACGGGCCAGTGCCACAGATAGAGCGAGTAGGACACCATGCCGATCGCCAGACAGACCGGGTGGCACAGCCAGCGGCCGACGCCCCCGGCGGGCCGGAGCAGCAGCAGCAGCACCGCGGTCAGCGCCGTGATGCCCAGGGTGGTGCCCAGCCGCCAGGCCTCCGGCAGCAGCAACAGGGCCAGCAGGGCCAGCAACGCCAGCAGGGCCAGGGGCTGGCGCCAGCGGGGCAGTGCCAGCCGCTGGCCCAGGTCGCGGGCACTGCCGCTGCCGCGATGCAGCAGGTAGGCCCCACAGCCCGCCGTCAGCTCCCAGAACCGGGCGGTGGTGAGGAAGAAGGCCCGCTCGCTGTTGCCGCCCAGGCTCAGGCCGAGAAAGAGCGCCAGGGACAGGGCCAGCAGCAGCAGGCTGCCCACCTTGAGCCGGCGCAGGGCGCCGCTGCCGGCCCCGGCCACCCCCAGGCCGCAGAGCAGCAGCACCGCCGGCCAGACGAGATAGAACTGCTCCTCCACCCCCAGCGACCAGGTGTGCATGAAGGCGTTGAAATGGTTGTCGGTGGCGAAGTAGTTCGAGCCCTGGCGCAGCAGGTAGAGATTGGAGACCCCGAACAGGGCGGCGGTGCCGGTCCGCATCACCGGCGCGAAGAAGTCATCGAGCGGCGAGACCAGCATCGAGAACAGGGCCGAGACGACGGCGATGTTCACCACCAGCGCCGGCATCAGGCGGCGGATGCGGCGTCCATAGAAACGGCGCAGAAACTGCCAGCGGCTGGCGTCCCGCCGGGCCAGCAGGGAGGAGGTCACCACGTAGCCCGAGATGACGAAGAAGATGTCGACCCCGAGGAAGCCGCCCGGCAGCCAGCGGGGATCGAGGTGGTTGATCAGCACCGCGAGAACGGCCACGGCCCGCAGGCCGTCGATCTCCGGGCGGTAGGCCCTGGATCGCTGCGGCGGCAGGATGCCCGCGCCGAAAAGCCCCACCAGAGAGTTCACGTCGTCCCGACGATTGCAGGCAGGGTAATGGCGGTCTGGCTGGACCCTCGCCGCGGGACCAGTTCTGACAAGCTGGGCCCACCTCGTCTGGCCCCATGGCGCCCTTCGGCCTCTCCGCTCTCCAGAACCTGCGGCGCGGCAGGAGTCCCTGGCAGCCCCCCGAGGCCAGCTGGTCGCGGCCCTTCGGCCAGGGCTGGAGCCAGCCCTACACGGTGCGCTACGCCAGCAATCTCGACGACGGCCCCAACCACGGCATGCCCCTGGGGGGCTTCGGGGCCGGCTGCCTGGGGCGGGGCATCGACGGCGCCTTCAACCTGTGGCACCTCGACGGAGGGGAGCACTGGTTCGGCGTGCTGCCCGACTGCCAGTTCGCCCTGTTCGAACAGGACGGCAGCGGCCGGCGGGCCCATGCCCTCGCCACCACCCCCGTCTCCGACGCTTCCCGCCCCGGCTCCGGCCCGCCGCTGGCCGCCTGGAGCTGGTACCCCGCCGCCACGCCGGAGCAGCCGAGCGGCACCGTGGCGGTGCGCTACCCGGTCAGCTCCCACCACTACACCTCGGTGTTCAGCGCCGACGTGCGCTGCGAGGCCTTCAGCCCGATCCTCCCGGGCGACTACCGGCGCACCAGCTACCCGGTCGCCGTCTTCGCCTGGACGTTCAGCAACCCAACGAATCAGCCGCTGGATCTGTCCCTGCTGCTGAGCTGGCGCAACACCGTCGGCTGGTTCACCAACACCGACCCGGCGGCGGAGGTCCACTTCCGGGACGACGGCAGCCCGGAGCACAACTACGTGCCGGCGATCGGCCGCGGCAAGGGGCAGCGCAACCGCTGGGTCGACGGGGCCGGCCTCAAGGGCCTGCTGCTGGAGGGGGAGCGTTCCCAGCCCCTGGGCGAGGGTGAAGGGCAGTGGTGTCTGGCCGTGCCCGACGAGGCGGCACTGAACCACCCGGGGGTGGAGGTGTTCCGCTGCAGCCGCTGGGATCCCAGCGGCGACGGGGCGGAACTCTGGGAACCCTTCAGCCGCGACGGCTCGATCCCCGACAGCGACAACGACCGCCGCAGCACCGCTGACGATCCCCTCAGCGCCGCCCTGGCGGTGCGCTTCCGGCTGGAGCCCGGGGCCTCGCTCGAGATCCCGGTGGTGATCAGCTGGGACCTGCCGGTGACGGCCTTCGCCACCGGCACCCGGGCCCTGCGCCGCTACACCGACTTCTTCGGCACCGAAGGCGAAAGCGCCGCCGCCATCGCCGGCGAAGCCCTGGCCGACTGGCGCGACTGGCACGCCGCCATCGAGGCCTGGCAGGCGCCGGTGGTGCAACGCCACGACTTGGCGGAGCCGCTGCGCATGGCCCTGCTCAACGAGCTCTACGACCTGGCCAGTGGCGGCAGCCTCTGGACGGCGGCCAGCCCCGGCGATCCGGTGGGGCGCTTCGGGGTGCTCGAGTGCCTCGATTACGCCTGGTACGAAAGCCTCGACGTACGGCTGTACGGCTCCTTCGCCCTGCTGCAGCTCTGGCCCGAGCTCGACAAGGCCGTGCTGCGCAGCTTCGCCCGCGCCATCCCCGCCGCCGATCCGACGCCGCGGCCGATCGGCTGGTACTTCACCCAGGGACGGGGCCGGGTGGAGGCGGCCCGCAAGGTGGCCGGCGCCACCCCCCACGACCTCGGGGCCCCCAATGAACGCCCCTTCGACGCCACCAACTACACCGCCTACCAGGACTGCAACCTCTGGAAGGACCTGGCCAGCGACTTCGTGCTGCAGGTCTGGCGCACCTACCGCCTGGCCCCCAGCGGCCCGGACATCGCCTTCCTGGCGGACTGCTGGCCGGCGGCGGTGACCGCCCTTGACTATCTCAAGCAGTTCGACGTCAACGACGACGGGCTGCCCGACAACGGCGGAGCCCCGGACCAGACCTTCGACGACTGGCCCCTGCAGGGGGTGAGCGCCTACTGCGGTGCCCTCTGGATCGCCGCCCTGGAGGCCGCCCTGGCCATCGGCCAGCAACTGCAGCTGGAGCTGGGGCTCGACACCGCCGAGGAGCAGCGGCGCTTCGGCGGCTGGCTGGAGCAGTCCCGCCGCCATTTCGATGCCCTGCTCTGGAACGGCGAGTACTACGCCATCGACGCCGGCAGCGGCACCCCGGTGGTGATGGCCGACCAGCTCTGCGGCGACTTCTACGCCCGCCTGCTGGGGCTGCCGCCGGTGGTGGCCGACGAGCGCGCCCTCTCCTCCCTCAAGGCGATCCGCCAGGCCTGCTTCGAGTCCTTCGAGGGGGGCCGCCTGGGGGTGGCCAACGGTCTGCGCCGCGACGGCACCCCCCTCGATCCCGAGGGCACCCATCCGCTGGAGGTGTGGACCGGCATCAACTTCGGCCTGGCCGCCTACTACCGGCTGATGGGCCAGAGCGGCACCGCCTTCGCCATCACCGGTGCCGTCGTGCACCAGGTGTACGAAGGGGGCCTGCAGTTCCGCACCCCGGAGGCGATCACCGCCGCCGGCACCTTCCGCGCCTGCCACTACCTGCGGGCCATGGCGATCTGGGCCCTCTGGGCCACCCACACCGGCTGGCAGCCGATCCCCGGCGCCGACCGCCAGCCATGAGCGACCGGACCGGCGGAGTGATCGGGGTTCTGCTGCTGGCGCCCCTGCTGGCCCTGATCCTGGCCATGGCGCCGGCACCGGCCCTGGCCCAGCTGCACGCCCATCCGGATGGCAACGGCACGCCGGTGGTGCGCAGCCTGGAGAGCCTGCGCGACCTCGACGACCAGAGCTGGCAGGTGGTGGCCTACCGGGAGGGGCCACCGGGGGGCCCCCTGCGGCTGCGGATCGTGGGCTACCCCGGCAAGGTGCGCCTCGACCATCCCACCCCCCTGGAGGTGCGCAGCGGCCGGCTGTTCTGGGCCCTCGAGGATGTGACCCTGCGCAGCACCGCCCTGGCCGGCGACACCCGCTCCGCCGCGGCCGAGTTCGATCTGGCGCCGCTGCTGGCCGATCTGGAGCGGAACCGTCCCCTGCGGCTGCGGCTGTCGCGGGTGTTCAGCGAGCTGGCGGTGCCGCCCTACGTGGTGGCGGAATGGCGCCGCCTGCCGGATGCGCCTGTCGCGTGAGCAGGCCCCTCTCCTGGCAACCCTGGATGGCCAGGGCCCTGCAGCTGGCCGCCCTTGCGGAGGGGCGCACCAGCCCCAACCCCCTGGTAGGCGCCGTGGTGCTCGACGCCGAAGGCCAGCTGGTGGGGGAGGGATTCCATGCCCGCGCCGGCGGGCCCCATGCGGAGGTGGGTGCCCTGGACCAGGCCGGCGAGCGGGCCCGGGGCGGCACCCTGGTCGTGACCCTGGAGCCCTGCTGCCACCACGGCCGCACCCCCCCCTGCAGCGAGGCAGTCCTCGCCGCGGGCATCGCCCGGGTGGTGCTGGCCATGGCCGACCCCAACCCCCAGGTGGCCGGCGGCGGCATCGCCCGGCTGCGGGAAGCGGGCCTGGAGGTGATCGAAGGGGTGATGGAAGCCGAGGCCCGCCGGCTCAACCACGCGTTTCTGCACCGGGTCAGCTCGGGCCGCCCCCTGGGGATCCTCAAGTGGGCCATGAGCCTGGATGGCCGCACGGCCCTGCCCAACGGCGTCAGCCAGTGGATCAGCGGCCCCGGGGCCCGGGACTGGGTGCACCGCCTGCGGGCCCGCTGCGATGCGGTGATCGTCGGTGGCGGCACCGTGCGTGCCGATGACCCCCTGCTCACCAGCCGGGGCCAGCGCGATCCCGAACCCCTGCGGGTGGTGCTGAGCCGGCAGCTGGACCTGCCGCCCGCCGCCCGCCTGTGGGACACGGCCGCCGCGGCGACCCTGGTGGTGCATGGCCCGGAGGCACCGGTGGAACACTGCGACCGCTTTGACGCCCTGGGCGTGGAGCGGCTGGCCCTGGAGACCTGCGAGCCGGGGGCCCTGGCCCTCGCCCTGGCCCAGCGGGGCTGCAACCAGGTGCTGTGGGAATGCGGCCCCGAGCTGGCGGCGGCGGCCGTGCGCCAGGGGTGCGTGCAACAGCTGGCTGCGGTGATCGCGCCCAAGCTGCTCGGCGGCCTTGCGGCCCGCACGGTCCTGGGGGATCTGGGCCTGGACCGGCTGGAGGGGGCCTGGGCCCTGCGGGGGCAAGACATCCGCTGGCTGGGCCCGGACCTCCTCTGGCAGGGGTCCCTGGACGGGGCCGCGCTCAGCGCAGCTCCGGGTGCAGGGGATCCCCCTTGAAGGGCCCCTCGACGGAGCTGGTGATCCAGCCGCCGTAGAAGCCGCCGGGCTGGGGGATGACCCGCTCCCCGTCCACCCAGCAACCGTCCATCAGCGCCGGGTAACAGGCCAGCCAGCCGGCCAGGGGCGCGAAGGCCGGCGTGGGCGCGCGGTAGCACCAGAGCGCTCGCCGCAGGCGCCGCTCGCCGCCCCCGCCGTCCGGGGCCACCAGATCGAAGTAACGGGCCACGCCCTTCCATTCGCAGAAGCTGGAGCCGGCCACGGGCTCCAGCAGGGTCTGGTCGACATCGTCCGGGCAGAGGTAGAAGACCGGGGGATGGAAGGTTTCGAGCACCCGCAGGCTGCGGTGGGTGTCACAGAGCACCCGCCCCAGGGCCTCCACCCGCACGTGCTGGCTGCAGGGCAGCAGCGCCGGGGGACGGGGATAGCTGGCGACGCGCTCGGCCATGGGATCAGCCGGGAATGAAGTGGCGCAGACGGCGGGCCTCGGCTCCGGCGCGGGCCTGCAGCTCCTCGTCGCTGAGGCTGGCTTCGGCCCGTTGCTGGGCAGCGATCACATCCGCCTCCTCGACGGCGAAACCGGCGCCCCGGGCCAGGGCCAGGAAGGCCGCCAGGTCCGGGGGGTCGGCGGGGTCGTGGAGGCGGCGATCAAGGGCGTCATCGGCCCGGGCGTGGGCCAGAAAGGCATCCAGCTGGTCGAGGCTCATGGGACCGGCGGCAGGGCCTGTCCTCTCTAGCCGCCGGCGGGGGCCTCCGGGGCCAGACCGGGCAGATCCAGCTGCAGAGTCGCCGCCGGGGGCACCTCCAGCTTCACGGCCTCCCAGGCCGCCGGATCCCAGGGGGCCATCAGGGGCTCCAGGGCCCGCAGGCCCGGTCCGTCCACGGACGCCAGCCAGGCCTCCTCCAGTCCGTCGGGGATGACCACCGGCATGCGGTCGTGCACCCGGGCCAGCAGGTCGTTGGGGGCCGTGGTGAGCACCACGCAGGTCTCGAGCTCCCCGCCGTCCTCCCCCAGCCAGCGCTCCCAGAGCCCACCGAGCCAGAAGGGGCGCCGGTCCCGGCGACGGAACAGCCAGGGCTGCTTGAAGGGGCGGCCCTCCAGCGTCTTCGCCTGCCATTCGTAGAAGCCATCGGCGTGGATCAGGGCCCGGCGGTGGCGCCAGGCGCCCCGGAAGAAGGGTTTCTCCCCCACCGTCTCGCTGCGGGCGTTGATGGGCCGGCGGCGGGCCATCGGGTCGGGGCACCAGTCCGGCACCAGCCCCCACAGGGCCAGGGCCACCTCCAGGCGTCCATGCTCCTGGCGCTGCAGCAGCACCGGCTCCCCAGGCCGCACCTGGGGCCGGGGGGCGTAGTGGGCCTCCAGCCCCGGCGGCATGGACCCCTTCAGCCGGGGCAGCAGCCGATCGAGCTGGGTGGCCAGGGAGTAGCGGCCGCACATGGGCAACGGGGGAGCCGGGGGGGTCGGGCGTTCGGTTCTCCCGACCGGGGGGCGGAACGGCGGGTGACCACCAGACCTAGCTTGGGCCCATACGCCGTTTTGCGCAGCATGGCCATCCGTCAGGACGACAACCGCCCCACCCGGCGGTTCGGACTCGTCAATCTGCTCCTGATCGGTTTCGGCGTGCTGCTGCTGTTCAGCAACTTCCTCCCCAATCCCGCCACCCAGGTGCCCCGGGTGCCCTATTCCCTGTTCATCGACCAGGTGAACGACGACAACGTCAAACGGGCCTACATCACCCAGGACCAGATCCGCTACGAGCTCACCAAGGCACCCGAGGAGGGGGCCCCCACGGTGCTCTCCACCACACCGATCTTCGACATGGAGCTGCCCCAGCGCCTGGAGCAGCACGGGGTTGAGTTCGCCGCCGCGCCACCGAAGCGGCCCAGCTTCATCACCACGGCCCTGAGCTGGGTGGTGCCGCCGCTGATCTTCATCCTGGTGCTGCAGTTCTTCGCCCGCCGCAGCGGCATGGGTGGCGGTGGCGCCCAGGGGGCCCTGAGCTTCACCAAGTCGAAGGCGAAGGTCTACGTGCCCGATGAGGAATCCCGGGTCACCTTCGCCGACGTGGCCGGCGTGGACGAGGCCAAGACCGAGCTCACCGAGATCGTCGACTTCCTCAAGACACCCCAGCGCTACATGGACATCGGCGCCCGCATCCCCAAGGGGGTGCTGCTGGTGGGCCCCCCCGGCACCGGCAAGACCCTGCTCTCCAAGGCCGTGGCCGGTGAAGCCAGCGTGCCGTTCTTCATCATCTCCGGCTCCGAATTCGTGGAGCTGTTCGTGGGGGCCGGCGCCGCCCGGGTGCGCGACCTGTTTGAGGAGGCCAAGAAGAAGGCCCCCTGCATCATCTTCATCGACGAACTCGACGCCATCGGCAAGAGCCGCTCCGGCTCGATGGGCGTGGTGGGCGGCAACGACGAACGGGAGCAGACCCTCAACCAGCTGCTCACCGAGATGGACGGCTTCACGGCCCAGGACAAGCCGGTGATCGTGCTGGCGGCCACCAACCAGCCCGAAACCCTTGATGCCGCCCTGCTGCGTCCGGGCCGCTTCGACCGCCAGGTGCTGGTGGACCGGCCCGACCTCTCCGGCCGCAAGATGATCCTCGACATCTACGGCAAGAAGGTGAAGCTGGCCGAGGGGGTCGACCTCGACAAGATCGCCCAGGCCACCAGCGGCTTCGCCGGCGCCGACCTGGCCAACCTGGTGAATGAAGCGGCCCTGCTGGCGGCCCGGGCCTACCGCACCACGGTGGAGCAGGCCGACCTCAACGAAGCCATCGAACGGGTGGTGGCGGGCCTCGAGAAGAAGAGCCGGGTGCTGCAGCCGGACGAAAAGAAGGTGGTGGCTTACCACGAAGTGGGCCACGCCATCGTGGGGCACCTGATGCCCGGCGGCAGCAAGGTGGCGAAGATTTCGATCGTGCCCCGCGGCATGGCGGCCCTCGGCTACACCCTGCAGCTGCCCACCGAGGAGCGCTTCCTCAACTCCAAGGAGGATCTCGAAGGCCAGATCGCCACCCTGCTGGGCGGACGCTCCGCCGAGGAGGTGGTCTTTGGTGAGGTCACCACCGGCGCCGCCAACGACCTGCAGCGGGCCACCGACATCGCCGAGCAGATGATCGGCACCTACGGCATGAGCGAGACCCTCGGCCCCCTCGCCTACGACAAGCAGGGCGGCAGCCGCTTCCTGGGAGGTAACTCCAACCCCCGCCGGGCCGTGAGTGACGCCACCGCCCTGGAGATCGACAAGGAGGTGCGCGGGCTGGTGGACCGGGCCCACGACCGGGCCCTTGCGATCCTGCACCACAACCGCGACCTGCTAGAGACCATCTCCCACAAGATCCTCGAGAAGGAGGTGATTGAAGGCGAGGAGCTCAAGGAGCTGCTGGCCTCCAGCCGCCTGCCCGAGACTCCCGTGCTGGAAGGGGCCGCTGCCTGACGCCGGGCCCGCCCCACCGACGGACAACCCCCTGGCGTTGGCCCCCGGGGTTGCAGCAAGGGAGGTTTCAGCTCGCCATCACCGGCGGGCTGATCCTTTTTTTTGTGTGGGCGGCCAGCCGGGGCCTCGGCGACAGCTACTCCTATTGGTCGGATGAGCTCTGGTCGGTGTCCGCCAGCCGGGCCGACTGGGGCGTGCTGCTGAGGGACTGGCTGATTCCCGACACCCACCCTCCCCTCTACCAGATCCTGCTCAAGCTCTGGATCGGCATCGGCGGCGGCGGCAGCGGCGAAATGGCCACCCGAAGCCTGAGTCTGCTGATGGCGGGGCTCGGCCTGGTGGCCACGGCTCTGTTCGCCTCAGGGCGGGGGGCCGGTCGCCGTCTGGTGAGTGTGGCTTTCCTGGGCACCAGCCCGGCGTTCCTGTTCTTCGCCCAAGAATCCCGCAGCTACTCCACTTCCCTGGCCCTGTCGGCGCTGATGCTGGGGGCGGCCCTGGAGCTGCGGCAACGGCGCCTGGGGGGCTCCAGCAACCTGCTGCTGGCGGGTTGGGGCGACGGGACCCTGCGGGGTCTGTTCGTCCTGGCCTGCCTGCTGCTCTCTCTCACCCACTACGCCGCGCTGCTGTTCGTGCTGGTGGTGCTGGCGGTGGTCGGCGCCGAAGGCCTGGTGCTGGCTCGACGCCGGCAGGTGCTGCCCCTGGGGCTGGGGGTGCTGGCCTGGCCCGTTGCCCATCTGCTGTCGAGTTCGTTCGACAACAAACTGCAACGCCTCGACTGGATCAAGGTCGAACCGATCCATGGCACCCTCACCCAGTTCCTGGGCGGCACCCTGCCCCTGCTGGCGCCGGGGCGCTCGGCGCCGGGGCTGCTGACCCTGGTCGCCGCCGGGCTGGCCACGGCCCTGGTGTTCGCCGTCACCGCGGCGCGGCGACGCCCGGAGCCCCTGACTCCCGTGCCGCCAATCCGCTCCTTTGGGGAAGCTCGGTTCCTGCTGCTGACGGTCGCCGGCTTCCTGGGCCTGCTGCTGGCGATCGACCTTGTGAAACCCCTGTCCCAGGCCAGGTACGCCATCGCCGTTCTGCCCGCCCTGGCCTACCTCTGCGGCGACGGCTGGGAGCTGGGCCAGCATGTCTCCCGCCCCAGGCGGCTCGCCCTGGCCAGCATGCTGGCGGTCTGGCTGCTGCTGCAGTGGCAGCTGGGCCAGCGGGAACTGGCCGAGAAACGGGCTCCCCTGCAGAACTACAAGTTGATGGCCAGCTTCGTGGAGCGCAGCGGCCTCTGCGAGCGGGGCTGCTGGAGCCACGGCTGGCGGCTGGACGCCCTCAGCCCGCTCTACTTCCGGCCCGGCCAGCTGCAGCCGCTGCCGGACGGCTGGCGGGACTCCGGGGAACCCCTCGATCGACCCTTCCTGGGCTTTCAGCTAGCCCCCGACGACCTGCCTGCCCTCCGTGCCGCCAACCCCGAGCTGGCCTGCTGGGAGGCCCCCGGGGCCTGGCGGTCCGCCCCCTTCGTCCTGCTGCCCCGCACCAGCTCCGTGCAGCCGGCGCGCCATGGCCTGCGCCCCTGCCCTTGACGTGGGGGGGGTCGATCTCGCATAAGGGTTCTTTGGGACGTGGGCCATGGTGTCCCCCTCAGCCCCGCTCGCCGCCCTCAAGGGCCGCGACCTGCTCTCCTCGGCCGACCTGGATGGCACCCAGACCCTCGCCCTGCTGGAGCTGGCCCGCCAGCTGAAGGTGGGTGAGCGCCGCGTCGACCTGGCCGGCCGGGTGCTGGGGCTGATCTTCTCCAAGGCCTCCACCCGCACCCGGGTGAGCTTCATCGTGGCGATGGCCCGGCTCGGCGGCCAGACGATCGACCTCAACCCGGCCGTCACCCAGGTGGGCCGGGGCGAGCCGATCGCCGACACGGCCCGGGTTCTGAGCCGCTACTGCGATGCCCTGGCGATCCGCACCTTCGCTCAAGACGACCTGGTCGACTACGCCCACTGGGCCTCGATCCCGGTGATCAACGCCCTCACCGACCTGGAGCACCCCTGCCAGGCCCTGGCCGACGCCCTGACGATCCAGGAGCGCTTCGGCCACGGGCCCACCGATCTGCACGGCCTCACCCTGGCCTACGTGGGCGACGGCAACAACATGGCCCATTCGCTGATGCTCGTCGGGGCCCTGCTGGGGATGGACGTGCGCATCGGCAGCCCGGACGGTTTCGCCCCCAGCCCGGCGGTGGTGGAGCAGGCCCGGGCCCTCGCCGGCGGGCGGAGCACGATCACGGTGCTGCAGGACCCGGTGGCGACCGCCCGCGGCGCCCATGTGCTCTACACCGATGTGTGGGCCTCCATGGGCCAGGAGGAGGAGCAGGCCCAGCGGGAGCAGGCCTTCAGCGGCTGGTGCCTCGACGAGGACCTGCTGGCCGAGGCCGATCCACGGGCGATCGTGCTGCACTGCCTGCCGGCCCACCGCGGCGAGGAGATCAGCGCCGGGGTGATCGAGGGGGCCGCCAGCCGGGTGTTCGACCAGGCGGAGAACCGCCTGCACGTGCAGCAGGCCCTGCTGGCCACCCTGCTGGGGGGCGTCAGCGACTGAGCGCGCCAGCGGCGGGCACAGGCCCGGCCCTGGACAAACCGCGCGCGGGATGGCAAAAAGGGACTGGTTCATCCGTACTGCCCGTGTTCGCCACCACCCAGGAGCTCACCGAGGCCCAGCGGGAGCTCTATGACTGGCTCGCCGACTACATCGGCAGTCACCGCCACAGCCCGTCGATCCGCCAGATGATGGAGGCCATGGGCCTGCGGTCGCCGGCGCCGATCCAGAGCCGCCTGCGCCACCTGCAGCAGAAGGGCTGGATCACCTGGCAGGAGGGGCAGGCGCGGACCCTGCAGCTGCTCGGTGACACCCGCACGGGCATCCCGGTACTCGGGGCCGTGGCCGCCGGCGGCCTGGTGGAAACCTTCGATGACGTGCAGGAGCACCTCGACCTGGCCCCGGTGCTCGACACCCGCGGCCTGTTCGCCCTCACCGTCAACGGCGATTCGATGGTGGACGCCCACATCGCCGATGGCGACGTGGTGCTGATGGAGCCCGTGGCCGACCCCTCCCGGCTGCGGGAGGGCACGATCGTGAGCGCCCTGGTGCCCGGCAGCGGCACCACCCTCAAGCACTTCCACCGCCAGGGGGCCCAGGTGCGGCTGGAGGCCGCCAACCCGGCCTACGCACCGATCCTTGTGCCCGCCGACCAGGTCAGCGTGCAGGGGCGGCTGGTGGCGGTCTGGCGTCAGGTCTGAAGGGATCGGGCCCGCACCACCACGTTGTAAGCTCCTCAAGCACCGGTCAGCCGGCGCACCAATGGGGCCATAGCTCAGCTGGTAGAGCACCTGCATGGCATGCAGGGGGTCAGCGGTTCGAGTCCGCTTGGCTCCATTTCGATAATCTATTCCCCACTTCCCACCTGTTTTTTGAGCAGGTGGTTTTTTGTTGCTGGTCACATCGCCAGGAGTGCGCTGATTTAGGCGCATGATTGCCCATTCGCAATCTGATCTGTAGAGCTGGAATGATGGGCTTTGGACCCGTCCAAAGAATCGATACTGGAACTCATTACAGGTTGTAGGGAGTAGCTTCAAAGCTTGATTACTAGGCGGATAGCTGGGCCTGATGCCTTGGCGACTCCTGTTCAAGCCACGCCGTAGCGCGCTGCTCAGCGCTGGCTACAAAAGGTCCACGTCGGCGTGGAGGACACCACCCTTCAGTCCTACGTTGAAGTCTTGAGTAAGGGAAGGAGATCGAATACCGCCAGGTGCTCAGCGACAACGGCTCGACGTACATGTCCCATGGCATCAACAAGCCAACGACAAGGTCGCGCCATTCATCTAGCCGAAGGCTACTGGAAAGCAGTAGGTTCTGCTGAAGAAGGGGGCCTACGTGATATCGGGCGTCAGCTGGGCAGCCAGGAACGACGTGCTGCAGTTCTACTTGCTGATCGATAACGGCCGAAGGTGCCACATGGCCATGGGTTATCTCACCTCCAAGCAGCAACTCTCTCAACTACAGGCCTGAACAACCTGGCAGGGAAGCACACCGGAGCGACATCAACAGCTTAGCCGCCCTCGATCTTCAGTTGAATCACCATACTTGCGCGGGCATGGATGTAGTCGACGCGGACTTGCCTCACCCTATAGCAGAGATCAGGGGAATCCTGCGTGGTCGATCATGAGCTTCAGCTACCTCGCGCCAGTCTGCATGGGTACTTTCTGTATTCAGACAAGAGCAGTCTAGAGATTCACCACGATAATCGACGACAGTCGCCACCACTTACCCGCGAGATAATGACCAGAGAATTGAATGGTCCCTTCGAGACATCGCGGAGATCAGCCATGACAGGAACAGATCAGGTAAGTGCAAGAGCCAGATCAGATGATTGAAGCATCGGCAGTCCACTGGCCGATGCGGAAGATCACGAATTCTGCCGGTTTTGTTGGGGCCACACCAATCAAGCAAACGAGCCGGCCGCTGTCGAGATCGCCCTGGCTCATCGTGCTGCGGTCACAGCGCACAAAGAAAGCATCCTCTGGTTTGCTTCCCCCCAGGGCTCCGGTTTGCCAGAGGTCGTAGAGAAAGCTCTCGATCGTGAGTCTGATCTTCTGCCACAGCTCCTCATTGTTGGGCTCGAGCACAGCCCACTGGGTGCTCCGGCGAATTGAATGCTCTAGGAAAATGCAAAATCGGCGTACGTTCACATAGATCCATTCAGGGTCCGACGAGATCGTGCGCGCACCCCAGACGCGATAGCCCCTGCCTGAAAAGAAGCGAAAGGAGTTGATGCCCTCCGGATTGAGTACCTCGTGTTCACCCTTGCTTACGTCACGATTGAAGCTCAACACACCCAGTACTGTTTCATTGGCCGGAGCTTTGTGAACGCCGCGTTCGATGTCGCTGCGGGCATAGATCCCGGCCACAGCCCCCTCGGGTGAGAGCTGCAGGGGAGGGGCATTGGGCGCGGCCGGCGGCAGGATCAGCCATGGGTCGTAAAGGGCGGCATAGCTTGAGTTGAACTGGCGGCGTAAGCTGCGGATACTGGTCAGATTGGCATCCCTCGGACCGGAAAGGATGGCGAAGCGATAGCGCAGACTTTCGCAATGACTGATCAGGTGATTGATCACTATCCGTAGGTCAGTGTCGCCCAGCGAGGAACTGCCTGGTGCGGCAACTATCGCGATGTCGTCGATCTCGCCGAGAGCCTTCAGACCAGAGGCTGTGCGCCCTTCACCTGATCCTGCATAGGCATCGCCTGGCACCTGATCACCATCGCTGCCGCCGGTGAGATTCAGTGGTGGTCTGGGGGTGTCTTGTTCAGTCCCTGCAGTATCAACAGTGAGCGCCTCCAGCAGATCCTTGGCAAAGGTGGCTTTGACCGCCTCAGAGGCCCGTTTCCCGGTGGGGAAGGGGGGGACGGGAGGTCTGGGAGCTCCAGCACCGCGAGCCAGGTACAGACGTTGTCGGCCATCAACGGGTGGCTCCATGCCACCACGATCGTCGTCGTGTCGCAACACCTGGCCGATGAAGTCCTGCGAATCCGGATGGGCAGAGAGGCCCTGGAACAGCTCGCCATGGCGCTCCGTGCTGCCGTCAGGATTCGGGCGCACCTCCAGATCCACCGTAATCTTCTGAACCGCAGCTGGTGGAGGTAGCGCTGTCAGATCAAGAACTCCACTACTTCCGCTCAGTACCAGCTGTCGTCTGCCGCTATACGACACGGCATAAAGTGCACTCGGGTCAATGGCGTCGACGCCTCTTGCCGTCACGACCCCTCCCTTGGGCGAGCCACCAGAGGCGATCACCTCCACCATATCCCCTCTGCGAACACCGGCCAGTCGTTGTGAGCCAGTCGGACCGGTGAGGAGATCACCGCTGCGAATCGCTCGGACCGCCACCTGTAGATTCCCGGACCGGCCAGGGAAACGCGCCCGCAGGGTGACCCGATCAGCAGCCGTTGGACCACCAGTGCCGGGGATCAGCTCCAGTTCGGCATGGCCATCAAGATTGATGCCGACAGCGCCGGGCATTGGCGGTTTGTAGAGCCGATTCACGTACATCCGCTTGCCCCCATTTTCGAAGAACAGTCTCACGGCATAGGCCAGATGGTTCGTTGTGGGCACTCCATTGAGCAGCAGATCATCGCTATCACCGAAAAGGCGCACAAAGTCTTCGTAGCTGGTGACCAGTTTCGGCAGCCCCTTGATCGGCCCGTAGCGGGCCAGGCCCACAAAACCGCAGGTGGAGGTGGCGACCCCTTCGATCGACTTGGACCGAAAGCTGGTCTCCTCGACGTAGACCCCTGGGGCGCGAGACTCAGACATGGCGGTTCAGGGGTGCGGAAGAACGGGAGTGGAGGGACAGAATAGGAAGATTTCGCAGCGTTTCTGGTTGTCGATTTCCATCAGCATCAATCTCTTCAATGTGCTTGTTGCTGTGACCATCGCGCATCCGGAGGAATGGGGGCGTGGTGACGAATACCAGATGGTTGGGAGTCGTCCCTAACCCGGAGGTCAGCAACCATGGGATCATGGTTATGGAGATCAGCTGTGATTCGCTCGATCCGATGCTGTGACCGGACATCGCAGCTTCATTCAAGGGTAGAAAATCAGACACTTTCCGCTGCAACAAAATCGCCGGTGGCACCTGCATAGGGGAGCTCGCCGCTTACCATCAAGATCCAGCCGATAACTGTCATCCGGTCCACTCCAAGTGGTCACCGTTGTAGGGGTGTTCTGACATCCCATCTCCGGTGGCACCAACGCCAGCGAAACTGGACGCCCTCCCCCATCCAGAACCATCCCTCTTCCCCCGGTGGAGCCCTTGAGGTGGGGACCTGTGGGAGCAGGGCTGAGAGAAACACCATGAATCTGGCTGCTCCAACCCTCTGGCAGCCCGGCTCGCTCAAGTTGCCGCAGAGCTTCGGCAATACCTTTGCACGCTGGAGCCACGTTCACAGCGAGCGGCGCCGGGAGAAACCGGCCCAGTGGATCCCCAATGACGAAGTCATGGTCACCGTGGGCTAGGCCCATCGGATCCCCCGGTTTTGAGGACTCGTCAATAGGGGTCACGCCATGACCTCCAGACTGTCCATCGATGACCAACCCGACCAGGACCCGCCGTCGGTTCACGACCCAGCAGAAGGCAGGAGCGCCTCTGCTGGAATGCCGTCGCCCAGAGGCTTGGCCATTCCCTCCAGCAGGCTGGCTTGATGGGGTGGGCGCCGTCGAGTCGGCCTGCCTAAACAACGGGCTCAGCTCAAGGCCAGGACCCGCAGGGCGTTCTGGCCCTGCCACAAGGGCAGGAGCGGGGCCTCCGGGGTAGCGGAGAACCTGTTAGCTAGCCATCCAGCGTCCTGCTGAGAAAGCACGAGATCGTCTGCAGCACCCCCGCCATGAGCTGCTGATGGGACAACGCGGTTGCGGAGAGCTTCTGCTCCACCCTCTAGCCGAAGGCTGCTGCGAAGCAGTGGCTGGAGCTCGACCTCCATGGCTATCCGAAAGACCTGCGCTCACCCCAGCAGCTGCAGCGCGATCTGGCCATCTGGATCGAGGGGTACGACAGCCGCGAGCGCCGTGATTCAGCGATCGGCCACCTCAGCCCGATCGACTACGAGCAGCAGTTGATCGCTGAACGTACACTCACCTCTGTGAACTCCTGATCGGTGTCCACGAGATTGGGGCAACCCCACTCGCCAACATACTCACTCTTTACAGTACCTTTCATCATGGCTGAATTCAAACTCGACACTCCGATCGAGACGCAGGAGCCCTCGATCGAGGTCACTGTCAATCCAGACAGCCCACTGCCGCTAGGGCCGGTGCGCTTTCAGTTGGTGGTGTTCGACGAAGAGAATAACGCTTCGGAGCCTGCCTTCCTGGAGGTGACGATCCGCGACAGCCAGCGCCCCACCGCCGTGCTGGATGGGCCTCGAGGAGGCGTGGAAGCGGGTACGAGCTTCAACCTATCTGGTGAACGTTCAAGCGATTTGGCCCCTGGCAGAATTGTTCGTTACGTCTGGACATTGGTGCCCTCACTCGATCGTCCTTGATAGGGAAAGACCCATGACAGTATTCGAGGCAAATCAACCGATCACCACCGATGAGCCCTTGGTGGAGGTTGCTGCGGGCCTCCAGCCGGGCCGCTACCGCTTTAGCCTTACGGTGATAAATTCCGCTGGCATCGAAAGCCTTCCAAGCGAACAAATCATCACGATTCTCGAGTCGCAAAATCCACCATCACGTCAACCTCGAGAAATTCGCAGTCCACTCTGGTGGCTTCGCTGGCGAAGCTGAAGGCCCCCTCTTCGTTTCAAGTTGAGCAGCTCAATCAGTTGACCTGCCAAATGAGCGGGAATGGTGGACTTAGCGATGCCGCCACCATAGGTACCAGTACGGTTAGCAGCCTCTCGTCGTCAGCATCGGCGAGGGCCAATGCCGCAGCGTTTTCCTTGATGGCGGTGGGGAAGGAATATCTTGGATAGTCGGCAAAGCCGCCAGGTACCCCACTGGAACGGGACGCCCGTATGCCTAGTGGCCGCGCCAGGCATACCCATGCCGCAGGCTGTAAGGCGTGAGGCCAGTCGTTGCCTCGGCCATGGATTGCCAGAAGGGAAACCGATCCAGAAGCTGGCGGAAGCATCTCCCACGCCCTCGTAGAAACCTTTAGCAGTTTGCGTTCGGATCGCAAAAAGCAGTGTCACGAGACTCGAAACCAGATGTCTCAGGGCCTCGCACTGCTCCTTCACGCCCCGGTAGATCGAGGGGCAGCACTCACCGGTCTGGTTTTGAGATCTTCAGAGTGCGGGCGTCCCGATTCACGCTGCCGACGTATAGCCGGCCTTCCTCGACCCGCAGCACACCGAGCTCTGCTGGCCGCACCCCGAAGAGGCCCACCAGATCCACTGCCAAGTGCAAGTCCTCTTCGCCAGCCTCCTGCAAGGAATTGAGCAGGGACACCAATTGGTCGGATTTGATGGGCTTGGAGTCCTCATGGTGCCGGTCGGCATGGCCAATCAAGGACTCGATCTCTTCAGCCGATGGGGGCAGCCAACGATCGGATGCCCCGACCAGGTGACGCAAAACCCCAGCAACATCGAGCAGTGACGCTTTCCCCCCATGCCACCAACAGGGCAGGCCCCGAAATTCGCCGGCGCATAGGCCCGCATCAGCGATCGACTATCCCTCGGCCTCGGCGTGGCCTGGAGCACCACAGGGTGCGGCCCATTCTCGTGCTCAGGCCGAGCAGGGTCTTGGCCCAAAGACCTTCGCGGTTAGCCGGGAACTTCTCCACGACAAAGTCCCAATCGAGCCGGCCCGTGGTGGCGGCTGGAGCGGAATGGACGAGGGCTTGGGCTTCCCCCAGGCTGAGCCCCTGGTTCTCCATCCGTTGGCGAATCTCCCCAATCGCGTTCACCACTCCGGTCTGGCAGGACAAATCCCTGGGGAGATCGAGGCTCACCGGCGAGCGTGATCCGTCCTCGAACCGCCGGGTGAAATGCAACTTGCCCCAATGATTACGGATCGAGCAGCCCCATGGAGGGGGTCAGCGGTTCCAGTCCGCCTGGCTCCAATTCATTGGTATAGGGCTCCCCTGGGGCTTGTTTCATTGCCCCCCAGCCATGGTGCTGTAGCCAAGCTGGCTGCGCCGGAAACGGCCACCGCCGTTGCGGCCGACAGGATGGCCAGATCACCTGCCCGTTGCCCCTTGGCCACCCGCCCCCCCCTGGCCCCATGGCGACAACGTCGGGCCGCCGGCCTCGCCGCGGGCCTGGCGCTGCTTGTGCCGTCCGTCTTTCCGCCCGTCGTCAAGGGGCAAGGGATCGTCGAACCCAACAACAGCTCCCTGGCGCCGATCGATCGCGAGGCCTTCCGCCAGCAATACGGCCAGGAAGGCCTGTTCCGGCTGCGGCTGGGGGTGGATGCGGCCGAACAGCCGGCCAAGGCTGGAGCCACACCCCAGCCCTGCCCCGCCGCCACCTGGGCCGGCTCCGTGCAGAAGCAGCGCTACGACGCGGCGATGGGCCTGCGGAAGTTCTACGCCGCCGGAGAAGCCCTGGGGGAATGGAGGCGGCTGTGTCCCGCCACGCCCTGAACCGCATCGGGGGGGTGGGCCCCCGCCTCACTCACTCGCCGCCTTGGTGCGCATGGCCGCCTCCAGGGTCATGATCTCCTCCGGCGACAGCTTGGGCCGATCCAGCTTGAGGGTGAGCTTGTTGAGGGTGCCGGTGAAGCGGAAGGGCGGCTGGTAGTCGGCGTCGTTGACGCCGGTGAGGGTGTCGGAGCCGACGTCGAAGCTCTCGTCCCATTGCAGGATCATCGGCAGGGTCTTGGCCATGGTTTTGGTGGCGACCACCTTGCCGTCCACCTTGAGGGTGCCGGTGCCGGGGCGGCCGACGCCGCTGAAGTCGTTGAAGGCCAGGGTGCCGGCCCCCTTGCCGTCGTAGACGAAATCAAACTCCACCTTGTGTTTGCCGGGGGTGAGGGGCTCGGTGCCCTCCCACTTGAGGCGCTCCAGATCCACCATGTTCCACAGCCACACCGGCCGGCTGTTTTTCAGGTAGAAGCCGTAGCCGCCAAAGCGGCCGCCGGAGGTGAGCAGCATGCCCTCGGCGCCGCCGGCCGGCACCTCGATGTCGGCGCTGACGCTGTAGGAGGTGTTGAGCAGGACGGGCGAAGCGCCCTGGGGCAGCCCCACCATCGGATGGGTGTAGACGAACTCGCTGCGGCCGGCGGTGATGTTGGGCCGTGGCGCCACGATCCGCGCCGCCACCGAGGCATCCAGGGGGAACACCTGGTACTTGTTCGCCTCGGCGATGAACGCCGCCTTCATCTCCTTCAGCTTGCCGGGGTTCTGGGCCGCCAGGTCGGTGGTCTGGCTGAAATCAGTGTTGAGGTTGTAAAGCTCAAGGGTCTGATTATTGAGCGGGTCTGGGTTCGCCGGGCCGAAGGCGTCCCAGGGGGCCCGGTTCACCTTGGTACTCAGCAGCCAGCCCTTGTCGTAAAGCGCCCACTGGCCCATCATCTCGAAGTACTGGCGTTCGTGCCTGGAGGGCGCCTTGGCACTCTTCGCATCGAAGGTGTAAACGAAGCTCGTGCCCTCGATCGGCTTCTGGGGGATCCCATCCACCACCTCGGGCGCCCGCAACCCCGCCGCCTCCAGGATCGTCGGCACCACGTCGATGACGTGCACGAACTGCTCCCGCAGGCCGCCCTTGTCCTTGATGCGCGCCGGCCACGACACCACCATGTTCTGGTTGACGCCGCCCAGGCGGGAGGCGTTCTGCTTGAACCAGCTGAACGGGGTGTCGAAGGCCCAGCTCCAGCCCGCCGACATGTGGTTGTAGGTGAGATCGGTGCCCCACACGTCGTAGAACTTCATCTGCACCTCGACGGGCAGCTTGTTGAGGCCGTTGAAGAAGGCCACCTCGTTGGGGGTGCCCAGGGGCCCGCCTTCGGCACTGGTGCCGTTGTCGCCGTTGATGTACACGATCAGCGTGTTGTCGAGCTTGCCGAGGTCATCGAACTGCTGGATCACCCGGCCGATTTCGTAGTCGCTGTAGGCGGCGTAGGCGGCGAACACCTCCACCTGGCGGATGAACAGTTTCTGGGCCTCCGGGGTCAACTTGTCCCAGGGGGTGATCACATCGGCGGGCCAGGGGTCGAGCTTGGCGTCCTTGGGGATCACGCCGAGTTTCTTCTGGTTGGCGAAGATGCGCTCCCTCAGCTTCTCGTAGCCGTCATCAAAGAGATGCATCGCATGGATCCGCTCCACCCACTCCTTGGTGGGGTGGTGGGGGGCATGGGTGGCCCCGGGGGCGTACTTGATGAACAGCGGCTTGCTGGGGTTGATCTGGTGCATCCGCGCCATGTAGTCGATGGCGTCATCGGCCATCTCCGTGACCAGGTTCCAGGTGCCGGGCTCCTTGCCCTCAAAGGGATAGATCTGGGTGGTGTTGCGGAACAGGTTGGGCTGCCATTGGTTGGCGTCGCCGCCCACGAAGCCGTAGAAGTACTCGAAGCCCATGCCCGTGGGCCATTGATCAAACGGGCCGCTCTGGCTGGCCTGGAAGGCGGGCACGTTGTGGTCCTTGCCGAACCAGGCGGTCGAGTAGCCGTTGTCCTTGAGCAGGCGGCCGATCGTGGCCTTATCCCGCTCGATGATGCTGTTGTAGCCAGGGAAGCCGGTGGACTGCTCCGAGATCACCCCGAAGCCGGCCGAGTGGTGGTTGCGGCCGGTGATCAGGGCGGCGCGGGTGGGGGAGCACAACGCCGTGGAGAACATGCGGTTGTACCGGAGACCCGCCTTGGCGACACGGTCCATGGCCGGGGTAGGGATCACACCGCCGAAGGTGCTGGGCACCCCGAAACCGGCGTCGTCGGTGATGATCAGCAGCACGTTCGGCGCGCTCTGCGGTGGCGTGATCCTCGGCGCCCACCAGGGCTTCGACTGCAGCGCCCCGTCCTTGATCACCCCGCCGAAGGGGGGCGCCGGGGCCGGTAGCTGGGTGCCGGAGATCGTGGTGGTGGCATTGGGGGCTCCCGGCGTGCCGGTGATCCGCTGGGCCAGGGCCGGCACGGCCCTCAACGACCAGCCCACCAGGGCCAGGGCCAAGCAGGCCGGCACCAGGCGCCGCAGCAGGCGGCCGAAGGCAACGCGGAAGCGGATCAGGGGACGCTCAGGCATGGGTCGTCAGGGCGGGGGAAACGAGTCGGAAACCGATGTGGGAGGTGCCGGTGTCGGGGCTTTCGGCCTCCCTGGCCGCCGGCCTGTAACGGCTGCAGTAGTTGGGGGCGCACAGGAAGGAGCCCCCCTTGATCACGTGCTTGGCCACCCCGGGCTCCCGCGGATCGGTGCTGGCGGCGGGGTCGGCCAGCACCGGGTCGTCCTGGCCGGCGAGGCGCCCGTGGCCCGGCCGGTACCAGTCCACCGTCCACTCCCAGACGTTGCCGGTCATGTCCTGCAGTCCGTAGCCATTGGGGGGGAAACTGCCCACCGGAGCTGTGCCGGTGAAGCCATCGTCAGCGGTGTTGCTGACAGGGAATTCCCCCTGCCAGGTGTTGGCCAGGCCGGGGCGCCAGCGGTCGCCCCAGCTGAAGGCCCGATCCCGCAGGCCGCCCCGGGCGGCGAACTCCCACTGGGCCTCGCTGGGGAGGTCGGCGCCGGCCCAGGCCGCGTAGGCCTCCGCATCCGCCAGCGACACCTGCACCACCGGATGGTCGAGCCGGCCGTCGATGGAACTGCCGGGGCCCTCGGGGTGGCGCCAGTCGGCCCCCGGCACCCACTGCCACCAGCTGAGCTCCTCCAGGGGCTCGCCGGGGGAGGGCGGCCGGAACACCACCGAGCCGGGGCGGCGCTCGGCGGCGGAGAGCTGGGGGAACTGCTCCTGGGGCAGGGGCCGCTCCGCCTGGGTCGTGTAGCCGGTGGCGGCCACGAAGGCGGCGAAGGCGCGGTTGGTCACCTCCGTGCGGGCGATGCAGAAGGGCTGCAGCCGCACGGACGCTGGCTCCTCCTCCGGCAGGCGGCCCGCCGCGCCGATCCGGTAGCGGCCGCCGGGAATCAGCGCCATCGCCGGCGGGCAGCCGTCCGCCGCCGCGGCAGGGGCGGGCCCCAGCAGCAGCACTCCCATCCCCATCGCCAGAATCAGCAGGGCTGCCAGCGCCAGAGAGCTGACCTCAGGACGGTGCACAAGCACGGATTCGCTCGACCTGTGGATGGCTCACGGCCCGCATTGTGGAGGCGTGAACGTACGCCTCAGGGTCGCATCGATCACCTTCGACACACTCGTTGGCCGATCGACCGGGCGACCGGCCGTCGATGAATGCGGGACGGCAAGACTGTCGCAGCAGCGCAGAAGTGCCGCCCGGATCTTGTCAGGGAAGACAACAGGCTGTTGCCTGTCCTGAAGGGTCTGGGCAGGCCGGCATGGCGTGCTGGTCTGTTCAGGGACAGGCCACGGACCTGGGGATGGCGGCCCCCTCCATCCCGCCTCCAGGCGTCCCACTCCCCCACCCATGACCTCCCCCTTTTTCCGCCACGCCCGCCCGACGCTGCTGGCCTGCCTGGCCCTCGGCATCGCGGCGGCCTGTCCCGGGGCCGGGGCCCAGCCCCAGGCGAGCCCTGATCAGACGGCGGCGCTCAACGCCGTGGCCCGGATGATGGAGGCGCAGCGGACCTATTTCCAGAAGAACGGCGCCTTCCGGGCCACGGTCTCCAACATCCAGCAGGATTTCGGCATCACCCTGCCGGCGTCGTTCGACTACGCCGTTCGCACCACCACCGAAGCGGCCTACAGCTACGTGATTCCGGCCCAGTCACCCAAGGCGGGCCAGCTCAACGCCTATGTGGGGGCGGCCTTCCTCACGCCCACCCAGAATCCCCGGATCACCACCATCATCTGCATGAACATCCAGCCGGGTCAGATCCGTCCGGCGGACCCCCAGCTCGTGCTCGGCAGCCTGGTGGCCAATCCCACCGGCCGGATCGTCCAGTGCGGCGATGCCTCGGTGGAGGTCACGGCCTCGATCGTCAACGAATGACGGCCACGGTTCCGCTCACGCTGCTGGAGTCCCGGGCGGTGGAGGTCAACGACCCCGCCGCCCTGCTCGATCGGGTGGCGCGGGACTTCCCCCTCAACGCCTTTCTGGAGAGTCAACGCAGCGGTGGCTTCTTCCATCGCAGCGGCATCCTCCACGTGGGGCAGACCGCGGTGTCCTGCAGCCGCCACTCCCCCCCGGAGATCGGCTTCGACGATTCCCCGATCGCCACCCTCACCCTGCCCCTGTCGGGCGTTGCCGAGGTGGCGAGCGACGGCCATGGGCTGAAGCTCGAGGCCCATCTGCACACGCCGATCACCCCCACCGAGCTCAGTCGGCGCAGCGCCTACTCCCAGCGCAATCTGCAGTATCTGTTTCAGCGCAGGTTCGGCTGCAGTCCCATGCAGTGGGTGAAGCGCCAGCGGCTCAGCGCCGTGCACGCTGATCTGCAACGGGCCCAGCCCGGCGAGACCGTGGCCGCCATCGCCCGCCGCCACGGCTTCGTCCAGATGTCCTCCTTCGCCGCCAGCTTTCAGCGGCGCTACGGCATCGCCCCCTCCATCCTGCTGCGCCGGTCGCGCACGACCACCTGGAGTTGCAGCAACGGTGCCACCCATGCGAGGAGCCGATCGCTACCGACAGGGCCCCCCTCGCAGACTTAGAGGGTTGACACCGTTCTCCCCTGCGCACGCCGATGTCCCCCTCCTTCACCCAGGCGGTTGAGGCCCTCAACGCCCAGGCCCAGACTCTGATCGCCGCCACCACCGCCGAAGTCGACGCCCTGCGCGAGGAACTGGAGCAGGAGCGGCGTTTCCGGCGCCATCTGGAGGCCAACGCCGCCGCCCGGGCCCACGAGGTGGCCGGCCAGCAGGAGGAAGCCCGTCGGGTGCGGGAACGGCTCGAGGCTGAACTGGCCGAGGCCCGGGAGGGCCGGCGCCAGGCCGAGGCGGAGGTGGAGCGCTTCCACGACGCCGTCCGCCGGCAACTGGCCATCGCCGAACAGGAACAGGCGGCCCTGGAGGAGGCCGAGCGGGAACGGGACCGCCTGCGCGAGGAGGCCGCTGAGCGGCAGCGTCAGGTGCTGGTGCAGGAGCTGGAGCAGGAGCAGCAGGCGCGCTTCAGGCTGGAGCGACGCCTCACGGGGGTTCGCCAGGCCGTGCTGGATCTGCTCGAACCCCAGGACGACGGCGGACCGGGCGGGGACAGCGCGATCGCGGCCGACCTGGAGCACGCCGATGCGGCCGCGCGCTTCTCCCTGCGCAAGATCCTGGTGCCCCGCGCCACCAACCAGGACCCCCAGCCGGTGCTCAGCTGAGCGCCTCCCCGCGGTGGCGCCGCCGTCTGGTGGCCCTGGCCGCCCTGATGGCCCTGGCGGTCCTGCTGGTGCTGGCCCCCCAGGCGGCAGCCATTGCCCAGGAGCGGCCCGTAGCCCAGGCCTTCCTCCAGCTGGACGGCCACCGCCTCTTCCCCGTCACCCCCTCGAAGGACTACACAGCCGCGCAACGGGTGGAGCGGGCCAACCGGCTGCTGCAGGACGTGGTGGCGACCGGGAGCCCGGCCCGGATCGGCGTCCAGGAGCTCCACAACCTGCCCGTGATCACCCTCGATGACGCGGTGATCCTCACGGTGACCCGCCGCGACGCGCCGGAGAGCCTCACGGTGCAGGGGCAGGCCGAGGTGTGGCGCGACAGCATGGCGGCCGCCATCGACAGGGGACGGCTCGAGCGACGGCCCGCCTACGTGGCCCGCATGGTCCCCCTCTCCCTGGGGCTCCTGGGGGCCACGTTCCTGCTGCAGCGGCTCCTGTGGGTGGTGTGGCGTCGCTACCTGCCGTCGGCCCTCACCCAGCCGCTGGTGGCCGAACCCGGCGGCGGCCAACCCCTGCGGCCCAGGGACTGGCTGCTGCACGGGGTGCTGGTGATCCTGCGGCTGGGCCTGTGGCTGGCGGCGCTCCTGGTGATCACAGGGTTCTTCCCGCTCACCCGGCTATTGCTCAGCCGCCTGGTGGAGGCCCTCACCGAGAGCCTGGGCTCCCCCTTCCTGCCCCTGGGGGGGCGCCGCTACTCCGTGCTCGACGCCGTGATCCTGGTGGCGCTGTTCCTCGTGCTGGTGCGCGGGGTGGCGTTCCTCAAGGGCCTGCTCCGCATCCGTGTGCTGCAGCGCACGGGCATCGAGCCGGGCTCCCAGGAGGCGATCGCCTTCCTCCTTCAGTACGGCCTGCTGTTCCTCGGCACGCTGGTGCTGCTGCAGTTGTGGGGCCTCGATCTCACCTCCCTGGCCCTGTTCGCCAGCGTGCTGGGGGTGGGGGTGGGCCTGGGCCTGCAGGGCATCGCCAAGAACCTGATCAGCGGCCTGATCATCATGTTCGAGCGCCCCATCAAGGTGAACGATTTCGTCGAAGTGGGGGATCTTCAGGGCACCGTGACCCGCGTCAATCTGCGCAGCACCGAGGTGGTGACCCTCGACCGCATCTCGATCATCGTTCCCAATGTGGAGTTTCTCGAGTCCCGCGTCGTCAACTGGAGCCACGGCAGTTCGGTGGCCCGGCTGAGGATTCCGGTGGGCGTGGCCCACGGCTGTGACCCCCAGGCGGTGCGCAAAGCCCTGCTGCTGGCCTGCCAGGACCAGCCCGACATCCTGGAGACCCCGCCGGCCCAGGTGTTCTTCAAGGGCTTCGGGGAGAGTTCCCTGGAGTTTCTGCTGCTGGTCTGGATCAACCAGCCCCGGCGCCAGTACGAGATCCGCAGCGAGCTCAACTTCCGCATCGAGGCCATCCTGCGCCAGCATCACCTGACGATGCCGTTCCCCCAGCGGGATCTGCATCTGCGCCACGAACGCCTCGAAGTGGCGTTCCCCGCCGCGATCACCGACGCCCTGCTGCACCGGCTGGCGCCGCCTTCGCCGGGCGGCGAGGACTGAGGCTGCGCCGGCACCATGGCAGGGAGACGAAGGCCATCGGGCGATGAGACTGGGTTTGCCTTGGCGTGATAGGCCCGCTCTTGAACCCAACGATGCAGTCCGCCGGGTTCGCCCTGCTGATGGCCCTCGCCAGGGTGCTCCTGGGTTCGATGGCCGTCTGGCTGCTGGTGCGGTTGCTGCGCCGCTGGCTCCGGCGAGCCGTCCGGCGCCCCGACACCGTGCCCGACGGCCTGATCGCGCCCCTGCTGTTGAACAGCCTGGCGTCCCTTGGCTATCTGGCCATGGTGGTCTGGGGCTGGCGGTCGCTGGTGCGCGGCTGGGAGGTGCTGCGGTCCGATCCCGGGCCCGATCGGCTGGTGGAGGGCGCCGCCCTGCTGGTGGCGATCGTGCTGGTGGTGCGGCTGATCAACCGCAGCCTGCTGCTGCTGCTGGAACGCTCCCTGCAGCGCCTCGGTCGGGAGGAGCAGACCAGCACCCTGCGGGCCCTGGCTCCAATGATCCGCGCCCTGTTCTGGGGCCTGGGCAGCCTGGTGTTCCTGCAGAAGCAGGGGGTGCCCCTCGGGGCCATCTACGCCTCCCTGGCGGGCGCCGGCATCGGCCTCGGCCTGGCCCTGCGCGGTCCGCTCAGCCACTTCCTGAGTTACATCACCATCGTCATCGACAAACCCTTCCAGATCGGCGATCTGATCGGTTTTGCCGATGTCCTCGGGCCGGTGGAGCGGGTGGGGATCCGCTCCTCCTCCATCCGCAGCCTGGGCGGCGAGCGGATCGTGATCGGCAACGAGGAACTGCTGCAGAAAACGATCCGCAACTTCGGTGATCTGCCCCGGCGCCGGGTCGCCCACACCCTGCGCCTCTCCGACCAGCTGCCGGCGGAGCAGGCCGCCGCCATCGGTGGACTCGTGGAGGAGGTTGTGCGGGCCCATCCGCCGGCCAGCTTCGACCGTTGCCACTTCACCCGCTTCGTCGACGGCGCCCTGGAATTCCAGTTCGTGTTCTTCGTTCCCGACAGCAGCGTCGTGGTGTATCTCGATCTGCAGCAGGCCATCAACCTGGGGATCCTGCAGGCGTTCCAGGCGCAGGGCATCGCCTTCGCCTCCCCTCCCCAGGACCCGCCGGCCCCCCCGCTCAGCGCCCCTCCCGGCTGACAACGTCCGTGCCAGGGGGGGCCGCGGCGGCGATCCAGCGCCAGGCGGCCGCCAGCAGGCCAAGGCCGATCAGGGGCCCTTCGCCCCAACGGTCGTAGGGGGTGAGCGGGGCGCGCTGCTGCACGGTGAGCAGGCCGCTGGCGGGACGGCCGGCGGGCAGGCGCTCCCGCACCCGACCAGTGGCGTCCACCAGCAGGCTCGGCCCGGTGTTGGCGGAACTCACCAGCCAGCGGCCGGTCTCGATCGAGCGCAGCTGGGCCAGGGCGGCGAACTGCCCCTGAAGCTGCAACGGGTAGGGATCCAGGTTGGCGCTGGCCAGCAGCCAGCGGGCCCCCTGGCGGGTGGCGGCGGCCAGGGCCGTCCCGTCGGAGAGCTCGTAACAGATGGCCACGGCCACGTCCCCCCCAGGGCGCGCCAGCAGCCGGGAGGCGGGGCCCGGTTCCACGCCGCCCACCGCCGAGAGGCCGCTCCAGCGCCACAGGTCCGCCAGGGGCACCCATTCGCCGAGGGGCACCACCCGATGCTTGTCGACCCAGCGGTCGGCCTGACGCTCGCCAGGCGCAAAGCGCAGCAGGCTGCTGCGCAGCTCCACGCCCTGGCGGCGGAAGCCACCGCTGAGCACCTCCACCGGCGCCGCCTGCGGCAACGGCTGGCCCAGCGCCAGGGAGCCCTCCGGGAGCAGCACCCCCTGCAGCGGCGGTTCGGCCGTGGCGGCCCGGCGCTGGGCCAGGGCCAGTTGCTGCAGCAGCCGTCGCTGCTGGTCGGCCTCGAACTTCTCCCGGGTGGGGATGGCGGGCTGCAGCACCAGCCAGCGTTCGGCCCGCTCACCGGGGGCGGCGGCCTGGTTCAGCAGGGCCGCACCGGCCAGATGGCAGGCCGCCACCAGCAGCAGGGTGAGCAGCAGCCAGCGGCTGCGGCGGGGGGGCACCGCCAGCAGGGACCGCCAGAGGCCCCAGCCGATCAGCAGCTGGACCGCGGCCAGCAGCCCGGCACCCCCCAGGGCCGCCAGACCCGCCAGGGGCCGGTCCCCCGGCAGCGCCGCCGACCCCAGCCCCAGCCAGAACAGGGGACCGCGGGCCAGCAGCACCTCCGCCAGCCCCCACGCAGCCGCCGCCAGCAGCGCCGTGCTGGGCCGGGCGGGCTCGAGCCGGGCCACCAGCGCCGTCCAGGCCCCCACCAGCAGGCCGGCGACCAGGCCGATGGCCAGCCACAGCGCCAGGCAGATCGGCAGGCTCAGGGGGCCGGGAACGCCGATCCAGTCGAGGGGGTGGAGCCAGAGCAGCCAGCGGTGGCTCACCAGCACCGCCGCCAGCCCCCATAGCCCACCGCGCCAGAAGCTGGAAGGCGCGCTGCCGCCGCGGCTCCCCGTCAGCGACCAGAGCACCGCCAGGGCCGGCCAGAGCAACCAGGGCCAGCCGAGGGGCGGCAGGGCCAGCCCCGCCAGGAGCCCGGCGGCCCCGGCGACCACCCACCCGGCCCGACGGTCATTGCCCATGGCCACCTGGCGCTGGAGGCGCCAAGGTCAGAGGAGTGTGACGCCGTTCCCCCAAGGAAACCTCTTTCATGGACCAGGGCAATCTGCTGCAGATGCTGCTGCTGCGCGGCCTCGGCACCACCTCGCTGGTGGCCGACCGGCTCAAGTACGTCAGCCAGGAATGGGTGAGCAGCGGCCGTCTCGATCCCAACCACGCCTCCGCCCTGGTGGAGGACGTGATGCGCGCCCTGCGGGGCGAGACACCGGAGGTGGAACAGCAGGCGGAGCGCCAGCTGGAGCGCAACCGCGACCAGCTGCTGCAGGACCTGGGCCTGGCCCGCCAGCGGGAGCTGGACGAACTGCGCGGCCGCATCGACCGGCTCGAGCAGACCCTGCGCCAGCGCCAGAACGGCGGCGAAGGGAACGACTGATCGCACTGGCAGAATCCCCCCATCCGGGTCCTTCCGCATGCGCGACATCCTGATCAGCTCGTTCGTCTGCGTGGCCTGCCTGATGCTGGCCTTCGTGAGCCAGCTGGTCTCCCCCTCGGTGGTGGAAGCGGCGGCCCCCGCCGACGCCGGCGTCCAGCAGGCCCTGGCCCGCTCCGGCCCTGACCCCGCCGCACCGGAGGCCAGCCCCGCCAGCGCGCCCCAGGCCCGCCAAGCCGTGGCGGCACCCCTTGAACTCGACCCCGACGTCCCCAACCCCACCCTCTTCACCATGGCTCCCGATTCCTCCGCCACCGACCTGGCCTCCAGCGGTGCTGCGGCCCTGGGCGGGGAGCTCGTCTCCCCCACCGAGCGCACCACCCCCAGCGGCCTGCGCATCACCGACCTGGCCCTGGGCGAAGGCGCGGAGGCCCGCAGCGGCCAGACGGTGGTGGTCAACTACCGCGGCACCCTCACCAACGGCAAGGAGTTCGACAGCAGCTATGGCCGCGGCCCCTTCTCCTTCCCCCTCGGCGCCGGCCGGGTGATCCGGGGCTGGGACGAGGGCGTCGCCGGCATGAAGGTGGGCGGCAAGCGCAAGCTGGTCATACCCCCCGATCTGGCCTACGGCGAGCGTGGCGCCGGTGGCGTGATTCCCCCCAACGCCACCCTGGTGTTCGAGGTGGAACTGCTGGAGATCAAGGGCTAAGCCGCTGCACCCGGCGGCCAAGCGTCGGGTGACGATCGTTACAATGCCTCGACACCACAACCGTTTTTCATGGCTCACCAGCTGCCCGAACTGCCCTACGGCCTCGACGCACTCGAGCCCCACATTTCCCGGCAGACCCTCGAGTTCCACCACGGCAAGCACCACGCCGCCTACGTCACCAACCTCAACAAGCTGATCGAGGGTGGCGAACTCGAAGGCAAGAGTCTCGAAGAAGTGATCCTGGCGGTGGCCGGTGATGCCTCGAAGGCGGGCGTGTTCAACAACGCCGCCCAGGTCTGGAACCACAGCTTCTACTGGCAGTGCATCAAGCCCGGTGGCGGCGGCGCCCCCACCGGTGCCCTGGCCGAGAAGATCGCCGCAGACTTCGGCAGCTTCGAGGCCTTCACCGAGCAGTTCAAGACCGCCGGTGCCACCCAGTTCGGCAGCGGCTGGGCCTGGCTGGTGCTTGATGGCGGCACCCTGAAGATCACCAAGACCGCCAACGCCGATCTGCCCCTGGCCCATGGCCAGAAGGCCCTGCTCACCATGGATGTGTGGGAGCACGCCTACTACCTCGACTACCAGAACCGCCGTCCCGACTACATGACCACCTATCTCGACAAGCTGGTCAACTGGGACTTCGTCGCGGCGAACCTGGCCGCCGCCTGATCACGGCCTCCTTTCCAGCCCATCGCTTCAGGCCCCTGCCCAGTGGACAGGGGCTTTTCATTTGACATCCATCTCCGGCCGCCTGGGGTTGATGATGAAGACCCCCCTGAACAGGGACCAGGTGAACAACCCCTTTGGCCTGGACGATCCAAGCCTGGCGATCCTGCCCAACCCGCCCACCCTGCCAGGGAATGCCAGTCTGCGGGAAGCCCTTACCCTGGTCCGCGGCAGTCTCGACTGCCAGATCCCTGCCACTGCGGACGAAGACTCCTCGGCGCCGAAAGCGCCTGTTTTGGGGGAGAACACCGGCTGCGTGCTGGTGGTGGAGGACGGCCGGCTTCAGGGCATCGTCACGACCAGGGACCTGGTGCGCCTGGCTTCTGGCTCCCTCGATCTGGAGAACACCCGCCTGGCCGCGGTGATGACCAGCCCGGTGCTGAGTCTGCGCCGGCAGGAACTCACAAACATCTTCGCCACCATCCATCTGCTGCGGCGCCACCGCATACGCCATCTTCCGATCGTCGACGAGGGAGGGGCGCCCCTGGGACTGGTGACGATTTCCACTCTGAGGCGCCTGCTCAAGCAGACGTTCTTCCTGCGCTTCCGGCAGGTGGCGGAGGTGATGACCAGCAAGGTGGTCACCATCGAGCCTCAGGCCATGGTGCAGGAGGCGGTGAAGAAACTCGGCGACCACGCGATCAGCTGCGTGGTGGTGGTGGGTCTAGGCAACGTCGTGGGGCACCCTGCCGATGGGGACTCCGGGGGAGCAGATCATCTGAAACCAGTCGGGATTCTCACCGAGAATGACTTGCTTCAGCTGCAGGCCCTGGGGCAGGACCTCAGCAGCCTGCGCGTCGAGCAGGTGATGAGCGGCCCACCGATCTGTGTGAAACCGGACGACGAGTTGGGAGCTGTGCAGGATCTGATGAACCGCAAGTGGGTGGGCCACCTGGTGGTGACCAACGCCAAGGGGGATCTGGCCGGCGTGGTCACCGAAACGGACCTCACTGATGTTCTTGATCCTCTTGATCTCTATGGCATCAACGAGATTCTCCAGAAGCAGGTGAACTCCCTGAGGGACGACCGCGATCGGCTGCTTGCCGGACGGCACTTCGACCTGAAGAAGGGATTCAGTCGCGGTGAGTTCCGCCTGGTGTACCAGCCCATGCTCCACCTCCCTATCGGGCGTGTCCACAGTGCCGAAGCCCTGCTGCGCTGGCGCTCTCAGGAGCATGGCAACGTATCGCCGGCCGAGTTCATTCCACTTGCGGAACAGAGCGGCTTCATCTTCGAGCTGGGGGACTGGATCCTGGAGAACGCTTGCCAACAGGTTCTGACGTTTCAGGACAGTCCTTACGGTCCGATCAGCGTGGCGGTGAACGTCTCCGGATTGCAGCTGAATCAACCGGATTTCGTGAGTCGCACCTGCAGAACCATTGACCGGCTTGGGGTGGATCCTTCCCTGATCCACCTGGAGCTCACAGAAAGCGTACTGGTGGAGAACTTCTCCACCACGTCGGAGACCTTCCGCCAACTCCAGCAGCATGGAATCCGCATCGCCATCGACGACTTCGGCACCGGCTACGCCTCCCTCTCCTACCTGCAGCACTTCAGCTTCGACATCCTCAAGATCGATCGCTCCTTCATCAGCGAACTCCACCATCAGCCTCGCAATCAAGCGATCGTGGACTCGATCATGCGGCTCTCTGAACACCTCGATTTCGATCTGGTTGCAGAGGGTGTGGAGAGCCACTTCGAACTGGAACTGCTCCAAGGAATGGGCCGCCCCATCTCCATTCAGGGCTATTACGTGAGCCCACCGCTGGAGGCGGAGGCGTGGCCTGCGTTCCTGGCGGGCCGAGCCGCCGCCGCCGCCCACTCCACCACCAGCCAGCTCTCCTTGCCTTCTCCCCAGGAGTTGTAGCGATGGCCGCCGGTCGATCCCATCGCCCCCCCGGCCGACAGGATCAACGCGCCTAGCGGCGGATTCCAAACGCTGAGGTCCAAACGCTGAGGATGGAGCTCAAGGCCGCTTGCACCGCTCCTGCCGGGGCCTGTTCAGACCCGAAACCAAGTTAGTCTGGTCAGACAAACCAGACCAGATGTCCATGCCCGCCTCCCGGCCGCGAACCGACAGACAAGCGGCCATCAGGACAGCGGCCGTCAGGACCGTGAATGTGCAGGAGGCCAAAACCCACCTCTCGGCCCTGCTGGCGAGGGTGGCCAGCGGAGAGCGAATCGTTCTGGCTCGCAATGGAAAACCCTGTGCCCAGCTGATTCCTCTCGACCCCGAACCCCGGCGCCAGCTGGGCTTCATGCGGGGGTCCGTGGACGCGAGCTTCTTCGATCCCCTGCCGGAGGACGAGCTGCAGAGCTGGGGCGTATGAGGTTGCTGCTCGATACCCACGTGCTGTTGTGGGCCGTCCTTGAACCTCACAAACTCTCGTCCCACCTCCGGGAAACCCTTGAAGACAGCCGCCACGAGCTGCTGGTCAGTGCCGCCAGCGCCTGGGAAATCGCCACCAAATGGCGGTTGGGCAAGCTGACCCATGCCGCCTCTGTCGTGCACAACTACCAGCAGGCGATCCATGGCCTGGCCGCCACCGAACTGCCGATCAGCGGCGAGGCCGCCCTACGCGCTGGCCTCTGGGAGGTCGACCACAGGGATCCGTTTGACCGCATCCTGGCTGCCCAGGCAGCGCAGCAGGAACTGGTCCTCGCGACGACCGATCCAGCGTTCAGCCTGTTTGCGGGGGTGGAGCGGCTGAGCTGAGCACCGCCTTCGGCGGAATCCACATGGCATCGCCGTAGGAGAAGAAGCGATAGCCGCGCTCGATCGCTTCGCCGTAGAGAGCGAGCAGCCGCTCGCGGCCCAGCATCGCGCTCACCAGCAGGAGCAGTGAGGAGCGGGGCAGGTGGAAGTTCGTGAGCAGCCCCTGCACCACCTGGAAGCGGAAGCCGGGCTGGATCACCAGATTCACCGGACCGATGTGGGGGGCCAGCGTGCCACCGTGGAGGGCCGCCACCCCTTCGAGCGCCCGCACGCTGGTGGTGCCGATCGCGATCACCCGATGGCCGCCGCTGCGGGCCCGCTCCACAGCCGTCACCACCTCGGGGCCCAGCTCGACCCATTCGTCATGGAGCTCCAGGCCCGTGAGGTCCTCCTGCTCCACCGGGCGGAAGGTGCCGAGGCCCACGTGCAGGGTGATCCGGGCGATCGTCACCCCCCGATCGGCCAGGACCGCCAGCAGCTCATCGCTCAGGTGCAGGCCCGCCGTGGGGGCGGCCACCGCCCCGGGCCGCTGGGCATAGCGGGTCTGGTAGCGGCTGCGGTCGGACGCGTCGTGCTCGTGGATGTAGGGCGGCAGCGGCATGGTGCCGTAGCGCGCCAACAGCCCTTCGATCCGCTCGGCGCTGGTGCATTCGGGCGGGAAGCGGATCACCCGGCCACCGCTGGCCGCGTCGATGGCCTCCACGGGCAGGTCAAGCGCCGGCTGACCGGGCGCCTCCAGCTGCAGGATGTCGCCCGGCCTCAGGCGCTTGGCCGGCCGGGCCAGGCAGAGCCAGCAACTGTCCACGCCCTCCCCGCTGGCGGTTCTCTGCCGTGGTTGCAGCACCAGCAGCTCCACCGAGCCACCCGAGGCGCGGCGCGCCGTCAGCCGCGCCTGGAGCACGCGGGTGTCGTTGACCACCAGCAGATCGCCGCTGTGCAGCTCGTGCTGCAGGTCCCAGACGGTCCGATGCCGGGCCCCGGGAGCCGGTGCTCCAGAGGGCTCGACGGCCAGCAGCCGCGCGGCGTGGCGGGGCTCCACCGGCCGCTGGGCGATGGCGCCCTTGGGAAGGATGAAGTCGTAGCTGGAGAGCCGTAAATCCGGATCCGGATCAGCGAGCGGCGCGGGGGTGGACGGCGCCGAGCCAGGCTCGCCAGCCTGCTTCGTCGGATCCGCTAACTGGTCGTCAGGCGGATCCGCCGAGGGAAACGCCTCGACAACAGCCATGGATCAGAGGGCCAGGCTTTCGGGCCGGTTCTCGATCAGGTCGGCCAGATCCTTGAGGAAGGCGGCTGCATGGGTGCCGTAGATGACGCGGTGATCGGCGGTGAGGTTCACCTGCATCTGGCGCCGCACCGCGATCGAACCGTCCTTGAGGGCCGCGACGACGGGCCGGGAGGCGGCGACCGCCAGGATCGCACCGGTGCCCGGCGGCAGGATCGCGTCGAAGCGGTCAACGCCGAACATGCCCAGGTTGGAGAGGGTGAAGGTGCCGGTGGTGTATTCCTCCGGCTTGAGCTGCTTGGAGCGGGAGCGGGCCACCAGATCGGCCCAGTTGCGGGAGAGCGAATAGAGGTCGGTGCGGTCGGCGGCGGCCAGCACCGGGGTGATCAGGCCGCCGTCATCCATGGCGACGGCCACGGCCACGTTGACGGAGGCCGGGTAGGCCATGCCCGCATCGCTGGCCGAGGCATTCACCTGGGGGTGGCGGGCCAGGGTCACGCCCACCGCCTTGGCCAGCAGGGCCGTCATGGTGACGCCCTTGGCCTTGACCTGCTTGTAGAAGGCGTCGAGCCGGTCGGTGGTGATCGTGTAGCCGACGTGGAAGCAGGGGACCGCCAGGCTGGCGTTCATGTTGCGCACCACCGCCTGCTGCAGGGTGTTGAAGGCCACCGTTTCGCCGGCGCGGCCGAAGGACTGCCCAGCGGGAGCCGCAGGTGCGGGCGCCGCGCCGTTGCCCGCCGCGACCGCCATCGCCGGAGCGGTGCCTTCGGCCACCCGCGGCACGCTGACGGGCTGGCCGGTGGCCTGCTCCACATCCTCGGCCTGGATCCTGCCGTTGGGGCCGGTGCCCCGCACGGAGGCCAGAGCCACCCCGAGCTGGGCGGCCAGCTTGCGGGCCCGGGGGGTGGCCACCACACGGCCATCGCTGGCGGCGGCGGGGGCCGGCACCGGCACCGGGGCTGCGACCGGAGCCGCCACGGGGGCCGGTGGGGCCACGGGCGCCGGGGAAGGGGCGGCGGGGGCCGGTGGGGCAGCCGCGGGCGCCACCGCAGCGGGGACCGCCGCGGCCGGAGCCGGGGCCGCCGCCTTGGCCGCCGCGATCTCCGCCTCGGTTTCCACGATCAGGCCGATCGTTTCGCCCACCGGCGCGGTGCTGCCCGCCTCCATCAGCACGGCCGCCAGGAACCCCTCCTGGAAGGCCTCCACGTCCATGTCCGCCTTGTCGGACTCGACCACCAGCACCGACTCGCCCCGCTCGACGCGCTCACCGGGCTTCTTGAGCCACTCCACGATCTTGCCCTCCGTCATCGTGGAGCTGAGGGCCGGCATGAAGATTTCGTGGGTGGCCATGGATCCGATAACCCCCGCTGGGGCGGCACGAAAAGCCAACTTACCGGAAAGGGAGTCGGGATCAGGCGCACGCAGACCGGCTCAGCGATTCCCGACGCGATAGATCCCCTCCTCGTCGGATTCATCCTGCGCGGTGACCAGCCAACCCAGCGCATCCAGTTGCATGGGCCAGCCCCCACCTCCCGGCAGCAGTTCAACGATGCCTGCCTGGTGAAGACCCTGCATCAGATGGAAGGAGAGCAGGCGTTCCAGGAAGAAGCTGACCGCTCTGCATTGGTAGGGGTCGCCGGCCAGGACGGAAGCGAAACGCACCTCATGCATCACCCGAAGCAGCGCCACTCCCTTCTCCAGACAATGGAGAAACAGATCAACAGGCGTGACCCCAAGCAAGGGGCCGGCGATCAGCAGCTTGCCCTGGCAGAAACCAAAGAAATCCTCCGGATTCAGGGCCCCTGATCGCACCGCCAGTTCGGAACAATGCAGGAAGTCGAACAGGGAGTGGGCAGTGGAATACTGATACAACACACCGAGGGGAAGATCGATGGGTTGACTTGTCAGAATAGGGGTCGTACCGAACAGGAGCTGGGGAGAAAGAACGACATCCTTGTCGTTCATCAGTCGCATATTGGTGAAGTTATCTGCAGCCATTCCGACCGACAGGGCCGTCACGAATTTCCGATGCAGCAGCAGGCAGACCCTGTCGATGGACAGGCGTTGCCGCTTCACAAGCGCTTCGATCAGCAACAGGCTTTCGTTCGCCAGATAGGTGGGATCCAGGGGGCTGACACCTTCCGAGGCCAGAAAGTCAGCCACCTGATATGGATTCCCAGCGGCTGAAAAGCCGCTGGTATCAATCAGCGTGACCCATTCCGGCAAGCGGTAGAGCGGCGGACGATGGGCAATGCAGAACACGGCAACGCCCTCGACCACGGGCACCTCCGGCAGGCCCAGCGCGTCAGTCGGGCTCATGGTCTCGGTCCGGGAAACCAGGTGTCTGTGTCATTGCATCGGGCTGGGCCCCAAGCCGGCACCAGGCTCAGCCCCCCTCGATCGCCTCGATGACGCCGTCCCGGACCAGCACCGCCACCTGGAGCTTCTGCACCAGGTTGTCGCCCACCTGGACGTCGCAGAAGCTCTCGATCTGCCCCTGCTCCACCACCTGCTCCATCTCCAGTTCCCGGACCTGGCGCTGCTGTTCCAGCACCTGGCGCTTCTGCTCCTCGAGCTCAGCCCGCTTGGCGGCCACCTGCTGCTGCACCGAGCCCACCTGCTCCTGGACCCGGGGATCGAGGGGGTTGGCGCTCTGGCGTCGGATCTCGTCGATCAGCCGCTGCCCCTCCTGCTCCAGCTGGGCCAGCTGCTGGTCGAAGTTGGTGAGGGCATTGCTGAGCTCCCGCTCCGCATCTTCCTTCCAGCGCGGCGTCACCACGGCTCGCACCGTGATCGATCGCTTGATGTTCAGGCTGTTGCCGTCGGCCATGGGACTGGAGGTGCAGGGGTCAGGCTGTCAGGCCACGGGCGATCCGGTCAACCATCGGGTCAGCTCTCCCCGTAGAGGGCCGCGATCGCGGCCCGGTCCCGGTCGGCGATGCGATCCCGCCGTTGCTTCAGGGTCTGGGTGAGCAGGCCGTTATCGATGCTGAAGGGCTCCACCAGCGTCACGCCGCCAAGGCGCTCGTCGGGGCGGGACCCGGGGCGGGCCGCCAGCAGCCGATTGCACTCGCGGCAGAGGGCCCGCAGCAGGGCCGGATCGGTGCCGGGGTAGGGCAGGTTCGCCGCGGCGGCAAAGGCCTCCAGGGCCTCCGCCTTCGGCACCACCAGGGCCCCGAGCTGCTTGCGGTCCTGGCCCACCAGCATCACCTGCTCCACCAGAGGCGAGGCCACCAGGGCCTCCTCCAGGGGTCCGGGCTCGATGTTCTCGCCGCTGCTGAGCACGATCGTGTCCTTGGCGCGGCCGGTGAGCACCAGGGTTCCATCGGCCAGCAGCAGGCCCAGGTCGCCGGTGTCGAACCAGCCCTCCCGATCCAGCACCTTGGCCGTGGCCTCGGGTTTGTGGTGGTACCCCGCCATCACCTGGGGACCCTTCGCCAGCACCAGCCCCCGTTCCCCCACCGGCAGCGGGGTCCTGGTGGCGGGGTCCACCACCTTGAGGGCGGTGTCCGGCAGGGGCAGGCCGGCGCTGCCGCGGCGGTTGCTCCAGGGTCTGCGGCAGGCGAGCACCGGGCTGGTCTCGGTGAGCCCATAGCCCACCAGCAGTTCGATGCCGACGGCCTCGAAGAACCCGTCGACATGGATGGCCAGGGCCCCGCCGCCGCTGATGGCGGTGCGCAGCCGCCCCCCCACCAGCTGGCCCCGCACCTTCGGCCAGAGCAGGGCTCCGGCCGTCGCGTGCAGCGGCCAGAGCAGCAGGGCCCCCGCCGCGGCCACCAGACGGGTGGCCGGCGATTCCTGCTGCAGGGTGAGATCGAGGGCCACCCGCTTGCGCCGGTGGAAGGCCCGGCTGGCGGCCAGGGCCCGACGCAGCAGGCGCTGACGGGAGGCGGGCATGGCCGCCAGGGCGTCCTCGAAACCGGAGAGCAGGGCCTCCCACAGCCGCGGCACGCTGATCAGGTACTGGGGGCGCACCTTCTGCAGGTCGGAGCGCAGCTGCTTGAGGGTGGTGTAGGTCTGGCGGCAGCCGCAGCTGAGCAGGAAGTATTCGGCGGTGCGCTCGTAGGCATGCCAGATCGGCAGCACCGAGAGCACGTGATCCCCCGGGCTCGGGGACACCGCCACCCCGAGGGTGCCCAGCTGGTGCAGCAGGTTGGCGTGGCTGAGGGGCACCCCCTTGGGCTGGCCCGTGGTGCCGGAGGTGTACAGCAGGGTGGCCAGCCGCTCGGGCCCCCCCGTGGGGGAAGGCGGCAGGGGCCTGGAGGCCCCCAGGGCCAGGAACGCCTCCCAGGTGAGGCAGGGCAGGGGCAGCGGCGCGGTGGGGGCCTCCCCCTCCAGCAGCAGCACGAAGCGGAGCCGTTCCAGGGTCGGCCCATCGAGGGCCAGCCGCTCCAGCAGGGCGGCCGACTCCAGCACCAGGCCCACGGCGCCGGCGTCCTCGAGGATGTAGCGCAGCTCCTCGGCCGGCGCCGCGCTGCCCCGCACGGCATCGGCCGCACCGGCCCGCATCAGCCCCTGGTCGGCCACCAGCCAGCGGGGACCGTTTTCAGCGAACAGGGCCACCACGTCGCCACCGGCCACCCCCAGATCGGCGAAGGCCGCCGCGGCGCGGTCGATCGCCTGGCGCAGCTCGGCGTAGCGCAGCGTCTCCGGATGGCGGCCATGGGGCGCGTCCAGGGCCACCTGGGGGCCGTAGAGGCGCTCCAGTTCCGGCCAGAGGCCCTCCAGCCCCTTGAGCCCGCTCCAGTCACGGCGGCTGGCAAGGGCACGGCGGTCCTGGGCGCTGCCACTCCAGTGGATCTCGGCTCTGGCGTTCATGGGCGGCCGGCGCAGCGCGAAGAATGGTCAGGATTCTCCCAGTCCTTCCTCCGGGCTGGGGGGCCGCAGGGTCAGGCCGAAGCGCCGGGCGAAGGCCGCCAGCAACAGCGGCGCCACCTGGTCCGGGGTGAGGTCGGGCCGCCAGTCCGCCAGCCGTCCCACCGGCCGGCCGGCCAGACCGCAGGGGACGATGGCCCCGAAGCCCTCCAGGGAGCCGTTCACGTTCAGGGCCAGGCCGTGCTGGCTGATCCAGCGCCGGGCCCCCACACCGATCGCGGCCAGCTTGCGCCCCTCCAGCCAGACCCCGGTGAGACCCTCGAGGCGCTCCCCCTCCAGCCCCAGCTCCTGCAGCACGGCCAGCACCACGTCCTCGAGGGCCCGCAGATAAAGGTGCAGGTCGCCGCCATGGCGCTGGAGATCGAGCACCGGATAGAGCACCAGCTGGCCGGGACCGTGGTGGGTGACCTCCCCCCCCCGGTCGATGCGGTACAGGGGCAGCGGCGGGTGGTCCGGGTCGAAGCCGAGGTGGGACAGGCTGGCCCCCCGGCCCAGGGTGTAGCAGGGGGTGTGCTGGAGCAGCAGCAGGGCATCGGGGGCGGAGGGGTCCTCGAGCCGGCGGCGCTGCAGCCGGCGCTGCCAGTCCCAGGCCAGCGGGAACGGCACCGGGGCCTGGGCTTCAAAAAGAATTGCGGGAGTGTTGGGGGCCATGCACCTGCGTTCCTAGCCTGGGGGGGCCCCAGAGCCAGAATTCCTCTGGAGGAGCGCACCCGAATGAAACTGCTGATCCACGGCCGCAACCTCGACGTCACACCAGCGATCAGGGAGTACACCGAAACCAAGCTCAACCGCGCCATCAGCCACTTCGATGGCATCGTCAAGGAAGCCGATGTTCATCTGTCGGTGGCCCGCAACCCCAGGGTTCCGCAGCAGACGGCCGAGGTCACCGTGTTCGCCAACGGCGTGGTGATCCGGGCCCAGGAACGCAGCGAAAACCTTTACGCCAGCATCGACCTGGTGGCGACCAAGCTGAGCCGCCAGCTGACCCGCTACAAGGACCGTCTGCAGGAGCGCACCCAGGGACCGGTGCACCGCTCGGCCGCCGCCGAAGAGGCCGGAGCCGCCACCCTGCCCAACCCCGGGGACACGCTCACCGATGGCCTCGAGCCCGCCGTGCCCCACCGCGGCGTGCGGCGCAAGTACTTCGCCATGCCCGCAATGGAGCTGGAGGAGGCCCTGCATCAGCTGGATGTGATCGACCACGACTTCTACATGTTCCGCGATGCGGGCACGGGCCAGATCCAGGTGGTGTACCGCCGCAACCACGGTGGATTCGGCGTCATCCAGGCCCGTGACACCTGAGCGGGAGCCCGAACGGCCCGATCTCGCCCCCCTGATCGACCACGCCCTGCTGGACCCCCACCGGGGCCGGGAGGCCATCCTGCGCTGCTGCGATGAGGCCCGCCACTTCGGCTTCGCCGGGGTCTGCCTGGCCTCCCGCTGGCTGCCGCTGGCCCGCGAGCGGCTGCCGGTGGATGGGGCGGTGAAGCTGATCGCCGTGGTGGGTTTCCCCTTCGGGGCCATCCCCGCGGCGATCAAACGGGCGGAGGCGGAATGGGCCGCCGCGGCCGGTGCCGACGAGCTGGACGTGGTGCCGGATTTCGGCGCCCTCGCCGATGGCGACGGCACCGCGGTGCTCGACGACCTGGCGGCCATCACCGATCTGGGCCTGCCGGTGAAGGTGATCCTGGAGGTGGGCCGCCTCGAGCCCGAGGCCCTGGCCCTGCTAGTGGAGATCGGCATCGACGCCGGGGTGCGCTACCTCAAGACGGGCAGCGGTTTCGGCCCTCCGGTGACCACCGATCAGGTGGGCCAGCTGACGGCCCTGGCCCGGGGCCGCGCCGCGGTGAAGGCCTCCGGTGGCATTGCCGATCTGGACCAGGCGCTCGCCCTGGTGGCCGCCGGGGCCAGCCGGCTGGGCACGAGCAGGGGCGTGGCCCTGATGCAGGCCCTGCGCGCCGGTGCCTGAACACCAACTCGAGGGCCTGGCGCTCACCTGTCGCCCCCTGGGCGAACACGACCGGCTGCTCACCCTGCTCAGTGAGGCCGAAGGCCTCACCCGGCTGGCGGTGCCCGGAGCACGGCGGCCGAAGAGCAGCCTGGCGGCGGCGGTGCCCCTGGCCCACCTGTTTGTTCAGGTGGGGGGCCGCAGCGGCCTGCGGCGGGTGCGCCAGCTGCGGGTGCTGCGCAACTACAGCGGCCTGGCCCAGCGGCTGGAGACCCTGGCCGCCGCCCAGGCCCTGGCCGAACTGTGTCTGAAACTCGTGCCCACGGATGCTCCCGCCCCGGGCGTGCTGGCCGATCTGCTGCTCCAGCTCGGACGCCTGGAGGCCGTGGTGTCCGACCGTGCCGAGCGGGTGGAGGCCCTGGCGGTGGCGGTGCAGGGAAGCGTCCACCTGCTGGCCCTGGGGGGCTTCGCCCTGCCCCTGCAGCACTGCGTCCGCAGCGGGGCGCCGCTGCGGCCCCCGATCGGCGACTGGGCCTGGCGCTGCAGCCTGCTGCCCAGCGAAGGGCTGGCGATCGGCGCCATCCCCGGCGCCCGGGTGATGCTCAACCCCTCCGAGCTGGCCCTGCTGCAGCGGCTGACCCGCCCCGCCCCCCCGCGCCGCCGCGACGGCGAACTGATGGGGCCGGAGGTGGTGTGGCTGCACCTGCTGGATCTGGTGGAGGCCTGGTGCGGGGAGCATCTCGGTCAGAGACCCCGAGCCTTCAGACTGCTGCGCACCGCCTGCGACCCCATGCCCTCCCAACCGTCCGAGCCTGTATGAGCCCGAGCGGCAAGACCGAGCGGGGATTGGCCGGGGTCCTGGCCCTGCCGGGGTTCCGGCGGCTCTGGATCGGCCAGGTGTTCTCCCAGCTGGCGGACAAGTTCTACATCGTGTTGATGGTGTTCCTGATCGCCCAGTACTGGGTGACGGACACCCCCCAGAGCAACGCGGCCCTGGCCGAGGCGGCCGCCGCGTTCCGGATGAGCTTCGAGACCCGGGCCCAGATGATCACCCTGCTGGCCACGGGCATCTACGTGGCCAACACCGTGCCGGCGATGCTGCTGGGCACGGTGGCGGGTGTCTGGGCCGACCGCTGGCCGAAGCGCACCGTGATGGTGGCCTCCAACGGCCTGCGGGCCGGCCTGGTGATGCTGGCCCCCCTGTGCCTGCTGCCGGGGCCGATGTGGCTGGGGCTCAGCTGGGGCTACTGGGCCCTCGTGGTCATGACGTTCCTGGAGTCGGTGCTGACCCAGTTCTTCGCCCCGGCCGAGCAGGCGGCCATTCCGCTGCTGGTGAGCTATCCCCAGTTGCTCGCCGCCAACTCGGTGTATCAGGCCACCAGCATGGCCGCCACCATCGTCGGTTTCGCCCTCGGCGACCCGATCCTGCGCCTGCTGCGCACCCTGCTGGCCCAGGTGGGCATCCCCGGCGGGGAGTTCGTGCTGCTGCCGCTCTGCTACGGCGCCGCGGCCGTGGCCATCGCCGGCATCGAGATCTCCGAACCACCGCGGCAACCCCGCACCATCTCCGTCTGGGAGGAGATCGGCGAAGGGGTGCAGGTGCTGCGGGAGCGACCCAAGGTGCGCAGCGCCATGCTCCAGCTGGTGCTGCTCTACAGCCTGCTGGCGGCCCTCTACGTGCTGGCGATCAGCCTGGCCGCGGCGATCGGCGGGCTCGGCCCCACCCGTTTCGGGGTGCTGCTGGCCATGAGCGGTCTGGGGCTTGCCGTGGGGGCCCTGGCCATGGCCCAGCTGGGTGAACGCTTCAGCCGGCGGGGGCTGGCCAGCGCTGGACTGGGAACCATCGCCTGGTGCCTGGTGCTGCTGGGCCAGCTGCGGGGCAACCTGGTGTTCACCCTGCTGCTCTGCGGCCTGCTGGGGGTCGGCGCGGCCCTGCTGGCGATCCCCGCCCAGACCACGATCCAGGAGGACACCCCGGAAAACCAGCGCGGACGGGTGTTCGGCCTGCAGAACAACCTGATCAACATCGCCCTCAGCCTGCCCCTGGTGCTGGCCGGCACCGTGGTCAGCCGTTACGGGCTGCTGCCGGTCCTGTGGGGCCTGGCGGCCATCGCGGCCATCGCCGCCCTGAGTGAACGCCCCTGGCGCAGCAGCTGAGGGCTCTCCGGCCGCTGCTAAATTTCACCCTTGCGTGATGCCATACAGGTGATGCACATTGCCTGGTTGGGCAAGAAATCCCCGTTCTGCGGCAACGTCACCTACGGCCTGAGCACCACCGAAGCCCTCCGGCAGCGCGGCCACGCGGTGAGTTTCATCCACTTCGACACGCCCACCCCCTCCCTGGGCCGGCCGGAAGCGGGGGCAAGCGAGTTCGACGGGTTCGGTGGAGCGGAGGCCAACCCCGAGGTGGCCCTGCCCTACCTGGTGAAGTCGCAGGTGTACACGATCCCCTCCCCCGGGGCCCAGAGGGAGCTGCGCGAGTCCCTGGAGCGGCTGCGGCCGGATCTGGTCCACGCCAGCCTCACCCTCTCCCCCCTCGACTTCCGGCTGCCCGACCTCTGCCAGCAGCTGGGGCTGCCGCTGGTGGCCACCTTCCATCCCCCCTTCGACGCCGGGCTGCGCAACCTCACCGCGGGCACCCAGCAGCTGACGTACCAGCTCTACGCCCCCTCCCTGGCGAAGTTCGACCGGGTGATCGTGTTCTCCGAGCTCCAGGCCGAGGTGCTGGTGCGGCTGGGGGTGCGACGGGAGCGGCTGGCGGTGATCCCCAACGGGGTTGACACCGACGCCTGGGCACCGGCCGCCCCAGGCAGCGAGACCGAGCTGGCCCAGCTGCGGCTGAGGGTGGGCGGCCGACGCGTCTTCCTCTACATGGGTCGGGTGGCCACCGAGAAGAACGTCGAGGCCCTGCTGAAGGCCTGGCGGCTGGTGCGCCCCCAGGGTTGTGTGCTGGTGATCGTGGGGGACGGCCCCCTGCGCTCCTCCCTGCAGAACGGCATGGAAGCCGATGTGATCTGGTGGGGCTACGAGGCCAGCCGCGCCCGGCGGGTGGCCCTGCTGCAGCTGGCCGAGGTGTTCCTGCTGCCCTCGCTGGTGGAGGGTCTCTCCCTGGCCCTGCTGGAGGCCATGGCCTGCGGCACGGCCTGCGTGGCCACCGATGCCGGCGCCGATGGGGAAGTGCTGGAGGGAGGAGCGGGCATCGTGATCAGCACCCAGGGGGTCACCACCCAGTTGCGCACCCTGCTGCCGGTGCTGCGGGACCAACCGGTGCTGACGGCGGAACTGGGACGACGGGCCCGCATCAGGGCCCTGGAGCGCTACACCCTGACGGGCAACATCGACGCCCTTGAGAAGCTTTACCAGGAGCTCTGTCCCCAGCCGGTGGCAGCATGATCAGCATTTTTTCAGCCACTTTTCAGCTCTGCCGATTGGCCCGGATCGCGGCAAGATGAAGCACGATTCCAGGCTCCATGAACCCACCCCTCTCCCTTCAGGGACGTTCGGCACAGCGGGCGATCGTCCCCACCGCCACCCAGGTCATGACCTGCCCTGAACGGCCACCGTCCGTGAGACCCACCGTCTCGATCGTCGACGACGATCCCCACATCCGGGCCATGGTGGCGGAGGAGCTGGCGGATTCCGGCTGCGACGTCCGCGCGCTCACCAATGGCCTGGGCCTCCAGACGATGCTGGGGGAAGGGGGGATCGACCTCGTCTTCCTCGACGTGCAGATGCCCGACTGCGATGGCATCGAATGCCTGCGCGATCTGCGCGCCCACGGCTTCACCGTGCCGGTGGTGATCTTCACCTCCCTGAACGATCCCGAACGGCGCCGCCAGGCCCAGGAGGCCGGCGCCGACGACTATGTGCTCAAGCACGAACTTCTCGACCGCCTGCCCGACCTGCTGGCGCGGCTCCTTCCCAAGAGGTCCGAGAACGGCCCCCTGTGACGACCCAGCCATCCGTTCCCCCCCAGGCAGGGTCGCCTCCCCAGGGCTGGCGTCGGCACCTGTTCGGCAGCCTGCTCGGCCAGCTCAGGCTGGCGGCCTTCACATCGGTGTTCCTGGGATTCACCGCCGCCTCCGCCTTCACCGTGCTGATCAACCAGCAGTGCCTCCTGCGCCAGCAGCAGGCGGGGCAGCGGCAGGCCGCGAGCACCCTGACGGCCTGGCTCGATCAGGTCGGCAATGATCCATCCGCCGCCAACGCCGCCCAGCTGAGCCGGGAGCTGAATCGCCGCAGTGTCCGGGAGCGCCTGTTCTGGGTGGAGCTCCGGGATGGAACCCTGCTGCTGCCGGAGGCGGCGGCCAGCGAAGCGACGGCCTCCCCCCGCCTCGTCGAGCTGTCGATGGCGTCCTTCCAGACCTCCTGGACCAGCCAGCCCTTCACCCCGCTGCTGATCGGCACCAACCACAGGCTGGTGAAGGACCTGGAGGGCCACAGCTTCCTGACCCACCCCCTGCATCGTTCCCCCGACGGCAGCCGGCTCTGGGTGGCCGAGGACGTCAGCACCAACATCGGAACCTTCCGCACGATCCTGCTGGGGCTGGCCGTCGTCTGGACCCTGTGCCTGGTGCTCACCCTGGTGACGATCTCGATCCTGACGCGCCGGATCCTCCAGCCCCTGCGGGATCTGCATCGCATGGCGGCCGGGGTCACCTCCGAAAGTCTGGCCAGCAGCCACCTCAGGCTGGACCAGGCCCCCCTGGAGGTGGCGGAGCTGGCCGGATCGTTCAACGGCCTGCTCGACCGCCTGGCCCTGGCCTGGAGCCAGCAGCGCCACTTCGTGGGGCTGGTCTCCCACGAGCTGCGCAATCCGTTGATGATCATCGGCGGCTACCTGCGCCGCCTGCAGCGCCGCGGCCAGAACCTGGACCCCGAGCAGATGCGGGCCCTGGCCACCACCGAGGCCGAGACCCACCGCATCACCCGCATGCTCAACGACCTGCTGGATCTTTCCCGCAGCGAATCCGGCCAGCTGCAGATGGTGCTGGCACCGGTGGCGGTTGATGAGGTGCTCACCACCGCCTGCGACCTGGCCCGCAGCCAGCTGTCCCGCCCCCTGCTGCTCACCCTGCCCAAGGAGGCCGCCGAGGGTCCGATCAAGGCCGTGGCCGAAACCGACCGTCTGCAGCAGGTGCTGCTCAACCTGATCGAGAACGCCGACAAGTATTCACCTCCGGGCCGACCGATCAGCCTCAACCTGTCCCAGGAGGCCGGCACGCTGTGCATCAGTGTCCAGGACCAGGGCATCGGCATTGCCCCCGAGGACATCCCCAAGGTGTTCGACCGCTTCCACCGCGGACGCAATGCCATCGAACATGAGCGGGGCTCGGGCCTCGGCCTTTCGGTGGTGAAGCTGCTGGTGGAGGCGATGGGGGGCTCGATCGACGTCGAAAGCGAGATCTCGGTCGGAAGCCGTTTCCGCATCCACCTGCCGGCAGCTCAGTAACGCTCCGGCCGGGGCACCTGCCAGTCGGGGGCAAAGCCCTTGCGCCGCAACAGCTCCACCGAAGCCTCCAGGCGGCGGCGGTCGAGGCGCCAGAGCCGGTAGACCCCGGCACGGTCGATTTCGCTGGCCCCCAGGTGGCGCCAGAAGGGGGCACGGGCGGTCGTCTGGTCGATGACCACCAGCACGGTGGGCTGGGCGTCCGGGGTGCTCGGCATCTGACCCTCCCGGCGCTCGCGTCGCAGCCGGTCCGCCAGGTTGAGGGGCCCCTCCACGCCGATGCCCTCGTAGATCACCACCCGCCGCCCGTAGTAGTGCAACGAGGGCTTGAGAACGCCCACCATCGCCACGGGCTCGCCGGGACGGCCCTCGCGCTGCAGGGCCGCCGCCATCTGGCGCACGGGCCCGCCCCGCAGGCGATCGCCCACGCTCCAGAGGGGCAACAGGGCCGTGGGGACGAACAGCACCAGCGGCAGCTGCAGGGCCAGGAGCCGCAGCGGGGGCCGCCGGCGGCGGCAGAGCCAGCCCAGCAGCGCCGCCAGCAGCCAGCAGGCGGCCACCAGGGGGATCAGGGGGCTGCCGTCCAGCTCCGCCGCCAGGGTGGGCATCTCAGGATCGTTGATCAGGGGCAGCCACAGGCGGGCCAGCAGGAACACCACCCCCAGGCCCGCCACCAGCAGCACGGTCAGGCCCCAGGCCCAGCGCTCCCAGGGGCGGCCGCCACCCGCTCCGCCACCGCCGGACCAGGCGGCCTGGGCCGCCAGGGCGATCAGCAGGGCAGCGGCGGGCGTGGCCGGCAACCAGTAGCTCGGCAGCTTGGTGGCGGCGGCGGTGAAGAACAGCAGCACCGCCAGGAGCCAGCAGGCGGCGAAGCGGGCCAGGGAGGCGGCCGGGGGCTGGGGCCAGGTGGGGCACCGGTCGCGGCGCAGCGGTCCGATCGCCCGGGCCAGGCCGACGAGCAGCAGCGGGGAGACGGGCAGGCTGGCCACCAGCATCACCGGCAAGAAGAACCACCAGGGCTGCAGGTGGCGGTTGACCACCTCGGTGAAGCGCTGCAGGTTGTGGTAACCGAAGAAGCTGTCCCAGAAGGGCTGCCCTTCGCTGTGCAGCGCCAGCAGGTACCAGGGGGCCGCCACCAGGGCGGTGAGCGCCAGGCCCCGCAGCGGCCGCAGCCGCCGCCAGAGCCCGCCGATGTCGGCCTGCAGCCAGCCGAACAGCAGCAGGGTGAGGCCCAGGAGCACCACCGCCACCGGGCCCTTGGTCAGCACGGCCAGCCCCAGCACGGGCCAGGGCCGCCACCAGGGCCGCGCCGGGTCGGCATAGGCCTGCCAGCAGAGCAGCAGCGCCAGGGCCACCAGGCCGCTGAACAGGGAATCACTGACGGCCGTGCGTCCCCAGGCCAGGGCCAGGGGGGAGAGGCCGAAGGCCAGGGCGGCGGTGAGGGCCGTCAGGCCCGGGCGCAGCGGCAGGGGGCCGGCCGTGGGGACGGCCCAGGGGGGCTGGGGCCAGCGCAGCAGGGTGTCGGCCAGGGCCAGCATCACGCCGATGGCGCCCAGGGCGGAGGGGAACCCGGCGGCCCACATGCCCAGGGGATTCCACTGCTCCTGGCCCGGCAGGGCGTAGACGAGCCCCATCAGCCAGTAGACGAGGGGCGGCTTGTCGTAGCGGGGCAGGCCGTTGACCCGGGGGATGAGCCAGTCGCCCGTCTCCGCCATGGCCCGCGCCGAGGCGGCGAACAGCGGCGGCGTTTCATCCACCAGCCCCGTGCTGCCCAGCTGCCAGGCGTAGAGAGCCAGGCCCAGGACCAGGGTGATCAGCAGCAACCGGCGGCGCTGGGGGCGGGGCAGGGCGGGCAAACCGGGGGGGCGAATCGGAGGGAACCTATCGCTCCCCGGCCGTTCGGCCCTGTGTCGCCGCTCAGGCCATCAGCCGGTCCACAAGTTCCAGCTGCCGGGGCAGGCAGACCCGGGCCAGATCGAACCGCTCCACCACCGTCCGACGGGCCTGGCGCCGCAGCTCGGCGTGGCCGGCGGGGTCGGCCAGCACCGCCGCCAGCCGCTCGGCCAGGGCCCGGTGGTCGAAGAAATCCACCAGCAGGCCGTTCTGGCCATCGACAATCACGTCCTGCACCGGGGCCGTGGCCGAGCCGATCACCAGGGCCCCGCAGCTCATCGCCTCCAGCAGGCTCCAGCTGAGCACGAAGGGAACGGTGAGGTACACGTGGCAGGCCGTGACCCGGAACAGCTCGTGAAGCACCGGGTGGGGCACGCGGCCGACGAAGTGGACCCGGCGGCGGTCGAGGGCGTCGCCCAGCTCCCGCAGCATCGCCTCCTTCCAGCTGCCGCCGCCGGGAGGGGGCGCGCCGTAGCTCACCCCGTCCCCACCCACGATCACCACCTGGACCCCGGGCCGCAGCCGCTGCAGCAGGGGCAGCATGCGCATGAAGGTGTGGAAGCCGCGGTAGGGCTCCAGATTCCTGGCCACGAAGCTCACCACCTCATCGCCGGGCCCGAAGCTCAGGCCGGCGCGCTGAAGCTGCAGGCGGGCGGGGCCCTCGGGGGCGATCGCGGCGGTGTCGATGCCCTCATGGATCACGCTCAGCCGCTGGCGGTACGGAGCCGGCACCGTGCTCGCCTGCCACGGGGTGGGTGCCATCCCCCAGTCCAGGTCCTGGAGGGCCAGCAGCTGGGGAGCCCGCCGCAGCCGCAGTCGGGCCCGCTGCCGCCAGTCGCCGTCGGCGAACTCCGGGTCGAACCCCACATCGCCGCCTTGGAGCTGATAGATGAACTCCACCTGGTGCAGGACCGGGACGGTCGGCAGCAGGTCCTTCACCACCAGCAGCTCCCCCCAGCCGGGATGGCCCACCACCAGATCGGGACGCAGGCCGTCCTTGAGCAGGGGCTCCAGACAACGGGCCACCGCCTCGGCCCGCAGGATCTTGGTCTGGAAATCGGCCGCCCAGGGGTGGCAGGGGGGCACCCCACCGGCCGGCAGGGGGTCGTAGCGGTGCAGCGGGATGGCGGGCAGGGGCTGGCTGGTGGGCCCGCCGATGGCCACCACCCGGTCGCCGCGGGCCTGGAGGGCCGGCGCCAGGTGCCGGTACTGGCCCGGGAAGTTCTGGTGAACGAAGAGAACGGTGCGGGTCATGGCGGGACCGGCTCCGTCCGTCCGCCCCGCTGCCAGAGCCGGCCGCGCTGGTTGATCAGCAGCACCGAGACCAGGGCGAGCCCGGCCCCCAGCCACTGCAGCGGACCCAGCCGCTCGTCCAGCAGCAGCACGCCGCAGAGCACCGCGAACACCGGCGTCAGGAAGGTGAGGGCAGTGAAACCGGTGAGATCGCCGCTGCTGGCGAACCAGAAGAACAGCCCGTAGGCCAGGGCGCTGCCCAGCAGGGCCGCATAGGCCATCAGGCCCCACTGGCCCAGGCTCCACTGGGGCCAGAAGGCCACGGCCTGGGGCCCCAGCAGGGATTCACCACCGGCCACCAGCACCAGGGGCACGCCGCCCAGGAGCATGTGCCAGCCGGTGACGGCGACCGGATCGCTGCGGCGGGTGGCGAAACGGCAGAGCACCGTGCCCACCGCCATCGCCGCCGCCGCCCCCAGCATCCAGGCCTCCCCATGGCTCCAGGCCTGCCCCTGCAGGGCCGGCGGCCCCTGCAGCCACCAGTGGCGCAGCACCTCCCCCGGCAGCCCCAGGCAGAGGATGCCCAGCAGGCCGATCAGCAGGCCCAGCCAGCCCACCGGGTTGATCGCCTCGCCGAACAGGGTGCGGGCCAGCAGGGCCACCAGCAGGGGCTGGGAATCGATCAGCACCGAGCCCAGGCCCGCCCCGGTCTGTCCCAGCCCCCGGGCCAGCAACCCCTGGAACAGGCTGCCGTCGACGGCGGCGAACAGCAGCAGCCAGGGCCAATCCACGGGATCGATGCGCCAGGACCGCCCCAGCAGGCGAGCCGCCAGCAGCAGCACCACCCCGGCCGGCAGCAGCCGCAGGCTGGCCAGCATCGCCGGCGACGCCCCGGCCAGCAGCGGTTTCATCGCCGCCATCGCGGTGCCCCACAGGGCGAAGGGCAGGAGCATCAACACCCAGCGCAGGGTCCGGGGCATGGGGCGTGGGTCCTGGGGCGGCGGTGGAGGAACGGAGGGCGGCGAGCAGGCCCGTCCTGGCCTTCTTTTTAAGATCCAGCCACCGTGCATCCTCACAATGCCCTGGCCCTGGCGCCGCAAGTCCCGACGAACCCTGGCGCGCATCGCCATCGAAGGGCCGATCGCCGGGGGCACCCGCGTCCGGGTGCTGAAGGCCATTGAACAGGTGCAGGAACGGGAGTGCCCCGCGCTGCTGCTGCGCATCGACAGCCCCGGCGGCACCGTGGGCGACAGCCAGGAGATCCATGCCGCCCTGACGCGGCTGCGGGACAAGGGCTGCCGGGTGGTGGCCAGCTTCGGCAACATCTCCGCCTCCGGCGGCGTCTATGTGGGGGTGGCGGCGGAGAAGATCGTCGCCAACCCCGGCACCATCACCGGTTCGATCGGCGTGATCCTGCGGGGCAATGATCTGTCGCGCCTGCTGAAGCGGATCGGCATCCGCTTCGAAACCGTCAAGAGCGGCCTCTACAAGGACATCCTTTCCCCCGACCGCGCCCTCTCCGACGCGGAACGCCAGTTGCTGCAGGAGCTGATCGATTCCAGTTATGGCCAGTTCGTCGCCGCGGTCGCCGCGGGGCGGGGCCTCGAGGAGACGGCGGTGCGCGCGTTTGCCGACGGGAGGGTGTTCAGTGGCGCCCAGGCCCTGCCCCTGGGCCTGGTGGACGTGCTGGGGGACGAGGAAACCGCCCGCCGGCTGGCGGCGGAACTGGCCGGGCTGGATCCGGAGAAAACCCGCGCGGTCACCTTCGGCAAACCGCCCAGGAAGCTGATGGGCCTGCTACCGGGGGCCACACTGCTGCAGCAGTTGTCCCAGTCCCTGAGCCTGGAGCTCGCCTGGAACGGCCAGCCCCTCTGGCTCCATCGCCCCTGACGTCATGAAGCCTGGTCTCGAGCTGAGGGCCCTGCGGGGAGCCACCACCGCCAGCGCCAACACCGGCGACGCGATCGCGGAGGCCGTGGCCGAGCTGATCGAGGCGTTGCTGCACCGCAACGACCTGGCGGGGGACCGGGTGCTCTCGGTCACCTTCTCCGTCACCGCCGATCTGGACGCCTGCTTCCCGGCCGCCATCGCCAGGCGCCGGGCCGACTGGGGACGGGTGGCCCTGCTGGACTGCCAGCAGATGGCGGTCGCCGGGGACCTGCCCCGCTGCATCCGGCTGCTGGCCCATGCCTGGATGGACGCCCATCGGGAGGTGGTGCATCCCTACCTGCGGGAAGCCGCCCGGCTGCGGCCCGATCGGGCCGATCCGGTGCCGCCTTCGGCCCCAGCCAGCTCCCCCGCCGACCACTGAAGGCGCGGCAGACGCACGGGCGTGTTGAGACTTTCAGCATGAAGTTCCTCCCAGCCATGCCTTCCTTTCCGCGTGAGCGGTCCCATCCGCTGGCCCTGATCGGCCGTCTGGGCACCGCCGGCCTCGGAGCGCTGGCGGTCGCCACCGCCACCGTGCTCTCCCCTGTCGCCACCTCCCCGTCCATCGCCCAGGGCACGCCCGGTCTGATGGAATTCCGCTGGGAGAACAACAAGGACTACCGCAAGCTTTACTTCTTCACCACCGACACCACCCGCATGCAGCGGGCGGAGTACTACCTGATGCTGCGGCCGAAGGACCGCAAGACCGCGATCCTCAAGTTGAGCATCAGCATTCCCAGCCACTTCGATTCCACGATCGACCCCAAGCAGGTCAAGCTCTGCAGGATGAGCGAAGGGGGAATGCTCAAGAGAACCCGTTGCCTGGAAACGATCCCCGCCACGATCGAAGTCGCGGCCAACGGCAAATCCATCGACATTTTTCCGGAAACCCCTGTCTCCGACAAGGACACCATCGGGGTGTACATGAACGTGTTCAACCCGTTCAACGCCGGCATGTATCAGTTCAACGCCCTGGCCCAGGCCCCCGGCGACATCCCGGTCTCGGGCTACCTGGGCAGCTGGCTGATCCAGATCGTGCCCAACAACACCAACTGATAGGGTGGCCCACTGAGCAAGCAGCAGCATGACGAAGCGCACACTGGAAGGAACGAGCCGCAAGCGCAAGCGGGTGTCCGGGTTCCGGGTGCGGATGCGCACCCACACCGGCCGTCGCGTGATCCGCACCCGCCGTCGCCGGGGGCGGGCCCGCCTGGCGGTCTGAGGCCGACCGGAAGGGGCCGTGGCCCTGCCGCAACAGCACCGGCTCAGGGGCCGGCGCGTCTTTGATCGCCTCTATCGCCAGGGCCGCCGGTTCCAGGGTCCGGCCCTCGTGCTGCGCATCCTGGCCGCAGATGCGTCCCTGCTCCCCCCCGGCACGCCCCCACGCCCCAGTCCCTGGCGCTGCGGCATCGTTGTGAGCAGCAAGGTCAGCAAGCTGGCGGTGCGCCGCAACCGCCTGCGGCGCCTGTTCCACGACCAGCTGCTGCGTGACCCCCCGGCGCCCTCCCATCCCCTGTGGCTGCTGATCACGCTCAAGCCCGGTTGCCTGGAACGCGGTGAAGCCCAGCTCCTGGGAGAATGCACCCATCTGCTGCGCCAGGCAGGATTGCTCCTTGACCCCGGAGGACAGGGTGGAGAACAAGCTCGAGATCAATGAAACGGTCTTCTACGAGGGAGGACCCGCCAAGGGGGACCTGGTCATCAACCTGCTGTTCGGCCTCACGCTGATCGGCATCCCCTTCGCGGTGGGGGCCATCGTGCGGGCCCTCTGGCTGCGGTTCCGCATCACCAGCCGGCGCATCAGCGTCAGCGGCGGCTGGCTCGGCCGCGACCGCACCCAGGTGGTCTACAGCCAGATCCGCGAGGTGCGCTCCGTCCCGCGCGGCCTCGGCGCCTGGGGCGACATGGTGCTGGTGCTGAACGACGGTGCCAAGCTCGAAATGCGTGCGGTGCCGCGCTTCCGCGAGCTCGAGACCTACATCGAGGAGCGCCGTGAAAGCCGCAGCAAAGCCGCCCCCCGGGCGTCCGGCGCCAGCGGTCCGGCCGGCTTCGCTCCCCCGGCCCGTGAAAGCGCCTGACCACCGGACCCCCATCCGGTCTCCCCGGTCGGGCACACTGGCAGCCGAGATTCCCCACCCCAGCGCACCCCTGCCGTGATCGGCTACATCTCCGACAACCTGCTGCTCCCGATCCTCGACTTCTTCTACGGATTGGTCCCCAGCTATGGGCTCGCGATCGTGGCCCTCACCGTGGTCATCCGCCTGGCCCTGTTCCCATTGAGCGCCGGCTCGATCCGCAGCGCCCGGCGCATGCGCATCGCCCAGCCGGTGATGCAGCAGCGCCAGGCGGAGATCAAGGCCAAGTACGCCAACAACCCCCAGAAGCAGCAGGAGGAGCTGGGCGGTCTGATGAAGGAGTTCGGCAGCCCCCTCTCGGGCTGTCTGCCCCTGCTGGTGCAGATGCCGATCCTCTTTGCCCTGTTCGCCACCCTGCGGGGATCCCCCTTTGCGGATGTCCCCTACCCGATCAACCTGAAGGTGCTGCCGGCCGAGGAGATCGCGGCGGTGGAGGCCAAGCCCTTCAACAGCGCCAGCCACTCCATCTTCATCAGCGAAACCGAGCACGTGCCGGTGATCGCCAGCCTCGAGGGCGGCACCAAGCTCGGCGTCGGTGACAGCACCCAGGTGTCCCTGCACGGCAAGGACGGCACCAGCTTCGCCTCCCTGCTCGGCACCGTGGAGCACGGCGACAGCTTCACCCCCAGCTGGGTGGTGACCAAGGGCGAGGGTGTGGTGCAGGTGGACGAGCAGGGCAGGATCACGGCCCTGGCCCCTGGTGACGCCACCGTGGAGGCGCGCATTCCCGGCCTGGCGGCCCGCAGCGGCTTCCTGTTCATCAAGGCCCTCGGCCAGGTGGGCTTCTACACCGATGGGGCGATCAACTGGGACATCGCCATCCTGGTGGGGGCCTTCGGCGCCTCCCTGTTCGCCTCCCAGCTGCTCTCAGGCATGGGCATGCCCGCCAACCCCCAGCAGGCCACCGCCAACAAGATCACGCCCGTGATGATCACGGCGATGTTCCTGTTCTTCCCCCTGCCCGCGGGCGTACTGCTCTACATGGTGGTGGCGAACGTGTTCCAGGGGGTCCAGACCTTCCTGCTCACCCGTGAGGCCCTGCCCGACAACCTGCAGGCGATCCTCGACAAGCAGCTCGCCCAGCAGCCGGCCACCGCCACGGCCGGCGGCGGCGGCACCGGCGGCCGCCTGCCCTTCGAGCCCAAGACCAAGAAATGACCCGGCTGCAGCCGCTGCCCCTGCAGGAGTTGCGGCTGCTGAGCGAGGGCCGCAGCTGGACGGTGGACCAGCCCATCGCCGGTCTGGCCAGCCTCACCCCGGTGCGGGGCCGGATGCATGCCCTCCACCACGGCACGGTGCTCGAGGTGGAGGGCACGGCCGAAACGATCGTCACCCTTTGCTGCGACCGTTGCCTGCAGACCTACAACCACGCCCTGGCCGCCACCACCCGTGAGCTGCTGGAGATCGCCGTGGCCGGCCCCGAAGAAGAGGAAGTGGTGTTCGCGGCCGAGGATCCGGTGGAATGCCTCGATCCCGGCGGCAGCTTCGATCCGGAGCGCTGGCTGTTCGAGCAGCTCAGCCTGCAGCTGCCCCTGGTGAACCGCTGCGGTGCCGACTGTCCCGGCCCGCCGCTGCCCACCGGCGAGGCCAGCGGGGAGGGGGACGGCGACCCCCGCTGGGCGGCCCTCCGCTCCCTGCGCTGAGCCCATGGCGCAGGAGCTGGCCGATCAGCTGGATCTTCTGATCCGCTCCCGCACCCCGATCCTCTGGATCCGCAGCCTGGAGGAGGAGCGGGTGGAGGGGCTTCTGGAGCGGGCCGCCGAGCGCCTGGGGGGCCGCACCCTGCTGCGCTGGGACTTCATCGGCGGCCTGGCCGGGGCCCCCAACCTGCAGGGGCAGGCGGTGCGTCAGCCCATGGCCGCCCTGGGCGGCCTGGACGGGCTCCCCCCGGAGCAGGGGGCAATCCTGCTGCTCAAGGACTTCCACCGCTATGCCGACGATCCGGGGATCTGCCGCCGGCTGCGCAACCTGGCCGTGAGCCTGCGGCAGGTGCCCCACACCCTGGTGATCAGTGCCCCGGAATGGCAGATGCCGCGGGAACTGGAGGACAGCGTCACCCTGCTGGAACTGCCCCTGCCCGAGGCACGGGAGATCGGCCGGCTGCTGCGGGCCATCGCCGAGGCCTGCGGCCAGCCCCTGGCCCCGGGGGTGCTGGAGCAGCTCACCGCCGCCTGCCACGGGCTGAGCGAGCAGCGGGTGCGCCAGCTGGCGGCCCGGGCCCTGGCCCAGCGCGGCCAGCTGGGGATCGAGGACCTGTCGGAGGTGCTGGAGGAGAAGCGCCAGGCCATCGCCCGCAGCGAGCTGCTGGAGTACTGCCCCACCGAGGCCACCCCCGCCGACATCGGCGGCCTGGAGACCCTCAAACACTGGCTGGAGCAACGCCACCGCGCCTTCAGCGAAGAGGCCCAGCGCTACGGGCTGCCCCTGCCCCGGGGGGTGCTGCTGATCGGGCCCCAGGGCACGGGCAAGTCGCTCACCGCCAAGGCCATCGCCCACAGCTGGGCCATGCCGCTGCTGCGGCTCGATGTGGGGCGCCTGTTCGCCGGTCTGGTGGGGGCCAGCGAGGCGCGCACCCGGGAGATGATCCAGCGGGCCGAGGCGATGGCCCCCTGCGTGCTCTGGATCGACGAGATCGACAAAGGCTTCGGCGGTGGCGACGGCCGCAGCGACGGCGGCACCAGCCAGCGGGTGCTGGCCAGCCTGCTCACCTGGATGGCGGAGAAGAGCAGCGCCGTGTTCGTGGTGGCCACCGCCAACGCCGTAGAGCGCTTGCCGGCGGAACTGCTGCGCAAGGGCCGCTTCGACGAGATCTTCCTGCTGGAACTGCCCGACGCCGAGGAGCGCCGGGCAATCCTGGATCTGCAGCTGCGGCGGCGGCGGCCGGAGCACACGATCCCGCTGGAGGTGCTGGTGGATCGCACCGCCGATTTCTCCGGCGCCGAACTGGAGCAGACCGTGATCGAGGCCATGCACCTGGCCTTCGGCGATGGGCGGGAGCTCGGGGAGGCCGACCTGATCGCCGCGGCCAGCCAGGTGGTGCCCCTCTCGCGCACGGCCCGGGAGCAGCTGGAGGCCCTGCGCAGCTGGGCCAGCAGCGGCCGGGCCCGGCCGGCTTCCGGGGCCGGGCGGCCTTCCTGAGGCGAATCGGCACCAAAGTGGAAGACTTTCGTTGCATCGACACGGCCCGATGTAACGGCTTCATGAAGAACAACCACGCCTGGTAACAGCTTCGCCGGGGTGACGGTGACGAACGATTCATCGCCCGTAGCGTCAGGCCATCAACCGTGATGAAGCTGCCGTGACCCCGAGCCCCAGCCCCCGCACCGGCAGCGAACTCACCTCCCAGCTCGCCGTGGCCAGCCTCGGCGCCGGTGTGATCACCACCCTGGCGGTGGCCCAGGGCCAGAGCCCCCTGACGGCCCTCGGCATCACCCTGTTCTCGGCCGTGGCGGCCGTGGTGGTGGGACAGGTCATTTCCAGCAACTGATCGATCCGATGGTGTGATCCAGGCGCCAAGGACTTCCGTTTTTTCCCGGTAGGCTTCCGGGTCTGACGTGGATGCGGGCATGGGTAGCGTTCTGCCATGGCTTGGTCTGGCCGCCGCCTTCACGGCGCTGCTGCAGCCCCTGCCCGCCCAGGCACGCATCGCCAGACTTGAGCGCCTCTTTGTGATTGGCGACAGCGTCCTGGACGGTGGCAACGCCGGCCTGAGAACCCAGATGCAGTCGGGTGGCTCGGTGGTCTTTCCGCCGCCCCCCTATGCCGATGGACGGTTCAGCAACGGCCCAACGGCGGTGGAGCATCTCTGGAATCGCTTCCATCCGCGGGATCCTTTCTTCGGTGCCGGCAGCCCGCTGGCCCCCTTCCGGCCCTCTCTGGCTGGGGGCACCAACTACGCGATCGGCGGGGCCACCACAGGCGTGGCCAACAACAACGGCGTGTCGCCGGTCCTCGGTCCGGTGATCCCTGGCTACTTCGAGAATCTCGGCAATGCCTGGCAGCGGAATGCCTTCATTGCCGCAGCACCGGCCTTCCATCCGGCCACATCCTTGTTCGTGATCCAGCTGTTTCCCAATGACGTTCTCTATACCCAGACCACCGCGGCATTGACCCAATCGCCGGGACTTCTGGCGGGCAGTTTCGACGGCGCCATCCAGCCTGGTCCCCCGACGATTCAGGCCCCGCCGCCGCCGGTCCAGACGCAGGTGTTTCAACAGATCATCAGCAACGCCGTCAACAACGTCGTTGCGACGGCCGTTGATTTCCATCAACGGGGTGCCCGCAACATCCTGGTATTCAACTCCCCTGACCTGGGTCGCCTCCCCGGTGCAGGCCCGCCGGGCGGGCCGCAATCACAGATCCTCAGCCTCTTTTCCAACGTCTTCAACGCCTCGATCGAAAACGCCCTGGATCAGGTGCGCCCCACGCTGGCCGGATCCAGCCTGACGCTGTTCGACTTCCACGGCCTGAGCAACCGCATCTACGGCGATCCAGGGTCCTTTGGCCTGGATGACTCCCTGGTGCCCTGCACCCGCGACATCGCCTGCCTGAGCGATCCCCAGACGGCCGCCCGGCGCCTGTTCTGGGACGATCTCCATCCCACCACGGCGTTCCATCAGCGCATCGGCCAGGCTCTCCACGGCGAGGTGGCCGCAGGCGTTCCCGCCCCCCTGCCTGTCGTCGGCCTCGGCGTGGCCTTCGGCTACAGCCGCCGGCTGCGTCAACGGATCCACCGCCGCAAGCGTTCGGGCCTCGGGGCGTTGAACTGATCCGGCAGGCGAATCAACGAGCGGCGCCGCCGGCCGGTGGGACCCCACTGCCAAGCTGCCTGGACGTCACCGCCGACCCTCCTTGAGCACCGACCTTGGGCCCCACCTCGAGCCACGCCCAGAGGCCAACGCCCCAGTTCCCCTGCGGGATCTGATGCCCGCCCTGGCCAACAAGACGTACTTCAACTACGGCGGCCAGGGGCCCCTGCCCTCGCCATCGCTGGCGGCGATCAGCGCCGCCTTCACCACCATCCAGGAGCTGGGCCCCTTCAGCGACAACGTCTGGCCCTACGTGAACCGCACGGTGGCGGGGCTGCGGCAGCGGCTGGCGGCCTGGCTCGGCGTGGCCCCCGAGCGGGTGGCCTTCACCGAGAACGTCACCTCGGGCTGCGTGCTGCCCCTCTGGGGCCTGCCCTGGGAGCCGGGGGATGAGCTGCTCATCGGCGATGCCGAGCACTACGGGGTGGTGGCCGCCCTCGAGGAGCTGGCCCGGCGCCACCGGCTGCGGATCACCACCCTGGCGGTGGCCGATCTCACCGGTGATGGGGACGCCACCGCCGCGGCGGTGGGCGAGCGGCTGGAGGCGGCCCTGACCCCCCGCACCCGGCTGGTGGTGCTCTCCCACCTGCTCTGGAACACCGGCCAGACGATGCCGATCGCAGCGGTGGCGTCCCAGCTGGCCGGCCATCCGCGCCACCCCTGGCTGCTGGTGGATGCGGCCCAGTCCCTCGGGAGCCTGCCGGTGGCCGAGGCGGCCGCCGCCGCCGACATCTATGCCTGCACCGGCCACAAGTGGTGCTGCGGACCGGAAGGGCTTGGTGCGGTGGCCGTCTCCCAGCGGCTGCTGGAGGCGAGCAGCCCCACCCTCATCGGCTGGCGCACCCTGGAGCACGACGGCCCCGGCGCCGGCGGCTACCACCGCGACGCCCGCCGCTTCGAGGTGGCCACCTCCTGCACCCCCCTGTTCGCCGGATTGGACAGCTCCTTGCGACTGCTGGAGGCCGAAGGCGATGCCGACGCGCGGCTGGCGGCGATCCGGCAGCGCAGCCTCCAGCTCTGGGAAGGCCTGCAGCAGGTTCCCGGAGTCCGCACCCTGCTGGCGGTGCCCCCGCCAGCGGGGCTTGTGAGCTTCACCCTGGCGGATGCCGCAGGAGCACCTCTAGATCCCGCCGCCATCGTGAAGCGGCTGGGGGAACGGGGCACCTGGCTGCGAACCCTGGAATCGCCCCGCTGCGTGCGGGCCTGCACCCACCTGGTCAGTACCGCTGACGAGGTGGCGAGGCTGCTGGCCCAGCTGGCCGAGGGTTGAAAGGCTCCCTACAAAAGTTCAGCCCTGGCGAGTGCTGGGCGTGGGAACTCAGTTCTCGCTCTGCGCCATGGCGACGGGAATGCGCGGCACCGGGAATCCATTGCGGCCGAGCACGTCGGCGATCATGCGATTGGTGTCGAAGTACACCTGCCAGTAGTGGTCGGTATGGGTGTAGGGACGCACCGCCAGCCGAGGGCCACGCTCGCTGAACTCGAGCACCTCGATGTCGGCCGGGGTATTGGGATCCTGGTTGGGAACGGCCTTGATGCCTTCCTTCAACAGGGCGATGGCCTTGGCCACGTCGGCGCTGTTGTCGAGCTGGGCGACCAGATCAACCCGCCGGAAGGGGTGGGAGGAGAAGTTCTGGATCGTGTCAGCGAACAGCTTGCCGTTGGGAACGATGTTGCGGACGCAATCAAGCGACTGGATGGAGGTGACGAACATGCCGATCTCCTCCACCGTTCCCGTCACGCCCCCGGCGGTGATGAAGTCGCCGACACTGAATGGGCGGAAGACCTGCAGGAAGACGCCAGCCGCGAAGTTGCTGAGCATGCCGCTCCAGGCGGCGCCAATGGCCACACCGGCGCCAGCGAGGAGTGCGGCAAAACTGGCGGTCTGGATGCCGAAGAAGCCGAGGATGGCGACAACCAGGATGACCCGCAGAATCGCACCCAGAATGTTGATCAGATAACCAATGACCGTGGGGTCAAGGGTTCCGGAGGACAGGCCTCTTCTGAGGATGCGCAAGGCGAACTTGATGCACCATCCACCGGCAATCCAGAGGGCAACGGCCCCAACAAGCTTGAACAGAAAGGGAATGACCACACTCGCGATCACAGGCAGGCTTGTCGGCATCAGACCAGGGAAAGAGCTCACATCTGAATGAAGGTATCAATGGCGCTGCAGATCTCCGGAGATTCGTCCGGAAATTTTCCGAACCAACACGCGATGGCTGTTGACGTCCAAGGCCTTGCAGCGTCCCCGGAGCGGCAAACGGCGCGGCAGGGAGACCCTTCATGAACCCCCATGACGGCTGGCCTGACGGGGCCTGCCCCATTCCCCAGAGTGGAGGGATCGTTTCCAGCGCCGTCAGCCCCTGCCGGTCCGCCCCATGACTCCCAACCTCTCCCGACCACAGGCGGCCTTGCTCGCAGCCGCCTGCGCTCTCTGTGTCAGCAGCCTGTCTGCCGTGCCTCCGGCAGGCGCCACCACCGGGGCCTCCAAGGACTCCCCCTATGCCGCCGCCGCCGATGGGGCCAGCCCGACAGCCGCTCCGGGCAGCGTGGCACCCGGAACGGAGAAGGAGTCGCCCTACGCGGCGGCCAAGGATGAGCTGGCCCTCAGCTTCGGACCCAACCTCGGCAAGCTCTGGTGGCTGCTGCTGCCCACCGGCCTGGCCGCGGGCAGCTACCTCTACCTTCGCAGCCAGGAAGGGGCGAGCTGAAGGCCGTCGATCAACGTTCGCCGGCCTCCAGCAGGTGGCGCTGGACCCAGCCCGCCAGCAGGGCCCCGACGATCGGCGCCAGCCAGAACAGCCAGAGCTGCCCGATGGCCTCACCGCCCACCCAGAGGGCCACACCGGTGCTTCGGGCCGGGTTCACCGAGGTGTTCGTCACCGGAATGCTGATCAGGTGGATGAGCACCAGGGACAGGCCGATCGGCACCCCGGCGAAGTCCTTGATCGCGTCGCGGTGTGTGGAGCCCAGGATCACCAGCAGGAAGAAGAACGTCAGCAGCACCTCGATGGTCAGCGCCGCCCAGAAGCCGTAGCCGCCCGGGGAATGGGCTCCGAAGCCGTTGGTGGCAAGCGGATTGCTGCCGCTCAGCTCAAAGCCCTTGCGGCCGCTGGCGATGGCGTAGAGAAGCCCACCTGCCATGACCGCGCCCAGCACCTGGGCCACGATGTAGGGGAGCAGGGCCGAACCCGGAAAGCGGCCACTGGCCCACAGGCCGAAACTCACCGCCGGATTGATGTGGCAGCCGGAGACATGACCGATGGCATAGGCCATGGTGAGCAGGGTGAGGCCGAAGGCCAGGGACACGCCGACGAACCCCAGCCCCAGGGGATTGCTTTCGGCCTGGGCGTAGGGGAAAACGGCCGCCAGCACAGCGCTGCCGCAACCTCCGAAGACGAGCCAGAAGGTGCCGAACAATTCCGCGAGGAACCGTTTCGACATGGGTACGGCGACGGTCATGGCGAGCTGGTGTCCTGCACGGTGGCCTCACCTTAAGGACCGGCCTGATCAGCTGGAACGGGCCATCAGGGCCCGGGCAGCCTCCTCCCGGTCATCGAAATGCACCTTGGTGGTGCCGAGGATCTGGTAGTCCTCATGGCCCTTGCCGGCGATCAGCACCAGGTCCTCCGGCGCGGCGGCGGCGATGGCGGCGGCGATAGCGGCGGTGCGGTCGCCCTCCACCACCAGCTCGGTGCCGGCGGGAATCCCGGCCACCACGTCGTCGAGGATCCGCTGGGGGTCCTCGGTGCGCGGGTTGTCGGAGGTGACCACCACCGCATCGGCCAGGCGCGCGGCAATGGCCGCCATCTGGGGTCGCTTGGTGCGGTCCCGATCGCCGCCGCAGCCGAACACGCAGATCAGCCGTCCGGCGGTGAAGGGCCGGCAGGCAGCCAGGGCATTCTCGAGGCCGTCGGGGGTGTGGGCGTAATCCACCAGCACCGCCGGCAGGGCCGCACCCGCGGGGCCGCCCACCCGCTCCATCCGTCCCGGCACCCCCCGGAAGCTGGCCAGACCCTCCAGCAGCAGGGGCAGGGCCAGCCCCTGCTGCTGCAGGGCCCCCACCGCCTGCAGCAGGTTCATCAGGTTGAAGCGACCCACCAGCGGGGAGCGGAACAGCCCCTCCCCCGCAGGGCTGTGCAGCCGGCCGCTCACCCCATCGGCCGCCATCACCAGGTCACTGATGTGCAGCTCCACCGCCGGATCGTCCAGGGAACTGCGCCAGCAGGGAGCCGCACCCCGCAGCCGCTCGGCCAGGCGCGCCCCCCAGGGGTCGTCCACGTTGACCACGGCGCCGCCGTCGAGCAGCTCAGGGGCGAACAGCCTGGCCTTGGCCTCGAAGTAGGCCTGCATCGACGGGTGATAGTCGAGGTGGTCCTGGGTGAGGTTGGTGAACACCGCTCCGGCGAAGCGGCAGCCCGCCACCCGCCGCTGATCAAGGGCGTGGGAGCTCACCTCCATGGCGGCGATGCTGCTCCCGGCCGCGACGGCCTGGGCCAGATCGGCCTGCAGCAGATCGGCGAAGGCGGTGGTGTGGGTGGCCGTAGCGCTGTAGCCGGGCCAGCGGTTGTGCAGGGTGCCGAACAGGGCCGCCGGCCGGCCGGCGGCGGCGGCCAGGTGCTCGATCAGGTAGGTGGTGGTGGTCTTGCCGTTGGTGCCGGTGACGCCGATCAGCGCCAGGCGCTCGCTGGGCTGGCCCCAGAACGTCGCCGCCAGCCGGCCGGCCCAGAGGGCCAGGGGGGGCTCCACCACCAGCACCGGATCGCCCGGCGCCGGGGGCCGGGCCGCCGCCGCCTCCGGCCCGATCACCGCCGCCACGGCGCCGGCGGCCAGCACCTCGGGCCAGAAGCTGCCGCCGTCCACGGCCGTGCCGGGCAGGCCGACGAACAGGGTGCCGGGGCCGACGCGGCGGGAATCGCAGCTGACGGCGTTCACCTCCGCCTGGGCCAGGGCTCCGGTGGGGTCGGGGAGCGCCGGCAGACCCACCTGGCGCAGGAGCGGCTGAAGCAGCGTTGACATGGCGGCGCCGGCGGCGTCCGGCGGGACGAAGCTGGCGCCTGTCATAGCGGAACGCTCAGCGGACGCCCTGTTTGCTCAGCCAGGCCAGCAGCTGGGCTCCCGCCAGCCGGGGGGACACCCGCGGCAGCTCCCGCAGCGGCGCCTCCCCGCTGGCCGGCACCGCCAGCACCGGGACGGCCAGCCCGTAGCGCCCCTGCAGGGCCGGGTCGGCGTCCACATCGATCAGCTGGAGGGGCTGGGGGGGATCCAGGGCCCGCAGCTTCTCCTCCAGGCCCTCACAGAGGCAGCAGCCCTGGCGCGTGAACAGCAGCAGCTCCTGCATCAATCGGGGACCGGGTCGCAGCCGCAGGGGGTGAACGGATGGCAGCGGCAGACGCGCTTCACGGTCAGCCAGCCGCCGCGCCAGGGGCCATGGCGGCCGATCGCCTCCAGCCCGTAGGCGCTGCAGCTGGGAATGAAGCGGCAGCGGGGGCCGAGCAGGGGGGAGATCCAGCGCCGGTAGGCGCTGATCAGGGCCAGCAGCAGGGCGGCCACGGCGGCCGAGAGGGGGGAGGCCGGAGCGGCCGGTAAGGCGCCCTGGAGGAGGCCGGGACCGTCGCCGCCTAGGGTGGGTGGTTGGCGCAGCACGCGCAGGCCTGCGGGTTCTTCCAGCATGCCGCAAGCGTGAACCACGCCGTCTCCACCTCCGACCCCTTCCCTTATGTCTCGCTACCGCGGCCCTCGCCTGAGGATCACGCGGCGCTTGGGGGACCTTCCCGGTCTCACCCGTAAGGCCGCCAAACGGTCTTATCCCCCCGGTCAGCACGGCCAAGCCCGTCGCAAGCGCTCCGAATACGCGATCCGTCTCGAAGAAAAGCAGAAACTGCGTTTCAACTACGGCATTTCCGAACGTCAGCTGGTGCGCTACGTGAAGAAAGCCCGTGCCCAGGAGGGTTCCACCGGAACCAACCTGCTCAAGCTGCTCGAGAACCGACTCGACAACATCTGTTTCCGCCTCGGCCTCGGTCCCACCGTCCCGGGCGCCCGCCAGCTGGTCAACCATGGCCACGTGACCGTGAACGGCCGCGTCGTCGACATCCCCAGCTACCAGTGCAGGGCGGGCGACGTGGTCGCCATCCGCGAGCGCAAGTGCAGCAAGGCCCTGGCCGAAGCCAACCTGGCCTTCCCCGGTCTGGCGAACATCCCGCCCCACCTGGAGTTCGACAAGGCCAAGATGACCGCCAAGGTGGGCGGCCGCATCGAGCGCGAATGGGTCGCCCTCGAGATCAACGAACTGCTGGTGGTGGAGTTCTACAGCCGCAAGGTCTGAGCCCCCTCCCCTGCAACAACCGCCGGCGGATCGTCGCCGGCGGTGTGCCGTCCGCGTCCGCTGCCGCTAGGTATGGGCGCAGACGGCCTTGTTGTTGGCGCCTGTGAAGCCATTCACACCCGGGGCTTCGGCCCGGCCGGCGGCTCACCCGATCCCTTGGCGCCTCGTCGGCGGCGTGGTGGCCCTGCAGGCCTGCCTGCAGCTGGGCTGGATCGCCTACAGCACCTACCAGCCCGTGCTGCTGCAGCGCTTCGGCTTCACCGACCTGCTGCCGGTCTTCGCCCTGCTGGGCGGTTTTCTCGGCCTGGTGGTCGAACCCCTGAGCGGGGCCCTTTCCGATCGCCACGGCGACCAGGCCCGCGGCCGGCTGCTGCCGATCACCGTGGCGGTGACCGTGGCCGGTCTGATCTTCCTGAGCACGGCGGCCCTGCTGCGGCAGGGATCCCCCTGGTTCAGCCCAGGCCTGCCGTGGCTGATGGTGCTCTGGGTGGTGGCCGTGCAGTGGGCCTCCAGTCCCAATCTGGCCCAGCTGAACGAAGCGGTCCCCCTGCGCTCCCTGCCGCTGGCCGTGGCGCTCCTCACCGTCAGCCAGGGGCTGATCGGTGCCTTCTCCAGCGACCTGGGCCGGCTGGCCCTGGCGCTGGGTCCCGCCGCCACCTTCCTGCTGGGCGCCCTGGTGCTGGCCCTGGGCCTGGCGGTGCTGCGCACGGGCCGGGCCGCCGCCGCCCTGAGCTTCCGCAGCGGCCAGGTCTCAGGCGGCCGCCAACGGCTTGCTTCACCCCTGGGCCCCGCCGACCTTGTCCAGGCGGCGCTGCTGCTGGGCCTGGCCCTGGCGGTGGGCGTCCTGGGCCAGATCCTGCTCGACCTGCTCCCCCGCCTGGCCCGATCGGCTCCGAGCGGGCCGGAAGCCTGGGGACCGGGATCGCTGCTGCTGCTGTGCTCGGCCATCGGCGCGCCTTTCACCGCAAGGGCCGTGGGCCGTTGGGGGCGGCTGCCCTCCCTGGCCGCGGGGATCCTGCTGCTGGCCGGGGTTCTGGTGGTGAGCCTCCTGTTGCCCCAGGGGCCCGGCCTCCCGCAGCTGGCCCTGCTCGGGGTGCTCCACAGCCTCGTGGTCACCAGCCTGACGGCCACCTCCCTGGTGGTGCTGCCGCCGGGCTGCAGCGGGCTGGGGGCGGGGCTGGCCCTTGGGGGGATCGGACTCGCCGGCAGCCTCGTGCGGCTGGGATTCGGCGCGGCCGGGCCCGTCGGCTCCGGGCGTCTGCTGGTCCTGCTGGCGGCCAGCACCGGAGCCGCCCTGGTGGGCTGCCTGCTGCTGGCGAGTCGCCGCCGCCGGGGGGTGGCATGAGCGGCGGCTTCACCGATCACTTCGGCTCGGTGGCCGGGGCGTACGCCCACTTCCGGCCCACCTATCCGGCTCCCCTGTTCGACTGGCTGGCGGCGGTGGCCCCCGCCCGCCAGCGGGCCTGGGACTGCGCCACCGGCACGGGCCAGGCCGCCATCGGCCTGGCCGCCCATTTCGCCGGGGTGGTGGCCACCGACGCCAGCGCCGGCCAGCTGGCTGCGGCCAGCCCCCATCCCCGCGTCCACTACCGGCGGGCGGCGGCGGAGAGCTCCGGCCTGGAGGCGGAGAGCCTCGATCTGGCCACCGTGGCCCAGGCCGTGCACTGGTTCGATCAGCCCCGCTTCTTCCGGGAGGTGGAGCGGGTGCTGCGCCCCGGCGGCGTGCTGGCCGTCTGGAGCTACGGCATCCCCGAGCTGGAGGGGGAGGGGCCCGATGCGCTCCTGCAGCACTTCTACGCCGACATCGTCGGCCCCTACTGGCCCCCCGAGAAGGCGCTGGTGGAGAACGGCTACCGCGACCTGGTGCTGCCCTTCACAAGCCTGGAGGCCCCGTCCTTCGCCATGGACGTGGCCTGGAGCCTGGAGCAGCTGCTCGGCTACTGCGCCAGCTGGTCGGCCACCGCCCGCTACCGGGCCGCCCTGGGCCACGACCCGATCGACCAACTCCGGCCGGCCCTGACGGCCGCCTGGGGGGAGGAGCCGAGGCAACGGCGCCTGCATTGGCCGCTGACCATCAAGGCGTCGCGGCGGCAGCCGCCGTAGGGGTGCCGGACAGGTCCTGGATCTGCTGCAGAAAGCTCCTGTAGGTGGGCGAACCGGAGGCGGCGTAATTCAGATTGCGGTACAGCCCTGTGAGCTGGGTGTAGTAATCCCTGGCGGCCTTCTTGTCGGGGAAGGTGGGGTCGCGGTGCAGCAGGTCGAAGACCAGATCGAAGGAGGTTTTCTGCCGTTCCAGGGGGGTGGTGGAATCGACCGCATCGAAGGCATCCTGCTGCAGATAGACCATGTCCAGGAAGAGGGCCTTCTGGAACACGATGAAGTCTTCCAGGCTGACGCCTTCTTCGCCGGTCACCTGAATCATCTGGCCGACCCGGTCGCCCTCCTTGAGTAACCCGTTCATCTCGGCGACGCGCCCCACCCACTCGGGCGCAAGGTGCTGGGAGAACCAGCCCTCGAGCTGCTGGAAATAGCGGGACCAGGAAAGCAGGATGTCGACGGCCGGATAGAAACGCTTGTAAGCCCGCTCCGCACTCAGCCCCAGGAAGGCCTTCACCGTCCCCAGGGTGCACTGGGTGACCGGCTCCTCAAAGTTGCCCCCCGCCGGCGACACCGTGCCGATCATGGTGAGGCTGCCGACGGAGCCATCGCTGGTGCGGATGATGCCGGCCCGCTCGTAGACGCCCTTGATCGAGGAATCGAGATAGGCCGGGAACGCCTCTTCACCGGGGATCTCCTCCAGCCGTCCGGAGGTTTCCCGCATCGCCTGGGCCCAGCGGGAGGTGGAGTCGGCGATCAGCAGCACGTTGTAACCCATCTGGCGGTAGTACTCCCCCAGGGTGAGGCCGGTGTAGATCGAAGCCTCCCGGGCCGCCACCGGCATCGAGGAGGTGTTGCAGATGATGATGGTGCGGTCCATCAATGAACCGCCGGTTTTGGGATCGGAAAGCTTGGGAAATTCGGTGATGGTTTCCACCACCTCCCCGGCCCGTTCCCCGCAGGCCACCACCAGCACGATGTCCACATCGGAGTGGCGCGAAATCAGGTTCTGAAGGACGGTCTTGCCGGCACCGAAGGGGCCCGGGATACAGCCGGTGCCACCCCGGGCGATGGGCAGAAACGTGTCGATGATGCGCTGGGTGGTGATCATCGGCTCCTGGGGGTAGAGCCGCTCGCAGCGGTTCGTCTCCAGCAGGGCCTGGGGCAGGGCCCGCCGCACCGGCCACGGCTGGGTGAGCGTGAGGGAGCGCTGGACCCCGCTGCCATCACGGATCCGGGCCACGGCAGTATCGATGCTGAAACTGCCCTGCTGAATCCAGTCGAGCGTGACCACCCCCTGCTGATCAAAGGGCACCATGATCTTGTGGCTGAAGCGGCCCTCCTGGACCGTGCCGATCACATCCCCGGCATGGAGGGTGTCGCCGATCTTGGCCCTGGGCTGGAACGACCACTTCTTCTCCCGATCCAGGGGCGAGACATCGGCCCCACGGGGCAGGAACGTGCCGTAGCCGGCGGCGAGCTGGGCCAGGGGATTCTGCAGGCCGTCATAGACCTGGCCCAACAGACCGGGACCGAGGGTGACCGAGAGCTGCTCGCCCGTCTGCTCCACCGGATCGCCGATGCCCACCCCCTTGGTGCTTTCGAACACCTGGGCATCGGCCAGCCGGCCCCGCACCCGCAGCACCTCGGCCTTCAGCCTTTCCTGGCGCTCGCCACCACGGTTCTGCAGACAGATGTAAATCACCTCATTCTTGAGCAGAGGCCGTGGCTTGGTCTCGGCCATCTGGATGGTGACGAGATCATCCTGCACGGCGACCACGCTGGCGGGATGAAAGGCATCAAGGGGCTCCATGCTGCTCTCCATACTGTTCTCAATGCTGCTTTCAGGGCCGCTGTTCATTGAGATGCACCTGAAAAGATTTCTTTGTGGTTTGCGAGCCCCGCATCCACCAGCTCACGAAATCGAGCGACGGCCGCTTCTCCTTTGTAGCATGACCAGCGGCTGACCAGACTCCAGCGCGCCAGATAGATGATCAAGGCTTCAAAATCAAACGCATGGCCCGCCGAAAGGCGATTCAACATCGCCCAGACGACGGAGAACTGCAGCTTCTCAAAGCCGATCAGGTCGTCCTTCTCCAGCAGATCGTGAGCCTGCCTGATCCAGGGAAAGATCGCCTCCATCTGAAATGTCGGTGCACTCCAGTTGCGCTCGATCATTCCCACCCATTCACCGAATCCCCAGAGCTCACCCTTGGGCGGCTGGGCTTCACCGCGGCGACGGCGGCGCAGGGCCGCCACGATCGTGCGCATGTCCAGGCGCTGCGTCACCAGGCTCCGCAGGGTGGGGTTGGGGTTGGAGGCAAGGAAGCCATGGGCCTCGTGGATGAACGCCGCATCGCTGCGTTCCAGGGGCTGGGACGACCAGGCGATCAGATTGGCGATCTGCTCGAGGGTGCGGCGATCAGGAGCCTCCAGCAGTCCCAGGCGGCTTTCCAGCTTGAGCCTGGAAATCGGTGGCGTCGCGGCTTCAAACAGCGACCCGAGGGGCGGCAGGCTGGCCATCAGCACGACGTACTTCATCGGGCGCTCACTTCACCACCCCCTCCAGCAGGGCGCGGAAGCGGGGCTGCAGGTGGGCCAGCAGGGTCTGGGCGATCGCCACATCGGTCAGATCCAGCACCACATCCCGGTCGACCAGCCGCAGCTTCAGCCCGGCCTGGGGGCCCTTCGAGACGCCGAAACTGACCCCCTCCCGCAGCAGGCCCCGGGCGGTGAGGCGCACGAAGCGGCTGAGGATGCCCTGCTCCAGCTCCTCGGGATGCTGGCTGAGTTCGGCCAGGCCGGCGATCCGACGTGGCAGCAGCACCTCGACCTGCTGGGCTTGGTCGGCCTCGGGGCGGAGCGTGCCGACGATCTCCAGGATCATCCGCTCCAGGATCTCCTGCTTCTCCTGCTCCTCACCAACGAGCTGGCGCACCTCACCGGTGAAGCGATCACTGAGCTGGGCCTTGAGGGCCAGGTTGGCGTCGCGGAAGGCCAGTTCCAGGGCCTGCTGGCCCGAGGTCTGGAGCGACGCCGCCTCCGTCCTGGCCCGATCGACGATCTGCCGGGCCTGCTCCTCCGCCTGCGCCAACAGGGCTGCGGCCTTCGCCTGGGCCTCCTTCAACAGGGCGTCGGCCTCCGTGCGGCCCTTCTCGACGCCCTGGTCCCGCAGGCGCGCAATCAGGTCCTCCACGCCGGAGGCCACCGCCAGGGGGGTGTCGTGCCGGAGTTTCTTCGGGTTGGCCATGGGAACTGCCCGGCTGGGGAGAGGAACAACGGAGAAGGAAAAGGAGCGCAGACGCCAGCGCGAGGCCGACACCGCAGAGGCCCTATTTGGGAATGCCTCCGGCCGCCACCAGGGCGAAGACGAAGGCAAAGACGGCAAAGCCCTCAACGATGGCGGCTGGCGCCAGGGACAGGCCAAAGATTTCGGGCTTGGCCTTGGAGCCGGAAATGGCGGAGGCGCAGCACAGTCCCTGGTAGATCGCCGCCATCAGGAACGCCAGACCCGAGAGCAGGCCGATGCCGAACAGGCCGCCGGAATTGGCCGGTGTCACCGGTCGGTTGAGGATGAACATCACGACGATGCCGTAGATCGACATCGAGGAAGGCAGCGCCGACAGACCGACGAACCGTCCGTAGCCGCTGCTGACCTCCATCATGGCGCCGATCGCCGCCTGCCCCGCCGTGGTGCAGCCGATGGAGGCACCGATCGCCGCCAACGCCACCGGCGCATAGATGCCGATCCAGCCAAGGACCAGAATGGATGTGTCGTTGTTCATGAGGCCGTCTCCTTTTTACTGAAGGGTGTGAAGGGATAGCCTTCCTCGTCAAGGCTCCAGTTGAAGAACTCGATGAAGTTGAGCCGCAGGCCGTGGACGAAGCCGCTGATGATGGCCAGCAACAGATTGATGCCATGGCCGAGAAGCAGGATCAGCAGCGCAATGACGACCCCAAGGGGCACATCGGAGCGGTAAACTTCAGCCGCCAGTTGATTGAACGTCAGGGCCAGAGAGGCACTGGCCAAGCCTAGGGCAAACAACCGCAGGTAACTCATCACGTCGCCGAAAAGTTTGGAGAGTTCCGCCAGTGAGGACAGCCCATCAAACAATCGCAGCAGCAGAGAACCGAAGGAATCCAGGGGGCGCTCGCTGCTCAGCAACAGAATGGTGAGCAGCCCGCCGCTGCCGAGGCCCAGGCCCAGATCCCGGCCCACAGGCGTGCCCGCACCCAGGTAAAGGCTGAGGCCCGCAAGAATGATCGCGATCCAGCCGATGGGCTTGGCCCGCTCGGCGATCGAGACACCACGGACTGCCACGATTCCATTGGCCAGGATCAGATGCAGGGCGCCCACCACGAGCGAGACCTTCATCATCGCGTCGAAATCGTCCAGGTTCAGCACATGGAAATGGGCCAGAAGGGATCCGGCCGGAGGGGAAGCTCCGAAGTAACTCCCGGCCAGCATTCCGTACAGCAACGAGAACAGCAGACCGACCGCCGCCAGGACACGGAAGCGACGCGAGGATGGCCTGGCCCCCATGCCATTCCAGAAGACGGCAAGCAGCACGCCCAGCACCAGGGCATAGCCCGCATCCGCCAGGATCATGGCGAAGAAGATGGCGAAGGAGAAGAACACCACCACCGAGGGATCCCAGTCGCGATAGCCCGGCGTTTCGTAGAAGGTGACGAGATCTTCGCCGCCCGCCAGCACGGCCGGATTCGCCATCACGGTGGGAGGGGCGTCGTCTGAGGTGGGACTTTCCGCCCAGGTGGCCAGCCCCATCCGCTCGGCGAAGGAGGTGAGCCGGGGGAGGTCCTGGCGCGGCATCCAGCCCTGCACCTGAAAGACGCGGCCCAGATCGGCGCTCTTCTGGCCGGCCAGGCGGAGGGCCGCCTGCTCATCGGCCCGGACCAGGTGCTTCGAGAGCAGAAAGATCCAGCGGCTGAGGGCCACATGCTCCGCTTCGATGTCATCGAGGGCGACATGGGCCTGGTCGAGTTCGACCCTCAACGCCTCGGGAGACTCGGAACCCACGTGGGACCGACCGACCGGCAGGAGGGTCTGGTCGGGCTCCTGTTCCGCGATGAGCACGATGTAGCCATGCCTGGGGCTGGCGTGGACCCGCTGCCACGGCAGGGCCAGCCCATCGAGCGCCTGCCGGAAGGCCGCGAGCTTGGCATGGGGGACCCGGTAGAACCACAGCCGCTGGCCGCCGAGGTCCGCCAGCTCCGGCAGCCGGAAACTCCCCCAGGGCGCCAGTTCGGCGAGATGGTGGCGCAGGGCAAGAATTCTGTCCTCGGCAGCCCGCTTGCGGGAGCGGTTCGCCAGGGCTTTCGCCACCACGGCATCGAGCTGGAACGCGGGATCCACCTTCAACGGGTAGCGGCGCTGGCGCACGTCCATCAGGTAGCGCAGGGCCTCGCGGGCCTCAACGGCCGGTTGGGGAGAGGTGAAATCAGCAGGGGCCACCGTTGATCCCAGATCAATCAGATGCAGACATCCAAGGGCCTGCAGTCCTTCCAGCACACCTTGCTTCTGGGCGGCAAGACCGAAGACAGACACTTTGGCCAGGGCAACGATCGTCATGGTGTCAGGCGCTCCTTCTTGCGTTTGGCAATCTTGGAATTGACTACACCAGCCCGTTCCGCATCCGCCAGATAAATGGAGATAGTTCGAATATTCTTTCTGGCCCTTGGAATCAGCACCTTGTCAAACAAGTTATAGCGTTGTGTCACGATCCGCTCGGCCCGCTCGAGCCGTTCGACGCGGCCACGGGCCACCTGGATGCGAATGGTCTGCTCCATGGCCTGCTGGAGTACCACCACCAGGGCGTCGACCCAGAACGGCTTGGTCAGCACGCCATAGGGGCTGACCCGGAACGAGAGGCTCTGAAGAACCGGCAGCCGGGTGCCCATCAGATTCTCTTCGCCGATCTCCAGCGCGGCGATGGTCACCAGATCGGAGAGATCGATCGCCGTGTTGGCGACCATCGGCAGACGGGCCGCCACATCCGGCTCGATCGCCGCCGCCGTCGCCAGGGCCTCGGCCAGCAGGCGGCGGGCCTTCTCCCGTTCGGCGCCGATCTGGCGACGCTTCATGTCCAGCGATGGCAGGACGTCCTCAAAGGTCCGCAGCAGGGACTTCTCCTTGCTCAGGGAGGCCTTGGTGAGCGAGAGCCTGGCCATCGGAACTACGCGGAGGGGGGACGAGTCGGCCGCTCGCCCGGGAAGTACTTGTCCAGCAGGTCCTGCTTCATCAACAGCTCACTGGGCTGGAAGCACTCCGCCAGGGTGGTCCAGGCCAGGTCCAGGGCTGCCTCGAGGGGGATATCCACGTTGATGTCCATGAACCTGGCCCTGAACAGGCCTCCAAATCGGATCAGCCGCTGGTCGTACTCGGACAGTTCGAACGCCATGGCCTGCTTCTGCTCCGCATCGCGCGCCCCGGAGTAGAGGCGGATGCAGGTGTTCATGATCTGGTTGTGATCCTCACGGGTGACCTTGCCGATCACGTTCTGCTTGAGGCGGGACAGGGAACCGAACGGATCAATCACCCCATCGTGCAGATAGAACTGCCCCTCAGTGATGTATCCCGTGTTGTCCGGCACGGGATGGGTGATGTCGTCCCCGGGCATGGTGGTGACCGTGAGCAGGGTCACCGAGCCACCTTTGGCATAGTCGGCCGCTTTCTCGTAACGGCGGGCCAGCTGGGAATAGAGATCGCCCGGATAGCCCCGGTTGGCGGGAACCTGATCCATGGCGATGCTGATCTCCTTGAGGGCATCGGCGAACGAGGTCATGTCGGTGAGCAGCACCAGCACCCGCTTGCCCTCTTCGACGGCGAACCGTTCGGCCACCGCCAGGGCCATGTCCGGGATCAGCAGGCGCTCAACGATCGGATCGGAGGCCAGATTCACGAACATCACCGTGCGGGCGAAGACGCCGGCATCCTCGAAGGTTTTTCGGAAGGCGTAGTAATCATCGAAGATCAGCCCGAGGCCGCCGAACACGACCACATCGGCGTCTGCCTGAATCCCGATGCGGGCCAGAAAGGCGTTGAAGGGCTCCCCCGACACCGAAAAGATCGGAATCTTCTGGCTCTCCACCAGACAGTTGAAGACGTCGATCATCGGCACATTGGTGCGGATCATCTTGGAGGCCAGAATCCGGCACATCGGGTTGACGGATGGACCTCCGATCGGGACCTTGGGATCCTCCTCAAGGCCAGGCCCCCCATCGATCGGTTCGCCGGTGCCGCGGAACACCCGCCCCAGAATGTTGCCGGAGTAGGTGGCCTCCATCGGGTGACCCAGAAAGTGCACGGCGGAATCGGTGGCCACCCCTTTGGTGCCACGGAACACCTGCAGTGAAACGGAGTCCTGCTTCAGGGCGATCACCTGAGCCAGGGAGGCGGTGCCGTTGCGGTTCTGCACAACGGCCAGATCGTTGAACCGTGGTGCCGCTTCCTTCCGGCTGGCATCGGCAGGCACCTCAACCCGGAGAATATCGCCAACGATCTCCAGAATCTTCGAGTAACTGACCAGGGACGCAGGCATAGGAAGAACGACCAGGGGATCAGGACCGGTGCCAGAGACGTGGCCGAACCTGCGAAGCAGAGGACCGTCGTAAAGCCGGGCTCTTCTGCATTTTCACTGTAATCAACGGCGGGGGAAAATCCATCGCCATAAGTTTTCTGTCAGCGCGGTCCGCGCCGAAATGATTGGCTAGAATGCACTGCATGTGGTGACCATTCACTGTCCTTTCACCCCTTTTTTCGCGCCTTCCCAGAGGATCCTGTAGCGCCGATTCAGACCCCACGGGCCCGCCCATTTCCCTGGTTTACAAACCATGGTGCTCGACCTGGTTGTGGCAGGGTTCTGGCCTATCAGTGGAGCAGATCCAGGGGAGCAAGCGCATGGACAAGACGGAATTCCTGGAGCGGGCCAGACGTTTCTCCCAGCCCTTCCGCATTGAGGATGGGAACGGTTTCCAGTTGAAGGATCACGACCCCGGCGACACCCTGTACCTCGACAAGGACGACAAGGACCGGGCCCAGGAGGCGCTCGCGATGGGAGTGAAGATGCTGGCGGATTTCCAGGATCTTCTCTATGCGCAGGATCGCTGGGCCCTGCTGCTGATCTTCCAGGCGATGGACGCGGCGGGCAAGGACGGCACCATCAAGCATGTGATGAGTGGCGTCAATCCCCAGGGATGCCAGGTGAGTTCGTTCAAGGCGCCCTCATCGGTGGAACTGGACCATGATTTTCTCTGGCGCTCCAACAATGCCCTGCCGGAACGGGGTCGGATCGGCATCTTCAATCGCAGCTATTACGAAGAGACCCTCGTGGTTCGGGTCCATCCCGAGATCCTGGCCAGGCAGACCCTTCCGGCTGATCGCCTCACCAAGGACATCTGGAAGGAGCGCTTTCGTGACATCCGAAACTACGAGGAGTATCTGAGCAACAATGGAATCATCGTCCGAAAGTTCTTCCTGAACGTCTCCAAGAAAGAGCAGCGCAAGCGCTTTCTCGCCCGCCTTGACCGCCCCGAGAAGAACTGGAAGTTTTCCGCCAACGACATCAAGGAGCGGGCCTTCTGGGACGACTACATGGAGGCCTACAACGAAACGATCCGGCACACCGCCAGCCCCCATGCCCCCTGGTACGTGGTGCCGGCGGACAACAAGTGGTTCACCCGGATCGCCGTGGCGGCCGCCATCATCGAAACCCTGGATTCCCTGCACCTGCACGTTCCCGAGGTGAGCCCGGAAGCCCGTGCCCAGCTTGAATCCGCCCGGGCGCTGCTCGAGAAGGAGTGACCCCTGGCAGGGCTCAGCCCCCGATCAGCGTCTCCAGGGCCGCCGTCACGTCGTCCTGGCGCATCAGCGCCTCCCCCACCAGCACCGCATCGGCGCCGGCGCCGACTGCCCGATCCAGGTCCTGGCGGCTGAACAGGCCTGATTCGCTCACCAGCAGGACGCCGCGGGCACGCACCTGTTCACCGAAGCGTTCCATCAATTGTTCGGTGGTGGCCAGATCCACCGTGAAGCTGGCCAGATCACGGTTGTTGATGCCGATCAGGTTGACACCCTCCAGCTGCAGCACCCGCTCCATCTCGGCCGCGTCGTGCACCTCCACCAGCACCGCCAGCCCCAGGCCCCTGGCCACCTTGAGCAGATAGGCCAGATCCTGGTCGGTGAGAATCGCCGCGATCAGCAGGGCCGCGTCGGCCCCGGCGGCCCGGGCCTGGAACAGCTGGTAGGGGGTGAGGATGAAGTCCTTGCAGAGCAGGGGGAGCTCCACCGCCTCCCGCACTGCCACCAGCACTTCGAAGCCCCCCTGGAAGAAGCGCTTGTCGGTGAGCACCGACAGGCAGCTGGCGCCGCCGTCCCGGTAGCCCCGGGCGATGGCGACGGGATCAAAATCCTCCCGGATGACCCCCTTGCTGGGGCTGGCCTTCTTGACTTCGGCGATCACCGCCGGTTTGCGGCAGCTGGCCCGCAGGGCCGCCACGAAGTCCCGGGTGGGGGGCAGGTCGGCCACCTGCTGCTTGAGGGACTCCAGGCTCACCCTCTCCCGGGCGGCGGTCACTTCCCGGTCCTTCTCCCAGACGATCTCCTCGAGGATGTGGCGGGGGCTCTCCTCGGGGTGGGGGGTGCCGAATTCCAGGTGGGCCACCCGAACCGAGGGGTTGGGGGGCCGGCGACGGATCTCCATCTCAGGCACCCACCGCCGTGGCCAGGCTGGCGGCGGCCTGCTTGTAGGCCACTTCCACCACCTCGGAGAGGGTGGGGTGGGTGTGCACCTCGCTGGCCAGCTGCCGCACCCCCTGGCGCCGGGCCACCGCATTGGCGATCTCCTGGATCAGGTCGGCGGCGTGGAGGCCGTAGATATGGGCGCCGAGCACCTCGCCGGTGTCCTTGCGGAACAGCAGCTTGAGCAGGCCGTCGCTCTCCAGTTCGGCCAGGGCCTTGGAGTTGGCCTTGAAATAGCTGCGCACGGCTCCCAGTTCGAAGCCCTCAGAGGCGGCCAGCTCCCTGGCATCGGCTTCCGACAGCCCCACCGAGCTGATCTCCGGGTGGGTGAAGGTGGCGGCGGGAATCGAGCGGTAATCGATGCGGCGGGCGTGGCCGAGGATGTTCTCGATCGCCACCGTGCCCTGGGCGGCGGCGGTGTGGGCCAGCATCATTTTTCCGGTCACGTCACCGACGGCCCACAGGTGGGGCACCGGCGCCCCGTTCGCCAGCACCCGCAGGCCGTCGTCCACGGGGATGAAGCCCCGGTTGGTCTCCACCCCCACGCTGGCCAGGTTGAGATCCTTGCTCACGGGCACCCGGCCGGTGGCCACCAGCACCGCATCCACCTCCAGGGTTTCCACCGGCTCGCGGGTGGCCATGTCCACCAGTTCGATCTTGACCGGGCAGCCGGGGGTGATCTTGCTGGCGAGCACGCCGGAGCGGGCGTCGATGTCGCGGCCATCGATCAGATGGCGGGCGGCGATCTTGGCGATGTCCGGATCAAAGGTGGGCATCACCCGGTCGAGGGCCTCGATCATCGTGACCTCACAGCCCAGGGCCGTGTAGACGTCGGCGAACTCCAGGCCGATGTAGCCGCTGCCGATGATCGTGATCCAGCGGGGCAGCCACTCCAGGTTGATGGCCTCGTCGCTGGTGAACACGGTGCGGCCGTCGGTCTCGATCCCGGGTGGCACGAAGGGGTCGGAGCCGGTGGCGATGATCACCTCCCGGGCCGCATAGACCCGCTCCACGCCGCTGGCCTCGCGCACCGCCACCCGCTGGGGCCCGTCGAGGCGTCCCTTGCCCCGCAGGATCGTGGCGCCGGCCCGCTCCAGGGTCTTGGTGAGGTTGGTGCGGATCGTGGCCACCAGCTGGGCGGCATGGTCGGCGATCTTCTGGCGCTCGAAGCGCACCGGCGCCGCATGAATGCCGAAACCCTTGAGGTGCTCGGCGTCGGCCAGTTCCCGCACCCGGCCACTGGCCGCCAGCAGGGCCTTCGAAGGAACACAGCCCCGGTTGACGCAGGTGCCGCCCATGTCGCGGGATTCCACGATCGCCACCTTCAGGCCATGGTCGGCGCCGTGCTTGGCCGCATCGAAACCGCCATACCCGGCACCGATCACGATCACGTCGAAATCGAACCCGGAGGGTGGGGTGGCGGGTGCTGCGGTCACCGGATCGAGCTGCATGGGTAGCGGCATTCTCCCCTGTCAGGGCGCGGGCCTGCCGTGGGCCTGGCGGGGGCGCTCCAGCAGCAGCAGGGCGGCCGCCGCCGCCACATTGAGCGACTCCACCGCGGGGCTGTGGGGGATCGTCACCCAGTGGTCGGCCAGCCCGGCCAGCTCCGGCGCCAGCCCGGCCCCCTCGTTGCCCAGCAACAGGGCCGTGGGGCGGCACCAGTCCAGCTCCCAGTAGGGCCGCACCGTCCCCGCCGCCTCGGGCACCATCGCCGCCACCAGCTGCACGCCCCGCTCCCGGGCCGCCGCCAGGCGGCCGGGCAGGTCGCTGGTCGCCATCCGCTCGATCGGCAGGGCCAGGGCCGCGCCGCTGGAGGCGCGCAGCACCTTCGGCTGCAGCGGGTCGGCCCCCTCCGCCAGCCACACCTGCTCGACCCCCGCCGCCAGCGCCGTGCGCAGCAGGGTGCCCAGGTTGCCCGGATCCTGGAGCCGGTCGAGGACCAGCACGAAGTCCGGCGCCGCCGCCGGGGAGGGGAGGTCGGCGGCCGCCAGGGTCAGCAGCACCCCATCGGGGTGGCCGGTGGTGGCGGCGGCGGCCAGGACCTCGGGACTGGCCAGCCGCAGCCGGCCCGGATCGGGCAGCCGCCCCCCCAGGGCCCCATGGCGCTCCAGCCAGTCGGGGGTGGCCAGCACGAGGACGGGGCGCAGGCCGAGGCCGAGGGCCTCCTGGAGCAGGTGGGTTCCCTCCAGGAGCAGCAGGCCCTGTTCCTTTCGGCCGCTGGGCCGGTGCAGGCGCCGCACCGCCTGGATCAGGGGGTTGCGGACGCTGCGGATCGGCTCGCCCCCCGGGGGCAAGCCGCGGTGGTCAGGGGAGGGACCCGGAACTGTCAGATGGTCTTGCGGCGCCGGAGCTTGAGGTGGTCATGGATGACCAGGTCGTCGTCGTTGAGATCGAGCCCCTTGAAGGCGGCCACCTCGCCACGGATGCCCTCCGCCTTGAGGTTCGCCACCAGCCGGTCGATCACGATGTCCTCCACCTTGTTCTGGTCGTAGCCATCCGGAGTGAGTCGCTCCAGGAATTTGCCGATGTTCGCTGCGACGACATCGGAGGCGTTGGTGATCTTGAGAACAATCATGGAGTGATCATGCGGATGGGGAGACTTGAACTCCCACGACATTGCTGCCACTAGTACCTGAAACTAGCGCGTCTACCAATTCCGCCACATCCGCGGGCGTCAGCCGCCACGGAAACCGCGGCGCTCCAGGGAGCATAAATCATCACCGGCGGGGGTCAGCCCCGGCCGACCGGCGGGCCGCCGTCCCGGCAGGAGGGCACCGGAAAAGCTTCGGAACCCAAGACAGTTTGAGCGGCGACCCCCTAGACGACGGGATCAATCGTTGTCAAGATGCCCCAGAAATTGATACCAGGACTCCCGTCCATGACCGTATCCCCCATGCCTGTCAAGGCCATCGCCGGCACCAGGCTGGAGATCAGTGGTGGACGGCGACTGGATGGGGAACTGAGGGTCAGCGGCGCCAAGAATTCGGCCCTGGTGCTGATGGCCGCCTGCCTGCTCACGGAGGACGGGCTGCGCCTCAGCAACGTGCCCCCGCTCACTGACATCACGGCCATGGGGGAGATCCTGGCCGCCCTGGGGGTGCGGGTGCAGCGGGGGGGCGACGCAATCGTGCTGCACGGTGACCACATCACCACCGCCGCCCCGCCCTACGAGCTGGTCAACAGCCTGCGGGCCAGCTTCTTCTGCATCGGCCCCCTGCTGGCCCGCATGGGCATGGCCCAGGTGCCCCTGCCCGGCGGCTGCCAGATCGGCACACGGCCTGTCGTGGAACACGTCAAGGGACTCAAGGCCCTCGGTGCCCAGGTCACCATCGAGCACGGGGTGGTCACGGCCGTGGTGCCGGGCCGCCAGCGCCGCCTCACCGGCGGCCACATCCACCTCGACTGCCCCAGCGTCGGCGCCACCGAGACCCTGATGATGGCGGCGGCCCTCGCCGACGGTGAGACGGTCATCGACAACGCCGCCCAGGAGCCCGAGGTGATCGACCTGGCCCGGCTGCTGCTGGCCATGGGGGCCAAGGTGCGCGGCGCCGGCACCCCCACCATCACCATCGTCGGCGTGGAGCGGCTGCATGGGGCCGACTACGCCGTCATCCCCGACCGCATCGAAGCCGGCACCTTCCTGCTGGCCGGTGCCATCACCCGCTCCCGTCTGCGGGTGTTCCCCGCCCTGCCTGAGCACCTGGGCGCCGTGATCACCAAACTGGAGGAGGCCGGCTGCCGCATCGAAGCCGACGGCCAGGGCCTGATCCTCACCGCCTCCAAGGTGCGGGCGGTGGATCTGCGCACCCAGCCCTTCCCCGGCTTCCCCACCGACCTGCAGGCCCCGTTCATGGCCCTGCTGGCCACCGCCGAAGGCACCAGCATGGTGGTGGAGAACATCTTCGAGAACCGTCTCCAGCACGTGGCTGAGCTGCAGCGCATGGGCGCCTCGATCCGCATGCAGGGCAACACCGCCTGCGTCGAGGGGGTGGCCCGCCTCAGCGGCGCCCCGGTCCATGGCACCGACCTGCGCGCCTCCGCCGCCATGGTGCTGGCGGGCCTCGCCGCCGACGGCATCACCACCGTGCGGGGCCTCGAGTACCTCGATCGCGGCTATGCCGATCTGGAGGGCAAGCTCAACGCCGCCGGCGCCTCGATCCGCAGGCTGCCCACCGTCGCCGCCTAGAGTCCGGCCTTCGGGAGCGTGCCGGAATTGGTAGACGGACTCGACTCAAAATCGAGCGCCTTCGGGCATGTGGGTTCGAGTCCCACCGCTCCCATCCAGCCGGTGATGGACACCTACGCCCGCTACCCCCTGGCGTTGAAGCGGGGCCGTGGGGTCTGGCTCTGGGATCAGCAGGGCCGGCGCTATCTCGACATGGTGGCCGGCATCGCCGTCTGCACCCTCGGCCACAGCGATCCGGTGCTGCGGCGCCGGCTCTGCGACCAGCTGGGCCGTCTCCAGCACGTCTCCAACCTCTACCGGATCCCCGAGCAGGAGGCCCTGGCCGCAGCCATCACCACCCGCAGCTGCACCGACCGGGTCTTCTTCTGCAATTCCGGCGCCGAAGCCAACGAGGCCGCCATCAAGCTGGCCCGCAAGCACGGCCATCGGGTGCGGGGCATCGCCGAGCCCCTGATCCTCACCGCCCAGGCCAGCTTCCACGGCCGCACCCTGGCGGCGGTGACCGCCACGGGCCAGCCCAAGTACCACCAGGGCTTCGAGCCGATGGTCTCGGGCTTCCGCTACTTCCCCTACAACGACACCGCGGCCTTCGAAGCCCTGCTGGCCACCTGTGAAGCCGAGGGTCCCCGGGTGGCGGCCGTCCTGCTCGAGCCCCTCCAGGGGGAAGGGGGGGTGAACCCCGGTGATCCGGCTTTCTTCCGGCGGGTGCGGGAGCTCTGCGATGCCCACCGGATTCTGCTGATCTTCGACGAGGTGCAGATCGGCGTCGGCCGCAGCGGCCAGTGGTGGGGCTACGAACAGCTGGGGGTGGAGCCCGACGCCCTGACCATGGCCAAGGGCCTGGGCGGCGGCATCCCCATCGGCGCCCTGGCGGTGAAGGCCGCGGCCGACCACTTCAGCCCCGGCGACCACGCCAGCACCTTCGGCGGCAACCCCTTCGCCTGCCGGGCCGGCCTCACGGTGATCGAGGAGATCGAACGCCGGGGCCTGCTGGCCAAGGTGAGCGCCAACGGCGCGCTGCTCCAGTCCCTGCTCCAGGAGCTGGTGGCCCGCCATCCGGACACCCTGGCCGGCGAGCGGGGCTGGGGGCTGCTGCGGGGCCTGGTGCTGCGCGAGGGCGGACCCACGGCTCCGGAGATCGTCAAGGCGGCCATGGCGGAAAGCCTGCTGCTGGTGCCGGCCGGCCCCGGGGTGGTCCGGTTCGTGCCGCCGCTGGTGGTCAAGCCCCGCCACCTGCGCAAGGCCGTCAAGCGCCTGGAGACAGCCCTCCACAGCCTGGCCTGAGCGATCGCCACGCCCGTGCCGTCCCCGCTGCCCCCGCCGGTCGACCTGGGCGACCTGCTCGAACCCTTCGCCCGCCGCGGCGTCGACCTGGGCCTGGAGCGGCTGGCCGGCGCCCTGGCCGAGGGGGGGCACCCGGAGCAGCGCTTCGCCGCCGCCCAGGTGGCCGGCACCAACGGCAAGGGCTCGATCTGCACCTTCCTGCACGCGATCCTGCGGGCGGCCGGGGTGCACGTGGGCACCTACCGCTCCCCCCACCTGGTGAGCTGGTGCGAGCGCATCCAGATCGATGAAGACTGGATCGCACCGGACACCTTGCGGGAGGATCTGGCCCGCTGGCAGCCCCTCGCCCGCCAGCACCGGCTCACCCCCTTCGAGCTGATCACGGCCGCGGCCTTCGAGCACTTCGCCCGCGAGCGGGTGGATCTGGCGGTGCTGGAGGTGGGCCTGGGGGGCCGCCTCGATGCCACCACCGTCCACCCTTGCCGGCCGGTGATCGGCTTCGGGGCCATCGGCCTCGACCACCGTGAACACCTTGGCGACACCCTGGCCGCCATCGCCGCCGAGAAGGCCGCCGTGATGGGACCGGGCTGCCGGGCCTTCAGCAGCGCCCAGGAGCCGGAGGCCCGCCGGGTGCTGGAGGCCGAGGCCCGCCGACGCGGCGCCAGCCTGCAGTGGCTCGACCCCCTGCCCGCCGTGGGCGACGGCGGGCCCCGCCTGGGCCTGGCGGGGGAGCTGCAGCGCCACAACGCCGCCGTGGCGGTGGCCATGGCCCGGGCCCTCACGGCCCCGGACGGCCCCCTGGCCGGCAGGTCCCTGGACGAGGGCATGGTCCGCGCCGGCCTGGCGGCGGCCCGCTGGCCCGGGCGGCTGGAGAGCCACCGCTGGCGGGGCCGCGAGCTGCTGATCGATGGCGCCCACAACCCCCCGGCGGCGGCGGCCCTGCGCCGGGAACTCGATCGGCTCGATGGGGGCGTCGAGGCTGGCCGGCCGCGGCGCTGGTTGCTGGGCATCCAGCGCCACAAGGAGGGGGCGGTGATGCTGGAGCAGCTGCTGCGCCCCGGCGATCGGGCGGCGGTGGTGGCGGTGCCGGACCACGCCAGCTGGTCGCGGCAGGAGCTGGCCGCCGCCTGCCCCGCCCTGGCCCACCAGCTCGAGGAGGCCGGCACCCTGGAGGCCGGACTGGACAGCCTGCTGGCCCCCGGCCCTCTGCCGCTGGTGGCCGGCTCCCTGTTCCTGCTGGGTGCCGTTCTTCCGCTGCTCGACGCCCCCCAGGCTGACGAAGCCCCGGTGCTGGGCCAGCCTGGGGGGGTCCCCGGGAGCCCAGGCCCATGACGACGGCCATCGGATCCGATGCCCCCAGGCCCGCCGCCGGTCCCGGCAGGCCCCTGGCCAGGACCCTGCTGGAGGGCCTCGTGCCCGTGCTGCTGGCCCTGCTGCTCCTGCTCCCCCTGCTGCTGGCCGCCCCCGGCGCCCGGGCCGACGGCCAGGACCGGGTGGACTACACCCTCACCAACCAGAGCGGCAAGGACTTCAGCGGCCAGCAGCTGGCCGGCAGTTCCTTCGCCGGTGCGACGGCCCGCCAGGCCCGCTTCAGGGGGGCCGATCTGCACGGGGCGATCCTCACCCAGGCGGCCTTCCCCGAGGCCGACTTCCACGGCGCCGATCTCAGCGATGCCCTGATGGACAAGGTGGACATGAGCGGCACCGACCTGACCGGCGCGGTGCTGCGCGGAGCGATCGCCTCCGGCAGCAACTTCACCGGCGCCACGGTCACCGATGCCGACTTCACCGACGCCCTTCTCGACCGGGTGGACCAGCGCCATCTCTGCCGCGACGCCCGCGGCACCAACCCGGTGACCGGCGCCGACACCCGCCTGAGCCTGGAGTGCGGCTGAGGCGCTGGGCGCACCCCCCTACCCCACCCAGCCCCGCAACTTGCCCGGGTTCATCAGTCCGGCTGGGTCGTGGGCGGCCTTGGCCGCCACCTGGTCGGCGTCCACCACCCCCAGGCCGCCGTCCTCGACGGTGATCACGTGGGGGTTGAAGGGCACCGCCCCCAGGTCGCGGCACTGGGCGACCAGGTCGGCCAGGGCCTGGGGTCCCTGCCAGCGCACCAGGGGCAGGGCCGTCAACCGCGGCGCCCCCAGATAGCGCACCCCCTCCAGGTGCCAGAGCACGTCGGTGCCCCAGCGCTGACGCACGGCCTCCAGCAGGGGCGCCTCCGGCCGGGGCAGCAGCAGCTGCAGGTAGGTCCAGTCGGGGGCCTGGGCCCGCCAGTGCAGGGTGGTGTGGTTCCAGGTGAGTTCCCCCAGGGGCAGCCCCCGACCCCGCCCCGCCTCCGGGCGGGGGCCCTGCCAGCGCAGCTGGCCGCCCCGGGCCGCCAGCCAGCCGGGCAACAGCTCCAGGGTGTCCGGGGCGACGTGCAGCAGCAGCCGGTGTTCCCCGGAATCGGCGGCGGGGCAGCCGAAGGGCCAGGGCATCCGCTCGGCCACCGGCGCCTCCAGCAGGCAGAGGGCATTGAGCAGCAGGGCCGTGGTCGGCAGCTCCCGGGACGCCTCCAGGGCCTCCTCCCAGCGGCTGAAACCCACCACCACCTGCTGCCAGGCCACCGCCTCGGTGGTGGCCAGCCGCAGGGCGGTGATGATGCCGTTGGTGCCGTAGCCGTGGTTGAGGGGCGCGCTGGCGGCGGCATCGAGCCGCAGCAGCCGGGGTTCGGCCTCCAGCGTCACCACCTCCAGCCCCAGCAGGTGGCCGGGATCGCGCAGGAAGCCCCAGCGCAGGGAGCCCAGGCCCCCCGACCCGCCGGCGATGAAGCCCCCCAGGGTGGCGCTGCGGTAGGTGCTCGGGGCCAGCCGCAGGGCGCGGCCATGGACGGCCAGCTGGCCATCCAGGTGGGCCAGGACGCAGCCGGGCTCGGCCTCCACCACGCCACTGTCGGCGTCGACCGACCGCAGCCGGTTCAGGCCGCCCATGTCGAGCACCAGGCCCCCGGCCAGCGGCACACACTGGCCGTAGTTCCCCGTGCCGGCCCCCCGCACGGTCAGGGGCACCCGGTGGCGGGCGCAGGCCCCGGCCACCGCCATCACCTGCTCCAGCCGGTCCACCTTCACCGCCAGCTGGGCGCACCGGCCCTGGAGCAGCGGCGCCAGCACGGGCGAATAGTCGTGGAAGTCGGCCGAGAGCCGGGCGAGCTCGGCGGGGGCAAGGATCGGCGTCAACCCCAGGGGGCTGGCCCCCAGGTCGGCCACCAGGGCCCGGATCCGATCGGGATCAACCGGTCTGAAGTCATCCATGGCAGGCGGCCAGCAGGGGGGACGGTTCTTCGCAGGGGGGAGGGTCCAGCCAGCGGCCGGCCCGCAGCACCCGCCGCCGGGGGGGACGGGCCAGCAGCTCGCCCCAGGAGGAGGCCCCGAGCACCAGGAGATCGGCCGGTGCCCCCTCCCGCAGGACCCCGTCCCAGTCAAGGCCCAGCAGCCGGGCCGCCGCGGTGCTGAAGGGGCTCAGGCCGAGCCGGCGCCAGGGCGCCAGGTGGCTGGCCGCCAGGCTGAAACGCAGCAGGGCGATCGGATCGAAATCCCCACCCGGAAACCAGGGGTCCTGCACGTTGTCCCCCCCCACGGCGACGGTCACACCAGCCTCCTGGAGCTGGCGGATCGGGGCCTGGGGCCGCAGGGACGGGGTGCGGCGGTGGTGTTTGCCGAGCAGCCAGAGGTTGGTGGTGGGCAGGGCCACCACCCCCACCGCCGCGGCCGCCATCGCCTCCGCCAGACGGCGGCAGGGACCGTCGGCCAGCAGGGCCATGCTGCTGGCGTGGCTGCAGGTGAGCGGCACCGCCAGGCGGTGGCGTCGCAACAGGTCGGTCACCAGGGTCACACCGCGGCCGCGGTCCCCGGCGCTCTCATCGACGTGCAGATCCACCCCGCAGCCGAGGCGCTCCGCCAGCCGCAGCAGGGCCAGCAACGCCGCCCGGTCGGCCGGGGTGGAGCGGAAGGGGGCGCCGAGCACGCCGCCCAGCAGGCCGCCCTGGCCGGCCACCCAGGCGGCGAAGGCCTCGCCCTCCGGTGTGCCCCAGTGGCCCACCGGCACCAGGGCCACCAGTTGCAGCTCCACCCGGCCCCGCCAGCGGTCGCGCAGTTCCAGCAGCGCCTCCCAGCTGGGGGTGGCCCAGGGGCCGAGGCTGTCGATGTGGCTGCGGATCGCCCGCAGCCCGTAGCGCCAGGCCCGCTCCAGGGCCTGCTCCCCCCGTCGCCGCACGCCATCAGCCCGCCGCGTGGCCGCTTCCCGGCCGTTCGCCGCCATGGCCCCGGCCATGGTGCCGTCGGGATTGGGGAACGCCGCGCCGCTGAACGCCTTGTCGAGGTGGGCATGGGGCTCCACCAGGGGCGTGAGCGCCAGGGGCAGGGAAGCGGCCGAGCCAGGGGCCAGCCCATGGATGGCGCGGATCCGACCCTCCGCCTGCTCCAGCCGCACCGCCACCAGCCCCTGGTCGTCGGCGGCCGGCAACCGGGCCAGGGGATCCAGCAGGGCCCTGGGGAGGCGCATCGGTGGCAGCAGGCCGGCCGGAGGGGGCGCCCCGCTCACGGCATCGGGCTCCCCGGCGCACTCTCGCCGGCAGAGAGCAGCACGAAATGGCCCGCGACCGCCAGGGTGACGGCGTCGTAGCGGGGGATGCTCCAGTTGGGCAGCACCTTCTCTCCCCCCAGCCGGGTGCCGTAGAGGCTCAGCAGGCCGAAGTTGTAACGGCGCGAATGCTCCCGGGCCAGGCGGCCCAGCACCTTGCGCTGGGATCGCACCAGTTCCGGACAGTTCTGGATCAGCAGCCGGGCCAGCAGGGGCAACCCTTCGTTCTGGCACAGCTCCTCACTGGCCAGTTCGGTCAGCTTGTCGGCGGCGAACTCCTCGAAGGCGGCGGGGCCGGGGTTGGTGACGGCCAGGCCGATCAGGCCCGCCGAAACGGCGGTGAGGCCCAGGAGGCCGGAAACGGTGCGGGTGGCGGTGGTCGGCGGTGGCAAGGGCGGGGCCGGCAGGCTCGCTTGATACATTGGCAAAGACCGCGGCGGGCGTCGCCAAGTGGTTAAGGCAGTGGCTTGTGGCGCCACCATTCGGGGGTTCGAGTCCCCTCGCTCGCCCTTCAGGCCCGGCGCTTCGGCGTCGGGCTTCTTTCTTGGCCCGGCAACAGCTCCAGCAGGACCTCCCCTCCCTGCCGCACCGGATCGACACAGGGCAGACCTGTTGCCGCCGCCGTCACCTCCAGCGCCTCTGCCGCCGCCGGCCCGTCCAGGTGGGCCGTGTTGAGGGCGATGGCGGCCACCCGGGGAGGCGGACCGGAGCCCGCCGGCCGGCCCAGGGCCGCCAGGGCCTCGACGGCAGCGACCAACTGGCCCAGGGGGGGGAGGGGGAACGCCTCCAGCCGCTGGATCGTGCGCTGGCCGGCCCGGTGCACCAGCAGCAGGTCGGTGGGCTGGCTGCCCCGCATCAGGGGCAAGGTGGCGCTGGAGCCGGGGTGGCAGAGGGAACCCTGCCCCTCGATCAGCACCAGGGTCTCCGGGCCAGCGCCGGCGCCGGCGGCCAGCACCGCCGCTTCGACGGCGCCGGCCGCGTAGTCGATGCGGACGGCGTCGAGGGCCACCCCGCCGCCACTGATCAGGATGCCGGCCTGGCCGGTGCCGACGAAGCGGGCATCGCGGCCGCGGCGCCGGGCGGCCGCCAGCAGCTCCAGACAGACACTCATCTTGCCCACGGCCATGTCGGTCCCCACCGCCAGCAAGCGGCGGCCCGGCAGGCCGGCGGCACGGCCGGAGCCGACGGTCAGACCGGGGGGTTCCCGGCGCAGATCCCAGATCCAGCGCCCCGGCCGCACCAGGGCCGCCAGGGCCGGGTCGTCCCCCAGTCGGCTGTGCAGGCCACTGGCCAGGGACAGGCCCGCCGCCAGGGCGACCGCCACATCGGCGGCCATCGCCTCGGGCAGACGCCCGCCGGAGGGGGCCAGCCCCACCACCGCCACCTCGGGAGCGAAGGGCAACGCCTCCGCCAGGGACCCCACCACCGGCACGTCCCTTCCGATCCCGGTGAGCTGCCGCAGATCGGCACCGGCGTGGGCCGGATCCACGACCGCCACGATTGGACCCCGGCGATAGCGGAGCATCGCCAGGCCCGTCTTGCCGCTGAGGTTGTCGAGGCCCCCGTGCTGCAGCAGCACGATCGGGACGTCAGCCCCGAGCACGGCTCACCCCCAGGCCAGGGGACGGGGCGGGCCGCAGCCGATCGCCCTCGAGGGCGGGTCCGACGAAGGGGTCGTCCACCAGGTTCAGGTGGCTGTCCAGGTCCGGCCAGCGCACCAGGGGCAGCAGCTGGGCGGCGGCGCCGTTGAGCAGGGCGCTGTCGGAGTAGCAGCCCAGCATCACGCCCAGCCCCAGGCGTTGCGCCGCCCTGGCCATCAGCAGGGCCTCCGACAGTCCGCCGCTCTTGAGCAGCTTGATGTTCACCCCATCGACGTAGGGGGCAAGCCGCACCAGGTCGGCCAGGTTCCAGCAGCTCTCGTCGGCCACCAGGGCGATGGGGCAGTCGAGCTCCAGGGCGGCGAAGGCGGCGCTGTCGGCCTCCGGATCCTCCAGGGGGGCCAGGGGCTGTTCCACCAGCACCACGCCCTGGGCATCCAGCCAGTCCAGCATCGGCAGGGCCTGCTCCAGGCTCCAGCCGCCGTTCGCGTCCACCTGCAGCTCACAGGCCACCCCGTGGCTCTGCTCGCGCCGCTGCAGCGCCTGGGCCACGGCCCGCACCAGGGTCCGGTCATGGTCGAGCCCCTCCGGGCTGCCCAGCTTGAGCTTGATGCGGCTGGCGGGCAGCTGGCCCCACCAGCGTTCCAGCCGCTCCAGCACCGCCGCCTCGCTGCCCAGGCCGAGGGTGACGCTGGTGGGGCTGATGGCGCCGTCATCGAGGCCCCAGAGGCGCCACAGCGGCTGCCCCAGCCGGCGGCCCCACCAATCGTTCAGGGCCAGGTCCACGGCGCAGCGGGCCGGGGGCGACAACCGCTGCAGCAGGGGTTCCAGGGCCTGGAACGGTTCCGGATCAAGGGCTTCCAGGGCCGGCAGCACGGCCTCCAGTTCGGCCGCCAGCGCGGCGGTGGTGCAGGACCTCGGGCCGGTGTCGAAGCCGCCGGTTTCGCCGAAGCCGGTGATGCCGTCGTGCTCCAGCTCCAGCAGCAGGTGCTCCACGGCGGAGGTGGTGCCGCGGCTGATGGCCAGGGGCACCGCCTTGGTGAGGGGAAAGCGGCTCAGGCGGCAGCGCATGCCAGGAAGGGGCCGGGGTGTTCACGCTGCCACAGCCTCCCCGTTGGCGGCGATGGGGCGATAGCGGAAACTGGATCCCATGACAGCCACCGTTTCCGGCCCGCAGGCCGACCAGGCGCCCTCGGCACGGCGCGGCAGCTACTGGATCACCACCTTCGGCTGCCAGATGAACAAGGCCGATTCCGAGCGGATGGCCGGCATCCTCGAAGCCATGGGCTACACCCCGGGCAGCGACGAGCACACGGCGGATCTGGTGCTCTACAACACCTGCACGATCCGCGACAACGCCGAGCAGAAGGTCTACAGCTACCTGGGGCGCCAGGCCCAGCGCAAACGGGCCAACCCCGGCCTCACCCTGGTGGTGGCCGGCTGCGTGGCCCAGCAGGAGGGGGAATCCCTGCTGCGGCGGGTGCCGGAGCTGGATCTGGTGATGGGTCCCCAGCACGCCAACCGGCTCGAGGCCCTGCTCACCCGTGTGGAGAGCGGCCAGCAGGTGGTGGCCACCGACGAGCACCACATCCTCGAGGACATCACCACCGCGCGGCGGGACAGCGCCGTCTGCGCCTGGGTGAACGTCATCTACGGCTGCAACGAGCACTGCACCTACTGCGTGGTGCCCTCCGTGCGCGGCCGGGAGCAATCACGCCTGCCCGAGGCGATCCGCCTGGAGATGGAGGGACTGGCGGCCCAGGGCTACCGGGAGGTCACCCTGCTGGGCCAGAACATCGACGCCTACGGCCGCGACCTGCCCGGCATCACCGCCGAGGGCCGGCGGGCCCACACCCTCACCGACCTGCTGCGGGCTGTGCACGACGTGCGGGGCCTTGAGCGCATCCGCTTCGCCACCAGCCACCCTCGGTACTTCACCGACCGGCTGATCGACGCCTGCGCCGACCTGCCCAAGGTGTGCGAGCACTTCCACATCCCCTTCCAGAGCGGTGACGACGACGTGCTGCGGGCCATGGCCCGGGGCTACACCGTGGAGCGCTACCGGCGGATCATCGATCGCATCCGCCAGCGCCTCCCCGATGCGGCCATCAGCGCCGACGTGATCGTGGCCTTCCCCGGCGAAACCGACGCCCAGTTCCGCCGCACCCTGGCCCTGATCGAATCGATCGGCTTCGACCAGGTCAATACCGCCGCCTACTCGCCGCGGCCCGGCACCCCGGCGGCCGACTGGCCCGACCAGCTGCCGGAGGCGGTGAAGGTGGAACGGCTCCAGGAGCTCAACGCCCTGGTGGAAAGGGTGGCCGCGGAGCGCAGCGCCCGTTACCTGGGGCGGCGCGAGCAGGTGCTGGCCGAGGGGGTCAACCCCCGCGACCCGGCCCAGCTGATGGGCCGCACCCGCACCAATCGGCTCACCTTCTTCGCCGCCGACCCCGGCGATGGCCGCCCCTTCGCCCCCGGGGACCTGGTCGACGTGGAGATCGAGACCGTCCGGCCGTTCAGCCTCAGCGGCCGGCCCCTGGGCCGGAGCGGCATTCGCTGATACGTTTGGCCCTCTTTCCTGCGCCGATGGCCCCCACCCCCACCCGCGTCGGCCTGGTGTTCGGGGGAGCCTCCGGCGAACACGCCGTCTCGATCCTCTCGGCCCGCACCGTGCTGCGGGGACTGCGCAGTGGGGCCAATGCCGAGCGCTACCGGGTCAGCAGCTTCTACATCGATCGCGGCGGCCGCTGGTGGCCCGACGCGGTGGCCGCAGGGGTGCTGGAGCGGGGGGTGCCAGCCGAAGCCGGGGATCTACCGGGACCGGCGGAGCCGGGGGGCTTCCGGGGCTTCCCCGACGGCGCCCTGGACATGGAGGTGTGGTTCCCGGTGCTGCATGGCCCCAACGGGGAGGACGGCACGGTCCAGGGGCTGTTCACCCTGATGGGGGTGCCCTACGTGGGCTCCGGGGTGCTGGGGTCGGCCCTGGGCATGGACAAGCAGGCCATGAAGGCCGCCTTCGCCGCCGCCGGCCTGCCCCAGGTGCCCTACGCCTGCGTCGAGGCCGCCGAGCTGGCCGCCCAACCCGCCGACCGGGAGGCCCTGCTGGAGCGGCTGGAGAGCCAGCTCGGGTATCCCTGTTTCATCAAGCCGGCCAACATGGGCTCCTCGGTGGGGATCAGCAAGGCCGGCGACCGGGCCGCCCTGCTCGCGGGCCTGGAGCTGGCCGCGGCCCTCGACCGCCGTCTGGTGGTGGAGCAGGGCGTCAAGGCCCGGGAACTGGAATGCGCCGTGCTGCAGAACAGCGATGGCCAGGGGGATGGGCTGCGGGCCTCGGTGCTGGGTGAAATCCGCTTCGATGCCGACTGGTACGACTACGAGACCAAGTACAGCGAGGGGCTCAGCCACACCGTGATCCCCGCCCAGGTGAGCGAAGCGGTGAGCGAACGGGCTCGGGCGATGGCGCTGGCCGCCTGCCGGGCGGTGGCGGCCGGGGGGCTGGCCCGGGTGGATTTCTTCTACGACGAGGCCTCAGGCAGCCTCTGGCTGAACGAGATCAACACCCTGCCGGGATTCACCAGCCAGAGCATGTACCCCATGTTGTGGGAGGCCAGTGGATGTCCACTCCCCGACCTGGTGCACCAATTGGTGCTGGGCGCGGGAGGATCGGAGCTTCGGATGAACGTGGAAGGAACGGCGCCGTGATCCATGGCCTGCTGTGGCTGCCCCTGTTGGGGGCCTTCGTGCTCCTGGTGGCCCTCGGCTGGGTCGAGCGGCGGCGCCAGCAACAGTTCCGTGACTGGGCGAGCGGCGCCGAACTGGCCAAGCTGGACGGCTGCGGGGCCGCCCGGCTCGTCAACGGAGAACTGACCTGGAGCCGGTTCGTGGCCGGCAGCTTCCAGCCGGTGGGAAGCTTCACCATCAAGCAGCTGGAAATGGTCGAGCTGCTCTCCCTCAGCTCCGGGGAGGCCCCCCTGACCGAGGAGAGCGAGGGGGCCTGCCGTCTGCGGCTGGTGGGGGGGGGCCAGCAGGCGGAGCTGCCCTTCGCCGATGCCCGCCGGGCCCGGTCCTGGATGGATGAACTCATGGCCCGCTCCCGCTGCGAGCTGTGAAGCGGGCCCCCACTTCGCAGGGAGCACCCCCGTCGCCGGGAGCGCCGCTGCCTCCCGGGGTGCTGCGCCGCAAGGAACTTCGCCGTCAGCGCCGCAGCGAACGGCTGCGGCTGCTCTGGCGCATCCTGGTGTTCAGCTCCGTCTCCGCGGGCCTGGGCTATCTGCTGCTGCGGCAGGGCTGGACCCTGCGGGAACCCGCCCAGGTGGAGGTGCTGGGCAGTGCCGTGGTCAGCCGTGACCAGGTGATCAGCGCCGCCGGCCTGCGCTTCCCCCAGCCCCTGATGGCCCTGCAGCCGCGGGAGGTGGCCAGCGACCTGATGGGGGCCCTGCCCGTGAAGGAGGTGAGGGTGAGCCGGCTGATGCTGCCGCCGCGGCTGCGGGTGGAACTGAAGGACCGGGAGGCGGTGGCCCGGGCCGAACGGCGCACCGACCGCGGCCCGGAGATGGGCTTCGTCGATGGGCTGGGCAACTGGATGAGCATGCGCCAGCACATGGGGGTGCGCAGCCAGGGCGACCTGTCCCTGCTGGTCGTCGGCTGGAATGCCCGCCACCGGGCCGTGCTGGCCCAGGTGCTGAAGGAACGGGAGGTGCTGGGTCCCGGCCTGCGCGAAATCCGCTTCGAACCGGACGGCAGTCTGTGGCTCACCACCACCCAGCTGGGCCAGGTGCGACTGGGGCCCCCGGATGCCCGCCTGCCGCGACGCCTGGAGGTGATCGCCCACCTCAGCCGCACCCTGCCGCAGCGCATGAAGGGAGCGCCCCCGCAGTTGATCGATCTGAGCGATCCCGAACAGCCAGAACTGAGCCTGGGCTCCCGCGGCGGATCCGCCGCGCCGCCCCGTCCCCCCAGGCCCGGTCCGCCCCCTCCCCGTCCCGCCCCAGCCGGCACCCAGTGAGGGATCTCAGCCGTTGCCAGCCAGCCAGACAATCCTCACAGGCCGTTGCGCCCTGATGCGATTCAGTCCAATGTGATCTATCGGCAACTTTGGCTGAGCTGGCCACCGACATAATGCAGCCGCAGATCAACGGCCTCACTCCCCCTCCCGCGATGTCGCGCGATCAGGACCGCCTACCCCACGTCGATCTTTCGTCCCCGCAGGAGCCCCACGCGATGAGCCAGATCTCGCCCAGCAGCAACGGGATCGTCCCGAGCCAATCGGCCCGGATCGAGGTGATCGGCGTGGGGGGAGGCGGCAGCAACGCGGTCAACCGGATGATCGCCACCGAGCTCACCGGGGTGGGCTACCGGGTGCTCAACACCGACGCCCAGGCCCTGCTGCAGTCGGCGGCGGGCCAGCGCATCCAGCTGGGCCAGAAGCTCACCCGTGGCCTGGGGGCCGGCGGCAACCCGGTGATCGGGCAGAAGGCGGCGGAGGAATCCAGGTCCGACCTGCAGCAGTCCCTTGAGGGGGCCGATCTCGTCTTCATCGCCGCCGGGATGGGCGGTGGCACCGGCACCGGCGCGGCACCGATCGTGGCGGAGGTGGCCAAGGAATGCGGTGCCCTCACCGTGGGCATCGTCACCAAGCCCTTCGGCTTCGAGGGCCGCAAACGGCTGCGCCAGGCCGAAGAGGGCATCGCCCGCCTGGCCGAGCATGTCGACACCCTGATCATCATTCCCAACGATCGCCTGCGGGACGCCATCGCCGGCGCGCCGCTCCAGGAGGCCTTCCGGGCCGCCGACGACGTGCTCCGCATGGGCGTCAAGGGGATCACCGACATCATCACCAGGCCGGGCCTGGTGAACGTCGACTTCGCCGACATCCGCTCGGTGATGGCCGATGCCGGCACCGCCCTGCTGGGCATCGGTGTGGGCTCCGGCCGTTCACGGGCCATCGAGGCCGCCCAGGCCGCCATGAGCAGCCCCCTGCTGGAGTCGGCCCGCATCGACGGCGCCAACGGCTGCGTCATCAACATCAGCGGTGGCAAGGACATGACCCTCGAGGACATGACCACCGCCTCGGAGGTCATCTACGACGTGGTGGACCCCGACGCCAACATCATCGTGGGCGCCGTGGTGGACGAATCCCTCGAGGGGGAGATCCACGTGACGGTCATCGCCACCGGCTTCCAGAGCGGTGGCCACTACCGACCGGAGCGCACCCCCACCGCGAGCTTCGTCGACAACCTCACCCACACGCCCGAGGAGCGGGGAGCCATGATCCCGCCGTTCCTGATCAATCGCCAGAACCGGGTCGACTGACACCCGGTTCGAAGAGGGTGACCCGGAATCCACGCCTGCCCTGAGCATCCCGTGTGGCTGCTCCCTTCCGGTCCTGACCAGATTTGGGCGTCAGAGCCGCGTGGGTCCGAGTCGGGTCGATGCTAGCAATGCCCCCTCCGCACCCCACGCCGTGCCCCTGCGACCCGCTGACCTGACACGGCGCAAGAAGGCGGGTCTGCCGATCACCGTGCTGACCGCCTGGGACGCCCTCTCCGCCGCCGTGGTGGCCGGCGCCGGGGTGGATGCGGTGCTGGTGGGCGACTCCCTGGCGATGGTGGTGCTGGGCCACGCCACCACCCTGCCGGTGACCCTCGAGGAGATGCTCCACCATTGCCGCGCCGCCGGCAGGGGGCTGGCGGCGGCGGCGGCGGCGCACGAGCCGCCGCTGCTGATCTGCGATCTCCCCTTCCTGAGCTACCAGTGCGGCGCCGATGCGGCCGTGGCGGCGGCGGGCCGGGTGCTGAAGGAAACACCGGCGGTGGCGGTGAAGCTGGAGGGGGCCGAACCCGAGACGCTGGCGGTGATCGATCGGATGGTGCGCAGCGGGATTCCGGTGATGGGCCACCTCGGACTGACCCCCCAGTCGGTGCACCAGCTGGGCTACCGGCGCCAGGCCGGCGATCCCGTCAGCCAGGAGCGGCTGCGGCGGCGGGCCCTGGCCCTGCAGGAGGCCGGCTGTTTCGCCCTGGTGATCGAACACGTTCCGGCGGAGCTTGCCAGCGAGCTGAGCGCTGCCCTGGTGATTCCCGTGATCGGCATCGGCGCCGGTGACGGCTGCGACGGCCAGGTGCGGGTGACGGCCGACCTGCTCGGGCTCACGACCCGCCAGCCCCCCTTCAGCCCGCCCCTGATGCAGGGCCGGGCCCTGGCGGTGGAGGTCCTGGGCCGCTGGGTCAGGGAACAGGGGCCGGCAGCGGCTCCCGCCCCAGCTCCTGCCACCAGGCCAGCATCTCCCGCAGCACCCCATTGCTGAGGGCCAGCCCCTCCGGATCCGCCAGGCGCCAGCGGGGCCCCTCGATGCACAGCAGGCCGCGCCGCTCGTAGCCGTCAAGCCGCTGCCGCAGCGCCTCCAGCTGGGACGCCCTGAGGTTCTCCTCGCGAACCAGCCGTTCCATGTTCACCCCCTCCCGGCGGCGCAGGCCCACCATCAGCCGTTCGTCGAAGGGCATGCCCTCCTCCGCCGCCTCCCGGTCCGCTGCATCAGGCACCGCCACCCCGGCGGCCTGGGCCGCCAGCATCTCCGCGTAGCCGGCACGGGTGCGGGGGTGGGCCCGCCGGCGACCGCGGGGGGCGGCGGTGGCGCCCATGCCGAAGCCCCACCAGCCGGCACCGCTCCAGTAGACGCGGTTGTGGCGCGAGGCGTGGCCGGGCAGGGCGTAGTTCGACACCTCGTAGTGGCCGTAGCCGGCGGCGGTGAGCCGGGCCCAGGTCAGGTCCATCAGGTCGGCGGCCAGATCCTCCGGCGGCAGGGCGAGCTCCCCCAGCGCCAGGCGCCGCTCGAAGACGGTGCCGGGCTCGATGCTCAGGTCGTACACCGACAGATGGGGCGGCTCCAGGGCGATGGCGGCGCTGAGCTGGTCGTCCCAGTGGGCCAGCTGCTGCCGCGGCAGCCCCTGGATCAGGTCCAGGCTCCAGCTGGCCAGGTCCCCCCGGCGGCGGGCCAGGCCCAGCCAGCCGGCCGCCTCCCGCAGGTCGGCACCCCGGTGGCGCCTGCCCAGGTCCGCCAGCACCCCATCGTCGAAGCTCTGGCCCCCCAGGCTGACCCGGTTGATGCCGGCGGCCAGGTAGCCCGCCAGGCGGGCCTGATCGAAACTGGCCGGATCCAGCTCCAGGGTCAGCTCCGCCCCCGGGGCCAGGCCGAAGCGGCGCGCGAGGGCCCGCAGGATCCCCGCCACCTGGTCGCTGCTGAGCATCGAGGGGGTGCCGCCCCCGAGGTAGACGGTCGCCAGGGGCGGGCCGCCGGGGGAGGTGGCGATCTCCTGCTGCAGCAGGCCCAGGTAGGCGGCGACGGAGGCGGAGGAGGCCCCGTCGGCCCGGTCCCCCAGGGGCACCACCGGGAAATCGCAGTAGAAACAGCGCCGGTGGCAGAAAGGAATGTGGACGTAGGCGGATCGGGGATCCATCACGGGCGGTAATCCCTGGGACCCAAACGGCAGAAGATCGGCCAAGCTGCTTGAAAGACCTGCTGGGCGGCCAAGGCGTCGGGACTTCGAAGCATGGTGGACACCCTCATCTTGCTGCTGTTCCTGATCTCAGGGGCAGCCACCGGCTGGCTCGGCGTTGACCTGCTGCCGGAGCAGCTGCTGCTGGAGGTGACCAACCAGGAGGGGCTCCGCTCGGTGATGGGCGGGTTCGGCGCCTTCTTCGGGCTGATCGCGGGCATCTTCTTCCAGCAGCTGCGCCGGCGCCTGATGGCCCAGGTGCGCAGCATGCCCACCGATCTGCTGATCAGCCGGGCGGTGGGCCTGATTCTCGGCCTGCTGGTGGCCAACCTCCTGCTGGCGCCGATCCTGCTGCTGCCCCTGCCCTGGGAGGTGGTGCTGGTGAAGCCCCTGGCGGCGGTGCTGAGCAACGTCTTCTTCGGGGTGCTCGGGTACAACCTGGCGGAGGTGCACGGCCGCACCCTGCTGCGGCTGTTCAACCCGGCTAGCACGGAGGCCCTGCTGGTGGCCGATGGGGTGCTGCTGCCCGCCAGCGCCAAGATCCTCGACACCAGCGTGATCATCGACGGCCGCATCCGGGGCCTGCTGGCCTCCGGCCTGCTGGAGGGCCAGGTGATCGTCGCCCAGGCCGTGATCGACGAGCTCCAGGCCCTGGCCGACTCCTCCAACACCGAGAAGCGGGCCAAGGGGCGGCGAGGCCTGAAGCTGCTCACCGAGCTGCGGGAGAACTACGGCCGCCGGCTGGTGGTCAACAGCACCCGCTACAGCGGTAACGGCGCCGACGACAAGCTGCTCAAGCTCACCGCCGACACCGGCGGCACCCTGCTCACCGCCGACTTCAACCTGGCCCAGGTGGCCCAGGTGCAGGAGCTCAAGGTGCTCAACCTCAGCGAGCTGGTCATCGCCCTGCGGCCCGAGGTGCAGCCGGGGGATGGCCTGCAGCTCAAGATCGTGCGCGAGGGCAAGGAGGCCGACCAGGGCGTCGGCTACCTGGAGGACGGCACCATGGTGGTGGTGGAGGATGCCCGGCGCCGCATCGGCGAACGGCTGCCCGTCACCGTCACCGGTGCCCTGCAGACGCCCACCGGCCGGATGGTGTTCGCCCGCTGCGACCGCAACCAGGAACGACCCGGCGAACGGGGCAACGGCCGCGGCCTCGACAAGCAGGGTGGGAAACCCGTCGCCCTGCAGGAGCACCAGCCTCCTGGCCCCGGCTAGGCTCCTGCCTCAAGACTGCTGGTGAGTGCGGATGACGGTGTCGGCCCCCTACTACGGCGATTCCGCAGTGATGCGCACGCCGCCGCCGGATCTGCCGTCCCTGCTCCTCAAGGAGCGGATCGTCTACCTGGGCCTGCCCCTGTTCTCCGACGACGACGCCAAGCGTCAGATGGGGATCGACGTCACCGAGCTGATCATTGCCCAGCTGCTTTATCTGGAGTTCGACAATCCGGAAAAGCCGATTTTCTTCTACATCAACTCCACCGGCACCAGCTGGTACTCCGGCGATGCCATCGGTTTCGAGACCGAAGCCTTCGCCATCTGCGACACCCTGCGCTACGTCAAACCGCCGGTGCACACCATCTGCATCGGCCAGGCCATGGGCACCGCCGCGATGATCCTCTCCGCCGGGACCAAGGGCCAGCGGGCCGCCCTGCCCCACGCCTCGATCGTGCTGCACCAGCCCCGCTCCGGTGCCCGCGGCCAGGCCAGCGACATCCAGATCCGGGCCAAGGAAGTGCTGCACAACAAGCACAGCATGCTGGAAATCCTCTCCGAAAACACGGGCAAGAGCGTCGAGGACCTCTCCCGCGACTCCGACCGGATGACCTACCTGACGGCGGAGGAGGCCAAGGCCTACGGCCTGATCGACCGGGTGCTCACCAGCCGCAAGGACCTGCCGACGGCCGCCCCAGTGGCGTGACGCACCAGCTGGGCTGAGGCCCGCCCCCACCGGCCCTCGGCCGACCCTGTTCACCACCCTTTCTCACCGGCTCCGAACGAGAGCCTTCCCTCCATGCCCATCGGCACCCCCAGCGTTCCCTACCGTCTCCCCGGCAGCCAGTACGAGCGCTGGGTCGACATCTACACCCGCCTCGGGGTGGAGCGCATCCTGTTCCTGGGCCAGGAAGTGACCGACGGCATCGCCAACAGCCTGGTGGCCCAGATGCTGTATCTCGATTCCGATGACAGCTCCAAGCCGATCTATCTGTACATCAACTCGCCGGGCGGGTCGGTGACCGCCGGACTGGCGATCTACGACACCATGCAGTACGTCAAATCCGACGTGGTGACCATCTGCGTCGGGCTGGCGGCCTCCATGGGCGCCTTCCTGCTGGCGGCCGGCACCAAGGGCAAGCGGCTGGCCCTGCCCCACAGCCGGATCATGATCCACCAGCCCCTGGGTGGCACCAGCCAGCGCCAGGCCAGCGACATCGAGATCGAGGCGCGGGAGATCCTGCGCATCAAGGACATGCTCAACCAGTCCCTCGCCGGCATGTGCGGCCAGCCGCTGGAAAAAGTCACCAAGGACACCGACCGCGACTACTTCCTCAGCGCCGCCGAAGCCAAGGAGTACGGCCTGATCGACCGGGTCATCGCCCACCCCTCGGAGGCGGCCGGCGGCTGAGGCCCGTGCGGACGCAGACCTAAAGTCTGCGTTTGCCCTGCCCGCCGCCCGGAATGGCCCAGCTCTTCTACGACTCCGACGCCGACCTCAGCCTGCTGACCGGCAAGACGGTGGCCATCATCGGCTACGGCTCCCAGGGCCATGCCCACGCCCTCAACCTCAAGGACAGCGGTGTCAACGTGGTGGTGGGCCTCTACGACGGCAGCCGCTCGGCCGCCAAGGCCCGGGCCGACGGCCTGGAGGTGCTCAGCGTGTCCGAGGCCTGCGCCAAGGCCGACTGGATCATGGTGCTGCTGCCCGATGAGGCCCAGAAGGCCGTCTACGCCACCGAGATCGCGCCCCACCTCAGCGCCGGCAAGGTGCTGAGCTTCGCCCACGGTTTCAACATCCGCTTCGGCCTGATCCAGCCCCCCGCCGATGTGGACGTGGTGATGATCGCCCCCAAGGGCCCCGGCCACACCGTGCGCTGGGAGTTCCAGAACGGCCAGGGCGTGCCCGCCCTGTTCGCCATCCAGCAGGACGCCTCCGGCAACGCCCGGGCCCTGGCGATGGCCTACGCCAAGGGGATCGGCGGCACCCGTGCCGGCATCCTCGAGACCAACTTCAAGGAAGAAACCGAAACCGACCTGTTCGGCGAGCAGGCCGTGCTCTGCGGCGGCCTCAGCGAGCTTGTGAAAGCAGGCTTCGAGACCCTGGTGGAAGCGGGCTACCAGCCCGAGCTGGCCTACTTCGAGTGCCTGCACGAGGTCAAGCTGATCGTCGATCTGATGGTCAAGGGCGGCCTCACCGCCATGCGCGATTCGATCTCCAACACCGCCGAGTACGGCGACTACGTCAGCGGGCCCCGGCTGATCACCGCCGACACCAAGGCGGAGATGCGGCGCATCCTGGCCGACATCCAGGACGGCACCTTCGCCCGCAACTTCGTGGCCGAATGCGAGGCGGGCAAGCCCGAGATGGCCAAGGCGCGCGAGCGCGATGCCGCCCATCCGATCGAGCAGGTGGGCAAGGGCCTGCGCTCCATGTTCAGCTGGCTCAAGGCCGCCTGATCCCCAGCCCATGCACCGGCGCCTGCTGACCCTGGCCTGGAGCAGCAGCCAGGCCGGCGGCACCCTGGCCATCGGCGCCACCGCCTGGCTGCTCAGCGGCCTCACCCCCTCACCCCTGGTGAACGTGGTGCTGCCGGCCCTGGTCACCCTGCCCCTGCTGCTACCCCTGCCCCAGCGGATCCGGTCCGGCTACCTGCTCCAGCTGCTCAGCCTGCTGCTGCTGCTGGCCGTGGCCGCCGGTGGGCTGGGCACCTCGGTGCTGGGCCCCCTGCTCGGCGTCGCCCTGCTGGCGGTGGGCCTGCGCCTGGCCCAGGAGCCCCTGCAGCGCCACCTCCATGGCCTCTGGGCCGTGCCGATCGGCCAGCTGCGGGCCGGGGCTGAAGCGGGCCGGCTGGTGGGCAACCTGCTCACGGCCCTGCTGTTTCCCATCGGCAAGGCCCTGCTCCAGTTCAGCAACGCCCTGGTGCTGCTGCTGCCCCTGGCGCCGCTGATCGGGGCCCTGCAGGCCGGCGGCCACCACCTGGATGGCGATGGCGTAGGGCCGGAGCCACCTACCTGGCGGCTGGAGCCCGGCGGCGTGCTGCAGGGCGTCCTGTTCGGCGGCCTGTTCGCCCTGCTGCCCCTCTGGGTGCGCCAGGAGGCGGCGGGCAACTGCTTCGATTTCGGCCTGGTGCTCACGGCGTATGGCCTGGGTCGCACCGGCGCCGAAGCCTGGGGCCTGCGGCTGCCGGCGCGGCTGCCTTACCTGCTGATGGCCGCCGTGCTGGTGGCCACCCAGTTCGTCGGCGGCTGGGGAGCTGTGCTCCTGTTCGTGCCCTTCGGCCTGCTGGCGGCCCTGGCGGATGCCCGCCTGGCCATCGGTGTGGATCCGGCCGGGGACCTGCAGCGGAACTGGAACCTCCTGGAGCGCTCCTCGGCCCTGGGGGGCCTGGTGGGGAGCCTGGGGATGGGCCTGATCGCCCAGGTGATCGGCCTGGCCGGCAGCCTGCCGATCCAGCTGCTGGCGTTCCTGGTGGCCGGAGCCCTGCTGCCCCTGCTGCAACGGACCCGCCCTTGAGCGCCGCCCTGCTTGTGCTGCTCGCCTGCGGGCTGGATCGGCTGCTGGGGGACCCGCTCTGGTGGCCGCACCCGGTGCAGGCGATGGGGTGGAGCATCACCGTGCTGCGTCGGGCGGTGGAAGCCTGGGCCGGGGACGCCCCCCGGCGCCTGCGCCTGGGCGGCGCCCTCCTCACCCTGGTGGTGGTGGCCGGCAGCGGGCTGGCGGGCTGGGGGATCGAGGCCCTGGCCAGGCACATCCCCCTGGTGGGCGGCCCCCTGCTGGTGCTGGGCCTGGCCAGTGCCCTGGCGGGCGGCAGCCTGGAGCGGGCCGTGCGCGCGGTGCTGGCGGCCCTGCCGGATGTCCCTGTGGCCAGGGAGCGCCTGGCCCGGATCGTGGGCCGCCAGGTGAGCCAGCTGCCGGAGGCGGAGATCCTGCGGGCCGCCGCCGAAACCGCCGCCGAAAACGCCGTCGACGGCCTGTTCGCGCCGCTGTTCTGGATGCTGGTCGGGGCGGTGCTGCTGCAGCTGGGGCCGCCACCGCCGGCGTTACAACCGCCCGGACCCCTCGCCCTGGCCTGGGGCTTCAAGGCGGCGAGCACCCTCGATTCGATGCTCGGCTACCGCCACGGCCGCCTGCGCTGGCTGGGCACCGCCGGCGCCCGCCTCGACGACCTGCTCACCTGGCTCCCCACCCGCCTGGTGGCCCTGACGCTGCCCCTGGCGGCGGGCCGCCCCCGGCAGACCCTCCGCTGGCTGCGGGCCGCCCTGCGGGACGGGGCCCCCGACCCGTCCCCGAATGCCGGCGTCTCGGAGGCGGCCTTCGCCCACGCCGCCGGCCTGCGCCTGGGGGGGGCCAACACCTACGCCGATGGCGTTCGGATCAAGCCGATCCTGGCGGCCTCGGGCCGGCCGCCCGATGGGGACGGCGTGGCGCGGATCCTGGCCCTGGGGGATCGGCTGGAACTGCTCTGGTTGCTGGTGGCCGTGCCGACCTTGTTCTTGCTCGACGGCAGGTGGCCCTCTGCGATGCGCTGAGGGCGGCCCCAGCCGTTCAGTAGGCGCCGCGGTCGCGGGGATCGAGCATCACGCTGATCGTGCGCAGGATGATGCGCAGATCCATCAGCAGGTTGCGGCGGCGGGCGTAACGCACGTCCAGCCGAACCCGTTCCGGGTAGCTGAGATTGTTGCGGCCCGACACTTGCCACAGACCAGTCAGGCCGGGGCGGACGGCCAGCACCTCGTCCATGCGGTCGCCGTAGCGGACCAGTTCACTTGTGACGATGGGGCGCGGTCCAACCACACTCATCTCACCCCGGAGCACATTGAGGAACTGGGGCAACTCATCGAGGCTGGAGCGCCGCAGGAACTTGCCCAGCCGGGTGATGCGGGGGTCGTTCTTGAGCTTGAAATCGTTGCGGAATTCTTCGTCGAGATCAGGAGATTCGGCCAGGAGCTTGGATAGCAGCCGATCGGCATCCCGCCGCATGGTGCGGAACTTGATGCAACCGAAACTGCGGTAATCACGGCCCACCCGCTGCTGCACGTAGAACACTGGACCCTTGGAGGTGACCTTCACCAGCAGGGCCAGGGTGAGCAGCACCGGAGCCCCGAGGGTCAGCACCGCGAGGGAGAAGAGGATGTCGCCGCTGCGCTTGACGACACGATCCCGCTTCGACTGGATGGCAATCAGCTCTTCTGCGGTGAACACCTGCGCCGGTGCCGTCACGAGCCGGCGGGAGGCGTAGGGGGTCCCGATGGAAGAGAGCATGGGGGACGGCTTCGATAGATGAAGTTAAGGATCAGCCCGACCGGAACTCCATGGTGGAGGGCCACTCAGATCAGAGGCACAGGACGGCGGAGGCGGCGTTGATGCTGCTGCCAGAGCTTGTCCAGCAGGGATTCCATGCGTCGCCGGAACACCTCCGGGGCGAAGCCCTCCGCCCAGCGCCGCTGCCCCTCCGCCGGCAGGGAGCGCCACAGCTGAGCCGCCTCGAAGTACTCCAGGGCCGCCGCCAGGCTGGCGGCGCTCTGCTCCGGAAACAGCAGACCGGTGGGGCCGGGCTCGCCGTGCCTGAAGCAGCGCACACTGTCGAGCACCCCGCCCTGCCCGAAGGCGATCACCGGGGCACCGGCGGCCATCGCCTCCACCGGCGCGATGCCGAAATCCTCCATCCCGGCATAGACGTAGGCCCGCGCCCGCTCCAGCCAGGCGCCGGTCTCCTGGTCGGACAGGCGGCCGAGGAAGCGGACCTGGGGGCCCGCCATCGCCTCCAGCCGCCGCCGTTCGGGGCCGTCACCGAGCACCACCAGGGGCAGCCCGGTGCGGTTGAAGGCCTCCACCACCACATCCACCCGTTTGTTGGGCACCAGCCGGCAGAGGCTGACGTAGACGTCGTCACGGGGGCGATCCCAGCGGAACCGCTCCACCGCAACGGGGGGATGGAGCACATGGGCGCGCCGGCGCCAGAAGCAGCGGATCCGGCGGGCGGTGAAGCGGGAGTTGGCCACCAGGGCATCGACCCGGGCGCTGCTGACCACGTCCCACTGCCGCAGCTGGTGCAGCTGCAGCCGCACCAGGGGACCGAGGGGCCCGCGGGCCAGGGCGGAACGCTCCAGATAGACATGCATCTGGTCCCAGGCGTAGCGGGCCGGGGTGTGCACGTAACTGACGTGCAGCTGCTCCGGCCCGGTGATCACCCCTTTGGCCACCAGATGGCTGCTGCTGATCACCAGGGGGTGGCCCGACAGGTCCAGCTGCTCGATCGCCAGGGGCAGCAGCGGCAGGTACTGCTGGACATGGCTCACCCCCCACGGCAACCGCTGGATGAAGCTGGTGCGGATCCTCCGCCCGGAGAGCCAGCTGCCGGGCAGGCCGCTCTCCCCATCCACCAGGGCGAAGAGCTCGGGCGGGGTTCCTCGCCCGGCCAGGAGCCGGTCGAGTTCGGCTACCACCTGCTCGGCCCCACCCACGGACCGGGGTGTGAACCACTCATGCACCAGGGCGGCTGGGCTCGGGAAGGCCTCCATGCCAGGCACCGTAAGGCGGCAGTATCACGAAAACTCTCAGCCGATTGCCCAGACGGGGCTCCCTGCCGAAGCTAAGGCGAAGACTGGGATGGCGAGAGCCGGGACACGATGGCGATCCGCGAGCTCCTCGAAGACGCCCTGCAGGAGCCTTCCATCGGCGAGACCGCCTGCTTCCGGTGGCATGCCACTTCGGTGGGAATTGCGGCGCTCTGGTGCGACGGCAAGCCACCACCGGCCCCCCCCTTCGATGTGGCGCTCCGGGAGGGGCTGCAGGTGGGCCTGGACCTGAGCCGGGAGGAACGGGAGTTTCACCAGGTGAAAGCGGGGCTGGTGCTGCTGTTCCATTCCTGATCAGGCCCATGGGGCTGGACCCGGATCCGGAATTCAGTGGAATGAAACGGAGAGGGTGGGATTCGAACCCACGGAAGGTTTCCCTTCAAACGATTTCGAGTCGTTCGCTTTCGACCACTCAGCCACCTCTCCACAGCCTTGACGCCAGAACGCCTCGCCGCAGCGGAGCCCTCCGGCCTTCCGGCCTCATCCCATCCTACGGAGCGGTCAGCGCCCCGCTCGCTCCGCTGGCCCGCCAGCCCCGCGGCAGGGGCGCGCCGCCGGCGGGACCGGGGCCACTGAGCCACACCCGCGGCGGGCCGCGCTCCAGCAGGGCCCGCCGCTCGGCGGGCCGGGGCCGGACCCCCACCCACACGGCCTCCGCCGCCGCCACCGGATGGCCCGATCGCCAGCTGGCCAGCGACTGCCGATCGGGCAGCAGCAGCCAACGCTGGCGGCCCAGCTGCAGGCGCAGGGCGTGGCTGTCCATGGCCAGGGCCTCCACCACCAGCCCCCGGCTCGCCAGCCGCTGCCCCGCCGCCAGGGGGGCCGCCCCATCGCCGTAGGCCACGACCCGCGCGGCCAGGTGACGCCAGCAGGATGGCTCGCTGGCCGCCACCGGATCCAGCAGCAGGGCCCAGTCAAAGCGGGCCACCCCGAGACCCTGGGCCAGCTGGCCGGCCTGGCGGCAGCTGAAGCCATCGGCGCGCGTGCTGACCAGGGCGGCGCGTCCGCGGTGCCGGGCCAGCACCAGGTCGCGGGCGGGACCGCCCTCCCCCTGGTGCACCAGCAGCAGCTGGTCGCCGGCCAGCAGCAGCAGATGCAGCACGAGCACCCCGAGGCCCAGGCCGGCCGCCAGCCGTCGCCGGTGTCGGCCCAGCCCGGGCACCACCAGTCCCAGCAGGGCCACCGAGAACAGCAGCACCAGCAGGGGCAGGGGCCGGCCGCTCTGCCACTGGGCCAGGGGGAGGCCGGCAACGGTGTGGGCGAGCTGGTGCAGCAGTGCCGCCAGCCAGCCGAGGGGCACCAGCAGCGGCGCCAGCAGGGCCGGCACCACCACGGCCACCACCGCCACGGCCATGGCGCCGAGGGTGAGGGGCGTCAGCAGGGGGGCCGCCAGCAGGTTGGCCGGCACGGCATAGAGGGGCACGACGCCGAAATGGAGCAACTGCAACGGCAGGGTCCAGAGGCTGGCCGCCACCGGCACCGCCAGGGCGGGTGCCAGCCAGCCCAGCCAGCGGGGGGCGGTGCCGGAGGCCGCAGCAGGGAACCGCTGGGCCAGGACCTGCTCCAGGGGCCTGGCCGTCAGCACCAGGCCGGCGGTGGCGGCCGCACTCAGCTGGAAACCCACGTCGTGCAACCAGGCCGGCCGCAGCAGCAGCATGCCCGCCAGGCTCAGGCCCAGAAGGCCGAGGGGGCGGGCCCGCCGGCCGCTCTCGAGCAGCACCAGGGCGATGGCCCCCATCAGCACGGCCCGCACCACGGAAGGCTGGGCCCCGGCCAGCATCAGGAACAGGGCGATGGCGCCACCGCCCAGGGCCAGTCGGGTCCAGCGCCCGAGGCCCCGACCGATGGCCAGCACCGCCCCCAGCAGGACGCTGAGGTGGAAGCCCGAGGCGGCCAGGGCATGGGAGAGGCCGGCGACACGAAAATCGGCCCGCAGTTCGGCCGGCAGGGGCACCACGGCGCTGCCCAGCACCAGGGCCGCCAGCAGGCCACCCCGCTCCGGCCCCGCCGCAGCGATGAAACGGGCGGCGATGCGGCGGCGCAGATCGGCGATCGGGGTGGCGGGCCGGCGCAGCACCTCCAGCCGCTCCACCGCCAGGCGGGTCCAGCTGCCCTGGCGGGCCAGGCGCTCGGCCGGCCCAGCCAGCAGGGGGTGGGGGGCCGGCCGGGGACGCCGCAGCTGGCCGCTCACCCGCACCTGCCAGCCCTCGCGCAGGGCCGGACAGGTCCGGAAGCTCAGCTCACTGCGGCCCCCTGCCGTCTGCAGCAGCACCCGGCAGGGACCCGGCTCCGCCGCCGCCAACGACGCCCCCGCCGCTGGGGCCGCCACTGGTGGCGCAGCGGCGACCGGGTCGGCCAGCAGATGGCCGTGCAGGATCACCGGCTGCGGCCCATCGCCACCGGCAAGCAGCCGCAGCGGATCGGCCGGACCGGGCTGGAGCGGCCGTAGCTGGGCCTGGACCAGCACCACGAGCAACAGCAGCAGCGGCAGCAGGGGGGAGCGGAGCATGCTCCAGGGTTCCCCCCGGCGGCCCGGGCCCCCCGCAGCCATCGACACCCACGGCAGCGCCACGGGACAATCCCCTCGGCGGATCCAGGGGTTCGGAGATGCAGCGGCAGAGATTCACCTGGCGGACGTTGCCCCTCGGAAAGCCGATGGCCCTGCTGGCGCTCCTGCTCTGGCTCGCCCTGGGAACAGGGCTGGGGCTGGGGCTCGACCCGCCGAGGCCGGCTTGGGCCGGCGAGGGCGGCACCGCGGCGGCAGCCGCGCCGGGCTGTGCGACCACTCCTCTCTTCATCGGCCTCGATGGCCGCCGCTACCTGGAGATCCGCCGGGCCCCGGCCGCGCAGAAGCTCGACGAGTACGTGCGCCGCGCCAACGCCCGCCTGCTGGAAGTGGCGCAGGATCACACCGTCCAGCCCTACCAGCTCGTGGTGCAGGACGAGCCCCCCTTCTCCCTGGTGGGCATCAGGGAGAAGGACGGGCGCTTCAACCCCGAACTGGCCGTGGGCGATCGGGCGGCGGCCTGCTTCGGGGTGACCCGGCAGCAACTGGCGCTGCGCTACCGGGACGGCATGCGGCGGGCGATCACCAGCTACAGGGGCAGCCACACGCTTGGGTCCTGGTTGCGGGGAACGGCCCTGGCGGCCTTGGTGCTGGGGTTCTACATCCTGTGGCTGCGGGTACAGGGGGGGCTCAACAGGCGGCTCCAGCGGCACTTCGCCGAACGTTCCCGCTTCGTCATGCAGGGGCTGGGCCGCCTGGGCCTGGGCGGGTTCGTCGAGGCGGACCACGTGCGACGGATCATGCAGTGGCTGCGCCAGGTGGTGCACTGGTCGCTGGTGCTGGTGATCAGCTATCTGCTGATTCCGCTGCTGCTGGGCTTCTTCCCACCCACCGCAGGCATCGCCGAGGGTCTGCGGGGCCAGATCAAGACGGTGGTGCTGGGGTTCCTCGGCGGCATCGTGCAGGCGATCCCCAATCTCGTCTCGATCGGGGTAATCGTGGTCATCACCGTGCTGGCGATCCGTGCCAGCCAGTCGTGGTTCCGCGCCGTCGACCACGGCCGGATCCGGCTTCCCGGCTTCTACCAGGAGTGGGCCCTGCCGACGGCCCGGCTGGTGGCGATCCTGCTCTGCATGGCCGGTCTGGCGGCCGCCTTCCCGTACATCCCCGGCTCCGGCAGCAAGGTGTTCCAGGGGGCCGGTCTGTTCATCGGAGCCCTGGCGGCGCTGGGCTCCAGCGCCATCGCCAGCAACATCATCAGCGGACTGATGCTCATCTACACACGGGCCTTCCGGGAGGGCGACCGGGTGGAGATCAACGGGGTGGTGGGGGTGGTGCAGGACCGGGCCCTGCTGGTGACCCGCCTGCAGACCCCGCGCAACGAACTGGTGAGCATTCCCAATGCCAGCGTGATCGGCGCCTCGGTGGTGAACTACAGCTTCTCCCGCCGGGAGATCAGCCAGCCCGTGGCGATCGCCACCACGATCACCATCGGCTACGACGTTCCCTGGCGGCAGGTGCACGCGCTGATGCTGGCGGCAGCGCAAAGCGTCCCTGGCATCACCGACGAGATCGATCCGTTCGTGCTCCAGACCGCCCTCAACGACTTCCACATCAGCTACGAGCTCACGGCCTTCGTGCACGCACCGGACACCTACCGCCAGACCCTTTCGGAGGTGCTGGCGGCCCTTCAGGATCAGTTCGCCGCCGCCGATGTGGAGATCCTCTCGCCGGGGTACCACGCCATCCGCAACGGCAACCGAAGCACCGTGCCGAAGAACGGCTGAGCGATCCCACCCGAACAATCCGCCGGAACGATCAGCCGGAGGAAACCAGCTGCCGCTTCTGCCAGCTCAGGAACAGGGTGCTGACGATCACGGTGACCAGCACGTAGGTGAGCAGGCCGGGGATCAGGTCCGGCAGACCCTTGCCATAGGTCAGGGCCAGCTGGGCGGCCAGTCCGGTGTTGCGCATCCCCGACACCAGGGCCACGGTGCGGCGTTCCAGCGGGTCCGAACCGGCCAGCCCGTAGCCGATCGCCAGGCTGAGCACGCTGAGGACGGCCATCCCGGCCAACGCCACCAGGTTCTGCTGCAGGAAGGGCAGCAGCTGCCGGCCGCCGAGCAGCAGCAGGGCCGCCATCATCACCATCAGCAGCACGGTGGCCAGGGACCCGAGGGCCCGGCTGCAGCGCCGCGCCAGCTCGGGCTGCCACTGCCCCAGCAGCACCCCGGCGAGCACCGGCAGCACCTGCACCTTCAGCACCTGGCCCGCCACCTGGCCGGGGGTGATCCCCCAGTCGGCCACCTCCCAGCCCCGCAGGCCGGCGCCGGTGCGGAAGATCACCTCCATCAGCGGAACCGTGACGATCGCCAGCAGCGCCGCGCCGATCTGCAGCCGCGCGGCCAGCTCGGCCGTGCCGCCGCTGCTGCGCACCCGGAACAGGATCAGGGGGGCGCTGGGGCAGGCCAGCATCAGGGCCATGGCCACCCAGGCGGGCCGGCTCAGCAGGCCATGCAGGGGCATCAGCACCAGGGCCAGCCCGGCGAGGGGCACCAGCACACAGGTGCCCAGCAGCACGCGCCAGAGGAAGGCGGGGCGATCCCTGAGCAGAAGGAACGGGTACCGCTTCAGCCCCAGGCCCAGGCTGAACATCAGGGTGACGATGGTGGCCGAGACCAGAACGCCGGCGGCTTCGCGCATGGTGATCAACCGAGAGGGGAACCCATCACCAGCAGCGCAAACGCGACAACACCGATGACGGTGAGTGCGATGGCCGTCAGGGTGCTGATCGAACGCTGATCCGTATAGAGAAAGTCGTCGCGCCGGATCAGCTTGAGTGTGCGCAGGTGCTGGCGGGTGGCCGCCGCCATCGCCAGGATTCCGACCAGAATGAACCCCATGGACACCAGCCGCACACTCAGGCCGGCATGGGCACTGCGATCGAAGCGGCTGCTGTTGATCGCCCCGATGATCTTGTCGAGGCCGAAGCCGAAGCTGATCAGCGACAGGCAGGTGCGGATCCAGGCCATCAACGTGCGCTCAGCGGCCGCCCGGTTGCGCTCCTTGGCCAGTTCGTTGTTGAGGTTGGCCATCTAGGGAGAAAGGGTCTCGGTGGTGGAACTCTGCTGACGCTGCTGGCGCTGGGCCTCCTCGAACTTCATCTCCAGCTCCACTTCCCGGCCCAGGAAGACGTTGAGGAAGGTGCGGATCACGGCGATGACACCCAGCTGGATCAGGTTCTGGTTGGAGGGGGCCGTGGTGGTGGCGACGATATCGGCGGCCAGCTGGAACTCCAGGGCCATCGACAGCCAGCTGCCGAAGGTGAGGCGGAGGCTGTTGAAGCGCCGGCTGACGGGTTCGCGGCGGTGGCGGCCGGGGCCCAGCCTCTGGCGCACGGCCTGGAGCAGGGTGGCCGCGAACCCCAGCGCCACACACACCAGCGACACGCCCTCGAGCACGAAGCGCAGGCCGACGGCGAACCGCTCGAGCCACTCCACCAGGGGAAACTCCGGCATGGCTCAGACCCTCACGATGCAGCGGAAGCCCATGTGGCAGGTAGAGGTGTCGATCCCCTGGGCCATGCGGGCGGCGGGCCGGTAGCGGCGGCAGTAGCTGGGGGCGCAAAGAAAGGAGCCGCCCTTCACCACCTTGCGCGGCTGGTTCCCGTGCTGGGAGCCCGGATCGATGCTGGCCTGCCGGCAACACCCTTCGGGTTTGTCGCCCGTGGCGGCATGGCCGCCGTACCAGTCGTCGGTCCACTCCCAGACGTTGCCGATCATGTCGAGCAGGCCGTAACCGTTCGGCGGGAAGGCCCCCACCGGCGAGGTGCGCTCCCAGCCGTCGAGGAGGCTGTTGTGGTGAGGAAAGTCCCCCTGGAAGGTGTTGGCCATGGGCCGGCCGCCGGGGTGCAGCTCGTCCCCCCAGGCGAACTCACCCGCCTCGCGGCCGCCGCGGGCGGCCCGCTCCCACTCGGCCTCACTGGGCAGCTGCTTGCCGGCCCAGGCGGCGTAGGCCGCCGCATCCCCATGGGCGACGTGCACCACGGGATGGTGCTCCCGCACCCGGATGGAGCTGCCCGGTCCTTCGGGGTGGCGCCAGCAGGCCCCGGGCAGGTACTGCCACCAGCGGTAGGGATCGCCCGTGCCGATCGGCCCGGGCGGTGGCACGAACACGATCGAGGCCGGGGCCAGCAGCTCCGGCAGGGCTCCGGGATAGTCGGCCGGATCGGCCGGCCTCTCCGCCAGGGTGACGTAGCCCGTGGCCTTCACGAACTTCTGGAACTGGGCGTTGGTGACCGGGGTGCGGTCGATCCAGAAGCCTCCCACCGCCACCCGGTGGGCCGGGGCCTCCTCCGGGTAGTGGTGGTCGGAGCCCATCTCGAAGGTGCCCGGCGGAATCCAGACCATGTCCCGCGCCGGCGGGCGCCCCGGCCGGAAGGCCGGGGCGGATCGCGTCGGGGAGGGGGAGCGCTCCGGGGTCATGGCGGGGGCGCCAGCGGCGAGCCCCTCAGTGGCCGCCGCTGGCGGCGGCGGTCATCTTGGCGATCACATCCTCCAGGGAGAAGCTGGCCGCCTTCTGGCGGGGCGGATAGGCCTGGAACGTGGCCAGGAACCGACTCGCGATCACCTGGGCCGGCACCAGGGCGAAGGCGTGATCGAGCATCCAGTCCCAGTAGGTGTTGGAGGTGATGTCCGCCCGCTCATAGGGATCGGTGAGCAGGTTGAAGATCTTCGGCACCCGCAGCGGCGTGAAGGGCTCCGCCCAGACCTGCAGCGTGCCGGTGGCGCGCTGCTCCATGAACACGAACTTCCAGTTGTCGTAGCGCAGCCCGGTGAGATCGCCGTCGTCGGAGAAGTAGAAGAATTCGACCCGGGGGCTCTTGTCGCTCTGGCCGGTCCAGTAGTCGAGCATGTTGTAGCCATCCAGGTGGATCTTGAAGGTCTTGGAGCCCACCGTGTGGCCCTCCAGGAGCTTCTCCTTGATCGCCGGCTCTCCGGCCGCCGCCAGCAGGGTGGGCAGCCAGTCGAGATGGCTGACGATGCCGGTGTAGAGAGTGCCCGGGGCGATCTTCCCAGGCCAGCGGACCAGGGCCGGCACCCGGTAGGCCCCTTCCCAGTTGGAGTTCTTCTCGTTGCGGAACGGGGTCATGCCGGCATCGGGCCAGCTGTTCATGTGGGGCCCGTTGTCGGTGCTGTACATCACGATCGTGTCATCGGCGATGCCCAGCTCATCGAGCAGGTCGAGCATCTCGCCGATGCAGTTGTCGTGATAGATCATCACGTCGTGGTACTCCGACTGCCACCGCCCCGCCTGGCCGATGTCCTGGGGACGGGCATGGGTGCGGAAGTGCATGTGGGTGGTGTTGAACCACACGAAGAAGGGCTCGCCGGAGGCCACGGCATCACGGATGAAGCGCTTGGCCTCGGCGAGGAACTCCTCATCGCAGTTCTGCATCCGCTTCTTGGTGAGCGGACCGGTGTTCTCAATCCGCTGGGTGCCATCGCCGTTGGCCCAACAGTGCAGCACGCCGCGGGGGCCGAAGTTCTTCTGGAAATCGGGGAAGTCCTCCGGCTTGGGGTAGTCGGGCAGCTCCGGCTCCTCCTCGGCGTTGAGGTGGTAGAGGTTGCCGAAGAACTCATCGAAGCCGTGCATCGTCGGCAGATGCTCGTCGCGGTCGCCGAAGTGGTTCTTGCCGAACTGGCCGGTGCGGTAGCCCAGCGGCTGCAGCAGTTCTGCGATGGTGGGATCCTCGGCGCGGTAACCCAGCTCGGCGCCCGGCAGCCCCACCTTGCTGAGGCCGGTGCGGAACACGCTCTGGCCGGAGATGAAGGCCGCCCGGCCGGCGGTGCAGCTCTGCTCGGCGTAGTAGTGGATGAAGCGGCCGCCCTCGCTGGCGACCCGGTCGATGTTGGGGGTCTGGTACCCCATCAGGCCGTCGCTGTAGCAGCTGAGGTTGCTCTGGCCGATGTCATCGCCCCAGAGGATGAGGATGTTGGGCTGGCCGTTGGGCATGGCGGGGAACACCCGGCGGGTGAGGAGTGGGGTAAAGAAGAGGGCTCAGGCCCCCAGTTGTCACGTGACGCTCGCCACGGATCCGGAGGCCACGCCCCCAAAGGATGCACAGAGCGGAGCGATCCGAACACTCAAAAAGTGCGGTTCCGTTACTCCCCTCTCCCGTTCGGTCCAGGACATCACGCGCCTGGAAGGGGTGCTCAGCCCCCTGCTGCCCGTGCAGCTCACCCAGCTCGCCGGCGGCCGCCTGAGCTGCGAGCTGCTGGCCCTCGACCTGGGGGCGCTCCAGATCCTGCGCCTGCGCTTCGATCGGCCCCTGCACGGGGGTGGAGCCAAACCCAGCGGCCGCCAGCTGATCGCCCTCGACCTGGAGGAGACCCCGGGCCGGCCCGTGATGCGCTCCCACGGCCTGGAGCTGCCGGCCACGGCCTTCTTCGGCCTGGCCGCCGGCGGTGAGATCCACCTCACCACCCCCGAGCGCTTCACCATGGCGTTGCTGAGCCTGGATCGGGAGGAATTCCTGCAATCCGCCCTGGAGCTGGGAGGACCGGGGCTGGAGGAGCTGCTGGAGGGTGTCAACTGGCAGGCGATCGATCCGCTGCGCTTCCAGGGCGTGAGGGCCTGCCTGCGCCGGGTCTTCCACCTTGCCGAGCGGTCTCCGGCCCTGATGGGGGATCCGGCGGTCCGCCGGCGGCTGGGCGGGGACCTGGTGCCCCTGCTGGTGGAGGCCCTGGTGCACCGCAGCGGCCAAGGGGAACGGCTGGCCCGGCCACCGGCCCGGATCGAGCTGGTGAAGGCCGCCCAGGCCTGGATGGCGGAGCATCCCCACGAACCGATTTGCCTCGATGGGCTCTGCCGCCAGGTCGCGGCCGGTCGGCGCAGCCTGCTGCAGGGATTCCGGGAGCACCTGGGGATGGGCCCGATGGCTTACCTCAAGATCCGCCGTCTCCACGGCGTGCGGCAGGCCCTGCTGGCGGCCGATCCGCAGGCCACGACGATCTCCCAGCTGGCCGCTCAGTGGGGATTCATGAACGCGGGGCACTTCGCCCGCGATTACCGCAGCCTGTTCGGCGAACATCCCCGGACCAGCCTCCGGGCCTGAGCCTCCTGACCCCCACTCCCCTCCCCATGACCGAGAGCACGCCCTGCCCGGTACCTGTCCTGGCCGGCCTCGCCCTGGCGCTGCCGATCCTCTGGCCCGCGGCGAGCCTGGCTGACCCGGCCCGGGGCCGCGCGCCGGAGGCCACCTGGATCGGCCAGGAACTGCGCCTGCCCCAACCGACCCCTGCAGTGGCGGCCGCCCCGGAGCCGGCCCCCGGGGAGACAGCACCGGCCAGCCCGTCCGTCTCCCCCTGGAGCGGCACCGTCGAGCTGTACGGCTTCGCACCACTGCGCACCCTTGGCACCACCACGATCCGGGGCCAGGAGGCGGAGGTGGACCAGGACCTGGGGGAGATCCTCGACATCCTGCGGTTCGCCGCCTCCGCCCGCGGCAGCATCGAAAAGGACCGGGTGGGCCTGCAGGCCGACCTCTGGTACACCAGCCTGGGCGATTCGGCGGCGCGCCTGGTCGGCCCCCGGCAGCTGTTCACGACGACGGCCGATGTGGGCCAGACCCTGGGGATCTACGACTTCGCCCTGCGTTATCGGTTCGGGGAGCGGGAATCGGCGATCGGCAAGCCCGGCACCTACTCGGTGATCCCCTATGCCGGGATACGGCTGATCGATGGCCGCCTGAATCTGGCCGCCACCCTCGACGGCCCCTTGGGACGCACCCTGCTGGAGCCCACCCGCAACTTCCAGCGGACCTGGGTGCAGCCCCTGGTGGGCACCCAGGCCACGGTCTTCCTCTCCCCGCGCCTGCGGGCCTTCGCCCGCGGCGACATCGGCGGCTTCGGCCTCGGCGGCCAGCAGGACCTCAGCGGCAACGCCCAGGTGGGCCTGGGCTATGCGGTCGGCGACAACACCGATCTGAACCTGTCGTGGCGCTACATGGGCCTGAAATGGAACAACGGCGACCAGCAGGCCAACGGCTTTTCCGTGAACATGAACGGCATCGAAATCGGTGTGAAGTTCTTCTTCGGCGGCGCTCCCAGGGGCACAGCCGTGGCCAGCACGCCCTGAGCCTCAGAAACTCGGCAGCTTGAGCATCAGTTCACACAGCTCCGGGCTGGGCAGCTCCTGACCCAGCAGCGGGGCGACCAGGGCGGCAAGGGGCCGTAACCGGCAGGGCCAGATGGCCCGCTCGGTGAGGCGGCCGGCCTGGAAGGCGCCGACCACCAGCACCGCCACCAGCAGGGTGCGCTTCACGCCGGCGGTGCGTCCAGCAGGGGGAAGCCCAGGGCGCGGCGCTCCTCCAGCCAGGCTTCGGCCACCTGCCGCGCCAGGTGGCGGATGCGCCCGATGGTGGCGGTGCGCTCGGTCACCGAGATCACGCCGCGGGCCTCCAGCAGGTTGAAGGTGTGGCTGCACTTGAGCACGTGGTCGAGGGCCGGGGCCGGCAGCCCGGCCGCCACCAGATCGGCGGCCTCGGCCTCATGCAGGGCGAACAGCTGCAGCAGGCGTTCGGGGTTGGAGGCCTCGAAGTTGTAGGTGCACTGCCCCTTTTCGAACGGCAGCCAGATGTCGCCGTAGCTGCGCTCGCCGTTCCAGCGCAGGTCCCAGATGCTCTCCACGTCCTGGAGATACATCGCCAGCCGCTCCAGGCCGTAGGTGATCTCGATCGACACCGGCCGGCAGTCAAGGCCGCCGCACTGCTGGAAATAGGTGAACTGGGTCACCTCCATCCCGTCGAGCCACACCTCCCAGCCCACGCCCCAGGCCCCGAGGGTGGGGGATTCCCAGTTGTCCTCCACGAAGCGGATGTCGTGGTCAGCGGCGTGGATGCCGAGGGTTTCGAGGGAGGCCAGGTAGGTCTCCTGGATCGCATCCGGGGAGGGCTTGATCAGCACCTGGTACTGGAAGTAGTGCTGGGCCCGGTTGGGATTGTCGCCGTAGCGGCCGTCGGTGGGGCGCCGGCAGGGTTCGGGGTAGGCCACCGCCCAGGGCTCCGGGCCGATCGCCCGCAGCACGGTGTGGGGGCTCATGGTGCCGGCGCCCTTCTCGGTGTCGTAGGGCTGGAGGATCAGGCAACCCTGGTCGGCCCAGAACCGGTTGAGGCTGGCGATGATGTCCTGGAAGAGCATGGTGCGCCGGTCGGGTACGGGCCAGGACGGCAGGGAAGTCGGCTTGATGCTGCCAGATCGGTGCGCAGCGATCGCGGCGGCCAGGCCGCCGGGGGCGCCTCAGGCCTGCAGCTCCAGCAACCCCATCAGCCCACCGGCCAGGGGACGGTGGCGTGCAACGGCGAAGCCGGCGGAGCGGGCCAGTTCCTCCTGGGCCGGGCCGGTGGGGAAGCGGGCCAGGCTCTCCTCCAGGTAGGCGTACTGCTCCGGCAGGCCCACGGCACGGGCGGCGGGCACCACCAGGCGGCGCAGGTAGAAGCGCTGGAAGGCCGCTGGGGCCGAGGCCGGATCGGGCCGGTTGAAATCCAGCACCACCGCCCGCCCGCCGGGCCGCAGCAGGCGCCGCAACTCCACCAGGCCGTCGGCCGGGTCGGCCAGGTTGCGCAGGCCGTAGGCCATCACCGCCCCGTCCGCCCAGCCGTCGGCCAGGCCGGTGGCCAGGGCATCGCCCAGCTGCCACTGCAGGGGCAGCCAGGGCTGGCGCGCCGCCCGGCCCTGGGCGATGGCCAGCGGGGCGGCGGCCGCGTCCAGGCCCAGCACCAGCCCGCCGGGCCTGACGCGGGAGGCCAGCACCAGGGCCAGGTCGCCGGTGCCGCAGCAGAGATCCAGCAGGCGCTGACCGGGCCGGGGACGCAGCCACACCAGCGCCTGCCGTTTCCAGAGACGGTGCAGCCCCAGGCTGAGCAGATCGTTCAGCTGGTCGTAGCGGGGGGCGATGGCGTCGAACAGATCGCTGATCTGCCCGGGATCCACGGTGGCCAAAGCAGGGGAAAGGGACGGAGCGGCTGGGCAGGACCCGGTGGGGGAGGGCCTCAGCCCGCCCCCTGGGGGATCAGGGAGTCATCCCAGGGCAGCACGATCGCATCCAGGCTGACGCCGGCCGGTTCGAGTTCGGGGGCTGTCAGACCCCGGGCCTCGAGGCGGACCGGACTGGTGAAGGTGAGCACCATCACGGTGGCCAGGCCGACGGCCGCCGAGCAGACCATGCAGCCGGCGAGCATCAGGGAGAATTCACGGCGATCGGTGGCGGCCTGCATCAGCTGCAGGGCCCAGGCCACCAGGGCGATCACCACGACCACAACCACCAGCGCGATCGCCGTGAACACGGGCGTTGGCAGAAGCAGGAAGGCGTTCACCGATGCACCACGAACCACGAACGTTGTTCCAATGTTACGGCGAGTGAAGGGACGGATGCGATGGTGCCCGTCCTCCCACCTCAGACCGTGGGCTGCGAGGCCAGCAGCGGCCTGACCGGGAGACCCCGCCGCAGCAGCTCCAGCTTGATCTCCTCCACCGTGAGCACCCCGTCATGGAGCAGCGACGCCAGCAGGGCGGCTGAGGCCCCCGCCACGTCCAGGGCGGCGGCGATGTGGTCGATGCAACCGGCGCCTCCGGAGGCGATCACAGGCACCTCCACGGCCTCGACCACCGCCCGGGTGAGGGCCAGATCGTATCCCGCCTGGGTGCCGTCACCATCCATGGAGGTGAGCAGGATCTCCCCGGCGCCGAGCTCCACCACGCGCCGGGCCCAGGCCACCGCATCGAGGCCGGTGTTCTCCCGCCCGCCCTTGACGAACACATCCCAGGCGGGCGGCTCCTCCCCCTGGGTGGGCCGGCGACGGGCATCGATGGCCACGACGATGCACTGGCAGCCGAAGCGGTCGGCCCCGGCCGCCACCAGCTCCGGGGTGCGGACCGCGGAGGAGTTGAGGCTCACCTTGTCGGCACCGGCCCGCAGCAGCTCGGTGATCCCCTCGACGCTGACGATGCCGCCGCCGACGGTGAACGGGATCGTCACCGCCTCGGCGGTGCGTTGGACCATCTCCACAAGGGTGGCACGGCCCTGGTGGCTGGCGGCGATGTCGAGGAAGACCAGCTCGTCGGCTCCGGAGACGCTGTAGCGGCAGGCCAGTTCCACCGGGTCGCCGGCATCCCGCAGTCCCACGAAGTTGATGCCCTTGACCACCCGGCCGCCGGCCACGTCGAGGCAGGGGATGATCCGCTTGGCGACCACGGGTTCACTGTTAGGGTTGCGCCACTTTCTAATCGCGCCGGACATGGCCCAGGCTGGCATCACCATCGGCTCGAAGGTGCGGGTCACCCGCGTGCGCGATCGGATTCCGGCCGATCTGGTGGCCGCCCTCAAGGCCGATGCCACCGGCACCGTGAAGGATTTCCGTGTCACCGACGGCACGGGCATCGGTGTGGTGGTGGAGCTCAGCGGCGGCACCACCACCTGGTTCTTCGATGATGAAGTCACCCCTGCCTGAGACGGCCCACCCATGAGCCAGAGCCCCGAAACCAGCGCCGGTTCGCCAGGCGTTTCCGGTGGCGCCCGGCAGCTGCTCGGGATGAAGGGCGCCAGCGGCAGCTCCAACATCTGGAAGATCCGGCTGCAGCTGATGAAGCCCGTCACCTGGATCCCCCTGATCTGGGGTGTGATCTGCGGGGCGGCGGCGTCAGGGAATTTCCACTGGACCCTGCCGGAAGTGGGGGCCTCGGTGGCCTGCATGCTGATGAGCGGCCCCCTGCTGGCGGGGTACACCCAGACCATCAACGACTACTACGACCGGGAGATCGACGCGATCAACGAGCCCTACCGGCCGATTCCCTCCGGCGCCATCCCCCTGGGCCAGGTGCGGTTGCAGATCGTGGTGCTGCTGCTGGCCGGCCTGGCCGTGGCCTTGGGTCTTGACCTCTGGGCCGGGCACGACACCCCGGTGCTGCTGCTGCTCGCCCTGGGCGGGTCGTTCGTCAGTTACATCTACTCGGCGCCCCCCCTGAAGCTGAAGCAGAACGGCTGGCTGGGCAACTACGCCCTGGGCGCCAGCTACATCGCCCTGCCCTGGTGGGCCGGCCAGGCCCTGTTCGGCCAGCTCACCTGGGCCACGGCCCTGCTCACCCTGGCCTACAGCCTGGCCGGCCTGGGCATCGCCGTCGTCAACGATTTCAAGAGCGTCGAAGGCGACCGGGCCCTGGGCCTGCAATCCCTGCCCGTGGTGTTCGGCATCGAACGGGCCAGCTGGATCAGTGCCGGCATGATCGACCTGTTCCAGCTGGCGATGGTGGCGGTGCTGATCGCCATCGGCCAGCACTTCGCCGCTGTGCTGCTGGTGCTGCTGATCATTCCCCAGATCACCTTCCAGGACATCTGGCTGCTGCGTGATCCGGTCGCCTTCGATGTGAAGTACCAGGCCAGCGCCCAGCCGTTCCTGGTGCTGGGCATGCTGGTGACTGCCCTGGCGATCGGCCACAGCGACCTGACCCTGCCATGACCAGGGTGGGCCCGTCCACGGCCACCACCGGCCCCCGGCCACCCGGCGAGCCTCCGTCCAGTCGGCCGGCGCGGCGCTCCAGCTGGCGTCTGCTTGGGCCGGCCCTCGCAGCCGCGGCCGCCGGTGGCCTGGTGGCCCTGGGCCAGACGACCCTGGTCCGCAGCCTCGACGGGCTGCTGCCCGATGCGGGCCGCATCAACAGCTTCAACCGTCCGGGGACGATCACGATCCTCTCCTCCGACGGCAAGGTGGTGCTCAAGAAGGGGCCGGCCACCCGGGAGAAACTGCCCGCCGGCAAGATGCCGCTGCTGATTCAGCGTGCCTTCGTGGCCGCCGAGGACCGCCGCTTCTACCAGCACGACGGCATCGATCTGTTCGGCATCAGCCGGGCCGTGCTGCGCAATCTGCAGCAGGGCGCCGTGGAGGAGGGGGCCAGCACGATCACCCAGCAGCTGGCCCGCACCGTGTTCCTGAGCCAGGACCGCACGATCATGCGCAAGCTCAAGGAGGCAGCTCTGGCCGGGAAGATCGAGCGCCAGCTGAGCAAGGCGCAGATCCTCGAGCAATACCTCAATTACGTCTACCTGGGCTCCAGCGCCTACGGCGTGTCCGATGCCGCCTGGATCTACTTCTCCAAGCGTCCCGACCAGCTCACCCTGCCGGAAGCCGCCCTGATCGCCGGCCTGCCGCCGGCGCCTTCGGTGTACTCCCCCCTGGTGAATCCGGAGGTGGCCCTGCGGCGGCGCTCGATCGTGCTGGGCCGCATGCGGGAGGCGGGATTCATCGACGACGACCAGCTGGCCCGGGCCGAGGCCGCCCCCCTGGCGCTGAAGCCGGCCGAGCCCAAGTACTTCTACAACCCGGCCCCCTGGTACACCAGCTGGCTGGAGCAGGAGCTGCCCAAGGTGCTCAGCAAGGAGCAGCTCGAGGTGGGGGGTCTCACGATCCGCAGCGGCCTGAATGCGGCCTGGCAGGCCGAGGCCCAGAAAACGATCGACAGCTACGCCACCGGCAGCATGGAGGGGGCACTGGTGGCCATGGAGCCCGGCACCGGCCTGGTGCGGGCGATGGTGGGCGGCAAGGACTGGGAGAAAACCCAGTTCAACCGTGCCTCCCAGGCCCTGCGTTCTCCGGGGTCCACCTTCAAGCTGTTCATCTACCTGACGGCCCTGAAGCTGGGCATGAAGCCCGAGGACACGGTGGTCGATTCCGCCCGCTGTTTCGGCAGTTACTGCCCCAGGAACTTCGGCAACCGCTACATGGGCCGGGTGAGCCTGGCCACGGCGTTGCAGAACTCCCTCAACATCGTGGCGGTGGGGCTGCTGCAGAAGCTCGGCTACGACCCGGTGATCGCCACCGCCAAGAGCCTGGGCATCCACCGGGAGCTGGGCCGTTATCTCTCGATGGCGATCGGGTCCAACGACCAGACGGTGCTTGACATGACGGCGGCCTACGCGGCCCTGGTGAACCGTGGGGTGTACATCCAGCCGTTGCCCTTCGAGGAGATCTTCGGGCCGGACGGGGAGCTGCTGTGGTCACGCCGGGCCAACGGGCCCCGCGGCACCCGGGCGGTGAGCAGCGACATCGCCGACGCGATGGTGTGGATGCTGCAGCAGGTGGTGCAGGGCGGCACCGGCGGAGGCGCCGCCCTGGCCGACCGGCCGGTGGCCGGCAAGACGGGCACCTCCGAGGGGGCCCGGGACCTGTGGTTCATCGGCTCCATTCCCCAGCTGACCACCGGCGTCTGGCTGGGCTACGACAACAACCAGGGCACGGGCACCACCAGTGTGCTGGCCACCTACGCCTGGCGGACCTTCATGGAGCCGGTGACCAAGGGGATGCCGGTGCAGAAGTTCCCGCCCAAGCCCGTGCTCACCGGCAGCTTCAAGCCGGCGCGCCCCCAGAAGCAGACCCAACCCGACGCCACGCCGGACTCTGGGGCCGCACGCGATAGCCAGCGCTGGGAGGCTCCGCCCCAGGAGCCCAGTCGCACCACCCCACCCGAGCGGGAGCTCCCCACCGAGCGGCCACCGGCCGAGACCGAGCCGACCCAGGCGGCACCGCCGAACAATCCCGTCGCCGCGCCCCGATCCCGGGATGCGGCCGTGCCTCCGCCGCCCCCACCCGCCGACGTGCCCGCGCCGCCGCCGCCGCCCCCCGTGGCCGCCCCACCACCGCCGGCCCCCTGAGGGGCGCTTCAGCCAGGGGCCTGCAGCACCGCCGCGTAGAAGCCATCGCCGCCGCCCCGTTCCCCCTCGGGGGGTTCCGGCCACCACTGGCGTTCCTGCAGCAGTGTCCAGGCCGGATGGGCCGCCAGCACCGCCGCGATCAGGGCGCCGTTCTCGCGCGGTTCCACCGTGCAGGTGGCATAGACCAGCCGGCCACCGGGGGCCAGCAGGGGCAGCAGGGCCTCCAGCAACTGGCGTTGCAGGGTCACCAGGCCATCGATGGCGTCCGGGGTGATCCGCCAGCGGGCATCGGGGTGGCGGGCGAGAGTGCCCAGGCCGGAGCAGGGGGCATCCAGGAGCAGGCGATCAAAGGAGGCGCACCAGTGGGGCTTGGCCTCCGCCACGGCGGTGGCATCCAGGGCCAGCGAACGGATCGTCGTGAGGCCGAGGCGCTCGGCGTTGCGGTCCAGCCGTCGCAGCCGGGCTTCGGAGCGGTCCAGCGCCCACACCTCCCCCTGGTCGCCGATCAGCTCGGCCAGGTGGGTGCTCTTGCCGCCCGGGGCGGCGCAGGCATCCAGGATCCGCTGGCCGGGCTGGGGATCCAGCAGGGGGGCGATGGCCTGGGCGCTGCGATCCTGCACACACCAGAGCCCCTCGGCGTAGCCGGGCAGGTCGCGCAGATCCCCCACCCGCTCCAGCAGGGTGAGGCCGTGGGGCGCCCCGGGCAGGGCGCGGGCCGCCACACCGGCGGCCTGGAAGCGCTCCAGCAGCCCGTCGCGGGTCGTGCGTAGGGGGTTGGCGCGCAGGTCGAGGGCCGGCACCGCATTGCAGGCCAGGGCAAAGGCCTCGGCCCGCTGCGGCGGCAACCAGCCAAGCAGCTCGGCGCTGAGCCAGGGGGGCAGGGAGCGCCGCAGGGCCAGGGCGGCGGCGGGATCGGCCGGCAGCGTCAGGCCGTCCCAGGGCTCTTGGCAGGGTCCGCTGCCGCCCCGGGGCTCCCGCCGCCGCAGCAGGGAACGCAGCAGCCCGTTCACCACGGGCGCCAGGCGGCCCAGCCCGACGCACTTGGCCAGGGCCACGGTGGTGCTCACCGCCGCCGCCGCCGGCACCCGGTCGCTGAACAAAAGCTGGTAGAGCCCCACGTGCAGCAGCCAGCGCAGGGCCGGGGGCTGGCGCAGGGCGGACACCTTGCCCAGGGCATCGATCCAGCCGTCGAGCAGCAGGCGCTGGCGGATCGCCCCGTAGGCGATCTCGGTGGCCAGGGCCCGGTCGGCCGGGGACAGGCCACCGCCCGCGCGGGCCAGGGAGGCCAGTTCGCGCTCCAGGGCGGCGTCGGCGTAGGCGCCGGCCGCGACCGCCTGCAGCACCTGCCAGGCCAGGCGCCGGGAGGCCAGGCCGGGGATGGTGTCGCCGGGGACGGTGTCGCTGGCGTGAATCGGCGGGCTCCCGAAACGGTTCACTCCGTTGTACAGGAGGGCTCGACCGCCAGCACCAGCTCCAGGGGGGGCCGCCAGCGGTGCCGGGCCAGGGGGAGGCGGCCGTCGGCGGCGACGGCGATGCCCTCCGCCAGCAGCAGCTCCCGCTGCATCCAGTCGCTGCCCTCGCGGCCGGGGCTCATGGCGATGCGCCCCTGGGCATTCACCACCCGGTGCCACGGCACCTCGGAGGGCAGGGGCAGGCGCCGCAGGGCCCAGCCCACCTGGCGGGCGCAGCCGTAGGCCCCGATCAGCTCGGCCACCTGGCCGTAGGTGGCCAGCTGCCCATGGGGGATGCGCTCCACCATCGCGTAGACGCGACCGTCGAAGGAACGCCCGGGGTCGGCGGCAACCGTGCTGGCCATGGCGGAGGCGACGGGGGGGACGGGAAGGGCAACGCCGATGATGGCGTTTTGCCACGCCGATGCCGCTGCTGCCCCGCCGCTTCGAGCGCCTGCGCGCGGTGCTCGATCGCCGCATGGGGGATCTGACGCTGCTGCTGGAGCAGGTGGACAAGCCCCACAACCTCTCGGCGATCCTGCGCAGCTGCGATGCGGTGGGGGTGCTCGAAGCCCATTCCGTCAGCCTCCCGGGGCGGACGCCCACCTTCAACAGCACGGCCCTGGGCAGCCAGAAGTGGGTGGCGCTGCACCGGCACCGAAGCAGCAGCGATGCCATCGCCCAGCTCAAGGCCGGCGGCTTCCGGCTCTACGGCACCCATCTGGGGGCCCAGGCGGTGGACTACCGCGACTGTGACTTCACCGGCCCCACGGCCTTCGTGCTGGGGGCGGAGAAGTGGGGCCTGAGCGAGGAGACGGCCGAGGCGATCGACCAGGCGATCGTGATTCCGATGGTGGGCATGGTGCAGTCGCTCAACGTGTCGGTGGCGACCGCGATCCTGCTGTTCGAGGCGCTGCGGCAGCGGCAGGCGAAGGGCGGCCTGCCTAGCCGGGGCGAAGGGCTGGCGCCGGAGCAGTACTCCCGGCTGCTGTTCGAGTGGGCCTACCCGCAGGTGGCGGACTGGTGCCGCCGCGAGGGGCGCCCCTATCCGGCCCTCAGCCCGGACGGCGCCATCCTCGAGGAGCTTCCGCGGACCGTGCGGCTTCGCTGTTGAGGGGAGGGCGGATCGCCCGGCCGCACTGGCTCAAGAGGCACTTCGCGGCTGCTGACGTGTGGCGTTGAGGTCGTCGAGGTAGTAGCCGATCGCCTGCCTGAGCAGCTCGGTGCGCCGCTCGGCGCCGAGGGGGAGCGGACGGCGAGAGGCTTCCGGGATTTTCTCGATGTGCACAACAAACTCCTGTCCGCCCGTGTCAATGACGTCCTTTACCCGCAGAAGCGGGAAAAAGCCGCAACCTTGCAGGTCCTCAAAGATCAACAGGAAGCTATAGGGATTAAACACAAAGCTGTGGGCACCACCGGTATGGCCAAACTCATAGGTGAACTGCATCGCCGCAAAGGAATCGACATCGATCGTTCCACCACAGGCGTTGACCGCCACCTGGTCAAAGGCGTAGTTGCGATCTCGGATGACCTGTCCCCCTGAATGGGTCGCGGCACAGGCCGACTGGTCGAAGAGCGTGCCCAGGGTCGTCTTGACCCGATGGGTGCTGTGGGCATCGATCAGCTGTCCCGTGGTGGAAAGAGGACGAAAGCAGTCGAAACAGCGGGTGCCGATGGGGATGGCCAGGGTCAGAAAGCCCCCATCGGCGAGCAGCGTCTCTGCGTCTTCGAGAAACGCCATCGGATCGGGAAGATGCTCGATGTTGTGGGACGAGAGCAGATAGGTCAGGCAGGACTCGGCGCTCGCCACGCGTGCACCCTCGCTCTGCGCGTATGCCGCCACACTGGCCTGCAGCCCTGAGGTGAGCACGACGTCCACCTCCTCCACCTTCTCCATGAGAGGAATCACATCCGCATCGTCGGCATAGGCCTGAAGCAACTGTTCACGCGTCATGATATCGACAGTCAGACAGTTGTATCCCTCACTCTTCGGACATATCGGCCTGTGAAAAGGGCCGATTTCCATCCCGATTGACGTCTTGGTGACATGCTTGCGAAGTTCATCCAGTCGCGTCGGCCGGTTCTTTCCAGCGGCCAGAGCATCCGGCCCGGACGAACCATCCCGGCCTCCAGGTGCCGCTGGGTTGGAACGGGACAGAAGCACGCGGTTCAGATCGGCGGCGAACATCGCCCGTGTGGGAGGCTCCAACGCGGCCAGGGTCTGCTGAACAGCAAGGGCACCACCCAGTCGCGTCGGCAGCGCGAACATCAGGATCTTCTTGACAAACGGAAATCCTTCCTCGTGCAGGGCGCGCCAGAGAAACAGGGATGGATTGATCTGCTCGAAGGCGTACTCACCGCAGCGGGCCAGATCCTCAGCAACCGACGGATTGCCCAATAGCCGGGTGATCAGGGGATACAGGGGAAGAAGGGCCACCCCAGAGGAAAGCATGGCCTGCGAAAGACCGACTTCCCCAGTGGAGATCAGCTGGGTCTTGGGAATAGCCACATCAAGCGATTGCCAGAAGCTCAGCCACGAGGGCTCCAGAAGCAGCAAGGCATTGGCACACAAGCAATAGGATTGCAAGTGGTAACCGGATTCATAGCTATCGGTCAGCCCGGCCAGGGCCGCCCCCTGGCCATCAGCCGCCAGGGCCATGACCGCCTCCAGAACCCGCAGCGCTGCCGAATCTGGCCCGAGCGGGAGCACGCTGTCGTTGATGAACAGCACATGACGGAAACCCAGGCCCTGCGAGGCCAGCTGGGAAACCATCAGTGCCGTGTCCCGAAAGGCACCGATGCAGCGGCCTTGATTGGAGCGCCTCAGGCAGAGGATCTGATGGTCCGCCAGAAAGTCCAGCGCTTCATCGTCGAATCCGGAGCAGGTTGTCAGATAGACCGTATGGCCCTGACCCTGCAACCCGAGCAACAGTTCACGCCAGACCAGCGGCAGGTAACCAAGAGCATCAAAATGATGCAGATGGACAAGCGATACCGGGGCTGGCTGGGCCCGAAGCATGGAGAACACCGGCTCCAGATCAGGGGCACGATCAACGTCGAACGCCTGCCTGACGGATAGCACGTTGTCGGTCATGAAACCTGAAGAGATGCGGCAAGCATAGGCGGCGAGTCTCCGAAAATGTCAGGCCAGAACAGAAGAAGGGACAAAGGCCGACACCTCCTCCCTGGCAATCTTCTCCCAGGTGAATCCCATCATTTCGCAGGACAGACAAGGCATCCGCTCCAGGGCATGCAACAGCGTGTTATCGGGCGCCAGGGGCTCCGCGGGCAACGAGTCAAGCGTCAGTCCCAGCGAATGGAGAACCATCAGTGCCGCGGGGCGTGCCCAGTAGAAGCCTCCCGCCGGGTATTCAAGAATGTCCACCGAGCTTGTATCGCAGCCCAACGGGGCCAGCAGCGTATCCACAAGCGGACGCATGTTACCCCAGCCGATCAGCCACAGCAGACTTGAGGGATACTCGGGAAAGATCAAACCCAGCTGGGGTTGGTCTGCAAACAACTGCCTGATTGCGTCAACGCGTCCACGGGAGCCCGCGAGCATCAGATTCTGATCGTGGAACCACTGGCCATCCGACTCCTTGCCATGGGAGAAGAGGCAGAGGTCGTACGCCTGCAGCTCCGCATTGAACACCATGTACTTGCTTGGGATATCACGCCCGATGTTGGGGATGACCCGTACATCCATGCGGGCGATTCCATAGTCCTGGGCCAAGGACAAAAGAACACTGCCCACCAGTGCTTCCGACGTGGTAATGAAGAAATCGACCGTATCAACCAGATGGCAACCAAAATCAGCGAAGAATTGGCGCGCCTTGGTGGGCGTATGGAAATGCAGGACGGCCGCACATCGTATGGAAGCCGAACCGTCTGCCCGCCCCCCATCGGAGGCATCGGGAGAGTCGCACGCCTTGAGACTCAGGGGCTGCTTGAAGACGTGGATGAAGGATGGGCTGGAGTGGTACTGCCGAAAACAGCCTTCTTGACGATGGTATGTTGTGATATCGCGGGGGTCACTGTACGTCCACTGATACTTATGCAGATACCAATGAACATCCACTCGATCATCGCGCCCGACAGCAGACCAAGTCGGACGTGACGGGCTCGATGGCGGCCAGGGCGCTGAGCCGTAGGTCTGGTCGAGGGCCTGCTGGGTGAACTGGGCCTGGTCCTCAAGACGAAAACGCTCCCAGGCCGCGTCTGCATGCTGATGCAGCAGCTCCGGCTGGCCATAGAAGCCTTCCAGCTGCGATGTGGGGTCGGACTCATCACAGGGCAGAACATAGTCAAGCTGAGAATCTTCGGCGTAGGTGTCGGCGTGGAGAAGGGCAATGCATGGAACCCGGTTGGCCAACAGATGGATGATGCGAGGCCACTCCAGAATCCTTGACGCATGGGAATGGATGTTCAAGGACGCCGCGCATCTCGAGAGCAATCCATCCCGGGTCCAACCATAAACACCGAAAAAGGCCTGAACACGCAAGCTGTCTGACAGCCGAATCCTTCCGAGAATCTGCTCCCGCAGCGGTGTCATGGAGCCAAAGAAGAGAAAATCTCTGGTTCGGCTCACGCTCCTGTCGATTTTTTCCAGCCGCGCGTGATAGCCCAGTCGAAAATGGACAAAGTGAGCCGATGGCTTGCCGGGGACCAGCTCACGCAACAGGCTGAGATTGGCATGGGAGTAATCCCACACCGGGAAGGTCCTGGCAATGTCGACAATCTGGCTGGCCCATTTCGTAAAATCACCACCCAGCTGCTCTGTGTTGAAGATGATGCTGCTGGCGGGGATGGAGGCGACCTCAGCAGGCTGGAGCAAATGGGCGCCAAGAAGGATATTGATGGCACTCTCCCAGTAGCTATTCGTGCGCAGCTCAACCTCATGCCCAAGCGCAACAAGTGAATGGTAAAGAAGAAGTCTTATCTCGTCAAAGGCACGGACATGGGAGTACCCCAATGGCTCAATCGTTACAATTGTAATGGCAGCCATGGAGTCGCTATGGAGAGGCCAAGCTTAGGTCAGGCCAAGATCGTGGAGCGCACAACCCATGCCCAGGGGCCATGGCCCCGTCATTCGCCTGGGAAGCGGCTCAGCATCGCATCGGCGACCGCGTCTCTGTAGTGCTGTTGAAACTCTCTGTCGTAGCGGACACATTCCTCGTTGGCGGCGGCAATCACCGATCCACACAGGTAAGGGTGGCCTTCAATCGGATGCACCTCACGGCGCCATGGCGACGCCAGCGACACATGATCCGGGTGAGGTTCCGTATGCAGAAAATGCCCCACAGCCCCAGAACTCACATGGGGAACATGAAAGAACTGCAATCGTTGCATGTACTCGGAATCCTCATAGCAACGCAGATCGGCCAGATATCCATAGGCAGCCAACAGGTCAGCGGAAGCGATGAAGCTGTTCAACCCACAGCTGATCAGGCTGTGATTGATCAGCACAATCTTCCTCTGGGTCATGCTCACTCGACTGGAACTTGTCTTGATCAGCGGGACCCCCTCCAGGGCCATGAGAAGCAGGCCATGCAGGCAGCGCAGGGGATGGAACAGATCATCGTCATCAAGAAAACTGAAGCAGGGAGTTGTCAGCTGCTTCAGGGCCAGATTGCGACACATGCCAACCCCACGGTTCACTTCACTGAAGAGCACCGTGACACTCCAGTGCTCTTCGCCCTCTCCCAGATCAGCAAGAATCTGCTGCACCAGATCCAGATCCGCCCCGTCCCCATCCACACTGATCAAGCACTCGATGCTGACTCCCACCTGATGCTTCAGGCTGCGCAGGGCTGGTCGCAGCAAGCGCTCGCTGGCCTTGTGCACGGGCACAACGACAGACAATCTCGGTCGCTCCGCGAAACCACGCACGCCACCGGCCTGGCCGAGGAGCGCCTGGAGTTCCTGATAAAGCGGCAGGGAAAGATGTTTGGTGAAGGTCCAGTACTCAGCATCGAAATCCAACAGGATCTGAACCACGGACTCCAGCTCCGCGGCCCCGATCCATGGCAACGCCTGCAGCGCCTGGCCGATGGAATCGATGCGCTCGAGATGGTCAAGGAAATCCGGATCCATCAGCCGTCAGAAAGGAGATCGGCCGTCTGTGGGATCTCAGAGCTCTCGTCGGGTCTGATCCAACCGGGAAGCACTGGGCAACCAGATGGCCAGACCCAGGGCAAGAAACTCAAACAGCAGCTGTCGGCCACCCAGCAGCACCACCATGACCGCCACAAAGGCCAGTCCCTTCTGGAAAACGCTCCACACGTCATCGGGTGTATCACTGCCCCTGGCCCACAGGAAGACGGCCAGAGCCAGCAGAACCAGATCCAGCCACCAAGGCACGGTGCTCTCCAGCGGGTAGATGCACCATAGGAAGGGATGCGGGGCCTGCCATCACCCGGCCGACTCCCCTCCCCCCGACAGCCAGTTCTCCAGCCCCTCCCCCAGGAAGGACAGGCCCAGCACCAGCACGAACATCGCCAGACCCGGGAAGAGGGCTGTCCACCAGATGCCGGTGGGAAGGGCCGTCAGCGCCTGCTGGAGATCGCTGCCCCACTCCGGGATGGTCTCCGGCAGGCCCAGCCCGAGAAAACCCAGCCCCCCCAGCACCAGCACGGCGTCCGCCGCATTGAGGGTGAGCAGAACCGGCACCGAGGTGATCACGTTGCGGAACAGGTAGCGGCGCAGGATCCAGGCGGGGCCGGCCCCCAGGGATCGGGCCGCCTCGATGAACAGCTCCGCCTTCACCTGGGCCGACTGGTTGCGGACCACCCGGAAGTACTGGGGCACGTAGACCACGCAAAGGGCGGCAGCGGCGTTGGGCAGGCCCCGGCCCAGCAGAAAAGCCAGCACGACCGAGAGAAGCAGCACCGGCAAGGTGTAAAGGGTGTCCATCACCAGCACCAGCAGGCGGTCCACGGCACCGCCCAGATAACCGCTCACCATTCCCAGGGGAACACCGATGGCGAGGGCCAGCACCAGGGCGATGAGCACCACCTGGAGGGCCACGCTGCTGCCGGCGAGCGTGCGCACACAGACATCACGTCCCAGCCGATCGGTGCCGCACCAGTGCCCGAAGGAGGGGGGGGCGTAAATGGGATTCTCGAGGCCCCCATTGGGATCAGGGAGCAGGCCCCCTTGCACCAGCAAGGGGGTGACCAGGGCCACCAGGCCGTAGACCACCACGATGGCGAGCCCCCAACGCGCCATGCGCGCCGAGAGGGTGGGTGAGCTGATCCGATCGACCCCCATGGTGTGCCTGTCAGTCAATTTGCATCTGGGAGTTGGTGGGTCTCAACGACACAACGCCGTCGTTGTAGAAGGGGGCGTTCATGACCCTGACGACGACGCGTCAGCGGTGATGGGGATCAGCGGAGGGGTAGGGTCAGAATCAACCGGAAGTGGACGCTGACTGACGAGCGTCAGGTGGCCTTTTTGGTGAACCTATGGCCGCAGCGCGACCCCCGTCAAGCCAGCGGATCTCAGCCAGCCTGGGGCTGTTTTCACCTGAATCAACGCCAAGCCCGAACGACCTGGGAAGGATTCCTACAAGGTTGCAAGAGAATTCTCACGCTGGTATAATGTGAAGCGTGTGCGCCTCTCAACTCCAGAGAGTTGATTTCTTTTGGCCAAGCGTCGTTCAGCCCTCCTGACCAGATGACCAGCGCCCGCCTGTTGATCGTCGATGACGATCCTGAGATGCGCGGCTTCCTCACCTCCGAGCTGGCCGTGGAGGGCTATGAGTGTGAAGAAGCGGCCTGCGGCCAGCAAGCCCTGGGCAGGATCCGCAGCCAGACCTGGGATCTGGTGCTCCTCGACTGGAACCTGCCGGATTTCAGCGGCGTGGAAGTCTGCCGGCGCATGCGCAAGGGGGGCATCTCCACACCCGTGCTCATGCTCACGGCCCGCGATGAGGTGCAGCAACGGGTGGAAGCGCTCGATTCCGGCGCCGACGACTATCTGATCAAGCCGTTTTCGATTGAGGAGCTGTTGGCCCGGGTCCGGGCACGCCTGCGCCGCAGTGGTATCGATGAGCAGGAAGGTGGGGTGCTGCGCATGGCCGATCTCGAGGTCAATCCCGCCAGCAGGGAAGTGGCCAGGGGAGGAGAATCCATCCACCTCACGGCCAAGGAATTCGATCTGCTGATGCACCTGTTGCGCCATCCCAACCAGGTGCAGGAGCGGCGCGCCATTCTCGACGCCCTCTGGGGTGAAAACTGGCTGGGCGACGACAATCTTCTCGACGTCTACGTTCGCTACCTGCGCCGCAAGCTGGAGCCGGCGGGCCAGCCCACCCTGATCCAGACCGTGCGTGGTGTCGGCTTCATGCTGAAGGAAGGGCCTCCCCGCTGACCATGGCGGAGGCCACCACCCAGTCCCGGCTGCTGATCGTCGAGGACGACCAGCGCATGCGCACGTTCCTGGCTGGGGAACTCAACTGCGAGGGCTATAGCGTCACCGAAGCCGAAGATGGCCAGGGCGCTCTGATGCACCTCAGGGATTCCAGCACTGATCTGGTGCTTCTCGACTGGACCCTGCCCGATTTCAGCGGTGTCGAGATCTGCCGGCGGCTCCGCTCCAGTGGTGACATCACTCCGGTGCTGATGCTCACCTGCCACGACGACATCCGCGACCGTGTCGAAGCCCTGGATTCAGGCGCTGACGACTACATCCTCAAGCCTTTCTCGATCGAGGAGCTGCTGGCCCGGATCCGTGCCCAGTTGCGGCGCACCGCCTACTGGCGTGGCGTGGCTGATCCCGATCTGCTCAGCTGCGCCGATGTCACGGTCAACACCGCCACCCGGGAGGTGATGCGTGCCGGCCAGGCGATCTCCCTCTCGGTACGCGAATACGACCTGCTGCTCTGTCTGATGCGTGGAGCGGGCCGGGTGGTGGAGCGGGAAGAGATCCTGCGGGAGGTGTGGGGCGAAAACCACTACGGCGACGAGAATCTGCTGGGGGTTTACATCCGTTACCTGCGCCGCAAGCTCGAGCCGGAGGGACTGCCCACCCTGATCCAGACGGTGCGGGGGGTGGGATTCATGCTCCGAGAAGGGGAGCTGCGCCCTTCAGACGCAACTGGAAATCAGCCCCCCCCTCCGGCACATCCGCCACCGAAACGCTCCCCCCCATCGCCTCCATCAGGGCCCTGACCACCGCCAGGCCCACGCCGCTGCCGGGGATGGCGCTGGTCTTCCGGCCACGGCCGAAGCGCTCGAAGATCAGCATCTTCTCGTTGTCCGGCACACCGGGGCCGGAATCGATCACATGCACCACCACCCGATCGAGGCTGGCATCGAGCCGCAGCTGAATCGGACCGGCCTTGGCATCGTATTTCTGCGCATTTTCGATCAGATTCGCCAGGCACTGTTCGAAGCGGTCGGCATCCCCGAGGGCGAAGGTGCGGGAAGACTGGGTGGCACCGGGGCAGATGCGCAGGCGTCCATGACAACGGGATCGCAGCCGTTCCGCCACCCGCTCGATCGCCTGGGCGACATCGAACGGCTCGAACGGCATCATCGTGCGATGGGCGTCCATGCGGGTGAGGGCCAGCAGATCCGTCACCAGGCGGCCCATCCGCCCGGCCTCCTCCTCGATCAGCGCCAACCCCTCAACCTGCTGGTCGGACAGATCGTTGGACCGGCGCCGCAGCCTGCTGGCGTAGTTGCGAATCAGGCTGATCGGCGTGCGCAGCTCATGGCTCACGCCATTGGCGAAACCCCGCTGCCGCTCCCAGGACGCCGAAAGCCGATCGAGCAGGTCGTTGAAGGCCAGGGCGATCGGTGCCAGCTCCTTGGGCTGGGATGACACCGACACCCGCTGGCTGTCGAGGGTGTCGGAACTGATCGTCTGCATGCGCAGGCCCAGATCATGGAGGGGGGAGAGGCCCCGCAGCAGGACCGGCCGCAGCAGCAGACCCGTGAACAGGGTGGCCATCCCAGCCGCCAGCACCAGAAGGATCAGCAGGAACCGCTGCTGGACCAGCTTCTGGGTGATGTCCTCCAGGAATCGGACGCGCACGAAGCTGCCGCCCTGCTGGATCTGCACCGAACTGGTGAGATAGGTGAGCCCCCCGACGCGGATCACCGCCACCTGGTCGAGCCCGCCCTGGAGGTTCTGCAGGCGGGTGAGGGGGACGCCCGTGGGGATGGAGAACATGCGGATCTGGCCGGCGGCGCCGTAGGGCACGCCCTGGTCGGTCTCGACCCAGGCCAGAAAGTTGGGGCTGATCAGCTGGGCCAGGGCGTTGCTGATGGCATCGAGGCTCTGGGGCCTGGGCCGGCGGGAGAGGAGCACCTGGCGCACGCTGGCGGCGGTGGCGCGGTGCTGGCTGCGCCGTTCCTGGCTGGCCAGCAGGGCCGTGGCCCCGATCAACAGGGCATAGCCCCCCAGCACCGCCAGCAGGCTCAGCCCCAGAAGTCGGCGCCGGATCGAAAAGGCCCGGGGGGGCCGCTGGAGCCAACCCCTCATGCGAGAAAACGCCAAACGTTTCATTAGAGGTTCATTAGACCTCGACAAGATCCGATGACAATCCGATCCTAGTAGAGAATGAAAGCTTCGCTATCCAATCCCTACCGAATGGGTGTCTCTCCGTCAGAGACCCAGTCAGGGCATGGGATTCCAGCCACAAGCTCTACAACGGTACCCCCACCCCGTCGGCAACGGACCGGCATGGACTCCACGCTTCCAACTGCATAAAGTCGGAGGAGTCAAGAGCTTTTCAGCTTTCCCGATGAACATCTCCCCCAAGACCAAACTGGCGCTGATGCGCAGCCTGCGCGAAAAGAAATCCAAGCTGGCCCAGGGCTTCACCCTGATCGAGCTGATGATCGTGGTGGCGATCGTCGGGATCCTCTCCGCCGTCGCCCTGCCGAACTTCCTCGGTGCCCGCGATGCCGCTGCCGCCGGTTCAGCCGTCGGTGAGGCCATTGGCCTGGCCAAGGAGTGTGCCACCTATGTCTCCTCTGGTGGCGTGGGTGTAGCCCCGACGATTGGTGGTACCTGCACCGTTGGTTCCACCAATACCGTCGCCCGTTCCTGGACCGGCGCCAACGCCGCCGGTGTCCGCTGTCTCTCCGACACCTCCGTCGCCGGCGACAAGACGGCCACCGTCACCATCAGCACGACCGGTCAGCTGAGCTGCTCCTTCAGCTGAACGTTTTGAGACCCTGCACCCACCGGTGCCGGATCTCGCCATCGTTCCATCCCTGCGGAGGCCGTTCGTGCCTCCGCTTTTTTATGCCGAAGCGTTACGGAGCTCCGGCCACCCTCAGCGCCGTCTCGATCCGCTGCCTTCCGCCCCCAGCGGGTTCAAATTCCTGGCGCAGCTGCAGGTGCAGCAGTCCGTCCGGATCCAGGCTGGCCTCCAGCCCCGGCACCGCGAGCCCATCCAGGAGCACCCTGTTCTGGGCGGCTCCGGCACTCGGTTCGCCATGGAGCCCGAAGGCCGGACCACAGCGCATCAGCACCCGGCCCCGCCAGATGGCGCTTGGGGCACTGCCCACCGTGTAGGTGATCGCTCCGGCCGGCGTCTGGATCTGCAGCACCGGATCCCGACCCCCCAGCCCGCAGGCGGCCCCGGCGGCCTGGGCGAGGTCGACCCGCTGGGCCCGCAGCAGATCGCCGCGCAGCAGGGCCAGCACGCGACGCTGCTGGCCCCTCTCCCGCCAGTGCCGCACCAGCCGATCCACCTGGCGGCCATCCGCCACCAGGACCTGCAGCACCACCCCCCACACCAGCAGCCCGAGGCAGGCCGCCACCAGCAGTTCCACCAGCGAAAATCCCGCCGACTTCAACCCGGGACGCGATGGCGCCATGAGACATCTCCATGGAATGGGACTACGGCGGCTCAGGACCGCCCATCCGGCAGGCAGCCGTTCGGCCCCTGGCGCCCCAGGCGGGTGACGCCCAGGGGCAGGGCCACCACCACGCAGCGCACCAGATCGGTGCCCTCGGTGCTGAGCAGCACGGTGCCGCCGTCGATGATCAGCCCGTTGCTGGTGAAGCGGACCGCGGCCGGAAGGTTGTGGCTGAGGGTCACCGCCGGCCCACCTATGCCCTCCCCAAGATCGAGGGCAGCCCCTTCGCAGGCCGGCAGGCTGCCCCCCTGCGGCTCCTCCCAGCCCGTGGCGGAGAGGACCAGGACGCAGGGCTGACCCTGGCGCAGGGCGGCATCCCGTCCCCGCTCGAGTCCCACCATCACCCGGCGGCTGGCGCCCTCCAGCCTGGCGGCGGCCAGGTCCTGACGGGCGGAGGTCAGCCCCAGCTGGGCCAGGAGGCCCACCAGCACCAGGGCCAGCAGGGTTTCGGGCAGGGTGAAGCCGCCGGGCTCAGAGCGTGCCACCGCCCCCTCCCTGCGCCGTCGCACAGAGCCCCAGCACCGCCGGCACATAGAGCCGCTGGCGCGGTTCGGCCGCACCGGCCACCACCAGCCGCAGCACCACCCCATCGCCGGTGGCGGAGGTCTCCAGCTGCCGCTCCAACCCCTGGGCCAGGGGCTCGGCGGCCAGGAGCTGCCACACCCGGGAGGTGGCGGTGCCGCAGTCGCCGCTGCCAGGGGCCAGGCGGCGCAGCGCCGTTTCGGCCCGCGCCAGGACCACCTCGGCCTGCTCCATCCGCTCCTGCTGACGCTCCTGGGCCACCGCCGCGGCGCCCGCCAGGGCCCAGAGCTGCAGGGAGGACCCCGCCGCCATGGCCAGCAGCGTCGATCCGATCATCAGTTCAAGCAGGTTCATGGCGCCACCCCCCGCAGGCCCACCAGGCGCACGTCGGTGACCTGCGGCTGCGGCCTGACCGGCGGCTGGGCCGGCGTCAACCGCACGGCGAAAGCCCCCTGTCGCGCCGGCAGTGCCCCGACGGCGGCCATCTCCAGCAGCAGTTCGGCCGGGATCAGCTCCGGGCGCCAGCCCACCAGCCGGTAGGAGCTCCCCAGCACCTGGCCCGAGCGGAGGGAGGTGATCGCCTGGGCAGGAGCGCAGGCCAGCCCCTGGTCGACCCAGCGGTCCAGCGGCAGCCCCAGCAGGCAGGGATGGCTGCGCTGCACGTCGGCCAGCAGCTGCTGGCCCGCCGCTGCCAGCCGGTCTTCCGCCTGGCGCTGCTGCTGTTCCCGGATCCCCTGCAGACGTACCTGGAGGCTGACGGTCTGGACCGAGAGGCTGCCCAGCAGCAGCACCAGGGACGTCCCCATGGCCAGGGGCAGCACGAACCCCTCGGACCTGGATCGGTGATGCAATCGGAGCATGGCGATGGCAGCGATGTCCCCTCCAGGGTTCCCGCCGCAGGACGCCATCCTCGGGAGGGGGCGCGGACAACCGGTTCCAGGGTGCTAAGAGAGGGCTGCCCCCGTCAGGCTTCGACGCCTCCCCGCGGCCCATGACCCACCGGCGGCACAGCGATCCCCGCGATGAGGTGGACGGCTTCGTCCGCCGCCACCAGCTGGACTATTCCCTGGGCCAGCTGCGGCTCGTGGGCCTGCTGCTGCTGAGCCTGGAGCTGGGCCTGCTGCTGCTGGCGGGGAGTTTCGCCAGCGTCGAGCCCCCCGCCGGCCGACTCAGCGGCCTGATCGGCCTCTCCCCGGCCCTGCCGCTGCTGCCCCTGGGCTTCGTCCTCTACCTGCTCGGCGGCGGCCATCGCCGCCACCGCCTGGAGCAGCCCTGGACAGGGGCCATCCATCGCACCCTGCTGCCCTTGGGGCTGATCCTGCTGGCGCTGCTGCCGGCGGTCACGCTCCATGACGCCGCCACGCTGGTCAGCCAGCGGCAGCTGGCCCCCCTCTCCCCCCTGCAGCAGCACCTGCTCAACCCCGTGCGCCTGGTCACCACCCTGCTGCTGCAGGGGGTCACCGGCGCCGGACTGCTGCTGCTGCGGCGCCAGGGTCGGCGCCAGATGCAGCGGGTGGGACTGACCCCGGCCCTGTTCTTCCGCACCGACGCCACCGGTCCGGTGCAGCAGCACCGGCGGCGGTCGACGGATTAGGAGCGGCCCGGGGGCTGGTCGAACCACTTCAGGTGGAACCGCTGCCCAGGGACTCCGCTGGGTGGCGAAATCGCTGCGCAGGGGAACCGTGCAGCGGAGCCGGAGGCCAGGTTGTGGGCCGGGAACAGCATGGTTGGCCTGAGGTGGTGGCGGTGTGGCGAGGGGGGTGCGCAGATCTGTACATGATGTACAGGATCTGTTTTGCCCCTGCGGGAGGTCTGGCCGTGCCGCGGCCGCCCTCCCGGCGCGGGGGCACCGCCCATCCTCCGGCTTCAGGCCAGGCCAGGCCCGCAGCATCAGATTCCGCTCACTGGTTCAGCTTCAGCACCGCCATGAAGGCCTCCTGGGGCACCTCCACCCGGCCCATGGCCTTCATGCGCTTCTTGCCCTTGGCCTGCTTCTTGAGCAGCTTTTTCTTGCGGGAGATGTCGCCGCCGTAGCACTTGGCCAGCACGTCCTTGCGAATGGCGCTGATGCTCTCGCTGGCGATGATGCGGCTGCCGATCGAGGCCTGGATCGGAATCTTGAACTGCTGGCGGGGAATCAACTCCTTGAGCTTCTCCACCAGGCTCTTGCCCACGTTGTACGACTTGTCGCGATGGACGATGGTGGTGAGCGGATCGGCCCGCTCGCCGTTGATCAGCACATCGAGGCGCACCAGTTCGTTGCGCCGGTAGCCGATCAGGCTGTACTCCATGGAGGCGTAGCCCTTGGTGCGGCTCTTCATCTGGTCGAAGAAGTCGGTCACCACCTCTGCCAGAGGCATCTCGTAGTGCAGCGTCACCCGGTCAGTGGTGATGTATTTCATGTCGATGAACTCGCCGCGCCGCTCCTGGCACAGCTCCATCAGGGCACCGTTGTACACATTGGGGGTGTAGATCTCCAGCTTCACATAGGGCTCCTCGATCGATTCCCGCTTCTGGGGATCGGGGAGGGTGGCGGGGTTGTCCACCATCAGGGTGCTGCCATCCACCATGTTCACCTGGTAGATCACCGAAGGGGCGGTGACGATCAGGTCGAGGTCGTACTCGCGCTCCAGCCGCTCCTGCACGATCTCCATGTGCAGCAGGCCCAGGAAGCCGCAACGGAAGCCGAAGCCCATGGCGCTGCTGGTTTCCGGCTCGAACTTCAGGGCCGCATCGGAGAGCTGCAGCTTGTCGAGGGCCTCCCGCAGGTCGGGGTATTGATCGGCATCGGTGGGGAACAGGCCGCAGAACACCATCGGTGTGGCCTCGGCATAGCCGGGCAGCGGCTCGGCCGCCGGGTTGGCCGCCAGGGTGATGGTGTCGCCGACACGGGCATCGGCCACCGCCTTGATCGAGGCAGCCAGGTAACCCACTTCGCCGGCATGGAGGCTGTCCACCTGGCGCTGGTCGGGCGCCATCACGCCCACCTCGTCGAGCTCCACCACCTTGCCGCTGGCCATCAGCAGCACCTTGTCCTTGCGGGCGATCACGCCACTGATCACCCGGAAGTAGACGATCACGCCCCGGTAGGGGTCGTAGTAGGAGTCGAAGATCAGGGCCCGCAGCGGTTCATCCGCCTGGTCGGGGGGCGCCGGCACCCGATCCACCACCGCCTGCAGGATCTCGGGCACCCCCAGGCCGGTCTTGGCGGAACAGTTGATGGCCGTGGAGGTGTCGAGGCCGATGATCGCCTCGATCTCCGCCTTGATCCGGTCGGGATCGGCCCCGGGCAGGTCGATCTTGTTGAGCACCGGAATGATCTCCAGATCGTTCTCCAGCGCCAGGTACACGTTGGCCAGGGTCTGGGCCTCCACCCCCTGGCTGGCATCCACCACCAGCAGGGCGCCCTCGCAGGCCAACAGGCTGCGGCTCACCTCGTAGGAGAAATCGACGTGGCCCGGCGTGTCGATCAGGTTGAGGATGTAGGTCTGGCCGTCGGCGGCCTTGTACTCCATCCGGGCGGCCTGGAGCTTGATCGTGATGCCCCGCTCCCGCTCCAGCTCCATGTTGTCGAGGAACTGGGCCTGCATGTCCCGGACCGCCACGGTGCCGGTGTCCTGCAGCAGGCGGTCGGCCAGGGTCGATTTGCCGTGGTCGATGTGGGCGATGATGCAGAAGTTACGGATCCGCTGGGCGGGGACGTCGGTCATGGGCGCCAGGCGGCTGTGCGGCGAGGGGAGCAAGGCCCCGATCCTAGGCAGCGCCTCCAGGGGGCCCCGAACCGCCTCATAGGCCGGAAGGGGAGTCCGTGGGGCCGAGGCCAAGGCGCCGCAGCATCGGCAGACGGTCGCGGGCGAAGGTGTCCCAGAACGCCTGAAGCTGGCCCAGGGCCTGGGTCGGGTCCTCGATCGGGTTCCCCTCGGGATCCTTGACACTGCCGCCGGCCATGGAGAGGCCCATCCACACCAGCTGGGCCATGTCTTCGGAGGGCAGATCCGCGTGGGCGACCTGCAGAAACAACGACTCGAGCACGGAGATGGCGATCGGTTGCAGCAGCACCGGCGAGAGCTGGGCGCCGATCGCCTCCCCCACGGTGGCCTGGTCCAGACAGCGCTGGTTGAAGGCGGCGATGGACCGCTGGCTGGCCTCGGCACCGGCACCGGCACCGGCACCGGCCGGGACGCTGGCACCGACGACCCCCGCCGCCAGCAGGACCGAGAGCCGCATCAGCAGGTCCTCCAGCTCGAGGGAGGACTGGTCGAGGAGGGCCGCCACGCTCTGGGGGCCTGCGGCCAGGCTGTCCTGCAGCGCGCCCAGAAATGCTGGATCCACCGACAGCCGACCCAGACCCGTGGCGAAGCCGTCGTCTCCGTGCTCCGGCCCGCCGGCGTGGTGCAGGCAGAGATCCGCCATGGCCTGGCGGCGCCAGCTCTCAGCCGGCGGGCAGGGACCCTTGGCGAACAGATCCCGGCGGAAGGTCTGGTTGATCGCCAGGTCGAGCAGGACCTCCCGCATTGACCGATCGACGGCCCCCATCACCTGGGAGCGCCGCTGGGGATCGAGCATCTCCGGGAACATCTCCGGCAACGAGGCCGAGCCGATGTGGGTGAGGCCATGGGCGGCGCAGAGCCGGTGCATGGGCCCCACGTACAGGGGTTGGTGGGCCGAGTGGTACTCACCCAGCAGATAGGACGATGAGCTCTCCTGCAGGTGCTCGCTCAGGGCCCTCAGTCCCGGCAGAGCCTGGCCCAGGGGCCAGGCCTTGGCCTCCGGCCCCGTGAGGGTGGTCAGGGTCTCGGCGGCCCTGCGGATCCCGGCGGGGGTGGTGCTGCCACCGGCGCGCAGGGCCTCCTCCTGGCTCAGCATCTGCAGGGGGCTGCGGGACAGCCAGCCTGGATAGGTGTTGTAGGAGCAGTAGAAGATCCCACCCGGCCGCAGCAGGCTGCCCGCGGCGGCGATCAGGGACTCCCGCACCTCCGGGCCCACCCAGCTGGCCATCCCGTGGGCGACCACGATGTCGTAGGCCTCCGGCCAGCCACGGCAGGGGCCGTTGGCGGGAAGGCCGGTGGCGAAGTCGGTCAGGTCCGCCAGGGCGAAGTGCACGTTGGTGAGGCCCAGTGCTTCCGCCTTGGCGGTGGCCTCGGCGATGTGGGTCGGGTTGAGGTCCAGCCCGTGGAAACTGGCCTGCGGGTGGGCGGCGGCGTTGAACAGGAGGTTCAACCCATGGCCGCAACCGATGTCCAGGTAGCGGAAACCGCGGTGGATCAGGCCGGGCTCGAACCGGTGGCGCCCCCCCAGGAGCGTGGCCAGCACAAGCCAGGACACCGACAGCTCCCGGTGGATGAAGGCCCCGTAGGTCTTCTCGATGGGATAGGCGGGCTTGGGGTCCATCCCGGCGTGGCAGACGCTGTGCGCGCAGGATGCCTCAAGAACCGGCCCCTGCCACCGGCCCGGGTCGGATCGTCGGCTCCGGAGCCGCCGTGCCTAAGCTCAGGCCAAGCGCTGGAGTACCCATGACCACCGAGACCACGACCGAAATGACCACGGAAGCCGGCACCGACCCCCGCGCCCTCACGATCGACAACGTCGAGCGGGTGCTGGACGAGCTGCGTCCTTATCTGATGGCCGACGGCGGCAACGTGGAGATCGTCGAGATCGACGGGCCGATCGTGAAGGTGCGTCTTCAGGGGGCCTGCGGCTCCTGCCCCAGCAGCACGATGACCCTGAAAATGGGCATCGAGCGCAAGCTGCGTGAAGCCATCCCGGAAGTGAGTGAAGTGGTGCAGGTGCTCTGAGTTTCCGCCCTCAAAGGCCTGGTCAGTCCCCTCCATCCGGAGGGGCTTTTTCATGGCTGATTGTCAGCATTTTCTTCCGCAATCCCCAGCGGAGTCCGCCTCGACCCTCAAGGACGGAAGCCGTTCCGGTCGTACTTTGAAGTTGCAGCAGTAGTGCTGCATGGATCGAGGTTCGCGCCCAGGGCGGCGGAGGGTTGAAGCCATGACACGCAAGCTGCTTCTGCCCCCATTGGCGGGCCGCTCCAGAACGGGCCGTCACCCCGGACGCTCCAGCGACACCCAAGGCTCGATGGCGGCCACGTTCCTGATCATCCTCGCGGTGCTGATGGGCGGGCTGGCCATGTCCAACCGCTCCAGCCTGGCGGAGCTGGCCTCCGCCTACCAGAGCCAGAGCCGCGATGCGAAGGCCGCGGCCGACAGCGGCATGACGGCCGTGGTGAGTGAGCTCAACCGTCACCGCAACCGCCAATTGCTCGTCAATGCCTGCCTGCTGGAAACGGCCACGCCGGCCTCCATCGCCACCAACAACGCCGTAAAGGTGCCCGATGGGCGTGCCTTCGCGAACATCGCCGCCACCTTCCCCACCAGCTCGGCGATCCCCACCACCCAGACGCTCAACATCGGCGACGGGTCGCAGCAGCGCTGGCGGCTGGTCGACGTGGACTGCTCCGGCGCCACGGCCGCCTCCGTGCGCCAGGGCACGGTGGCCAACCCCATGAGCGGGACGGCCGCCGTGCCCCCCACCAGCGGCGAGCTCACCCTCACCGTGCGGGGCTTCGCCCTCCGCGGCGGGGCCGTTGTGGCCACCAGCACCCTGCAGCAGACCTTGGAGGTGGTGCCCAAGTGCCTCGACCGCAGCCTGCGCGGCCTGAACAATGCCTTCGGCAACGACATCCGCCGCTGCATCCTGGCCCCGGGCTTCGGCTTCGTCGCCGGGGCCGCCGACGACAACACCGGCGACCTGGTGATCTCGGGTGGCGCCTACAACCTCAACGTCGATCCGGTCACCTGCATCGCCACCAGCCCATCGGGCTGTGTCGACGGCCTGGCTAACACCAGCGTGAACGTGGTGGACGTCAACCTGCCGCCGCCGCTGCCCACCGCCAACACCACCTGCCGTGGCGCCTCGCCTCCGGCCTCCTGCAACGTGAGCGTGACCAGCGACCTGATCCTGGAGAGCCGCAAGTTCCCAGCCAGCTGGCCCGCCCCCTGGAACACGCTCTGCAGCCGGGAGGATGTCAACGGCGGCGCCTCGCCCCCGGGCACCTTCCAGACCATCTCCTGCAGCCTCAACCGCCTCAGCACCGGCAACAACGTCGAGCTGTTCTTCGACACCAGCGGTAACACCGCCACTGACACGATCCCGGTGCGGCTGCACTTCCCCAACGCCTCCACCAGCGGCCAGAAGAGCGTCACCCGGGGCAACGGCTCCTCCGGCATCTTCCAGTGCGATTCCGATGCCGCCATCACCTGCACCACCGCCAACCAGGGAGCCCCCCGCGCCGCTGACCTGGCCCTGTTCGGCTGCACCCCAGGGGCACCCAGCTGCGGCGCCCAGTTCCTGGATCTCGGCAATGGCACCGGCGCCTCCCAGAGCATGTTCCTGTACTTCCCCCTCGGAACCATCGAGATGGGCGGCACCCCGGATTTCAAGGGGGTGATCTGGACGAACGATTTCCGGGCCAACGGCAACATCAGCGTCACGATCTCTCCCAGTGATCTGGACAGCGTCTGCGGGTTGATGAAGTTCTGCGGCAGCGATGATTCTCTCTACGAATCCTTTGCGATTGATTACGTCACCAGAGCCGTCAAACGCCTCACCTACTCCTGATCCCTCGTGAAACGTCGTGAAACGCCCTCCCCCCATCCCTTTCCCCCGGCACCGCCAGCGCCCCAGGGGTGCCCGCGGCTTCTCGCTGGTGGAACTGATGGTGTCGTCGGTGCTGCTGGTGCTGGCCCTCACAGGCACCTCGGTGTTGTTCATCGAGTCCAACCGCAGTTCAGCGGCGGCGACCTTGCGCTACCGCCAGCAGGCGCTGGTGGATACGGATCTGGCCCGGGTGCGCCGACTCAACGACCGCTACACCTGCAGCTCCGGCACCTGCAGCAGCCTGGGAACGGTGGAGCTGGGCAAGCACGATTTCTTCCCCCCGCCCGTGTCCACGGACGCCACGGGCAACAGTACCGCCGGCAACACCTTCGAGGCCCTGTGCAACTCCACCGTCCTGATCAGCCAGCTGGTGAGTGACATCGGCGCCACCCCCTCGACCCTGACGGCGGCCGGTGTCACCTACAGCATCGACACCGCCAACCAGGGGCAGCAGACCATCAGCGAGTTCGGCACCACCGTGGTGCGCAATCTGCACCGCTACACGATCACCTACACCAACAGCACGAGCGGTGAACTGCTGCGCCGGGTCACCCTCGTTCCCACCACCGTCGCCTGGTGCCCCTGATGAAACACCCCTCCAGTGCCGGTTTCAGCCTGATCGAACTCGCCGTGGTGGTGGCGATACTGGGGGTTCTCTCCGCCGTCGGCATCCACGCCTCCGGCAACGAATGGCGGCGGGAGCGGGTGAACGCGGTGGCCACCGAACTGGCGGGCTGGCTGGAGACGGTGCGGCGCACCTCCCTCAAGGGCAACGCCTGCCAGGTGACCATCAGCGGAGGCAGCCTGGCGGCCGGCGCCACCCTCGCCACCGCCTCGGAACTGCTGGCCACCGGCGCCACCGCCAACCCGAGCATCGCCAACAACTGCCTGACCGGCCAGCCGCTGCAGATCGGCGGCAGCCTCGGCAACTCCAGCTATGCGGTCACCCCGGGCGGCAGCACCAGCTTCAAGTTCACCCCCCGCGGCACGGTCAACGGGGCGGCCGCCAACACCCAGCTCGACAGCCCGGTGGTGATCACGATCTCCCTGGCGGGCAGCACCGGCCCCCTGCGCTGCGTGCGCATTTCCGAAGGCCTCGGCCTGATCAGCGTCGGAGCCAGCAACTCCAACGCCGGCACCTGTCCCGACAACAGCTACGGCGGCACCCTCTGAAGCCATGACCCACCGCACCCCCGATTCCCGAGGTCACCGCGACCGACGCCGGCGCCGCCGGCCGCCGGGCTTCACGATGGTGGAACTGCTGATCACCTCGCTGATCATGGGGGTGATCTTCGCCACCGGCAGCAATGTGATGGTGACCCAGATCCGGGTCTCCGCCCAGCAGGAATCGGTCCGGCGCCTGCAGGACCACTGGGGCCGCATCAACCACCTGCTCGACAGTGAGATCACCGAGTCCGCCTCGGCGACGGCCGTCTCCGGCACCTCCCTCACCCTCAACCTCTCGGGCGGCCAGACGATCACCTACGCCTTCGACGCCGGCAGCCGCACCCTGACCAGGTCGGGCCCGCCCATCAACGACAACGGCACCCTGAATCTCGCCGCGGGCACCCCGAACGTGGCCGCGGTGCTGCTCACCAACGTGGATTCATTCCTGCCCACGATCGCCAACAGCCGGGAGCCCACCTACACCCTGGCCCTCAGCGACGGGCTGGGGGCGTCGTTCACGGGGCTGTCCAGCTCCAGCCGCTCCCGCACCTCCAGCTACCCCTGAGCCCATCCCCCACCCCGATGCGCCGCCCGCACCCTGTCCTGCTGCTGCTACCCCTGCTGCTGATCAGCTGCCAGCGGCCCGCGGTGGAGGTGAGCGACGAGCAGCGCAGCGCCTGCCGGCGTGAGGCCGAAAGCGCCCCCAGCCCCGAGCAGGCGCTGCAGCGCAATGCCGCCTGCCTGGCCGCCATCCGCGAAGGCCCTAAGGACCCCCCGGCGGTGGCGGCGGCTCCCCCAGCCCCGGCGCCGACGCCGGCGCCCATCGATCGCTACCGCTACTGCCGGGTGCACCAGGACGACGTGCAGGCCGCCTCGGCCCGCCTGAGCAACGCCGCCAAGCCCTGGATGGTGGCCCAGAAACACCACACCCCCGCCAGCAAGGAATACCGCGCCGCCCAGGAGGCCTATGACGCGGCGGTGGCGGAGCTGGAACGGCTGCTGCCGCCGGAGATCCGCAACGGCATGGATCTGCTGCCCACCGCCGCCGAGGCCTATAGCCGCTGCGATCGCCACGTGCTGGAGGGAACCCCCGGTCCGTAGGCTGCCCCAAGACGATGGGCCCACCCGTGCTGGATCAGCGCCTGCTGCGCAACGACCCGACGCTGATCACCGCCCCCCTGGCGCGGCGCGGCCTGGCCACCGACCTCTCGGGCCTCAGGCAACTGGCCCTGGAGGCCCGCGATCTGGAGCAGCGGCGCAGCGAGCTGCAGGCGGAGGGCAACCGCATCGGACGGGAGGTGGGCGAGCGGATCCGGGCCGGAGCCGCCCCGGGAGGGGAGGAGGTGAGGGAGCTGCGGGAGCAGGGCAACCGCATCAAGCAACAGGTGGCGGAGCTTGAGGAACAGGAGAAGGGGATCGAGGCGCAGCTGCTTGAGCAGCTGATGGTGCTGCCCAACCTGCCGTCGCCCCTCTGCCCCACGGGCCGCAGCGAGGCCGACAACGTGGAGGTGAAGCGCTGGGGCACGCCCCGCGTCGCCGCCGCGGGCGAGGAGCTCCAGGAGCACTGGCAGATTGCCGAGCGGCTGGGCATCGTCGACACCGAGCGGTCGGTGCGCATCGCCCAGAGCCGCTTCGTGACGCTGCTGGGCCAGGGGGCCCGGCTGGAGCGGGCCCTGATCAACTTCATGCTCGATCGCCACAGCCAACGGGGTTACACCGAGGTGCTGCCGCCGGTCCTGGTGAACACCGCCAGCCTCACCGCCTCCGGCCAGCTGCCGAAGTTCGCCGAGGAAAGCTTCCGCTGCGCCGAGGACGACCTCTGGCTCACCCCCACCGCCGAGGTGCCGATCACGTCGCTGCACCGGGGCGAGGTGCTCAGCGCCGAGCAGCTGCCGCTCAAGTACGCCGCCTACACCCCCTGCTTCCGCCGCGAGGCGGGCTCCTACGGCCGCGACACCCGGGGCCTGATCCGCCTGCACCAGTTCAACAAGGTGGAGCTCTACTGGTTCTGCCGCCCCGAGGATTCGGAAGCGGCCCACGAGCAGCTCACCGCGGACGCCGAAGCGATCCTCGAGGCCCTGGAGCTGCCCTACCGGCGCCTGGAGCTGTGCACGGGCGATCTGGGCTTCTCCGCCGTCCGCACCTACGACCTGGAGGTGTGGCTGGCGGGGGCCGGCACCTACCGGGAGATCTCCAGCTGCAGCACCTGCGGCGATTTCCAGGCGCGCCGGGCCTCGATCCGCTTCCGGGACGGCAAGACCACCCGCCTGCTGCACACCCTCAACGGCAGTGGCCTGGCGGTGGGTCGCACCATGGCCGCCCTGCTGGAGGCGGGCCAGCAGGCCGATGGCAGCGTCAGGATTCCTTCCGCCCTGGTGCCTTACGTCGGGACGGAGTGGATCGGGAAGGGGTGAGGCGGGCGGCGGGCAGGCCACCCAGGCGCTGGATCATGGGGGCCTTGCTGGCGACGACCGTGGCGGCGATCGCCTGGATGCGTTCGATCTGGGCAGGCGTGTCGGTGATCAACTGGTTGTCGTGGCCCAGCAGCTGCACATCAATCTCCTTGAGCCACAACAGCACACAGCTGCTCAGCATCGGCTCTTCGAGCTGGTCGTTCAGTGCCTTGAAGATCAGGGTTTCCAGCACGGAGAACGGCACCGCTGAACCCACCGCAGGCAGGGCCAGCTGGGTGTAGGAACGCCCCTCCTGCATCCGATCGAGCAGGATCTGGTTGAGGCGCTGCACCGAAGCCGCCGCCTTGGAGCCGGCGGAGCCACGGTCGAAGCCGATGCTGCCGGCCTCCAGCAACAGCGAGAGCATCACCACCAGTTCCCCGCGCGACTGATGGCTGATGGCCAGGAGGGAGTCGAAGCCTGCGGGGGCGGCGGCGATGGCCGAGAGCACGGGCCCATAGGCCTTCGGATCCCCCTGGATGTCCCCGAAGGTGGCCCTGAACCGCAGGGTCTCCGGGGCCAGGGAAACCCAGTTGTCCGGGGGCTGCATCAGGCAGAAGGAGGTCCGGGCCAGCCGCCGGCTCCATTCCTGCTGGGTCAGCCGCACGTGGCCCTTGGTCAAGACATCGCGGCGAAAGGCCTTGTTGGTGGCCAGATCAATCAGAAGTTCCCGGGCCCCGTTGCTCGGTTCCTTGACCACCACCTCGCGCACCGGCGGCGGCAGCAGTTCGATCAGGGATTCGGAATAGGTGGCCGACCCCAGAAACGACAGCTTGTGCTCCCGGCAGCGGCCATGCATCTCCGTGACATACAGGGGACACCAGCCGGCATTGGCGTATTCACCGCAGAGGTAATCGACGGGCGCAAACGTCATCGACTGCAGCTCCCGTCGCAAGCCAGGGAACGACGCCCCCAGGGGGGAGGGCTGGGCGTCGTCACCGAGGAGGTGGGTCAGGAGGTGGGCGGCCCCGTGAAAGCGACGGCCCCCATCGCCTTGACCGGCCGAGGGGAGATCCAGCGCCACCAGCTGCTGAAACGTGGTGCGTGCCAGCCAGCCCGGGTAGGTGTTGTAGGAGCAGTACAACAATCCCCCCGGACGCAGGGAGGCCGACGCGACCGAAAGGAGGGCCCGCTGCACGGGCTCGGTGACCCAGGTGGCGATGCCATGGGCCACGACATAATCACAACCGCCGGCCGGCCAGGGCAGCGACGCGGTCGCAGCGGCCAACGTCAGGAAGTCGGCCTCGATGATCTCCACATTCTTCAGCCCGGCCCGGCGCGCCAGATCAAGGCCATGGGCCACATGGTCGGGATGAAAATCAACACCGAAAAAGCGACCCTCCGGATAGAGCGAGGCCAGCAGGACGAGGGAATAGCCGGTGCCACAACCGAGGTCGAGGAAGACAAAGGGATCGCCCTCCGCCTCGCGGGGCGGCAGGTGCCCCTTGAGCAGGGCGGCGAAGTCGAGCCAGCTGGGCGTCAGCTCCCGGTAGAACGCACTTGTGTAGGAGGTGGAGGAGTGATATCCGTGGTCCCAGGAGGGCTGACCCAAATCAATTAATGCTCTCGGACGCTCCAGAATAGAGAGTGAGCGTTCGTGTTTCCACATCCGTAGAACCGGGAACACTCAGACCCAGATCGATGCTGACCCAGGTGCAATCGGCAGAAATCCTGGCAGCGAATGTGGAGACATTCCCCAACACCCGGCTGCCGGTGGTGGTCGTGGTGGTCAGCAGTCCATCGGTGCCCACCTGGGGGCCGTCGCGGAGCAACTCATTGCCGCTGAGATAATACCTGACGACGTTGTAGCTGATAGTATTATTGGCACCCTGAATGGGAATCAGCATCCGAAGGTCGGTGAAGGTGGCCGTACCCGGGGCACAAACGGAGGGATTCTCTGGCTTGCAGGGGGTGTCCGGCAGGGTGGCCGTTGTGCGGGGGTTGGCACCGCCGCGCAGGATGCAGGCCTCACCCGCCTCCACCTTCAGCAGGTCAGAAATGCGCCGGAAGTTGCGGTTGAGCGTGGTGAGCGCATACACACGGTCGGCCAGGCGAAGCTGCTGAACCCCAAGAACGGCGACGGATCCCAGCACGATGGCGGAGATGACACCACCGATGAGCAGCTCCACCAGGGTGAAGCCACCGCTGGAGCGCTTGATGGCAACGATGGATCTCATCAGGTGCGCTCCCATGTGGTGCAGGTCTGGGTGACATCGCCCGTGGTGTTGTTGATGCCGGTGCTGATGGTGCCGAATCCGATCCTCACGCAACGCAGGGGCAGCTGGTTGTTCACCGAAATCTTGACGACGGACTCCACCCCATTGGCCACGGCGCCACCGCGGGTGGTGAACACCACCGTGCTGCCTCCCGCCACGGCCACGTTGTAGGTGCGATTGCCGTCCGTGGTGGGAAGGGTCAGGTTGGCCTGGGAGGTGCAGCGGGAATCGCCACTCTGAAGCGTGGCGAACGTGGCGCCGGGTGCCAGCCCATTGGCCGTGGTGAGTTGCACCGTGCAGGGACCGTAGGCACCAGCGCGTCCGGACATGGCCTCGAGCCAACCCACCAGCTCCGCCGCGGCCGCATTGGCCTGGTCACGGCGCAGGAAGACCTGCGACGAGGCAAAGGCCAGCGAGCCGAGGATCCCGATCACCGCGACCGTGATCATCAGCTCGACCATGGTGAAGGCCTGGGGTCGCCTGGGTCGTCGAACGGCCTTCGCGTTCATCCTCATGGGCAGTAATAGGACATGTGGGGGATGATGTTCTCCACCCGCGTCACCCTGTTGGCGTTGTTGTTGTCGGTGAAGGTCACCCGCAGCACACGCTCGGGTTGAATCGCCGTGGCCCGGGTGGCGTTCGTCGGCTGGGGCAACGCATTCACGGCGTCGCGGAACGGCGTCATGAAGTTGGTGTTGTTGGCCACCGAGCACAGCTGCTCCACGGCGAGGGGCTCAGAGGCAGTGGTGGTGTTGGCGAAGTTCGCCGTCGTGGTGGCAAGGTCCACCTGGGGAAAGTAGTAGCGATCGTCCAGCGGGTTGTTGGTGGCGCAGGGTTGCGTCACTCCGCTGATGACGCCGAAGGTGGTGGGAGGGGTGGTGGTGCAGACCCCTGAACAGCAGGTGAACCGGCGGGCAAGGGTCTTGATCTGGCGCAGGTTGTCGTCGATCGAGGCCTGCATCACCACCTGCTGCTGGGTGGAGATGGTTCGGCGGTTGACGCTGTTGAAGACGGTGGCCGTGGAGACGACAACGAGCAGCAGAATGGCCGTGAGCACCAGAGGCTCGACAATTCCGAACCCCGCGGCGACGACGAGGGAGGAGGTTGGGGTGGGTCGGAAGGGTGTGGGTGTCATGCGCCTAGTTCAGGGAAAAGCCCTTGCGCGCCGCCGTTGGGGCCCGCGCCACCCAATCGACCCCTTCCCAGCCGATGTAGGTGACATCGGCGGAGTTGGCCACGCCCACCAGCTGGGTGAGGCTGGAGGATGCCGAGGGGGGAACCCGGAAATGGTTCTGGCCGCAGGCATAGATGGTGCGGGCCCAGAGTCTGCCGCCGAAGTTCCAGCTGTCATCGCCATCAAACTCAACCTGAGGAATGGCCGGAATCGAGCTGCACCCGTTGGTGGCGAAGGAGAACAGCCCCCAGGGGAAGTAGAACCAGGCCCCGGCAATGCGGGAGCGGTTGGCGGAGCTGGCGCTGGAGTCGGCGCCGATGGCGATGATCTGGTTGCAGGGCTGGCCGCTGAGGTTGAGGTCGGTGCAGGTGTTCCCCGGTGCGGTGTCGCGACCGAACATGTTGAAGCGGTCGTATTCCCCGACCGGGTTGAACTCGTTCTCTGGCACCAGCGTCTTGCAGTTCTCCACGGGCGCCGTGGTCGACGGGTTGGCCCGGGCGCAGATGACATTGGCCATCGTGGCTCCGCCGACCAGGTTGATCAGGGGGTCGTTGCCGTTGATGCCACGGGTGTCCGTATCTCGGTTGTAGTAGAAGGTGGTGGAGTAATCGGTTGTATCCATCCACAGGACATTGCCCAGGTTGGTCATGTCGACGCTGGGGCCGAGACAATGGAAACCACCTTGAAAATTCGCCGTGTCCGGGAAGCTGGGGCTGTATTCACAGAAGTTGCGATATTCCGCAGCCGCCCCGGCGGTGGAGCTTTTGATGGCAACGTCGTCGAGGATGACGGCGGTGATGCTCCCTGAGCCGTTATTGAAGTTGCTGTTGGCCCGAATCCGGAACTTGACGAAGTGACTGAAACGGTTGGTGGAGGTGTTGTCGGCGGCGGGTGTCATCGCCGCCTGGGGGAAACCGATCCGGCAGGTGTAGGTAGACCCGGAGAGGGTGCAGTTGGCACCGGTGGCACCGTTGGAGACGGCGACAACACCATCAGCCCGGACCGTGGCCATCTGCACCCAACCGCTATCTGTCGTGATGGACTGATTAGTGGTCACAGGGCTGGTGAAGCTGTAGTCCAGCCGGAGGGCCGAAGCTGTCGAATATGACGAGGGAGGATTAGGCCCAGATGGGGTGTATTTGAACTCCAGCACGGGCGTTCGCAGGCCGTACAGGTTGACGGCACGGGCAATGGCCGGAGCATTGAGGAACGTGATGACATAGTTGGTACCAATATCCTGGAATCTGACCTGGCCGCCGGTGATGGTTAGATCGCCCGTGGCGACGCCCGCACCGTCCTGATCCCGCTCTTCCCAGATGGTGGGCCAGCGCGGGGTGCTGTTGGCCGTATAGCCCGACAGGCTGTTGGAGGCAAAGTCATCCCCGATGCCACCGGTGACGGCACCGGGCCTGGAGATCACCGCCCAGGTGTGCACGGTGGAACCGTTGAACACCGAGGAGCAGGCATTACCGGTGAGGTACTTGGTGTTGCAGTACTCCAGGAAGGGCCCCGGGGTGATCTCGTTGGGGCTGGTGGCGCCATTGCCCCGGAACCAGACGTTGACGGAGGCATCCCCGGCCACGTCCGCCACGATCTGGGGGTAGCCGCCCTTGCTGGCGGAGTTGACCGTCTGCTTGCTGACCGTGTCGGGGTAGCCCCCCGACGTCCAGTTGTAGGTGTATTTGCTGGAGATGGAGGGAAGGCCCGACGACAGGAAGAGGGGCACCACCGGGATGCAGGAGGCGGCCCGTCCAGCGATCGAAGCCGCGTCTCCCCAGCTGATGGGACAGGGGTTGGCAGGCAAGCTGGGAACACCAAAGGCGGCGAGGTTGCCCGCCGGAACGCCCGGCATCAGATCGTTGGCGGTGTCCCGGGTGTTGGGCACCATGCGGAAGCCCACCTGGCGCCCTCCCACCACCTGATCCGTGGTTCGGTCCCAGGTGTGGGTGGGGGCAGCGATGATGCCCAGGATCGAGCCGATGTTGACCACCTGGCCGGCGGTGTTGCGGCGGGTGTAGCGGTCGTTGGCCAGCTGGGAGAAGAAGCGGCCGCCGTTGATGCCGGTGATCAGGCCGAACTCGATGCCGCAGAAACGGCTGTCGGCGCCCAGAGCACCGGCCGCCGAGGCACCGGTGGTGGAGCCACCGGAGGCATTGCTGCCGAAGGAACCGCCGCAGCATTTGGGGAGCACCTCGAACTCCTTGGTGATGGTGGCGGTGGAATAGGTGCCGTCGGCCCGGTAGAGCTGGCCCTCCACGGTGACGGCGATGTAGCCCGTGTGGGTGCCCGCCCGCAGGGCGCCGCCACCATCGGGGTCGTCGAGGTTCAGCAGGGTGTTGAACGTGCTCCCCGACGGGATCGTTCCGCCCTGGCTCAGGGCCGTGCCATTGGCGGCGAAGGTGCGGTACACCGCCCGCCGATCGGTGCTGCCGGGCACACCCGTGGAATAACGAATCGACACCAGGCGGAAGCGGCGATCACCCTGGTTGACCTGGTCGACATTGGTGAGATCGCGGAACTGACCGTTGGCGAAGTTGACGGCGCGCGCCGTTGGGAAGCCATTGCTGGTTCCGGGACGGGTATTGGTGGTGGAGATGCAGGGGCTCTGCAGGGCCGCATTGGTGGTGCTCCACTGATTGGGGGGCGTGCTCCCCGCCACCAGCAATTGACGATTCTCCGGCTGGTTGAAGGTGGCGATGATCTGATCGGCGCCGGCCTCTGCCACCTGCTGCGCATCACGGCTCTCACCACTGCCGAAGGAGGCCAGGTTGGAGCCGTTGACCATCGCCACCAGCCCCAGGGAACCGACCAGCAGCGCCAGGATCACCAGCAGGCCGGCCACCATCGTGGAGCCGACTTGCTGTTCTTTCCGTGAATGAACGGTGAACAGATGAAGAATCAGCCTGGTTCTGACCAAGCGTGCCCCTGGGGAGAGGGGAGAACGCACTCCATAGCGCCGGTTCATGCGAGCGATGCCGATGTCAATGATCCTTTAGAAAAATGCTAGCAAGGCCCCAAGCCGCCGGTCACTACCCGGGCCATGGGTTCAGTCACCGGGAGGGTTGTGGGTTGCCCTGGCCGGAGAAACCGGGCCGCAGCCGCCCCCCGTCAAGGCCATTGTCTCGCCGTGACGCAAAAAGATGCAACGACAAAAAACATCCGGTGCTTCAACAATTCCCGTCGCGGGGACGTCAGGCGTCGAAGGAATGTTTCACCATCAGTGTTTTGTCGAGGTATTGATCCAACATCGTTCCCGGCAACAGGGGCCCTTCGGTGAACACAAGTCCCACGAGGGTGTTGTAACTCCTGGTGTTGACCCACTGCACCCGGGCCGGCAGGGAAACACTCTGGTGCTGCTCGTAGTCACTCACGTCAAGAAGCACCTCTTCGTTGGCGAGCACCTCCAGCGATCCGCGCCGGACCACACAGGCTCCGGTGCGGCTGATGTCACCCACCGTGACGTACACCGTGCGACCGGAACCCAACCGGATGCTCGCCGACACCCCCGGGGGAAGGACGTGACGAAGCGCGGTGCGCAATTCTTCGAGCTTCGGTTCGCCGTCGGTCTGTTCCGGGGACATGCAGGCAGACGTCGTCTTCGACACGTCGATGCTATCCCCCCTGCGCCGCCGTGCCATGACCGCGGTACCGGAGCGGCTCCCGCAGAATGAAGCCCATGCAACCGGGAGATGGAATGGGTGTACTGACGGCGCTGGCGATCCTGGCGGGCCTGATCGTGGTGCACGAGGCCGGCCATTTCTTCGCCGCCACCTGGCAGGGCATCCGGGTCAGCGGCTTCTCGATCGGCTTCGGTCCCGCCCTGATCGAGCGGCGGCGCCGCGGGGTGCTGTTCGCCCTGCGGGCCATTCCCCTGGGGGGATTCGTGGCCTTCCCCGATGACGAGGAGGACAGCCCCATCCCCGCCGACGACCCCGACCTGATGCGCAACCGGCCCCTGGCCCAGCGGGCCCTGGTGATCGCCGCCGGCGTGATCGCCAACCTGCTGCTCGCCTGGAGCGTGCTGCTGGCCCAGGGCCTGGTGCTGGGCATCCCCTCCGGCTTCAGCACCATCCCCGGCGTCGTGGTGGCCGCCGTGCAGCCCGGCCAGGCGGCCGCCGGTTCCGGCCTCCAGCCCGGCGACCGCATCGTGGCCGTGGATGGCACCCCCCTGGCCGGCGGCCAGGAGGCGGTGATGGCCCTGGTGGGCCGCATCAAGGACGCCCCCGGCCGCACCCTGCGCCTGCAGGCCGACCGCAACGGCACCACGGTGACCCTGCCCCTCACCCCTTCCGACAGCGGCGGCATCGGCCGCATCGGCGCCCAGCTGCAGCCCAACGGCAGCGAGTCCTTCCGGGCCCCCACCAGCCCCCTGGAGCCGATCCTGCAGGCCAACCACGACTTCGTGGCCCTCACCCGCCGCACCGTGGAGGGCTTCGGCACCCTGCTCACCCACTTCGGTGAGACCGCCCCCCAGGTGTCGGGCCCAGTGAAGATCGTCGAGATGGGGGCGTCCCTGGCCAGCCAGGGGGGCAGCAGCCTGTTCCTGTTCACCGCCCTGATCTCGATCAACCTGGCGGTGCTCAATGCCCTGCCGCTGCCCCTGCTCGACGGCGGCCAGTTCGCCCTGCTGCTGCTGGAGGGGGTGCGGGGCCGCCCCCTCTCCGACCGCTACCAGATGGCCTTCATGCAGTCGGGGTTCGTCTTCCTGGTGGGCCTCTCCCTGGTGCTGATCGTCAAGGACACCAGCCAGCTGCCCGCCATCCAGCAGCTGCTCAGCCGCTGAGGTGCCCCGCTTCCCCAGCCCCCGCACCCGGGCGCCGCTGATCCTCGAGCGGCTCGGCGTCCTCTACCCCGAAGCCACCTGCTCCCTCGACTGGCGCACCCCCTGGGAGCTGCTGGTGGCCACCATGCTCTCGGCCCAGTGCACCGACGAACGCGTCAACAAGGTGACCCCGGCCCTGTTCGAGCGCTTCCCCGATGCCGCCGCCGCCGCCGCCGTCGAGAGCGAAGCGGTGGAGCCCTACGTGCAGTCGACCGGCTTCTACCGCAACAAGGCGAAGCACATCGTGGCCGCCTCCCGGCTGCTGATGGAGCGGCACGGCGGCGCCGTGCCCGCCTCGATGGAGGAGCTCCTGCCCCTGCCGGGGGTGGCCCGCAAGACCGCCAACGTGGTGCTGGCCCACGCCTTCGGCATCAACGCCGGCGTCACCGTCGACACCCACGTGAAGCGGCTGGCCCACCGGCTCGGGCTCACCCGCCACGTCGACCCGAAGAAGATCGAACCCGACCTGATGAAACTGGTGCCCAGGCCGGAGTGGGAGACCCTCTCGATCCGGCTCATCTTCCATGGCCGAGCCGTGTGCGTGGCCCGCAAACCCCGCTGCGCAGGCTGCGGCCTGGCCGACCTCTGCCCCAGCCACCCGGGCCCCTGACCCGGGACGGACGCTCCAAGAGGTAAGGTGACAGGCTGAAGTTTCCCCCTCCTCCGGCCGCATGGCGAAGAAGTCGATGATCGCGCGTGACGTGAAGCGCCGCAAGATCGTGGAGCGCTTCGCAGCGCGCCGTGCCGCCCTCAAGGAGGCCTTCGATGCGGCCGGCGATCCGATGGAGCGCCTGGAGATCCACCGCAAGCTGCAGTCGCTGCCCCGCAACAGCGCCCCCAACCGCATCCGCAACCGCTGCTGGGCCACCGGTAAGCCCCGCGGCTACTACCGCGATTTCGGCCTCTGCCGCAACCAGCTGCGCGAGCGGGCCCACAAGGGTGAGCTCCCCGGCGTGGTCAAGTCGAGCTGGTGAGCCGGGGGCTTAGGCCCTTCCGCCGCAACGGCTTTCCGTCGCATCAGGCGCCCCGCGAGGGCGCCTTCTTCATGGCCCGGAACGGCGGGTGCGAGAATGGTCGGCGACAACAAAACGGACATAACGCCCAGTGCAAGGACACACTCAGTCGATCTCCTTCGATGGTCGGGAGATCCGGCTGACCAGCGGCCGATTTGCGCCCCAGGCCGGGGGCTCGGTGATGGTGGAATGCGGTGATACGGCAATTCTGGTCACCGCCACCCGCTCGAAAGGCCGCGACGGCATCGATTTCCTCCCCCTGATCTGCGACTACGAGGAGCGTCTCTACGCCGCCGGGCGCATCCCCGGCAGCTTCATGCGCCGGGAAGCGCGTCCCCCGGAACGGGCCACCCTCACCTGCCGCCTGATCGACCGGCCGATGCGGCCCCTGTTCCCAGGCTGGCTGCGGGACGACCTGCAGATCGTCGCCACCTGCATGTCCCTGGACGAGCGGGTTCCCCCCGACGTCCTCGCCGTCACCGGCGCCTCCATGGCCACCCTGCTGGCGAAGATCCCCTTCATGGGGCCCATGGCCGCCGTGCGCGTCGGCCTGCTGGGTGACGACTTCGTGCTCAATCCCAGCTTCCGGGAGATCGAGCGCAGCGAGCTCGACCTGGTGGTGGCCGGCACCCCCTCCGGCGTGGTGATGGTGGAGGCGGGCGCCAACCAGCTGCCCGAACAGGACGTGATCGAGGCCATCGACTTCGGCTACGAGGCCGTGGGCGAACTGATCCGCGCCCAGCTGGCCCTGCTCAAGGAGCTCGGCATCGAGCAGGTGCTGCCCGAAGATCGCAGCGAAGACCCCGCCCTGCCCGCCTTCCTTGAGAAGGAATGCGCCAAGGGCATCGGTGAGGTGCTCAAACAGTTCAGCCAGACCAAGGCCGAACGGGACGAGAAGCTCGACGCCATCAAGGCCGAGGTGGGCGAGAAGATCGCCGCCCTCGACGGCGAGGATCCGATCAAGGTGGCCGTGGGCAGCAACGGCAAGCTGCTGGGCAACACCTACAAGGGCCTCACCAAGAAGCTGATGCGCCAGCAGATCATCGTCGAGGGCAAGCGGGTGGATGGCCGCAGCCTCGACGAGGTGCGCCCGATCCAGGCCGCCGCCGGCGTGCTGCCCAAGCGCGTCCACGGCTCGGGCCTGTTCCAGCGCGGGCTCACCCAGGTGCTCTCCTGCGCCACCCTCGGCACCCCGAGCGACGCCCAGGAGATGGACGACCTCAACCCCAACAGCGAGAAGACCTACCTGCACCACTACAACTTCCCCCCCTATTCGGTCGGTGAGACCCGGCCGATGCGCTCCCCCGGTCGCCGCGAGATCGGCCACGGCGCCCTCGCCGAGCGGGCCCTGATTCCCGTGCTGCCCTCCAAGGAGAGCTTCCCCTACGTGCTGCGGGTGGTCTCGGAGTGCCTCAGCTCCAACGGCTCCACCTCGATGGGCTCGGTCTGCGGCAGCACCCTGGCCCTGATGGACGCCGGCGTGCCCCTGGCGGCCCCCGTCAGCGGCGCCGCCATGGGTCTGATCAAGGAGGGCGAGGAGGTGCGGATCCTCACCGACATCCAGGGCATCGAGGATTTCCTCGGTGACATGGACTTCAAGGTGGCCGGCACCGAAAAGGGCATCACCGCCCTGCAGATGGACATGAAGATCACCGGCCTGGCCATCAAGACCATCGCCGAAGCGATCAACCAGGCCCGTCCGGCCCGGCTGCACATCCTCGGCAAGATGCTTGAGGCCATCGACAAGCCCCGCGATGTCCTCTCCCCCCATGCCCCGCGCCTGCTCAGCTTCCGCATCGATCCCGAACTGATCGGCACGGTGATCGGCCCCGGCGGCCGCACCATCAAGGGCATCACCGAGCGCACCAACACCAAGATCGACATCGAGGATGGCGGCATCGTCACGATCGCCAGCCATGACGGCGCCGCCGCCGAGGAGGCCCAGCGCATCATCGAGGGCCTCACCCGTCGCGTCAGCGAAGGGGAGGTGTTCAACGGTTCGGTCACCCGGGTGATCCCGATCGGTGCCTTCGTGGAGATCCTGCCCGGCAAGGAGGGGATGATCCACATCTCCCAGCTGTCCGAATCCCGGGTCGAGAAGGTCGAAGACGTGGTCAACGTCGGCGACCAGGTGACGGTGCGGGTGCGGGAGATCGACAACCGCGGCCGCATCAACCTCACCCTGCGGGGCGTGGAGCAGCAGGAGCCGGCGCCGGTCTGATCCTTACGGGCCTGGCCCCATGGCCAGGCCCTCAGACAGGGAAGCCGGGATCGATCGTCGCCATCGCCGCCGCCGCCCGGCGACAGATCTCGGCATGGGCGGGGCCGTTGCTGGCGATCAGACAGCCCGCCTGGCGCACGTCGCCGGTGTTGTACAGCAACGGCCGGCCATCGGCATGGTCGAAGCCGCCACCGGCGGCCCGCAGCACCGCTTCCGGGGCCGCCATGTCCCAGTCCTTCGGGGCACTCTTCCCGGAGAGCGAGATGTACAGATCGGCCTCCCCCCGCAGGATCGTGGCCACCTTGCCGCCGACGCTGCCGATCGCCAGGCTGCGGGCGGGCCGCAGGTCGGCCAGCAGCTGCTCCAGCCGGGCATCGCGGTGGTTGCGGCTGGCCACCAGCACCAGATCCTGGCTTCGGCGGCTCAGCGCCGGGGCGAAGCGCTCGCCGGCCCGGTTCTCCCGCCAGGCCTCCCCGGCCCCGGTGCCGGCCCCACCGCCCCCCAGCAGCCCGAACCAGAGCTCCTCCGGCTCCGGCAGCAGCACCACCCCCAGCACCGGTCGCTGGCCGTGCACCAGCGCCAGGTGGACGGCGTACTCCCCGGTGCCCTGGAGGAAATCCTTGGTGCCATCGAGGGGATCGAGGATCCACAGCCATTCGGCGTCCAGCGACTGGCCCGGCACCAGCACCTCGGCGGCGGTCTCCTCACTGAGCAGGGTCCAGCCGGCGGCCGGGAAGGCCGCCGCCAGGCCATCGAGCAGCCAGCGGTTCACCGCCAGATCCGCCGCCGACACCGGCCCCTCGCCGCCATGGTCGACACTCAGGGCCGGCGGGAAGCCGTAGGGGGGCACCTCGCCGCGGGCGTAGGCCCGCAGGATGTCGGCCGCCCCCCAGGCCAGACGGCGCAGCTCCGCCAGCAGGGGTTCGCAGCCAATGCCGTCGGGCAGGGCGAAGGGAGACGGCATCATGGGAACGGGAAACAGGCATTGTGCAGGAACCGGTGCAGGAGCACGAACCCGCCGCCGGCGTCCTCTATCTGGTGGGCACCCCCATCGGCAACCTCGACGACCTCTCCCCCCGGGCCCGGCGGGTGCTGGCGGGGGCCAGCAGGGTCGCCTGCGAGGACACCCGCCGCAGCGGTCTGCTCCTGCACCACCTGGGCCTGCGGGTGCCGCTGCTGAGCTTCCACCAGCACAACCAGACGGCCCGCATCCCCCAGCTGCTGGCGGCCCTGGAGGCGGGGGAAGCGATCGCCCTGATCAGCGATGCCGGCCTGCCGGGGGTCTCGGATCCGGGCCAGGAGCTGGCGGCGGCCGCCCGCGCCGCCGGCCGCCAGGTGATCTGCATCCCCGGCCCCAGCGCCGTCACCACCGCCCTGGTCAGCAGCGGCCTGCCCACGGGCCGCTTCTGCTTCGAGGGGTTCCTGCCGCCGAAGGGCGGCCCCAGGCGCCAGCGGCTGGAGGCCCTGGCCGGCGAAGAGCGCACCATCGTGCTGTTCGAAGCCCCCCACCGGCTGCTGGCCCTGCTCGAAGACCTGCTTGCGGTGCTCGGCGACCGACCCCTGCAGGTGGCCCGGGAGCTCACCAAGCGCCACGAGGAGCAGGTGGGCCCCAGCGTGGCGGCGGCCCTGGCGCACTTCCAACGCACCCCGCCCCAGGGGGAGTGCACGCTGGTGCTGGGCGGTGCCCCGCCGGCGGCGGCCCCCGTCTGGGACGAAACCGCCCTGCGCCGCGCCCTTGATGCGCTGGTGGCGGGCGGCCTCAGCAACCGGGAGGCCGCCCGCACCCTGGCCGGCAGCAGCGGCCACAGCCGCCGGGCCCTCTATGCCCTGCTGCACCAGGAACCGGCAGACTGCTCCCCTCCCCCTGCGACGCCGTGATGCTCCTGCGCCTGCGCCTCCTGTGCGGCAGCCTGCTGGGTGGCACGTTGCTGCTGGCCCTGCTCTGCCTGGGGGCCCAGAACCTGGAGGAGCGGCCCCAGCTGCGCTTCGGCTTCGCCCGCAGCGCCCCGTTGCCGGCCGGTTTCATCGTGGGCGTGGCCCTGGTGCTGGGGGTGATCAGCGGTGGCGCCAGCGCGGCGCTGCTGCTGCCCGGCAACGGCCCCGCCGACGAAGGCTGAGGCCTCGCCTCAGCTGCCCGGCAGGGCGTAGAGGGCTCCCTCGATCACCACCCGGCTGATGCCCTGGGCCAGCAGGTAGGGGGCCGTGAGCTCGAACACCTTGAGGTCGGGCACCTTGATCACGCGCTGGGTGCGGCCGCACTGGCGCTTGGCCTGGCGGGGGTTGAGGAACACCACCAGCGCCTGGCGCTCCAGCTCGGCGGCGGGCAGCCGGCCCAGCTCGGGAAACTCGCTCAGGGGCCTGGCCTGCAGCTCCACCGTCTTGTCGACCAGCATGTAGGCGCTGGCGGGCAGCGAAGCGGTGGCCAGGGGCTGGAGCCGGCCTTCGCCCCCCGCCGGGGCACCGTCGTCGAGCAGCACCACTGGGATCGGCTGGAACGGGTTGATCTCCCCGTCGGCACCGTCGTCGTCGCTGTCGTCACTGGTGAGCAGGTCGTCGTCATCGGCACCGAAATCGTCGGCATCCTCGATGGCGAGCACGGCGGGGCCGTCCTCCGCCACCGTCTCGGCCCGCACCGGGGCCGCCACGGACAGGCGGCGGGGGGGATCGGGCAGGACCTTGCGGGGTGCGGGCGCGGGTGCTGCGGCGGGCTCAGGCTCGGGCCCCTCAGTGGCCAAGGCCTCGGTGAATTCCGAAGCGACTTCCGGATCGGGTTCCAGGGCCGCCGGTTCCGGGGGAAGCTCGGGGCTGCTGATCTCCAGGGCCGTCTGCAGGGCGTCGGTGGGCTCGGCCGCCTCCAGCGACGGCCGGCTGCGGCGCCGGGAGCGCTCGGTCTTGACGCGCTCGTACTCCGCGTCCCCCAGCTCCGCGCGCACCACCCGGTTGACCGTGTTGGGGCTGCAGCCGAATCGATCCGCCAGCTCCTGGCTGCTGGACCCCTCCCGGAAGCTCCCAACCAGTTCGGTTTTCTGGCTGTCGCTGAGCCGGGTGGCGGCCATGGAACGGTTCGAGCGCGGTTGCCCACTGTACGGGTGGCTACAGGAGTGGCCCGGCCTCGGAACGCTGCCACAATGCCCTCCGTGCTCCCTTAGCTCAGCTGGATAGAGCAGCTGCCTTCTAAGCAGCCGGTCGATGGTTCGAATCCATCAGGGGGCGTTTCGGTTCTCCCAGTCGCAGACAGGGATTTGACCAGTCGCAGCAACGGATCACCGCCTCTGGCCCGTCTCATGAGACAGGCCAAGATCGCCCTAGAACCGTCAGCCTTTGCCATGATTTCCCCCAGATTTCCCCCGGGGGACGCATGGCACTTGCCCGACCTGCCTGGCTGGCAGACCTGAGCCGCTCCTTCAAGCGCCACCGCCAGGGGCGCCCCGGCTGGTTCATTGAGGAGCACCGCGACCGCCTCAGACTGCGCTCCGATGAGTTCCCGCCGCGGCCTGGCAGCACCAGCAACCGGCAGGCCGTCACCCTCACCACACCGCCCGGGCCGGCCACCGCCGCCCATGCCCTTTCTGAGGCCTGCGCCATCTTCGACGCGGTGATGGCGGGCACCTGGCGATGGGCTGAGCGCGGGGGGCAGGAAGGCGACTCCAACAGGCTGAGACGTCACAACCTCACCCGCCTGGTGGGCGACCTGGAAATGCAGCTGGTGGGGGAAAGGCTGGCGCCCCGCACCTGGCAGCGGATGTACCTCCCCTTCCTGGCCCCGCTGATCGAAACCGCTGGGACGGAGGCATGGCAGGAGGATGCACCGCTGCTGTCCGCCACCCTCCGCCGGTGGCCAGCGAACAGCCGAGCGCGGCAGATGGCCCACGACCGGATGCGCCGCCTCTGGCGCGAGGCCGGCTGGCCATGGCCCGAGGAGCTGGCCCTGCTGCGCGGCAACGGGAAGGCCGCGGCCGATCCCCGGGGGGTGCGATCGATTACTGATCAGGAGATCGAGCAACTGCGCGAGGCGATCCAGGCGAGCAAGCTCACCACCGCCGACCTGGTGGCCTGGGACTGCCTCATCGTGTTCGGGCTGCGCCCCCAGGAGCTGATAGGCCTGGAGCTCACCGGAGGGGCTGGCGGGCAGCCGATGGCGGTGGTGACTCGCGCCAAGGTCTCGAGCAAGGGGGCGACCCGGCCGCGGGAGGTGCCGGCGGTGCCCCCCGCTGGCTGGCCCCTGGACTGCCATGGGCTGCTGGGCCGGTGGAAGGAGCACGGCCTGCCGCCGTGGAGCCAGACGGCGGCCTCCCCCGGCGAGCGGATGACGAAGCAGCTCCGCCGCCTCCACATGCCCCCAGACGTGAGCAGCTACGCCACGCGCCACGCTTTCGCCCTGCGCCTCGGCATCGACCTGGGCCTCCACGTCAGGGAGGCCGCCGAGCTGATGGGTCATTCGCCTCAGGTTCACCTACAGACCTACGGGCGCCGGCTTGATACCCCGAAGCTGCACGAAAAGGTACAACAACTGATGCAGCAGAAAATATTGGAAATGATCGACAGGAACCGTTCCATAAATAGTATTGCCCGGGCCGGCTTAGACAGATAGTTTCTATTCGTGGCCGCTCGTTCGCCACGCAGTAACTCCTGTACCCGCTCAAATGACCTTCACAATGAACACCTCTGAGGTGGTCGAATCGCTGCGCGTCAGTGATCAGACGCTGCGCCGACTACGCCGGGATGGTGTGCTGCGTCCCGGCATCCATTTCCGCGCCATCGGCACCGGCACCGAGCGCCCGCCACTTCTCTGGAATCCAGAAGCAGTTGATGCCGAACTGGCCAAGCGCTCCCGCCGCCTCCTCACCGGCCGCGGCCAGAGCTGATCGATGGCCAGACATGAAAAGACCCCCCTTCCGGTGGCACGGAAGGGATCTGGGTCTGACAGGCAAACACCTTGTCCTAATCGTACCGGCGCTGTCGGTGGGCCGGACTGGCGCGACCATCTCCACCGCCTCGAAGGCCGCGGCCTAGTGGTGCTGCCAATAGGTGCCAAGCCGCCCGACCGGAAGGTGCCCGTAGACCCGGAGACCGGCTACGGCCTCGAGGAGTGGCAGAACCACCCAGGGTTCACGGCCGCGGCGATTGCTGCCATGGACCCGAGGCCCGTGATCGGCGCCTGCATCAACACCGGCCCCAGCGGCCTCGACGTGCTCGACATCGACGGCCCCGCAGCTGTCGCCTGGCTCGAGGCCCGGGGCCTTGACCCCAGGGATCCGGCGCTGTTCCGCATCACCCGCACCACCGACCCCGACCGGTTCAAGATCCCGTTCCGCCTGACGCCAGAGCAGCGATCACGCCTGCCCCAGACCAAGGTGCTGCTGCGCGTCGGTGAGAAGGACGCCGACGGCAAGTGCCAAGCCCTGGAGCTCTACGCCAAACAGGGAGCGCAGGTGATCGTCCTGGGCTTCCACACGAAAAGCGGCGGTTGGTACGACTGGGCCGGCGACCCCGCCGACATCCGCGCACCGGCCGAGGAATGGATGGCGTCGCTAATCGCCCTCTGCGCCGAGGTGGAAGCCCTCCGAGGCAAGGGCGACCCAAGCCGACCACCGCGCACAAAGGGGCTAGGCAGCGGCACTGGAGGGTGGCAAGGCTCCGGCCCTCGCCATCCGTGCCCGATCTGCGGCAGGGACACCAGCGCCGCCTGCACCCGCGCCACCGCCAGCAACGGCCGCCGGCTCGTCAGCTGCTACCACGGTGGCCAGTTCTCCGCGCCCGAGGGGCTGAAGAAGGGTGACACCATCACCGGCCGCGATGGTCAGCAGTGGGCCTTTCTGGAGAGCTACTACGCCGACTGCATCGGTGAAAAGTCGCTGTTCATCGATCACCGGCCCTCACGAATCACTACTCGCCGCAGTGGTTCATCCGGTCCTTCCTGCCGGTGCAGGAGGGCGACGCGATGAAAGCCCCCGACCTGACGGCCGCTCGCGCAAAGCTGCAGCAGTCGCTGGAGGACGGCATCGACGCCGTGGAGCGGGAGCAGCTGATCGAGGCCCTCTCCGCCGAACACGACGCACCCCAACAAACCCTGCGGAACATGGTCGCGGGGCTCCACGATCAGCAGGAGCAGCACCTCCAGCTGGCCGACGAATCCACCGCACTCCGCGACAACATCGAGCGCCACCAACTGGCCCAGGTGCTCACCCTCGACTACCTATTGCCAGCACCCACCGCCACGGCCCTTCGCACCGTCACCCGTCACCTTCCCTACGACGATCCCTCCATCACCCTTGCCTACCTCGCCGGTCAGTCCGGCCTGGCGAAGCTTGGTACTCGCATCTGTGGCAACCCCCTCACTACCTTCGAGGTGCCAGTCAACCTCTACGCCTGCATCGTCGGCGCGACCGGCGCGAAGAAATCGCCCCTCCAGCGGCTGCTGATCGAAGCACCAACCCAACCACTCCGGCAGGAGCTGGCCGAGGACCACAAGCGCAAGGTGGCCGCGATCAAGGAGCGCAATCGAGGCGTCAAGAAACCCACCGACCGTGAGCCAGAACCACGAGAGCTGCGGCTGCAGATCCAGGACTACACCGGTGAGGGGCTCGCCGCCCAGCTCGCGCGCCAGGAGGAGGCCGGCCTGGGCCTGCTGGTGGCTCGGGATGAGATCGCTGCCATGTTCAAGTCACTCAACGCCTACAAAGGCGGCCGCGGCGGAGATGAGCAGCAGCTGCTGGAGCTTTATGACGGCGACGCCTTCACCTCCATCAGGGTCGGCAGCGATCGCACCTACAGCCGCTGCCATCTCTCCATCTACGGCAACACTCAGCCCGAAATCCTGGCCGAGCTTGCGGAGGGTGGCGACCCCACCGGCAAATGGGCGCGGTTCCTGTTCGCCCCCCTCCCTGGGCGAGTCGTGGCGCTGCCCACGGCGATCAGCGCCGAGGAGCAGGAGCAGCTGGACCACGCCTGGGCAACACTCCAGGCGATCAGTCGGAAGCTCTACACCCTCACCCGTCGCACCTACGGCCTCGACGCCGAGGCCCTGGCCGCCTTCAGCGCCTTCGAAGCCGACTGCCAACGGCAGCAACTGAAGGCCAACCTCAACCCTCACCGTGCCATCCATGGCAAGGCCGCCGGGAAGGTGCTCCGAGTGGCCGGCCTGCTCCAGCTGCTGCGGATCGCCGCGGCCGAGGAGGAGGAAGGCTCCCCGATCCGACTGCCGGTGCTTCAGAGGGCGATGGCGTTTGTCGGGTTTCTTGACGGCTGGGCGCTGGGCCTCCACACCCAGCTGGCGGCTATCGGGGAGGGTGGCATCACGGGCCTCATGCGGAAGGTCCACAAGAGCGGAGAGCGCATCGGCAAGCCGATCAGCTGGCGGGACGTGAGGAACGGGCTCAGCCACAAGGAGCGAAAGCAGGTGGGCCGCGAGCTGGTGGCGAAGGCAATGGAGCACCTCGCCGGCTTGCAGGTTGGAGAGGTGACCGGCGAAGGGCAGGCCCTCCGTTACCGGGTGACGGCGCCGCTGCCTCCCTGATGTGTGGGTCGTGTGGGTTGGCTGTGGGCCGCTATCAACCCACGCCCTCCCGCCAGTCTTTGCAATGAGCCTGGAGGTATGTGGGTGGTGGGGGTTGTTTTTTTCTACTTCCTGTTTTCACCCTCCCCAGCCAAAGAAACGCCAGAAACGACCCACACGACCCACACGACCCACACGACCCACATCCAGTCACCGCAAGGGATTTGCAACCCCCACCACGACCCCCACACAAACCCCACACCCCCGCCCGATCCGACCATGACCATCTCCCTGCCCATCGCCACCACCGCCATCCAGGCGCTGGAGCTTGCCAACCGTGCCTCCGCTGAGGGGGCAGAAGAATTCCGCTTGAGGGTTGATTTTTCTCCCGGTGAAGAAGCCCGCTTAGGGGCCGTCGACAGCTGGCCGCTGACCATTTACCTGTAATGGCCAGGTGAGGAGATCGAATACAACCCTGCCCCGTTGGCTTGCCCTGGCTCACGGCTGCCGCTGCCGTTCTGAGCACGATGACCACCAGCACCCCCACCGTGGCCATGCTCCCGGCCGCGGCTATTCAGGTTGACCCCGGCCGTTTCCAGTTCAGGGTGCACCCGAGCCCCAGCGGCACCACCGAACGGCTCTCTGGCTGCGCGATCTTCCGGCAGGAACTGGCCGGGGCCCTGCTGATCTGGCGCGACCCCGAGGGGATCGACTGGCTGGCCGACGGCCACCACCGGCTGGCCTTGGCTCGCCGCTGCGGGGTGGAGCGGCTTGCGGTGCTTTACCTGGTGGCTGCCAATGCGGCAGAAGCCCGAGCCCAGGCGGCCCCGGCAAACATCGCTCAAAGTGCCGCCGGCCACCAGGAAGTCGCCCGGTTCCTGCGGGCTGCCGGCGCTGATCGCGCCCAGTTAGCTGCATGGGGGATCAGCACCCGCTCACCCTTGCTGCGCGATGCTCTGCCCCTGGTGGAGCTGGAGCCGTCTCTGTTCGCCAAGGCGGTCACTGGAGAACTGGAGCTGGCCGCGGCCATCCCCCTAGCCGCCTGCCGACCGCCGCCTCTGGCCTGTGACAGTTGTGTCCAGGCTGGAGGCTGGGCGGGAAAGCCCTTGCCCCATCTGCTGTTCTGATGCCTCGCGGACCTGTGGCTCGGACGGGTTCGTGCAGGCCGACTCTCTGCGCCCACGCCGGCCGAGTCAACGCTTTGCATCGATAAGGGCTAGTGGGCCATGATGGCCCCATGAAGAGTCAAAGCACTCAAAACGAGACTTCCCCTAGGCAGAGGTTGAGCAGCGCCAAGGTGCGACGTAGCGGACGTGCACGTCGGGATGCCGGCGTGACGGTGATCAATGTCGGCCGCGGCGTGAAGGTGATCAAGGTCGGCCAGGTAAGTTCGGATCGCCGCCAACTCGGGAACCTTACCTGGGGTGGAAGATTCTTGCGCATGATTGACACGAAGAGGCGGATTCAGCCCAATTCGATGCAGCTCCAACCTGACGCCATCAAGATAGCTGAAGCCTTCATGAATGACTACGACGAGGACCTACGCGAACTTGCCCATCTATAGACCAGAGCCTGTCTGGCTATCGAAAGGGACCTTGATAGCTATTCATGACAAACTGTTGTTCAGGTATGGGGGCTTGGAGGGCATCCGCAACAAGGAAGCCTTAGATGCCGCTCTCCATGCGCCGCAAAGCCGCTTGGCCTACAAACCGGAGGATGCCTCCCTCGTGAAGTTGGCTGCCCTTCTTGGCCTGCGGGTTGCAACTGGGCACGCATTTAATGATGCCAACAAGCGAACGGGAGCCGTGGCTACGACGACATTCTTAGGCTTAAATGGAGTGAACTGGAAACCAAAGCTTGGTTCTCTGCAGGTGAAGCTAGTCGATGCGGTAAAGAGTTCTCAGGCCAGCAGATTCGACGAAGAAGATTGCCTAGACAACTTGGCTTTGTGGATTAACATGTCTGTTATGGAATGAATGAACAAAGAAGTTCCATGGAATATGGCTTCTATCTTGCTGAATTCCTCTAAGCTTGGCCAGTCACATCCCCTCATCCTTAAGAAGTTAAGTATTCAAGTATTGCGTTGCCGTGCGACCCAATGCCAACGCGATGAAATCGGCGCCTAGGTCATGTTGAATGACGGTTGATGCTTCCGCGGGCCAGAGTCGGAAGGCTGAACTGGGGCCGCGCCAACGGCCCGCCCCGTTACCGATTCAACTGCGACACGATTGAACCGATGCCTGATCACCTCCAACCCAGAGGCTCGGGCGTGGCTGTGGCTTTGGGCCGAGGTCCGCTGGGGCTCCCGACTGGTGGGCCGTGGCCACCATCACCGATGGCCGGTGGGGCACGCGGGGCTCATCCCCCGCTATCGCGGGGGGATAGGGTATCAGGCGGCGCTTGGATTTCCTCCTTGCTGGCGTCGTCTCGCTTTAGCTCGGACTTCCAGAGCATCACCTCCCTATCGACGTACTGCCGCCAGGCAGGGCTTCCATGGCTGAAAAGGACATCAGCCTCTGACCAGATGTTCCCGCAGATGCTGATCTCCTCCTCCTCAACGATCCTTCGCCAGTTCGCGGGCGGCTTGTCACCAGGGCCAACCTTCTGCCCCTCAGTCAGCCGCCGGTTGAGCAGCCAAAGATCCTCCTCGGATGGCCCAGGCCCCCCTTCCGTAAGGCACACCCAGAGGATGTAGCCAGGCAGTGCAAACGTGATGAGGCCCAGCAGGGGCGGGATAGCAGCTGGAAACACGACTGCCAGGCCGACCACCAGGCCAGCGATGATCCATCCCTTTTTCATTGACGCACTCTCCTTGAGTTGGTTGATGAGAGGCCCTGGTGACCACCTGGTGACCGACACCGGGAATCCTCTAGAGGTTCGCTCTGGAACCGATGGACGATGCGGCCCTGGACCTGCTCTGGCTGGTCCTCCACGATGAACGCCACCGCCTGATCAGACGGCTCCGACCCCGGATGGTGGGTAGAAACCATCCAAGACGGCGGCTGCAGCGGCTGCGGGGGCCTCTGCTTCGGGGGTGGCAATGATCTACCTCGAATCCGTAGGGCCAAGGCAAGGGTCTGATTTTGGGGGCAAAATCTGCGGGTCTGCTCCAACCCACGTTGTCCACACCCCAGGCTCTGCAAGCCTTCGCCGACTGGGTAGCCACGATCCGGGGTGATGAGGACAGCGAGGCCCAGACCTATGTGAACCGGCTGCTGCAGGCATGGGGCTGGGCTGACTCCGTTGAGGCGGGCACCACCTTTGAGCGCAAGATCCCCAAGGGCAGCCTGGCCGGCGGGATGGGCAAGGCGGACGCCTTGATCGAGGGGGCTCGCGCCACGGTGCTGATCGAGATGAAAAGCAGGGGGAAGGCACTCGCGCCCCACTTCCCGCAGCTGCAACGCTACTGGATCTACCTCGCACCGAAGCCGATCTATTCGGTGCTTTGCAACTTCGATGAGCTCTGGGTCTACGACTTCAACCAGCTCGTGGATGAGCCCTTGGTGAAGCTGCGGGTGGCGGATCTGGCCGGCCAGTCGTCCTCCCTTGCCTTCCTCAGCAAGAGCGAGCAGCCGGTTTACTTCGGCCTCAACCAGATCGAGGTGACGGAGGCCCAGGCCCGCAGCATGGGGGAACTGTTCAAGCGATTGCGGAAGCGGGGCGAGACGAGCGGAGCCTTCACGGCCTTGGAGGCCCAGCGGTTCGTGCTCCAGTGCGTTCTCAGCCTGTTTGCAGAGGATCGGGGCTTGCTGCCAAACCTGCAGTTCACCCAGGCCCTGGACGCCTGCCAGGGGGGGCAGAGCAGTTACGACGTGCTCGGCAACCTGTTCGGCGAGATGAACACCTCTGGCATCACCCCCAGTGGGCAGTTCCGGGGAACGCCCTACTTCAACGGCGGGCTCTTCGCTCACATCCCAAGACTGGAGCTTCTCGCCGATGAGCTGGATCTGCTCAGCGCCAGTGCCGAGGAGAACTGGCAGCGCGTGCGGCCCAGCATCTTTGGCAACATCTTCGAGGCAAGCAGCGATGACGCCACCCGCCACGCACACGGCCAGCACTTCACCAGCGAGGTGGACATGCTGAAGATCATCAGGCCCACGATTGTGGAGCCTTGGGAAGAGCGTATCGCGAACGCCAACAACATCGATGAGCTGGAAGCACTGCAGCTCGCTTTGACGCAATACCGCGTCTGCGATCCAGCCTGCGGTTCCGGGAACTTCCTCTACATGGGCTACAACGCCGTCAAGGATTTGGAGGTGTCAATCCTGCGGCGCATTGACGAGCGCCGCCGCTCCGAGGCGAAGAAGGACCAGGGGGTGCTGGGTCTGGTGACGCCGCTGCAGTTCTTCGGCATGGACACCAGCCCATTCGCCGTGGAGCTGGCCAGGGTGACGCTGATGATCGCCCGCAAGGTGGCCAACGACCGGCTCGGCCTTACTGAACGGGATCTACCCCTCGATAACCTCGATAGCAATATCAGGGTGGCCGATGCGCTGTTCTCGCCCTGGCCAGAGGCGGATGCCTTCGTGGGCAATCCACCATTTCTTGCGGTCGCAAACAAGCGACTTGAACTTGGGGATGAATATGTAGAGAGACTCTTTTTAGAGTATCCAGAAATGGGAGATGTCGACTTATGTGGCTACTGGTTCCGCTTAGCGCATGACAGACTTAAGCCCAATGGGAGGGCTGGCCTGGTCGCAACAAATACCATTAGCCAGGGTAGAAATCGGAAAGCCACCCTCGACTATATTGTTGAATCTGGAGGCTTCATTGGCAATTCTATCTCAACTCAAGTGTGGTCTGGAGATGCAAATGTCCATGTAAGTATTGTGAACTGGAGTCGCGAAAAGCCAACAAGCTTTTGGCTGGATGGCAAGGAACACAAAGACCCCATCAACTCCAGCTTGGCTATTGGAGCCGACGCAAGAAGCGCGGCAGTTCTACAAGCAAACAAGGGATATTCATTTGTCGGGGTGCAACCTACCGGCAAAGGTTTCATGTTGACCCCTATGGAGGCCGAGGAATGGATCAAGCGCGACCATCGTTGCGTAGAGGTTCTCAGGGAATTTTCTACGGGAGACAACTTAACGAGCCTCCCATGCGGGATGCCGGCCAGGTGGATTATCGACTTCAATGACCGAAAGATCGAAGAAGCAGAAACCTATGTGATTCCTTTCCAGCATCTCAAAGAGTTTGTATGGCCTGAGCGTGCGCAGAATCGAAGAAAACCTACTAGAGAGTATTGGTGGCTTCACGCTGAAAAGCGGCCTGCCATGAGGAGGGCGTTGTCGCAGCTTCGCCTCTACTTTGCGGTCCCGGAAGTCTCCAAATGGTTCATTTTTCTTCCATGCAAGTCCTCTTGGCTTGCGGGCAATCTCACAAAGGTCGTCGCGAGTGACGATTTCTACATACTTGGGCTTTTGACCTCCTCAGTCCACAGAGTTTGGGTACGTAGCAAAAGGACGACACTTAAGGCGGACACCCGCTATGTCCCCAGCGACATTTTTGAAACCTTCCCCTTTCCTCAGAGCGTCGCCCCCGAGCTGGTGCAGCAGATCCGCCAGGCGATGACGGCCCTAAACGACTACCGCAACCAGGTGATGGTGGCGAAGAACTGGGGCATCACCGATCTCTATAACGCCTACTTCCACGAACCCGCGAGCCAGCTCGCCAAGCTCCACCTGGCACTCGATGCCCTGGTGCTCAAGGCTTACGGATGGAAGGCCAACGAGGACATCCTCAGCAACCTCCTGGACCTGAACCTGGAACTCGCGGAACGGGAAGCCGCTGGGGAGAAGGTCGTGGGGCCTGAGGCGCCCGCCTGAGGCCAGCCCTGTCGCCCCCTGTTCCACTGAGGCGGGGCACCACCCCTGAGAGGGGTTCCCACCCATGAGCAAACGCCGCACCCATAGCCACGAGTTCAAGGCCAGGGTCGCCATGGAGGCTATAAATGGTTACCACACCCGACGTTACTGGCACTCAATCCATGTTCGAGTCCTTCAAGCAAGGTATACGGATAAACAGAGCGATGGAGGGGATGCAACGATCGGACCAAGAAATGGCGATGGCGGCTGCAAAAATTGCCAAGGCCAATGGGGTTTCTTCGGAATTAGTTAATGGCATCGCCGCAGCATTGTCTATTGGTCGAATAGCCAATGAGTACGTCTGCGCTTATGTTCGTGCACAACGATTCCACGATAAGCGGAGTGAAGAGAAGTTTCGCATTGCCTGTCTGACTATTCCGCCAAGGCTTGTTGGGTACATGAAGACATACTTACAGACTTATTCGAATATGAAAGGGTCTAGATATACGCTAGAAGCCATGAAAATGCCTCTACCCAGCGGATGCTCCATTCAAGCAGCTATCGGGAACTACGAAGGAACGGTTGGCTACTATTTGCTTATGAACTACGACTTTGCAAACACCGTGAGAGGTGGGTCTAAGCTTGTCGATGATGTTCGTAATGCCGGATCCGCGCTAAAGCAAACTAATGAGGGGAATAAATGCTCTGAGTACCTTGAGGCTTGTTTCGAATATCTTGAGGAAAAGGCGCTAGGCAGTTAATGGCAAGATCATGGGTCCTTTTGCTAGTGCATCCAAAGATGTTCACTATTGCGAGCAGTACAGGTTGACATCTAGAGCCAGGATTGTGGGTACTTAGTGGGATTAACTGGAGCGCGAGAAACTGGCCCAGCGATACCGATATTTGTCTGGCAGGTCGAGGTCGGTGGCTGCTTCCGTACTAGTGTCATTGCCTGCCGCTCAGGGGTAGCGTTATCTCCACAACTTCTCGAACCGTGCTGGATTGGTGGCGGTGTAGCACACGGTGTGCTGAATGTTGCGGTGCCCGAGATAGTCCTGAATGAGCCGCGTGTCCGCGCCCTGGTCGGCGAGAGGAAAGCCGCAGTCATGGCGCCGCATGTGGGGATAGCCGGCCAGCGAGAGCTTGGCCTTCTCGCCGTACTTCTGCAGGGCCAGATTGACGGTCGAGCGGTGCAGGGGCTTGCGCTGCTCACTGAGGAAGAACGATGAACGCCACCACCGCCGCCTGATCAGTCGGCTCCAACCCCTTGTGTCTGGCTGGCACTACCTCAAGAACTGGAGTGACGCGCCATCCCAGGCACTTCACAGGTCGAACTTAAGGTGCTCAGTGTTGAGGCTGAAGCGCTCTACCTAAGGTCCCTGGCCCAGGGCGAGCTGGAGTAGTACCACTTCAGTTCATTGGAACCGACGCAGCAGCAGCGGGAGTTCTTCCTTAAACGTGCCATGGCAGCAGAGCACAGCGGCAACCGGCAGATCCAACTTGTGACTTCATCTGCTCAAGTTCCCAGACCAGGGCATCAGCAGGCCACAAGCAGGGTCTCCAGGACATCTGCGGTTAACCAAGTTGCAAGGTGATGGTTTCCATCAGCCGCTTCCCTTTGACCGTGAGGCTTAGCAGTTTCACTCGATCATCGTCCGGGTCAAGAAGCACATGCAGGAGCCCCAAAGCCGACCCAGCCGCATCCCGGCGTCCGGAGGTGCCGAGGACATCCACTGCCCTGCTGATAGCCGCCGGGGTGAGGCCCGTGAGGATAGACAACTCGGTCTGGGTGATGGGTTGATGCTTCGCCAGCAGCAACAGCAGGTTGAGTTGGCTGAGGCGAAACGTTGGGACAAGCGCGATCAGTTGTTCAGTAACGCCTTGGAGGCACTCCAATCGGTGGTCCATGGGATTCCGGGGGTGAAACAGTTGACTAGGCCAACTTGCTGCCCCAATACCCAACTTCAGGACTAAGTTGTGCCGGTTCTTTTCCGTCCGTTGCACCGACACGGATTGAAAATCCGTTGCCAATGATCTTTGTATTTGGAGTGTTGCACATTTTTAGTCGATAGTCGTGCAACGCGCTGTCGTAACTGGCACATCGGCAGTGGGTGGTGTGTTCTTCCTTCCAAGTAGAAAGCTGAAGTTCAAGGCGGTCTTCATAGGTTTGTTGCTCCAGCAGCGCAGTCAGTACCGTCACCCACTGTCTACAGTGACGCCACGTAACGAACCGGCCCGCGGCCCTGGCTGGCGCCGGCCGCTGGAGGTGGTTAATTCGCATTAACCGACCCTTCCTGCGACGCAGTAAGCGACCGCCTGCCCTCTTCCGAGGCCTTGCGACCCTTCAGGCCAGCCATTGCAACGGTCCCCAGCAGAGTTGCGCCTTTTGTAGAGAAGGCGCATAATGGGGGGAGCCTCGCCCTCTTCCCCATAGCCGCCGCCTCCCGCCGTTCCGCCGACCGTGCCCTCCTCAGGGACAAGGCGCCGAAGTCCACCGCCGTGAAGCGGGCCGCCGTGCTGGATGCCGACGAGATCACCGCGATGATCGAGGCCGCGGGCCCCCGTGACGCTGCCCTGATCGCCCTAATGACAGCGGGCGCCATGCGCGTCGGAGAGGTCACCCTGCTGACGTGGGATGACGTGGACGGCTGCAACGTGGCGATCCCTGGCCAGATCACGAAAACAGGGGTCGGGCGAGGTCTGACCCTGCCGCCCGTGGCCTGCCGCCTTCTGCAGGTATGGCGCGAGGTGTGCCCCACCTCGAAGCGAGGCTGGATCTTCCCCGGCATCGCCGGCCAGCCGCTCAGTGTCAGAGGTGCTCAGTCCGCGATCGCCCGCCTCGCCACTGTCGTTGGTGTCGATGGCGTCTCCAGCCATAGCTTCCGCCGCAGCGCCGCCACTGCCGCCCATGCCGCCGGGCTGAGCTTGCGCGAGGTGGCCGCCATGACCGGCCACCAGAGCCTGGCCGCCCTGGAGCGGTACCTCGATCAGGACGCCGCCAAGGAACGAGCCGAAGGTGCCCGTGGCCTGCTGCTGAGGTGACCGGCGGAGAGCACCCCCTCGACGGCCTGACCAGTCTCTGGAGTTGGTCTGTTGAGCCGGCCGACCTACAGCTGGAGCACGGGAAGGGAGCGGCAACTTACAGGGAACACTGACGAACACCCATGGACACCCAGCCCTTCGCCATCCCCAAATCTGCGGGAGCCTGGCTAGGCGATGGCGAGCTTGCCTATCAAGTTGCCGCACTCCATACTTAAGGAGTTACAGGTTCAGGCTGCCCGGATCGGATGTAGCCAAACTGCGCTGGCGCGGACTTTCCTTATACAAGGTCTGCAGCAGCTGGAAATCGATTATGCAAGGGCTGCAGCAGCTAGAAGCCAATGAACCAACCTCCTAGGCCTGAACAGTCTTCTGCGGGGCCCGATCGAAAGAAGCTTCGATATGATCCGAAAGGAGTCAAGATCGCTATAGCTGCATTATTTATTTTAGCAGTTTATGGCTGGGCAATGATGCGCTTCTCACCTCCTTCCTCCCTCTCTCAGAAGCCAGGGCAAAGCAAGACTGAAAAAGCCATAGAGCCTCAAAGCTCAGTACCTACTGGATGGCGCGAAACAGGAAACCCCGGAGTCTATTACCGCTGGTGTAAAAAAAAGGATAACTGCTCAGATCCCAACAACGACATTCCCAGGTTGGAAGGGCAGATGGAAGTGTGGTGCCGCGACGAGCCCTGTGATCTTTATGTACAGGCGAATTGGGAGGATGCAGATGGTCGCGTTGTCGGTTGGTCTAACGACACCGGAAAGGGATTAGCTGGGGACAAGGTGATTCTTAAGTTTCCATCATACGATGGAAATGCGAAAACGATTCAGATCACAGATTTCAGATCAAACTAGAAAGCCTGTTCGGCCATAGTCTATGGAATCAACAAATAGACGTTGCCATGATTGCTCTTGGGGTCCCTTCTAGCGGATAGAAACGCGGATGGATTCTATCCGCATCCCCTGTCTGCTTAGCCCGCGAAAAAGGTCTCAAATTTGTGCCGCATGAGTCTCATTGCGACTGGGGCAAGCCTTGGCGCCACCGCCGCCAGAGTGCGGCCCTCCTCAGGGCTCCTGGCGCTATCAGCTAGCCGGGCGACTGGTTCTTAGCCGAGGTCAGAAGGCAGGGCCGGGGCGAGAAGACAATCTGCTCCTACGATCTCACCCAGTCCGGCAAGAAAAAAGTGCCGGACTTGCCGCGGGGATGAGCCAGCGCGAAGGTCCACTCTTGTCCCTTTGGTGGCCTCCCTGGCTTTGCCCCTTCGGGAGGACGGCTGACGATCGCCACCCTCTGGCCTGATTGGAGCGTGAATGGATCCCTGGTTTCAGGGTTGTGAAGGAGCAGGAAATAGCCATGTCTCAAATCGTCCTCACACATCTCATCCAGAACCTTGGTAGAGGCCCTCGCCCAGTTGCGGATGGTGCGCCCACCCCCCTTCCACTCCAGCAGGGCTTCAAGCTCAATGGAGGACAAGGGGACACCGTCAACGAGTTCTAGGTGGTGAACAGTCGGCTTGTGGTACTCACGGAGGCTTCCCCCAGGGGCCCCGTCAGCCAGCCAGTCCTGCCAATTCGCCACAACCCTCTTACTTCTTCCTCAAACTTACCGGGTCCGGCAACATTTCCCCCGTTTCCCCCCTGAGACGGGCCAGAGTCCAGTTACAGAAGGGGCCCGTGCTGCCTTCTAAGCAGCCGGTCGATGGTTCGAATCCATCAGGGGGCGTTGGCAGAAACGGGCAGGGATCTGGGGTTGTGGCCAGTGATGGCCTGGATTCTGGCCCGGTTCCTGCTCCGAACAGATCCGCCGTGATCGCCCTCGTTGGCTGGCCGACCTGTCGGCTCAGTTCAAGCGGCACCGCCAGGGGCGCTCAGGGGCGTGCGTGCCGTCACCGATGAGGAGGTCACCCCCGCCGAGCTGGTGGCCTGGGACCGCCTGATCTAGTTCCACACCTGCGTACACCCGCCCACCCCCGGCACCAGCACCGTCTGCCCGGCCAGGACCGCCCGCATCTGCTGGGTCGTCATCGGCAGGCAGAGTGGATTGGCCACGGTGGGTTGCGAGAGCTCATTCCTGCACCGGGCCTGGTCGGTGGCGGACTGGAACATGGCGCACTGGTCGGTCTGCGCATAAGCAGGAGCGCCGAGGGTTGCGTAGGCGGCAGTCGCTGCCGCGAAAAGGAGAGGGTGCTTCAAGCGCCGTCGTCGGTGGCTTCCTGGGGGCGATTCTGGCTGATCCATGCCGCCCGCGCAGCGACCTGCGCATCCAGCGCGGGGATGCGGAGGCGGAAGCACACCGGCAGGGGTGCAGATCGCAGTCTGGACGCGGGTTCTGAGCGGTGCTAGGCCGGTAGCTGACCCACACCGGAGACCCCGTGCCAACCCTGTTCACCACCCTTCCCGAGATGGGGCCCCTGCAACCGGGCGAGCAACCCTGCCCCGCTGCTGAGGCCGCCTTCGCCCTGGTGGAGATCGCCGCCGCCGCGACGGATGACGCGGAAGGTCCTCTGGCCCAGCTGGGCGCCGCGCCGGACGTGACGCCTGAGGCCGTCGCCCTGGGCGTCAGGCTGCGCCAGCTGCTGGCCGACACCGCAGATGCCGCCGATCAGCTGGCCGCGGCTACCGGGCCTCAGGGGTGAACCAGAACCCTGTTTCACGCGTGGTTCACGCGTCAACCTTCGGAAGGAGGATGCAGTCCAGTCACACCAGACCTTCTCAGAAAAGGCCTTTGGCCTGCTGAGCAGCCGGTCGATGGTTCGAATCCATCAGGGGGCGTTGGTGGACAAAGGCCGCTGTCTCGCCCCGGAACCCCATCATGGGGATCCGGGCGTGCTGGAGGGAATGGGGCCATGAACCGCACAATCGGGCGCCTCGGCCTGGTGCTGCTGGGGGTCGGGATCAGCTGCCTGGTGGCCTTCCGGCTGGTGGGATCCCAGGTGGACAGCAAGGACGTGTTGCACGAGCCCTTTGCACGGCTGCCGATCGGCTTGCAGCTCGCCGGCGCGGGAGCCGCCACCGGGGTCGTCGCCATCGTCCGCCGCCAACCCCCACGGCAACCCTGAGCAGGACGGACGATCGCCGTGCCCAGCCGTGCAACCAGCCAGGATCCGACGCTCACCCATCTGGCGGTGAGCGGTTACCGCTCCCTCCAGCAGCTGACGCTGCCGCTGGGGGACCTGACGCTGGTGTGCGGCACCAACGGTTGCGGCAAGAGCAACCTCCACCGCTCCCTGGACCTGATCGCCGCCGCCGCCCGGGGCGATCTGGTGGCTGCCCTGGCGGCGGAAGGGGGCCTGACGGCGGTGTTCTGGGCTGGGCCGGTGAAGACCGCCTCTGCGGCGCGGCTGCGGCTCGGCATCGCCGGGGACACCCTCTCCTACGCGATAGAGCTGGGCTACAGGGCCGATGACGACACCAGTGCCTTCATGCTCGATCCGGAGATCAAGCGGGAATGGATCTGGGCCGGCGGCCCCTTCCATCCCCGCAGCCTGCTGGTGCAGCGCACAGGGACGGTGGTAGAGCGCTGCGGCGATGGTCGCCCCGAGCCCCTGGCCCTGGAGGTGTCACCCCACGAAAGCCTGTTCACCGCCGTCTCGGATCCGATCGAAGCCCCGGAGGTGTTCCGGCTGCGACGCACGATCCTGAGCTGGCGCTTCTACGACAGCTTCCGCACCGACCGACTGGCCCCCGCCCGCCGTGGCCGCCTCGCCACCCGCACCCCCTCCCTGGCGGCCGATGGGGGCGACCTGGCCGCCGCCGTGCAGACGATCCTGGAGATCGGCGACGCCTGCGGCCTGCAGAACACCATCGCCGATGCATTCCCGGGCTGTCGCCTGGGGGTGGACACCTCCCAGCCACAGTTCCGGCTCCAACTGCACCAGCCCGGCCTGCTGCGGCCCCTTGAGGCCGCGGAGCTATCCGATGGCACCCTGCGCTACCTGCTGCTGACGGCGGCCCTGTTCAGCCCGCGGCTGCCACCCCTGCTGGTGCTCAACGAACCGGAGAACAGCCTCCACCCGGATCTGCTGGCACCCCTGGCCCGCCTGATCACGACAGTGGCCGACCGCACCCAGATCTGGGTGGTGGCCCATGCCGAAGTCCTGATCGACGCCCTGCAGGACGGCGATGCCTGCCGCCTGCTGCGGCTGGGGCGGGAGCTGGGGGCCACCGTGCTGCCCGACCAGACCGTGCTGGAGCGGGCGGCCTGGCGCTGGCCCGCCTGATCTCAGGGCTTCAGCGCCGCACCAGCACCAGATGGGATTGAGCTGAAAGCGCCGGATGGGGGAGCCCGTGTTGCCGGCAGGGGTGGGTGGTGGTCAGGGGCTGCGGCGCCGGCGATTCGGGCGTCGTCCTCGCAGGATCTCGCGCCTCCTGACCAGCTGCTCCAGGAGCGTGAGGGAGTGGCCTGGTCGCCGGGCTCCGGCGGCGAAGGCGATGGCGAATCCCACCGAAGCGACCGTTACCTTCACCATCCCCTGGCCGAGGGACCAGACGTCGGCGGGAGCGGGACCGCCCATCCGGCTGGAGGCCCGGTTCTCCGTCCTCTGGAGTTCATCGAGCAGGCTGCGCTTCAGTTCACCCAGAGGGAGGTTGAGGGCCGCCGCAGGGAGCTGGGGGCGGGCACCCTGCAGGCGGGAGAAGCGGGCCTGCAGGTCTGCCGGACTGGTGGCCGATTCGATGGCCTCGCGCACCCGGCCCACCCGTTCATCGAGCGCGTTCCGCTGCAGCGCCTGGCTGTCCCTGGCCTGGGAGAGGATTCGCCAGGTGGCAACCCCCTGCAGGGGCACCAGGAGCAGAAAGGCGAACACCACGACGATGGCCCACTGGCGGACGAAAGCCAGCCGTGCCCGCAGCAGGCCATTGGCGGGCTCGATGAACACCGCCAGGTGCAGCAGCAGAAATCCAAGCAGGGCGAGGATGGAGGTGTTGGTCATGCGGTTGGTGAACCGCAGTTGCCAAGCCGGATTGAGCAGCTGAAGCGGCAGGGAATCGACCAGAACAAGGGCCAGAAAGATCAGCAACAGCCCACCGCTGCTCCAGGCGAACAGCCGACTGATGCTGGTGATGGACTCCTCTCGAGTGGTTGCGGAATCGGGCATGGGTTGAAGGTGCCGGCGGCCATGGCGAGCGGGAGACAACCGTCCGCCAGCTCCGAATCTGTCGCCGACGGAGATCAGTGACTCCAGGCCCACCCAAGCTCCACAGGGCTGAACGGCTGTCCATGCGCCGAAGCGGAAATGGGCGGCCTGGAGGATGGCCTGATGCAACTCCTGGCTCAGCCTGGTGGCACCGGCATGGAATCATCCGGCGATCAGTTTCTTGCGGTTGGCTTGATTCCCATCCGCCGTCGCAGCCGGCGACTCCAAAGCACGGTCATGCCTGCGCCCGCCAAGGGGAGTGGTCCTGGGACACTCGTCACGGTTTCCCCAGCCAGGGGAGGGGTGCTCAACGGATCGGTGCGAACCAGGGAGGCCTGTTCATAGGCATAGGCATAACCCAGCAGCTTGTCTTCCTCATAGGCCTTGGCCAGGAAGGAAATGCCCAGGGGATTGAGATTGTTCAGGCTCTGGTATCCCGCCGGCACGATGACGGTTGGGTAGCCCGCCCTGGCGCCGATGCCAGCTCCGGATGCACCGCTGAACAAGACGGCATCCAACCCATTATCGGCCATGAATTTGTCGATACCCAGGGTTCGAGAGTTAAGAATATCGAGCGCTCTGTCCTGAAGGTACTTCAACGTATCCGCACTGGTTGGCGAAAGGTCAATCAGGCGAGACGCTGCGATGCGCGTCTGGCCATACTTGAACGCCCCTGTGGCAGGATCCGGGTCGTTAGCAATGTAGTCGTTGATAAAGTCGTAGACATCATCGATCGATTGGATCGTTGCACTGGAGCCAAGCGTCTCAAGATAGAGGTTGAGATCACGCTTGAATTCATAGGTCAGGACGGACGAACTATTACTGGGTGGGGTGAACGCAATCTCTGTGACGGTGGCGCCAAGGGAGCGAATGGTGTCAATCGCCCTGTTAAAGATGGAGAGCTGCTCTGCACCGCTGGCCGTGTTCGCATTGGGCTTGGTGTAATACCCAAGCTTGGCTCCTTGCAAGGCATCGAGCTTGAGATAGGGAGTGTAATCAGTCTTTGCCTTGCCGATGCTTTCCGCTGTCAGCGGGTCCTTGGGGTCGTAGCCGGTCAACGCCCCCAGGAGGATAGCCGCATCCGTGACAGAACGGGTCATGGGCCCTGCCGTGTCTTGGCTTGCGGCGATGGGAATGATGCCATCCCGGCTCCAAAGCCCAACCGTGGGTTTAATCCCCACCAAAGAGTTCTGGTTGGAGGGACTGAGGATGGACCCTGACGTTTCGGTACCAATCGCAATCGTGGCCAGATTGGCTGCCATGGCGGCTCCCGACCCAGCGCTGGATCCACCCGGGGACAAGAGTGGCCGCCCATCACCACCTGGGAGCGGGACGGGATTGTAGGGGTTGAACGTGTATCCATTCAAGGAGTTATAACCCGCAGGCATTCCGTTGGTCAGAAAGTTGGCAAATTCCGTAGGAGACGTCTTGCCGAGAATGATGGCTCCTGAATCAATCAATTTCTGAGTGATCGTGGCATTGTCAGGTGGCAAGGAATCTTTGAGACCAAGAAACCCTGCCGTGTTGGGGAGAAAGCTTGTGTCTATGTTGTCTTTCAGAAGGACTGGAATTCCATGCAGGAGACTGCGGGCGCCCGTGGTCGCCCGCTCGACATCAAGGGCCGCCGCCTGGGCAAGGGCGTTGGGGTTCAAGCTAATGATTGAGTTCAGGTTAAGCCCCGATGGAAGGTCGTAAGCAGTAATCCTGTCGAGGTATAGCTGCACTAATTTCTGGGCATTGATCAACCCACTATTGAAAGCCTGATTGATATTGGAGATCGTGGCCTCCTGGAGGGTGAAACTGGCGGCGACCGATGGCCGGGCGAGTTCCGTGGTGGCAAGGGTTGCCGCAAAAGTAGCCATGGCTACTTGGCGATAAAGAGGACGAATCACAGCAGAACTTAAGGCAACTTTTATTGATTAGATCTTGAGCATCGGTGGTTCGCCGTAACAACAGCAACCAAAGGAGCTTCCTTTTGATAGCGACAGCGACAAATTGAGGTTTCCATGGATGCCGATCGCTCCACAGGGGGAACGCCATGCGCTTCCGTGATGATTGAGGATCGCTCCGCCCCGCCCACGCCGCGGTTCCATGCGGATCCGCGCACATCCATGTGGCGGCCATCGATCCGGGCGAGAGCCGTGGGATGACTGGGGCAACGTTTGATCCGCCAGGAAAACCCTTATCAGAAGCTGCTGTTTCGACCGCTACCGAAAGGCTGGCCGCCCTGGAAACACCCGGCCCATTCCCTTCCGCTTCTGGCGGGGATTCGGCGCCTTGGGCCCGCGTTCATTCCACTCCAAGGATCCTTGTGGGGACAGATCGTTGGAGCCGAGGTCGAGCCAGGCCCGCCTGGTCGCAGGCTTCAGCGCCGTACCGGCACCACCTGCATCCCGATCGGGGCCAGGGCGATCAGGGCCAGCTTGATGTGCTGGATGCCGAAGGGGATGCCCACGATCGAGACGAAGCAGGCCAGGGCCGAACTGAGGTGGCCGATCGCCAGCCACCAGCCGGCCAGCAGGAACCAGAGCACGTTGCCGACCAGCCCCAGCGGGCCGGTGCCGAAATCCATCCGGCCGGTGAGCTCCCGGCGGCTGACGGCTTCGTAGCCGAACGGCCAGAAGGAGAAGTTGCCGATCACGAAGCAGGCCCGGGCCCAGGGGATCCCCACGATCGTGATCGCCGCCACCAGGCCGGCCAGCCACCAGCCCAGGCCCATCACGAAGCCCCCGAGCAGGAACCAGAGGAGGTTGAGCAAGAAGCGCAGCATGGGAAGAGCCGGTGCTGCCCCCAGCATGCCGCCGCCAGGGAATTCAGCCGCAGGGTTCGGCCGGGGCCGTGCAGCTGGCGGCCAGGGCAGCGAGCCAGCCCCGCAGGCGCTCCAGGGCCTCTGGCTGCAGGCGGTAATACACCCAGCGGCCGCTCTGGCGGTCGGCCAGCAGGCCCGTCTCCCTGAGCACCTTGAGGTGGAACGACAACTTCGACTGGGCCAGGCCCAGGTCGGCGGTGAGGTCGCAGACGCAGCGCTCGCCGCCGCCGAGGGCCTCGATCACCTGCAGACGGATCGGGTCGGCCAGGGCCCGCAGCAGCAGGCGCGCCTCCTCGGCCTCCAGCGGCGCCGAATCGCTGACGATCGGCGGCGAAGCGGCGGTCCTTAACCCAGCCATAAATCGATCAACTCTGCTTGATGCGAGGGTACGGGCCTGTCGCGGCAGGCGCTGTGAGGATCGGCATCAACGGGTTCGGGCGGATCGGTCGCCTGGTGTTCCGCGCCCTCTGGGGGCGGCCGGGCCTGGAGCTGGTTCACGTTAATGACAGCGCTGGGGACGCCGCCGGCGCCGCCCACCTGCTGGAATTCGACTCGGTGCACGGCCGCTGGAGCCGGGCGGTGGCGGCCGAGGCCGACGGCGGGGGCTTCACGGTCGAGGGGAGCCGGGTGGGCTGGTCGCGGGGGAGCGATCCGGCGCTGGTGCCCTGGCAGGAAGCTGGGGTGGAGCTGGTTCTCGAGTGCAGCGGCAAGGTCAAGACCCCCGAGGCCCTAGCCCCCTACCTGCACCAGGGCGGCGTACAGCGGGTGATCGTGGCCTGCCCGGTGAAGGGGAACCTCGAGGGGGTGGAGATTCCCAACATCGTCTTCGGCATCAACCACGGCACCTACGCGCCGGAACGGCACCGGATCCTCACCGCCGCCTCCTGCACCACCAACTGCCTGGCGCCGGTGGTGAAGGTGGTGCACGAGACCTTCGGCATCCGCCACGGCTCGATCACCACCCTGCACAACGTCACCAACACCCAGGTGGTGATCGACAGCTTCAAGAGCGATCTGCGCCGGGCCCGCTCCTGCAGCCAGAGCCTGATCCCCACCACCACCGGCTCGGCCAAGGCGATCGGCCTGATCTTCCCCGAGCTGCAGGGCAAGCTCAACGGCCACGCCGTGCGCGTGCCCCTGCTCAATGGCTCGCTCACCGATGCGGTGTTCGAACTGGAGCGCCCGGTGACGGTGGAGGAGGTGAACGGCGCCTTCGCAGCGGCGGCGGCGGGCCCCCTGCTGGGCATCCTGGGCTACGAGGAGCGGCCCCTGGTGTCGGTCGACTACGTCAACGACAGCCGCAGTTCGATCGTCGATGCCCTCTCGACGATGGTGACGGGCGGCACCCAGCTGAAGGTGTACGCCTGGTACGACAACGAGTGGGGCTACAGCTGCCGGATGGCAGATCTGGCCTGCCATGTGGTGGCCCTGGACGCCGTCCGGGCGGAGTGAGCGGCCGATGCTTCCGCCCCTCTCCGGCCGCCCCCTCACGGCCCTGCAGCAGTACGCCATCGTCACGGCCAACTACTGGTGCTTCACCCTCACCGACGGCGCCCTGCGCATGCTGGTGGTGTTCCACTTCCGCGGACTGGGCTACAACACGCTGGAGATCGCCTTTCTGTTTCTCTTCTACGAGTTTTTCGGCATCATCACCAACCTCTACGGAGGCTGGCTGGGGGCCCGCTTCGGCCTGCGCCTCACCCTCTGGGCCGGCACCCTGATGCAGGTGGCAGCCCTGCTGATGCTGGTGCCCGTCGCCGACAGCTGGCCGAAATGGTGGAGCGTGGCCTACGTGATGGTGGCCCAGGCCCTCAGCGGCATTGCCAAGGATCTCAACAAGATGAGCGCCAAAAGTGCCATCAAGTCCGTGGTTCCGGAAACCCCCGACGACCACGACAAGGGCGAAAATCAGCTGTTCCAGTGGGTGGCGATCCTCACCGGCTCCAAAAACGCCCTCAAGGGGGTGGGGTTCTTCCTCGGCGGCCTGCTGCTGGCCACGATCGGCTTCAACGCCGCCGTCGGCGCCATGGCGGCCGGCCTGTTTCTGGCCTTTCTCTGCACCCTGGTGCTGCCCGGGGAGATCGGCCGCATGAAGCAGAAGCCCGCCTTCACCGCCCTGTTCTCCAAGTCCCCCGGCATCAATGGGATCTCCCTGGCCCGGTTCTTCCTCTTCGGCGCCAGGGACGTGTGGTTCGTGGTGGCCCTGCCGGTGTTCCTGCAGACCACCCTCGGCTGGCGCTACTGGGAGGTGGGCGGCTTCATGGGGCTGTGGGTGATCGGCTACGGCGTCGTGCAGGGATCGGCCCCGACCCTGCGGCGCCGCTGGGGTCAGACCGCTCCGCCGGGCGAGAGCGCCGTGACCTTCTGGAGCGGCCTGCTCACCGCCATTCCGGCCCTGATCGCCATTGCCCTCTGGCGGGAGGTGGGGAATCCCGGTGTGGCCGTGGTGGCGGGACTGGCTGCCTTCGGGGTGGTGTTCGCCATGAATTCCTCGATCCACAGCTACATGATCCTGGCCTACACCGATGCCGAATCGGTGAGTCTGAACGTGGGCTTCTATTACATGGCCAACGCCGGCGGCCGCCTGCTCGGCACGGTCCTCTCGGGCGCCCTGTTCCTGGTGGGCGGCCTGCAGGCCTGTCTGTGGAGCTCGGCCCTGCTGGTGGGGCTGGCCTGGCTGGTGAGCACCCGGCTGCCGGCACCGCCAAGGCAGCAGGCTCAACTGCAGGCGCACGCAATCGGCGGGTAGGCACGCCGGCGAGCCGATTGCCGGGGTGATGCGGCGGCCCGGGCGCCCGGCCGAGCGGGTGCAACGTGCTGTGAACAGACCCCCCAAAGACTGAAGGAACGACTAAGTTCCGCTGACATTCCGCAGAACCTGGCCGTCTGGCGGCGGTGGCGATGCGGCGGCAACTGTCGTCGTCCTCGTCGCTGCCGTCCTCCCGGCTGTCGCTCTCTGCATGAGGTGGACCATGCCGAAGCAGCGACCAACTCAGACATTGAGACAACGCACCCTGCGGCGCCGCTACCGGCTCTTCACCCTTGCCGAAGGCAGCCATCCCTTGGCCAGGATCTCTGGGACGGAGATCCTGGGCGTGGTGATTCTCGTGCTCATCGTGGCCTATTTCGTCTGATGGACCCTGCCGTCTGACGATGGCCGTCCATCCCCTTCCGCCCAACCGCGCCAGCATGGCGATGTCGCCATGCTGGGGGCCCTGTCCCTGCCCGCCATGCCATTGAGCGCCCCACCCCGCCAGAGGTTGCTGGAGGTGAACGGCGGCTGCTGGGAAGGCCTGTTCGCCCGCCTGGGACCGGACGGCCGGGAGATCGAACGCTTCCCCACCCGCCTGCTGGTCACGTACCATAACGGCACCATCGAAGCCGCCCTCACCTACCTCAACTCCGGTCGCGTCGTGCCGATGCGCTTCAGCGAACCGCCGGCGGCCATGCAGATCAGCGCCGAAGGCCACTGGAGCCTGGGCATCGACCGCACCGGTCCCTGGCCCTGGATCGCCGAGCTCTGCGTCGCCCATGGCGACCGCCGCCGCCGGATCGTGCTGCGCCATGGCGTCGGCAACCTGGAGAGCCTCACCTACGCCAGGGAATGGCGGCCGGGCCTCACCGACGCCGGCCCCGACGCTCCGCTGGTCGCCAGCCTGCAGGCCACCGAGGTGGATGGACAAACGGCCACCTGCTGGCAGCTGGACGACGACGTCGAGGTGGTCATCGCCCCTGCGCCCGGCCAGCCGGGCCCCGTGCAGGTGACGCTCAGCTGGCAGGTGGATGCCGGCGTCCGCTGCCGGATCAGGCGCCGCTATTCCCCCTACGGCCTGCTGAAGCCCCTGGCGGCGGACTGATGGGCCCGCCGCTGGTGTACCACCCGGCCTACTCGGTCCCCCTGCCCGACGGCCATCGCTTCCCGATGCAGAAGTTCCAGCTGCTGAAGGAGCGTCTCGAGCAGCTGGAGCTGGCCCGCCCCGGACAGATCCACCAGCCCCTGCCGGCGCCACGCCGCTGGCTGGAGCTGGTCCATGGCCGCAGCTACCACGAGGCCTTCTGCCGCGGTCGGCTCAGCCGGCAGGAACTGCGTCGCATCGGGCTGCCCGTGTCCTGGCCCCTGGTGCGGCGCAGCTGGACGGCGGTGGGGGGCACGGTGCTGACGGCCCGGCTGGCCCTGCGCCACGGCCTGGCCTGCCATCTGGCGGGCGGCACCCACCACGCCTTCCCGCTGCACGGCAGTGGTTTCTGCATCTTCAACGACATCGCCGTCGCGGCCCGGGTGCTGCTGGGCGAGGGCCTGCTTGGGCAGGTGCTGGTGGTGGATCTGGATGTGCACCAGGGGGACGGCACCGCCGCGATCTTCGCCGCCGACCCCCGGGTGTTCACGTTCTCCATGCATGGGGCCAGCAATTTCCCCCTGCACAAACAGATCAGCGATCGTGACCTGGCCCTCGAGGACGGCATTGGGGATGACGCCTACCTGCGGGCCCTGCAGCAAACGTTGCCGGAGCTGCTGGAGCAGGTCCGGCCCGACCTGGTGCTGTACAACGCCGGCGTCGATCCGCACCGGGACGACCGCCTCGGCCGGCTGGACCTGAGCGATGACGGCCTGCACCGGCGGGACTGGCTGGTGATCGACGCCGCCCTGCGTCGCGGCATCCCGGTGGCCACGGTCATCGGCGGAGGCTATGACCGGCTGGATGCCCTGGTGGAGCGGCACACCCTGGTGGTGCGCGCCGCCGATGCGCTCGCCCGGATTCACGCCACCGGCACGGCGCTGTCACGTCCGGTCACAGATGGCCCCCAGGCCGGTAAGGGGTGAGTCATCCAGGGGCGTTTGTCTTGGTGGGCAACGGAGTTTTCACCATGATCAGCCGTTCTTCGCGCCTGCTCCACGCCGCGCTTGTGGTGGTCTGTGGCGCCGGCATCGTCTACGCCCCTGCCCAGGCCCAGACGTCCCTGACCCTGCAACTGGGCCAGCCCGGCTACTTCGGCCCGATCCAGCTCGGCAACCAGGCCCCACCGCCGGTGATCGGCTACGGACCGGTGATCGTCAGGCCCGATTCCAGGGGGCGGGACCGCTGGATCCAGGCCGGCGCCCAGCCGCTCTACCTGCGGGTGCCCATGAACCAGGCCCGGGACTGGGGGCGCTACTGCGGCCTGTATCAGGCCTGCAACGTGCCGGTGCAGTTCGTCCGTGACGACTGGTACCGCAACGTCTACGCCCCGCGGGTGCGGGCCGCCCAGGCCAGAGCGGCCAAGGACGCCCGCGACCGCTGGCGCGACACCCGCCAGGGTGGCAAGCGGGTGGTGTTGGCACCCCAGGGGCGCGCCTACGGGTTGGAGCGGCGCCGCGATTGGGAGGACGACGACGATTGAGGCGCCAACCGCCTCGAAGGACCGTTCCGTCGGGATGGGCGTCAGCGTCAGCGGCGGCCCAGCAGGTCCTCCCAGGTGAGGGGGTGCTGGGCAGGATCATGGCGCGGCGGCCTGGCCACCAGAAGGCAGCTGGGATACGCCGTGCCCCGGCCGGAGACGGCAGGGGCGGCATTGGGGCGGGTGGACGGCGATGGACGCCTGGAGAGGGTGTTCATGGACAAGGACACAAGGGGATATGGATCTCGCACCGGGAGGCTGCCGTTCCCACGCGGGGAATCGCACACGACAGCCATGGCTGGACCTGGTGGACCGTCCCCAGGAAGCGCGGGGCGGCTCGGTGCTGGCTCCGGCGAAGGCGAACAACAGGTTCGCCGGCTTCTGCCGGATCTCGACACCATAGCCGATCTCCGCGGGGCCCCATCACCGGCCCGTCCTGAAACCCACGGAAGGCAGCCGGTGGCCGCAGGGAACATCCAGACCTAGCATTTTCTTCATCAACCCGGACCACTCCGCTGCAATGGCTGTAGCGCCATACATGCCCGAAGATCTGCATCCCGAGGGCAAGCGCAGGACGCCACGGCTCCATGTCCCTGTCGGTGTCTCCGTCAGCCTCACCCTGAAAACAAAGCAATCGGTCTTCGTCAACCTTCGGGACGTCAGCAAGCACGGCGCCTGTGTTGTGCGTCAGGGCACCCTGGACATCCAGGAGGACGACAACGTCGTCATCCTGATTCTTGAGTATGACGCCGCTTCGAGGATCAGCCTTCGCTGCAAGGTGTGCTGGGTGAGGGATACGGGGTTCAACACCTATGTGGGCCTGTCCTTCATGAATTCAACCCTGTCCCAGGAGGATCTGGCCAGGCTTGTCTCCTGAGCCGGCCGTTCACCCGTTGACGGTGTCGTCCCCGGTGTCCTGGCCCGGGAGGGGGCCGTCACAGCGCGTCTGATCGAGTTCAGACGTCCGGAAATCGGCCCCATCGAGCGTGGCCCCCCTGAGATCCGCCTGGGTCAGACGGGCACCGGAAAACGTGGCCTCCCGCAGATCGGCACCCCGCAGATCGGCGCCGCTGAGGTCGGAATGGCTGAAATCCGCTCCGACCAGATCAGCGCCATGGAGATCGGCCTGACGCAGCACCGAATTGGAGAAGTTGGCGCCTCGCCAGCGGCTGAAGGGAATGCGGAGACCTTCCAGATTGACGCCACTCAGATCGAAGTCGTCCTGCCAGAGCCCGGCGGCGGAGAGATTCTCTAGGGCCCTCAGGCGACCGAGGCTGTTGGTGGCAATGGCTTCGCGCTGGGAAAGCAGAAGTTCGAACATTTCATTGTGCTCCTTCTCCTTCCTCTTGGCGGCTTCCAGCAGATAAACGATGGCGGCCGTGACAATACTGAACGACTCGACATTGCCGATGCTGATGATGTCCAGAAAGTCACTGGTCAGGCAATCGGGTCGCGACGAAGGGTCATGGCAGTTTTCAAAACGGTTGACGGCCGCCAGCAATCCGAAGGAGAGCAGGGCCGCGATCAGGACGCGGAAACCGAAGGAGCTATCCAGCAGACGGAAAAACGGCGAAGCGCGCCGCTGTCTCTGGCGTTCGTACCAGGTGGAAGGCCGGGAGCGCCGGATCATCGAAGGGTCAGCCATGGTCGAGGGGATCGCCGAACACCTGGCTCCAGTCGCGGCGAAGGCTGACCAGGCTCCAGCCATGCCGTTCGGCCCATTGCAGCCCCCGATCGAGCCGGCCGAAAAGGGAGTCTCTGTCGTAGGCCACCTCTCGCTCGGCATCATCGTGGTGCAGCAACAACCCCAGCCGCCGCCCCGGACCGGCGGTGGTCCAGCGAAGCATCGCCAAATCGCCATCGGAGTTGCCGAAGGCCGCGATCGGGCGCCGACCGATGGCCCGCTGCACCCCCACCGGCTTGCCGTCCCCATCGTTGATCCAATCGACCTCGGACTCGCGCCACAGGGTCGGCTGGCTATGGCTATCCCCGTCCCGGTAACGCAGCCGCAGCGTCGAGCCGATCACCCGATCCGGGGGAATGCCGTAGGCCTCTTCGGCGAACAGCCGCACAAACTCGGCTCCGCCGCCGGTCACGATCCAGTTGCTGAACTCCCTGGCGCGCAGGTAGGCCAGCAGTTCCAGCATGGGCTGGTAGAGGAGCCTGGTGTAGGGCACCCCCAGCTGGGGGTGGCGGGCCTGCCGCAGCCACGTGCCGGCCAGGTCCGTGAACGCCTCGCTGGTCATCCCGGCATGGGTGTGGGCCACCAGCTCCAGCAGGCCCCGCATCCCATGGCCCATCACGGTGTCCAGGTCTTCGGCGGCCGCCGCGACCACCAGGGGATCACGGGCCAGGTCGCTGCGCTCCAGCACCAGCCGCCGGGCCCGCTCCAGGGCAAAGGCCATCTGCACGTACATCGGCTGCTCCGACCAGAGCGTGCCGTCGTTGTCAAACACGGCGATCCGCTCCACCGGCGGCACGAAGGCGGGGCTGGCAGGGTCACTGACGCTCTCGACGAAGTCGAGCAGGCGGCGTTTGACGGGCCCCTGCCGCCAGGAGGGCAAAGGGTCAGGGCCAGCCTCGGCCGTCATGGCGTTGCCTGCCGTCGTTGGCGACAAGGCTCGCATGGTTCGCCCCTGGGGCGGCAGTGCCTGACTGGCCCTGGCGAAGGACAATGAAAAAACCCCCTGCCGAAGCAGGGGGCGATGTTGTTCCAGGAAATCTGGAGGGGGGGTTATCAGCCGATCGCCGGGGCGGTCAGGGCCACAGGGGTGGCGCTGGCGGCCGCCAGGTCGAGGGGGAAGTTGTGCGCATTGCGCTCGTGCATCACTTCCATGCCGAGGCCGGCACGGTTGAGCACGTCGGCCCAGGTGTTGATCACCCGGCCCTGGCCATCAAGGATGGACTGGTTGAAGTTAAAGCCGTTCAGGTTGAAGGCCATCGTGCTCACGCCCAGGGCGGTGAACCAGATGCCGACCACCGGCCAGGCCGCCAGGAAGAAGTGGAGGCTGCGGCTGTTGTTGAACGAGGCGTATTGGAAGATCAGGCGACCGAAGTAACCGTGGGC
>CALRJP020000003.1:0-274178 GCA_943367585.1 Rhizobium sp. Q54
CTCGGCAGTGCCGAGCAGCGCCTCCATGCCCTGCTCTCGCTGCTGGTGCGGCGTCTGGGGCGCCGTTGCGGACCCTGGTGCGATCTGCCCTTCCGCCTCACCCACGAGCGCATCGGTGAACTGATCGGCACCACCCGGGTCACCACCACCCGCCTGATCTCCCGCATCCGGGCCGCCGAGCTGCTCCAGGCCCCCAGCGGTGAATCCGGCCTGCGGCTTGCGCCCGCCCTCGTCGACGGCGCTCCCCTCGCCGCCTGAGCCCCCTTTTTTTCTCCCCGCCCGTCCTTCCTCGCCCCTCCCATGGCCCCTTCCCTCGGCAGCCTCCCCGACAGCCCCGCCGCCATCAGCGTCCGCGGTCCCCAGCCCCAGGCCAAGAAAAAGGGCTGCCGCCAGAAGAAATGCTCCAAGTGGAAGGGCGGCAAGTGCTGCTGCGGCCGCGACTGAGCCGCCTCGCCCGCCGGGGCCTGCTCAGCCCCCCTTGCCCCGGCGCTCGAGGCTCGGCATGAGGGCCACCGAGGCCACCAGCCCCAGGCCCAGGATCAGCAGCGCCGGCACCAGGGCCGCCCCCACCCGTTCATCACTGGCGTACTGGTAGACGCGCACCGAGAGGGTGTCGAAGTCGAACGGCCGCAGCGAGAAGGTGAGGGGCAGTTCCTTCACCACGTCGACGAACACCAGCAGGGCCCCCACCAGCAGGGGCCCCCGCAGCAGGGGCAGGTGGATGCGCCGCAGCACCGCCAGCCAGCCGCAGCCGAGGCTGGTGGCGCATTCATCGAGGCTGGGGGGGATGTGCTCGAAGGAGGCATCGAGTCCCTGTTTTGACACGGCCAGAAAGCGGTCGCCGTAGCCCCAGAGCAGCAGCAGCAGGGGACTGAGCTGCAGCGGGCCGCCGATCAGCATCAGGGCCAGGGCGAGCACGGTGCCGGGCACGGCGTAGCCCATGCCGGCGATGAAGGTGAGCCGGCCCAGCAGGGGCTGGGAAAGCCAGCGGCGGCTGATGGCCAGCAGCAGGGCCGCCGCCACCGTCAGCAGGGCGGCGGCCAGGGCCAGGCCGAGGCTGCGCAGGGTGAGGGCCAGCAGGTCCTCGAGGGGGTCGCTCTGGAGATGGTCACGGCTCAATACCAGCCAGGTGAGGGGGATCCCCAGGCTGGCCAGGGGCGGCAGCAGGGTCAGCAGCTGGGCCAGGTGGCGGCGCCAGCCCCGCAGCGACCACTGCAGCGTGCCGGCACCGTCCTGGCCGATGTTCCAGCGGCGGCTGCGGTGGCGCATCCAGCGTTCAGCCCCCACCAGCAGGCTGACCAGCACCAGGGCGATCAGGGCCAGTCCCACGGCCCCCTGCAGGTCGCCTTCGCCTTGCCAGCGCTGCAGGATGCCCCGCGAGAGGGTGGGCACGCCGAGCAATTCCACGGCGCCGAGCTCATTGACCACCTCCATGCCGCTGAGGGCGACGCCGGCGCCGATGGATGGCAGCGCCAGGGGCAGGGCGACGCGCCGGAAGCTGCCCCAGGGGCCCACGCCCAGGCTGCGGCAGGCCTCCAGCTGGCGCTGCCCACTGCCGGAGAAGTTCTCGGTGGAGAGCAGGAACACGTAGCTGTAGGTGGTGAGGCTGAGCAGCAGCACGGCCCAGCCGATGCCGTGCACGCGGAAGCCCCAGCGGCTGCCCAGGTCGACCAGCACGGCGGCGAGCACGAAGGCGGGCGCCGCCAGGGGCAGCACCTGGGCCAGCCGCAGCCAGCGGCGGCCGGGGAACTGGCAACAGGCGGTGAGCCAGCCGTTGGCGGTGCCCAGCAGGGCACCGATCAGGCCGACGGCCAGCACCAGCGCCAGGGTGTTGGTCAGCTGTTCGAGGCCCTCGGCCCCCAGCCACACCTGGCTGGAGCCGGCATCCCGCAGGGCAAAACCGGCCAGGGCCAGGAACGGCAACAGGGCCAGACCACAGACCAGGAGCACGGCCGCCGCCAGGGGGGCACGCCGCAGCGGCGGACCCGTCCTGTCGGCTGTCGTCCGCTCGGCCGTTGCCAAACCCCCCATCCGGTGACCTACTTCCAGCCGTTCGATTCCATCATCCGGGTGGCCGCCCTGCTCCGGGATCCGATCTGCTCCACCGAGACCCCATCGGCCCGGAAGGTGCCGAACCGCTTGAGGATCGGATTATCGCCGAAGCCCCGCAGGGGGTATTCGTTGTTGGCTTCGGCGTAGCCGCGGCCGCCGGTGGGGGAGGCCAGGAATTCGATCAGCTTGATCGCCGCCTGCGGATTCCTGGCATGGCGGGTGACACCGGCTCCGGTGATGTTGACGTGGGACGGGTTGAGGTAGACCACCTTCAACTGCTCGGCCAGTTGCTTGTCCTGGGCGCCAGCTTCACCCGAGAGCATGCGGGCGATGTAGTAGGAGTTCACCACCCCCACGCCGCATTCCCCCCTGGCGACGGCCCGGGCCAGGGGGGTGTCGGAGGTGAAGAAGGGCTGGCTGACGTTGGCCACCATGCCGCGGATCCAGGTGCGGGTGGCCGCATCCCCGTTGAGGATCATGCGGCTGGCCACCAGCGACTGGTTGTAGGGACTCTTGCGGTCCCGCAGGCAGAGCTTGCCTTTCAGGGCCGGCTTGGCCAGATCGGCATAGGTGCGGATCGTGGCGGGATTCACCTGCCTGGGGTTCACCACCACGGCCCGGACACGGCGTGTCAGGCCGTACCAGCGGCCCTGGGAATCACGCAGGTTGGCGGGCACGTCCCGCTGAAGCGCGGCGGAACGCACAGGCCGGAACAGGCCCTGGTCGGTGGCGGCGTCGAGGCGGGCGGCGTCAACGAGAACGAGCACATCGGCGGGGCTGTTCTTGCCCTCACTCTTGAGGCGCTCCAGCAGGGCATCGTCCTTGGCTTCCAGCACGTTCACCTTGATGCCGGTGCGTGCCTCGAACTGGCGGTAGAGCTCCTTGTCGGTGTTGTAGTGGCGGCCTGAATAGACGCCGATGGTGGTTCGGGCCTGGGCGATGGCGGGACCCGTGCCCTGGGACTGGCCGATGGCCGGCAGCGTGCCCGTGCCGAAGACCGCGAAAAAAGCTGCCCCCAGGGCAGCGGATCCGGCGGCGGGAAGCCAGAGACGACGAAGGAGGAGCCTGGAACTGGGCATCGGAAGGATCGGGCGTGTGCCCGGACCCTATGAAGGGACCCCAGCAGCGGAGGGAACAAACGACGCGAACGCGCGTAGCAATGGTTACGGCTCAGTAGGTCGTGGAGCGACGCACCGGGATCAGGGCGGGTTGCATCAGGCCGCCGCCGCCGTTGTCGTCGTCGGAATCCATCGCCATCCACAGCACCAGACCGAGAAGGGCGAGAACGCCCGTCATCAGGAGGAACTCGGTCATGGGAAAGGGTCGTAGACCGTCACCCTAGCGGCGCCGGCCGGTGGTTCCGTAGTCGATGCAGCATTCCGGCCCAAAGGGCCGGAGGCCATCAGGCGAAGCCCTTGCCCGCGTCCCTGGCCACACAGGCCTGGAGCTGCTGGCGCAGCCGCTTGTGGTCGAGATCCTTGCCGATCAGCACCAGCTGGTTCTTGCGCTCCCCCGGCCAGTCGCTGTCGTCGATGGAGAAGCGTTTGCCCGCCAGGTGGAACACGTGGCGCCGCTCACTTTCGTTGAACCAGAGGATGCCCTTGGCACGGAAGACCCCGGCCGGCATCTGGTTGTCGAGGAAGTTCTGGAACTTGCGCAGCGAGAGGGGGCCGTCGCTGCTGAAGGACAGGGAGGTGAACCCCTCGATGGCCTGGTGGTCGGGATGGCCGCCGTGGTCATGGTCATGGCTGTGACCGTGGCTGTGCCCGTGGCTGTGGTCGTGATCGTGCCCGTGGGAGTGGCCCGTCGCCGCCGGTTCGTGTTCGCAGTGGCCGTGGTCGTGGTCGCAGTGGCTGTGGTCCTCGGCACCGTGGCCGTGGTGGTCGTGGTGGTCGACGGTGGCGGGGGCCTGCTGCTGGGCCACGACCTTGTCGGTCTCGAACAGGCCCACGCTCAGCAGCAGGGGCAGGGGCACCGCGCCCTTGACAGAGCGCAGGATGCGGGCCTCGCTCTTGATCGCCCGCAACTCGGCCTCCAGCTGCTGCAGCCGCTCCTCGCTGACCAGGTCGCACTTGTTGAGCAGGATCATGTCGCCGTAAACGATCTGGGAGCGGCCCACCTCCCCCTGCAGCGTCTCGGCGCCGAAGTTCTCGGCGTCCACCAGGGTGATGATCGAATCGAGCCGGGTGAGGTCGCGCAGGTCGCTGCCCAGGAAGGTCATGGCCACGGGCAGCGGATCGGCCAGGCCGGTGGTCTCCACCACCAGGTAATCGACCGGTTCGGGGCGCTCCAGCACCCGGTAGACGGCCTCCAGCAGCTCGCCGTTGATCGAGCAGCAGATGCAGCCGTTGCTCAGTTCCACCATGTCGTCGCCGGTGGCCACGATCAGCTCGTTGTCGATGCCGATCTCCCCGAACTCATTGACCAGCACGGCGGTCTTGACCCCCTCCTGGTTGGTGAGGATGTGGTTGAGCAGGGTGGTCTTGCCCGCCCCCAGGAACCCCGTGAGGATTGTCACCGGCACGGAGATCGGCCTGGCCTCGGTGACCGCCGCCGCCGCTGCCGGGGCGTCCAGGTTGGTGCTGGTCATGGATGGAAGCGAAGGCGTTGTGGTGATTCTGCCGTCGCACATCCCCACCGGCGCCCGGAAGGCTGCTGGAATGGCGGTCGACGAACCGGCTCCATGAACGCCAGCGAAGCCTTCGCCGCCATCGGCCTTGCCGCCGTGGCCTGCGATGGCGCCCTCGATGCGGACGAGGCCGCCATGCTGCGCCAGTTGCTGGAGGTGCGCTCGCCCTACGGCAACCTCGGTGAGGCCGTGATGGGGGCCATGTTCGATGGCCTGCTGGGGCGGCTGCGCACGGGCGGCTGGGAGAAACTGCTGACGGAGGCCGCGCCGGTGCTCACCCCTCCCCAGCAGGAGACGGCCTACGCCATGGCGGCCCTGCTGGTGCACACCAACCGCAGCTTCAAGCCGGTGGAGCAGGCGATGCTGAAGCGGCTGGGGGAACTGATCAGCGTGCCGCCCGAACGCTGCGGCCAGATCCTTGATGTGATGGCGGTGCTGCACCGCGACAGCCTCAGGACCTGAGGTCACGGCAGCGCTCGCAGAGCCCGAAGAACTCCAGGGTGTGGTACAGGGGCAGGAAGTCGCCCAGCTCCTCCCCCGGCAGGTGCAGGCCGTGCACCGGGCAGTGGCTGAGCACCCGGGTGCTGCCGCAGTCAACGCAGGTGAGGTGGTGCTCGTCCCGCTCGGTCGGGGCGTAGAGGGCCTCGCCGCTGGGCAGGTGGCGGCAGCGCACCAGGCCCCGCTGCTGCAGCTGGCGCAGGTGGCGATAGACCGTGGCCAGGCCCATGGCGGCGGGGCCACCCCGCAACCGGGCGTGCAGATCCTGGCCGCTCAGTTCCCCGTCGGCCTGGCGCAGCTCCGCCAGCAGGGAGGCCTGGCGGGGGGGGAGATCAGGGGCGGAAGGGGCCTGCATGATCCCGTTTCTACCCTGCCGGCAGCCAGATGGCCTGGAGCGCCTCCTGGTCGAGGGGCGCGGGGGTGAGGCTGGTGGCATCGATGAGCACCACTTGGGCCGGCGGCGGCGTGCCCTGGGCCTGCTCCAGCGGGCGCAGCACCACCGCCAGGCGGTCGCTGGTGGGGTCGTAGCTGAGGCCGGTGCCGGGTTCCAGTTCCCAGCGGCTCAGGCGCCTGCTGGCCAGCACGGTGCCGCGCCGGTCGAGGGCCACCAGGGTGAGGGCCGGGCGGCCCACCCCCTCGACGAGCATCGCCCAGACCCGCTCGCCGCCGCGGCTGCAGGCCGTGGCCACCAGGGCCTGGGAGCCGATCCAGAGCTGGCGGGGGGCCACGCCCGGCTCCACCAGCTCCAGGGAGCGGCGGAAGTCGGGCCAGTGGCGCACCAGCAGGGCCCGCCCCGCCCGGGGACAGAAGCTGCTCAGGTCGCGGCTGCCGGGCAGGGTCTGGCGGCGGGGCGGCCGGGGCGGCAGGTCCTGCAGGCTGAGGCCATCGATCTCCGGCACCACCGCCGAGCCGCCTTCCGGCAGCAGCCTCACGGCGCCGCTGGCCTCGAGCGGCAGCCGGCTGGGGCCGCCCCGGGGGGGCCAGAGGTCGAGGCTCACCTGGTCGGGCAGCTCACCGCCCGCCTGCACCAGCAGGTCGCCGCGGCGGTTGCCGCTGATGTGGGCGAAGACCAGGTCGCTGGGGCCGATGGGCTCGGGGGCACCGGCCTGCACGGGGGCTGGCGCCGCCATGCCCCGGCGGCCCAGGGGTCGCAGGGGCTGCTGGCGCAGGGGCACCCGCCACACCCGGAAGCGGCCGGTTTCGGAGCGGGCCACCACCGCCACGGCCTCACCGTTGCCGAGGGGCTCGAGCATGGTGATGCGCCGCCAGACCGGCGTGATCGGCCGCCAGCGGCCGTCGTGCTCCAGCAACTGCACCTGTTCGCCGGAGCCCACCGGCACCACCGCCAGCAGCCGTGGCCGCGGATCCCACTGCCAGCGCTGGGGGGGCAGGGCCAGCCCGCCGCGATCGCGGCCGGCCAGCTGCAGCTGCAGGGGGGAGCGGATCCGTTGGTCGGGGGCCAGGTTGAGCAGCAGGGTGTCGCCGTCCCCGAGCCAGCGGTGGGCCAGGGGCGGCGAGAGGCGGCTGCCTGCCTGCAGGCTGGCCGGGTCCATGGGCCGGCTGAAGCGGGCCTGGAGGGCGGCCGGACCGGAGCTGGCGGCCACCGGTGTGAGTCGCTCGAGCCGGGGCGGGTGGTTCAGCAGCAGCTGCTGCTGAACCAGGGCCAGCAGCCCGGCCAGGGCCAGGGTGAGCGGCAGGGGCCGGGCCCAGGGCAGGCGGGAGAGCGGACTCATGGTTCCAGGGGCCGGGCGGGCCGGGGGATCGGCCGGATGCGGCTGGGAACCACCTCCAGCCGCTCGCCGCCGCCGGGGGCGGGCTTCAGGCCCATCACCCCGTCGATGGCTAGCCACTGGTCGGCGGGGAAGGGGGCCTGGCCGGCGGGCCAGTGGACGGGCAGCCCCACCGGGGAGGCATCGGCGAGGCAGCAGCGCACCAGCAGCCGGGCCAGCTGGGGCGGTTCGCCCTCCATGGGCAGAACGAAGCCACTGATGCGCACCGGATCGCCGGCGAACAGCTTGGGATCGGGCTGGCTGCGCAGCAGCCGCACCCAGTCGGTGAGGCTGCGCTGGGCCGGGGGCAGCACGAAGGTCAGCTCGCTCTCGGCGGTCTCGTCGCGGGGGCGCTGGCCGGCCAGGTCGGCGAAGGAGGGGGCCGGTGGCAGCAGCAGCACCAGCAGGGCGATGGCGGCGGTGAGCAGCAGGGTGCGGGCCTGGCGCCGGTCGCCCCGCTCCTGCCGGCCGGCGCCGAAGGCCACGCGCAGCTGCAGCAGGGCGACTGCCAGCAGCAGCAGGCCGGCCAGGGCCACCAGGGGGTGGAACACGGCCCGCAGCAGCAGGTCGAGGCGGCCGTCGATGCTGCTGTAGAGCATCACCAGGGCCCAGAGGCCAAGGCTGGCGGCGCGCCACAGGGCTGCCCGCTGCAGGAGGGGGGGAGTCACAGGCGCCACAGGTTCACCCACTGGCCGATCAGGAGCACCATCAGGGCGGCCCCGGCGGTGGTGAGCACCAGGCCGCGGGGGCGGAACAGCAGCCCGAGCAGGCTGACGAGTTTGAGGTCGATCACCGGGCCCAGGAGCAGGAAGGCGAGCAGGGCCCCGGGGGTGACCTGGGCGGCGAAGCTGAGGGCCAGGAACGCATCCACGCTCGAGCACACCGACACCACCAGGGCCAGCAGCATCAGGGCCAGGATCGAGAGGGTGGGGGCGCCGCCCACCGCCAGCAGCCAGCTGCGGGGCACGAAGGATTGCACCAGGGCGGCGATGACGCTGCCCATCACCAGCAGCAGGGCCAGATAAAGGAACTCCTGGCTGGCGTGCTTCATCAGCTCGGCCAGGGGCGGCCGGGCCGGGGCGGCCTCGGCGCTGAGGGCCGACGGTGGCGGGGTGCCCACCAGGCCGCTGGAGCGCTCCAGCAGCCCCACCGCCGCCAGGGGCTGGTGCAGGCGCCGTTCGGCCAGCAGGTCGGCCTGGAGCAGCGCCGGTTCCGGGACCAGGCCCAGCAGCAGGGCCAGCGCCACCGCCACCACCACGGCGCCGAGGGGACGGGCCAGCAGCAGCCAGGGCTGGTCGGGGAAGGCGGCCCAGGTGCTGGCGATCACGATCGGGTTGAGCACGGGGGCGGCGAACAGGAAGCCGAGGCCGGCGCCGAGGGGCGCGCCACCGCTGAGCATGCGGCGGGCCACCGGCACGTTGCCGCATTCACAGGCCGGCAGGGCGAAGCCGAGGGCGGCGCCGGTGAGCGGACCCAGCAGGGGGTGGGAGGGCAGCCGCCGCAGCCAGCGGCCGCCGGGGGCGAACCAGCGGGCGCCGGCGGAGATCAGCACGCCGATCAGCAGGAAGGGCAGCGCCTCGATCAGCAGCCCCTGGAACAGGGCCCAGGCGGTGGCGAGTCGGGTGAGGATCACGGCGCCGGCCAGGGCTCCGGGGTCGCGGCAGTGGCGGCGCCCGCCTCGAACCAGTCGGGGATGGCGGTGAAGCGGGCGGCGTTGGCCTCGTTCTCGCGGGCCTCGACGCGCCAGCAGCAGCTGCGGCCGCCGTCGCGGGGGTGGAGCAGCGCGTTGGCCCAGCCCCAGGCCAGTTCGGCGCTGGCCTCCATGCCCACGTTGGCCATGACGCGCAGTTCGAGGGCGCCCTGGTCATGCAGGGCCTGCCACTGGGAGAGGAGGGGGTCGTCGTGGTTGACCAGGAAGGTGTGGTCGAACTGCTGCTCGAGGCGGGCCCGCAGGGGCTGGAGGCTGGAGAAATCGACCACGAAGCCGTGGAGGTCGAGGTGGTGGGCGGCGAACCAGAAGGTGAAGCTGCGGCTGTAGCCGTGCACGAAGCGGCAGTGGCCCGGGTGGCGCCACTGGCGATGGCAGCAGGGGAAGCCGCCGTAGCTCTTGCTGCAGGTGTGGGCCGCGGGGGTGGACATGGGGGAGGATCACTGCAGCTGACGTCGCGTCCCTTGGGGGCTCCATCCGCCGCTTCCCCTGGATCCTGTCATCCGCCGTCGCCCGGTGGGGGGGCAGCGCTGGTGGGCCCGGAGCTGATCGCCACGCTGCGCTTCGATGGGGCGGGGCTGATCCCGGCGGTGGCCCAGGACTGGCTGGACGGGGCGGTGCTGATGGTGGCCTGGATGAACCGGGAGGCGATCGAGCGCAGCCTGGCCACGGGCGAGGTGCACTACTGGAGCCGCTCGCGGCAGGAGCTGTGGCACAAGGGGGCCACCAGCGGCCACTTCCAGAAACTGAGGGGGATCCGCTACGACTGCGATGCCGATGTGCTGCTGCTGACGATCGAGCAGGTGGGTCAGGTGGCCTGCCACACCGGCGCCCGCAGCTGCTTTTTTGAGGAGGGCGAAACGGCCACCGCCGGCGGGCCGGACGCCCTGCCGCCGCCGGCGGATGTATGCACCGAGCTGGCGCGGGTGATCAACGGCCGCAGGGAGCGCCCGGAGCCCGGCAGCTACACCAACAAGCTGCTGGAGGGGGGCGACAACCGCATCCTCAAGAAGATCGGCGAGGAGAGCGCCGAGTTCGTGATGGCCTGCAAGGACGACGACCCGGCGGCGATCGCCGGCGAGGCGGCCGATCTGATTTTTCATCTGCAGGTGGCCCTGGCCCACCACGGCGTCGACTGGCGCCGGGTGCAGGAGGTGCTGGCCGAGCGGCGCGGGGCGCCCAGGCGCGAATGAGCCGGCTGCAGCGCGAACTGGCTTGCCGGCGGCGGCTGGGCGATGGGTCGCGGGAACGCTGGCTGTGGGCCCTGGGCTCGAGCGTTCCTTGGGTGGGGCTGGCGGTGCTGCTGCTGCACGCCCAAACGCGCCGCACGGTGACGCCGTTTCTCTATGGCCTCACGGCCCTGGGGGCGGTGGGTTTCCTGGTGCTGACGCTGGGGGGCCTGCCGGACGACCTGGCCAACCGCAACCGGCTGCCGTCCGGGACGGTGCCGGCGGCGATCACGCTGGTGTGCGTGGCGGCGTTTGCCTTCGGGCACCGGCAGGGGCAGGAGAAGGCGGCGGTGGAGGCGCGGAAGTGGTTGGAGCTGGATCGGTGAGGGGTGATGCGCCCTATCCAAGTGCTGAATCGGAGCCCGCACAGCATCTGCATCGGAGCAGACATCATGTAGCGAAACACACAAGTGGTTCTCGGACCAGTGAACCTCGGCCAATTCTGTCGAGCTGGAGCTAACCTCATTGGCATGGCAGGATTCTTACCTAGTTTCGAGATCGCTTCGGTCGTGGTTCTCGGAAAGGAGCGACTCTCGACAGCGGTTCACGGAAACCACCGAATAACAAGTTGATTTGTCCGCGTTTTTTCGGTTGTGTGGGTTGCGTAGGATATTTGCGAGGCAAACCAACTTCACGCTGGAGCCGACACCGCCTGCTAGCCGAACGCCGTTCGGTAGAACGGCGGTGTGGCTCAGCTCCTAGTTTGGCCGTATTCAAATGTGGAGATGCTATGGGCAAGCATCTCTTCAGTGTGTTCAAGGGAGCGGGGAACGTAAGGCATCGGCAAGGCGCGGAAGATTCTGCTCTACGTCCTCGTCGCTCATCATCGGTAACCAGAGTTTGTAGCTGAGTCGCAAAGACAGTTCGCACGTTTCGCGCATCAATACCAACAGGCGCTCTTTTGCCTGTTCGAGTCCAAGCTGTTGGCTCAGGAGGTTTTCAAACTCTGTGAAAGTGCTCTGAAAATAGGCGGGTGTAGCAACGACAAGAGTATAGCGACTTTGCAACACCCCTCGCTCCATTTCCTTGATCAAAGGCGCTCCCAGCCTGAAATGTTGTACATCAATCATTGGCTTGACTTCGTATGCCTCAAGTCTAGGCACCAACACCTTGCGGACCCATGTCATTTCCGGGTCACGCTGGCGATAACTTATGAAGACGTCAAAGGCAAATCCATCAGTCGGAGCATCGGTTGACAAGGTCACGAAGCTTTGCAAAGAAGTTGTCGCTATTCATTCTATGGATAGCATCGCAGGCTGGTATCAGGTAGCTGAAATCATGGCTGATCAAAGTAGCAAGCGATACGACGTTTTCATTTCACACGCGGCTGCAGATGCTGCCTGGGTGGAAGGCTACCTACTCGATGCACTTCAGCAGGCTGGCCTTCGCTGTCTTTCAGAGTCATCCTTTGCACTCGGAGCTCCAAGACTTAGAGAGTTTGAGCGCGCAATTGAGCAAAGCACCTTTGTCCTGCTGATCGTTACTCCTGCTTTTTTTGCGGATGATGTGAGTAATCTTGTTGACTTAATCGCACAAAGTTATGGGGGAAATACACAAACCTGGCCGGTCGTTCCGCTCATTCGAGACAAGACTGATCTTCCTCCACGCCTCGCCATGCTGGTGGGTTTGGATGCCACAACCCCTGCTGAGCAAGAAGCCGCTATTGAACGACTTTGCAATAACCTTCAACATCCCTACACCTCCAGACACGAACAGACAACCTGCCCATACCCAGGCATGGTTCCCTACTCAGAGGCGAACCATGAACGTTTTTTTGGCAGAGAAGGCGAAACGCGCCAGATGGTTGAACGACTGCACGCTCATCCTCTGCTCACGGTCATTGGGCCTTCCGGCAGTGGGAAGTCATCCCTTGTCTTTGCAGGGCTGGTCCCCCAGCTTCGTCAGAGCTCCCTTTTTGCCGGAATCAACTGGAAGGTCCTCACGCTTCGGCCAGGATCCAATCCCATGAACCAGCTGGAATCCCTTCTGAAGCTTGATCATTTCCAGCCAGCCGAATCCGCTGATCTGTTGTTGTTGGACCAGGGTGCTAACAGCAAGCTACTACTCATCATTGATCAGTTTGAAGAACTCTTCTCGCTTGATAGTGACCCAGATGAAGTATTTCAGACAACTATCAAATCCCTCCTCAAGGCGAGTGATCTCTACCTCGTAATCACGGTCCGCGCCGACTTTTATGCAGAGCTCATGCGATCTCCTTTGTGGAATGAGATCCAGTCCAGCAGGCTAGAGATCACGCCACTCAAGGATTCTGGGCTTAGAGACGCGATAGAGAAGCCCGCAGAGTTAGTGGGTGTATTTGTAGAACCTGTGTTGGTCGAGCGTCTCATTGCTGATGCCGCTGGCGAGCCGGGTGCTCTGCCTCTCGTGCAGGAAACTCTTGTGCTGATGTGGGACAAAATAGAGAGACGCTATTTACCACTGCGTGCCTATGAGGCCCTCGTGATCTCGATGGGCGCCTATCGCAGTACGCAATCGGATGCACGGTCCGGGTTACAGGTTGCCATCGCTCTAAGAGCTGATGCGTGCATGGCTGGACTGACAGACAGTCCCAGCGAACAACAGGAAATCGTCCGTGCCATCTTGATGCGGCTAGTGCAGTTCGGTGAGGGACGTTCCGATACCCGCAGAAGACAATCCGAAGAAGACCTTGCCAGCACAACTCAGAAGCCCGATCTCTTTCAAATCACGCTTAATCAGCTGATCAGTTCTCGTCTGCTGACCTCTGATGTGGATACCCAAACTCTTGGCTTGAGAATGATCGATATTGCCCATGAAGCCCTGATCACTTGTTGGCCGAAGTTGAGACAGTGGATCAATGAATTCCGCGATGCCGAGATCGCGAGACGACGCCTCATCGAAAAAGCAAAGGAATGGCAACGGCTTGGGCAACGAGATGGTGGTCTTCTTGATGCCGTGGAGATCGGCGAGGCCAGACGCTGGCTTCCCAGAATCACTGCCAACGCTCCAGCGGCTGATCCCTTGCTCCAGGCCTTTCTGAGTACCAGCGAAGCCCATGTATCTCGCCTTAGGCAACGCCGACGAATAGCGATCGGGGGATTTGCAGGTTTGGGAGCCTTAACCACGGTAATCGTTGGCTTATTGCTGTTGAACAGGGCACAAACGGCTACATTCAAGAATATGCTTGACTTTCAACTTGGCAACGTCACACCCAGCAGCTATCGCCTGGTTGAGCCGGTTCTGGCCACCTATTTAGTCAACGCACGAAGATCTCTGGCCAGTGCGGAGAAAGCTGGTGGCTCAAACAATGCTCATTCCAAAAGCGAAGCGCAATATGAGGGCATCAGGAACGCGAGAGCCGTTTTGGATATCATCTTCCGCGTACAGAATGGCAACTATGATCTGAAGACGCTCTCCGCCTTCAAATCCGACATAGAGGGCAAGAAAAGCGAAGCGGAGGCAATCATTGAAAAGCTGATCCTTCCCTACAGCATTAATAGGATTACGGAGCGGCTAAAATCAGGTGACTTTGGCAGGATCACGTCCAGTACATATCTTGAATACCGCAGCAGGTTCAAAGGGAATGATCCCAATCAACCCAGTGCCCTGGCGGCCACTTATGAGGCGATCATGATCGATCTGGGTGCAGATATAAGCAGGGTTGGCACGCTGACCTACAACCAGGCAATGCGCATTCCTTGCAGTCTTTTGCTGGAGATTGAAAAGTCTTGGATGCAGTTCACTGACAATCGCTGCAGCTGGTATGGAGCAACTGATCGCAAGCAAGGTGGACCCTGTATTGCGCAATATGAAAACTCCAGTCTGATGGCTCTAGTCTTTCCAAAGATCAGTTATCCCTACGTTGAACGTCGCATGGATCAATGCAAGGTAATCCACGCCAAGGACATGGAACCGCTGCCACCAATCCGTGAACTCCAATGACAAGCCATAGAAGGATTCAGTTGAGCCAGCGGCTGATCGGATTAGGCCTGATCAGTTCTGGCCTTGCCGCTCTAACTCTGATCCCATTTGTGCCTTACAACGCGGCTAGTCGCGTCCAATGTTTTCCTTTCCTTGGTCGATCACCAATTCCAGGAGAGATGTCGATTGTTTCTGGCAACGGAGAAGTTCTTTCCAGTAGTCATCCGAAGGTATTGAAACCAGGATTTGGCAAAACATGGAAAATTTCTTCAGGAGGATACAATCCAAGCAAGAAACAGCTAATGGTTGTGATCAAAGATCGCTACTTTGGCCTCTTCCTTGAAAAGCCATTGTCAGAAGGCCAATCAATTAAGTTTCGGGCTGAGCCTTGCGGCGAGGTCAATGAATTCGGAATCTTAATCGGCGACATGATTCGCCCCGGCCTCTTCTTTAACTTTGGTAAACGACGGTTTGCAGGCACGCTCAAGCGAACCGGAAACCGCCTTCAGGGCACGTTTATGGCCTCCGCCGGTTTTTATCTCTCTGACAAACCAGGTGAGGAAGGAATTGGCAATGCGAGAGGGCGGTTTACATTCCAACTCAAACCGGGAAAAGCCAGCCAATTCCCAGAGCCATCACCGGACGCCATCCGGGGGCTCTGGTAGTTGGCAGAGTCCGTTGCTCATGGCAACGGTTATTGGCCTGCGCAACCAAAGCCAAGCACACCGGGGGCCAGATGTCATCTCATCAGGTCATCTCCACCCCACAGGATAGGTGGATGGTTCACGCCTGATCTTGCGACTGTCCAGTCCTTGTGCACACCACCAGCCTGTTGGATGGACGCTATCACCACCCTTTTAGCTGTTTTGCCAGGTAAAAGTCTCAACGTGAAGAAGCAACTCTCGCTGCCACGCTCATTGTAGTGTCCTAGAGTGGAAAGGAGATATCCCGATGATTATTTTTTCTATTAGAGCATCATCACAACAATGCCAAACGACATCATGCAGCCGATCCGATGCAAGGGAGCTGCAGGTTTGCGAGAGTGGCCGCGGGCGCGTGTTGATGCGCGTTATGTGGCATTCCTCGTCCGATAGCTACTATCGGACAGAAGTGGAAAAGCGGATGCTCTCCTAGACCTATCCCGACAGAGTGGCCCGTGTCGGGCACCCATTTCTTGGTGTCGCGCACGAGCACTTTCTTGAGGTCGATAGCAAGGCAAATCTCCGTAGGCTATTCGTCCAAGCGGTACGTTCTCATGCGGACGCGGGCTCGCATCTGTTTGCTGGGTAGACGCTGGATGGCAGCAGCCCTGGTGGTCCTCGCACTCTGGCTGTGGTCTGTCAATTCGGCCATGGCCGATGAGGCCGCCTCGCTGCGCACCCTGGCCAACGCTGCTCGAACGGCGCTGGCCGAGCGCACCGAGCTGTCCGCCTCCCGTCTTCCATTCCAGTGCATCGTGCGTTGGACCGAGACAGCGCCGATGCGCGAGTACCTCCTGCAGCAGCAGGCCGAAGCGATCGAGGAACTGGTTGCTTCGGCAAGCGCGCCGGCCGAAGCGCGGATCGTGCGCCGGCTCCTGGATAGGCTCCGGAGAAACGGCTACGCCCACGAAGCCGACGCCCGCCTCGCGAGCACGGCACCCGGCGGCGCCACCGGGCTGCGGCTTGCCGCGAGCCTCGGGGAGTTGCCAGCAGCGCTGAACGAGCGCCTCGCCCCGCGCGACTGCGGGAGCACATACATTGGCCTGATGGGGCGCACGTCCGTGCCGCTCGGCACGCTGGCGCGCTCGGACTACAAGCGCCTCGTCGAGCTCGAGGCCGAAGATCCGTGGCACCCGCTGGTGCTCGCGTGGCTCGCTGGCGTCGAGGGCGAGCCCTCGCTGCAGCGCGCCCTGTCCGTCGCGCAGAAGTCGAGCGGCGACGAGGCTGTGCGCGTACAGGTTTTCACCTTGCAGCAACTGGCCTGGCTGCGGCGCCAGCAGGGTCGCGGCAGCGGTGCGGAGCAGGCCGCACGTGGGGCCATGCGCATCGCGGAAATGCGCCTTCGCAACGCGGGTGACGATCTAGCACAACCTGCGGTAGAGCAAGCGCTGCGCGACGTCGCGCAAACCGGCAGCACCCTCGCGCTAACGCTGGAAGACATCGGGCAGAAGACCGCCGCCTTCGACGCGCTCCAGGAGGTGGAGTCGAGACAGCGGAGGCTGATCGAGCTGCGGGCCGATGACGCGCCAATGAAGCTCGCGCTGGTCGACTCACTAGGCCGGCTGGCCGTGCTGCAGGACGCCGCCGGTCCGTCGGCGCCTGGGAGCTCGAAGCCCTACCACCAGGAAGCGATGTCGCTGTATCAGGAGCTCGTGCAGCGCACGCCCTACGCGCCGATGCTCACGTCCAGTGCCTGGCCGGGCATGCTGCTCACGGCTGCCGGCTTGGCAGGCGTGCTGACGCTCGTCGTCGGCTGGGTCCTGCTACGGCTCTACCGACGCCGCATCGCCGAACTCATGAAGGCCTCGGCACGCCCATCGACATCCCCGCCGCCGCTGGCTGGCGGAGCGCTTCCGCCACCCGCCGCCATGCCGGTCCGGCCGTGCAGCGAGACGATTGCCCCCGGCGCCTTGGTGGCGACGACCCTGCGCCGCGCCGCGCTCATTCAGATCGCGGCCGGTCTTGCCTTCGGCGTCGCCGCCGCTTGGCTGGTGCTCCGTGCTGGCGATAGCGAGCCGACACCCATCCGCCTGGCGCTGATGAGCTGGACCTGGGGCTGGCCGACCGTGCTGGCGCTCGGGCTGGTGTGGGGCGGCGACCGTCAACGCAGCCGGCTCGCCTGGGGTGCGTACTTCGCCGTCCTGTTTCTCCTGTGCGCCGTCATCGCGCTGGGGGACACCCCGCCCTTGTCGATGTTCGGCCTAGCGATCCCTGCGTTCTTCGTGGGACTCGTGTACTGGGCGATGAGCCTGTCGCTCTCTCCGTTCCTGCTCCTGTTCCTCAATCGCGCGGTGCGCAGCATCGGCCCGGCGCTGCTTCTGATGCTGCTGGTGGCGATGCTGGGCGCTACGGCGGCGATGGTGGCGGCAAGTACACCGGTCGGCATGGCTGTGCTCGCATCCATAGCCGGGGCGATGGGTTTCGCCGGAGGAGGCGCGCTGCTCTTGCCTCCGCTCGCCGGCATGGTGGCCGCGGCGCCGCTCTCCTGGTGGCTCGGCCGGCGGCTGCGTGCCGCCTACGTCGCGAAGTGGATGAGCGACCAGAGCCTGATGATCGACGCGCTGTGGGGCTTCCAGGCCGTCCTGCTCGGCTCCCAGCTCGCGCTGGCGGTCGGTCCAGCGGGCTGGTTGGGTGCAGGTGTGTTCGCGATCCACAAGGCCGTCACGCTCGCCGGCATGGCGCCGGCGGCGCGTGCGGCTCGCCGGCGCAGGCCGTTGCAGCTCCTTCTGCTTCGGGTCTTCACCCGGCGCGACCGGCGTGGCCGCCTGCAGAGCCGACGGGCCGACGCAGAGCGACTGTTCGACGTGCTGGGTTCGCGCTGGCGCACCATCGGACCGATCGCGATGATCGGCGCTCCCGACCTCGCCAGCAGCACCATCGGTCCTGACAAGTTCCTCGACTTCCTTGCCGGCCGGCTGCGTGAGCTGTTCATCGTCGATCCAACCGACGTGCCCGGGCGCCTGGCTGCCATGGACGATCGCTGCGATAGCGATGGGCGCTGGCGCGTGACCGACCTTTTCTGCGGAAACGATGCCTGGCGCCCAGCCGTGCTGGGACTGATGACGCGAAGCGACCTGGTGGCGATGGACTTGCGTGACTTCGGGCCGGACAACCAGGGCTGCATCTTCGAGCTCCAGGCTGTGATCGATCTGGTCCCCGCCACCCGCGTGGCGCTCCTGGTCGACGACAGCACGCGCCAGGAGTTTCTCCAGGCCACGATCGCCGCCTGTGTCGCCCGCGTACCAGTCACTTCGCCCAACGCGCATGGCGGGCTCAAGCCGGTGCTCGTCGACGTCGCCCTCGGCGAGGAGGCTGCTGTGGAGCAGTTGATACGCATGAGTGCGTCCCAGGGCTGACCCGATGTCCCTCAAGGGGGCCTCAGGGCTTGCTGCGACGAATCCAGCCACCGTCGTTGGTGTGCGTCTCTTGCGATCCGTTCGGCAGCGACTCAGCGGCCGCGCTGAACGACAACTCTTCGTTGAACGTGGAGAACCAGTCGCTGCGTCAACCAAAATGCCGCATCGCATCAAGAATCAGCGGACGGGAGTAAGGATCCCTTGCTGATGCCGAACCTCTTCCCGCCGCAGATCTTGGCGATAGAAGGATCAGGGCCTGACCATGGTCTGCGTGGGGGCGTTCGCCTTTGGGCACCGGCAGGGGCAGGAGAAGGCGGCGAACGAGGCCGCGATCCTGCGCCTGCGGGTGCTGCAGGGCCAGTCGCTGCGGGCAGTAGGCCGGGAGCTGGGCATCTGCTCGATGACCGTCAGCTGCCGCGAGAAAGCTGCCCCGGCGGCGATGCGGGAGCAGCTGGCGTAAACGCCAGCCGGGGATGGGCAACCGGCCCATTTCAGCCCCCCTGCCGTGGGCGTTGCCCCTGCTGACCGCCGCTGGGAACCCTGTAGCCAGTTGCGCACTGGCCATGGCTTTGACGACCGCCGATATCGGCATCCAGCTGTTGATTGACAGCACGGTGAACCTACAGGAGATCGAATCCCGCATGACGGCGCGGGTCTTTGCAGCCGTGCACCACCCGGAGCGCGGCCCTGCGGTGCGGGCGGTGCTGGAGCAGCTGCTGGCGGTGCTGGATGCCACCAGCCCGGATGGGGTGATCGCCGCTTTGCTTCCCTGCCCTGCTCTGGGGCCCTTCTGGATGTTCCCCCGCCGGATGGGGCGTGGGCGGAATCTGGGCGGTTCTGGCGGCCCTCCAGCCAACTTCCCGCGCCATGCCGCTAGCTAGGCGGGCCTCATCCCCCCAGCTTTACCGTACCCACCACACCCGGATTCGGCCGAGGCCGATAATTCGCCACCACGATCACGTCCTTCACCCTCCCCGCGTAGGCCGTAAAGTTCTTGCTGCGAATCCCCCCCTGCGCTGCCTAGATCAATTCTAGCACCCTGTAGTGCTATGCCACAATGCAAATCTGTGCAATGAATAGTCCCGTCACCTTCGTTACTGGGCAGTGAAATTCTGGATAATAGATGATGTGATTCTAGGTGATCTGTCGAAGTGAAGGTCAGCATTAGGTCCTGCACTCCAAGATACAATCAAGATTCTGAATCTTGTTCAAGTTGCCGTATGACGCCAATGAAGGGTTATAACTCTGCGTCTGCCTGCAGCCGCCTTGAGCACACAACTTCATGAAGAACCTGTCGACGCTACTGGAGCTGTCGCCGTATAATTCTAAACTTAGGCAATGCCTGTAACGAACTTAGCTGTTTGTTGGTACTCACGCCAGCGTGTGCAAGGGACGGCGCACATTCTTCTTCTCTCTTCCGCCAGGTGCATCGATGGATCTGATCATGGCATTATGGCGATAGACATTCGTTGAGCGTCGCACAGATGCAGAGTGCCATTTGCAACACTGAACGTGAGTATGAGTACGACGCCTTTATTAGTTATTCCAGAAGAAACGAGGTGTTTGCTGCCAGGCTGCATAAGGATCTAGAGCGTTTCAGGCCTCCAAAATCTAGTTCAGTTCCTCATCGCAACTTGCGTGTCTTCCGAGATAGGACTGACTTTACCGCGGGTGAATATAGTCAGCGGCTGACTAATGCGCTCAAAAACTCCGCCAAGTTGATCGTTATCTGCTCTCCAGATGCTAGAAAAAGCCAATATGTTAACGAGGAAGTCCGGTTATTCGCGCAACTGCGGCACGCTGAGGATATCATCCCAGTTCTTTACTCTGGCCTGCCCAATAATGAAACAAATGCAGATGACAAGGAGCTAAACGCATTCCCAGATGCTTTGATGGAAATGGTTCGTATGCCTCTTGCGATTAGCTACTTGGCCTATGACAGCTATAGGGGCAAGGTTGACGGAGTGCATTACTTTGATGCATGGTATTCGCTTCTTGCTACTCTATTTGATACAAGTCGGACTAACATTGAGCAAAGAGATAGGCTTAGGAAGGCGCGAACTAGAAGACTTGCTGCTGGTCTTGCGGGTGCAGTCGTTGCCTCACTCTCCGTTTTACTGGCGATAGCTTTGATCTCGCGCAACGACGCAGAGAGGGCTCGTGATAGTGCAAAGAAGGCAGAGGCAGAGGCTATACGGCAGAAGAATATTGCACAGAAGAATGAACGAGAGTCAATCAAGCAAACAAATATCGCGATCGCTCAGAAGAACTCTGTTGTAAGGACACTGGTACGCTCACTGTTATCCCAATCAGAAAGTCGAAGGCTGATCGATGATCAGATCGGTGCATTGATCCTTGCGCTTAGGGCTTACCAGGAATATCTAAAGGCACCAAAGGCATACCAAACTTCGAGGGCAAGAATGGAGGTCGGCATAACTATTGCCCTGGCAATCCAAAAGAGCATTAATCCCTTTGGTCTTAAGGAGGTTAATCAGGCGCCACGCCAACGACTTGAATGGAATGGTGCCTCAGTCGCATTTAACGCTAGGCATAGACTATTCGCTGTTGCTAATGCTGGCAATGGTAACATAGATCTTTATAGTTCTACGGGAGTATTCAAGCGAAGCCTTAGCTGCCCTAGATGCACCTTGATAGACACCGCTATGGATGAGATTATTGGAGCAAGTCAAGATACAGTATATAGAATTAATCTAATCTCAGGTACTCCTTTTCGCCTGCTGACTGGAGCAACCGCCATCTCTAGCGTGTCAGTGGCGCCAAAGGGAGACTTGATATACCTCGCGGACCAGTATCTTGGCTTTATCTCTTTGCGAAGAACCTCTAAAGGCCATTATTCTAAGCAAGTTTTTGCATCGAGGCTGCCCCTGGTTGTAGCTGCGAGCCCTGATGGAGCAATCTGGGCTTCAGCTGACTTTGATGGCACGATCTATGTCAGGTCAAAATCTGGCAAGCTAATTGCGAGTATCCCCACAGAAGCAGAAGTAATCTCTAGCATATCGATCAGTGGAGATAATCGATTAATCGCAGTCGGAAGCCTAGGTGGCTCTGTTTACATGATTACTCCAGAAGTTCAGGAGGGTATAGGTGAAAGAGATTCTTTTCTATCCACACGTAAAGCAGAGTATCGGGTAACCGAAGTAACTGGCCATCGGCACGGTGTTAGGGCTGTGCGAATCGGACCAAGCGGGACTACCAGCCCAAGCGAGTATAATATTGCATCGCTTGATGACCATGGAACACTTCTTCTGAGAAGGCGACACCAGTATATGATTACTGATGGAATACAAGGTAATAGTGACAACGTATCTCAGGAAATGGCTCCCAGGTTCTACCCAAGTAACTGGCTGGCCTTCTCTCAAGACGGAGCCAGGCTGGCCGCACTACAAGAAATGCCAGAATCTGATGACAGAGTATTAAGGATCTGGACGACTGAAGGTACTGGCTTGATTTCCCGTCCTTCGGTCAGAACTCATTCCCTTAGCTCTGAGAATGGACGGAGAGAGCACGCGCGAGTTAAATTTTCTAAGAGCATCTTTTCTTTCGTCAGCATCCATGGCCCAAAAGTAACTAAACGCTTTAGCGCTGGGCATCAGATAAATTCTGCTGCCATGGACCGAAGCACTGGATTGGTGGCTACTTCGGGAGTAAGGGAAGTCAAGCTTTGGAATTCCGATGGAAATCTGTTGGCTGTCCTTCCAAGGTTTAATCCGGATAATTCAAATTTTGACGCTGAACTCCTATTTCGACATCCAAATAGGGGATTGGCTATTGAAGGTCGTGATGGAAGGGTTCTCGTATGGAGTTTTAATCCAACTGTTGCGATGGTGGCTGGCTGCTTATGGCTGCGCCCTTTTCTTGAATCAAAACAACACCAACTTTCTGGCCCGTCTTTGGGCTGTACTAAGAGGTAGTGGATCACTCTGCTTGGTTTCTGGCAGATGTTGGGGGATCTCCCATCCGTGGCACATATCTCAGGCGGTCATAATGGCGCCACATTGTATCGGGAAGTTGGAGAAACTTCAATTTACTTTGGGGAAACTGACCCTATGGCACCCAGAGGATGCACCGCCAGTAGCATCTGTCCTGTGCATTGTTCTTGCAACACTTTACCGTTTAGTGGATTCCTAGGTCTGGCCTGGACGAAGCGCATTTTGTGCACGGAACACCCAAAGCATACCTTCCCCTAATCCCCGGAGATTGTCTGCTGGCGCTGTTTCCTTAGACAAGGTCCTGATTTGAGGAGCTGCTAGATGCCAACCATATCCGCCTACTCAATCAACCACCAATGGTGACATCCATTAGTACAGACGCTGCTCCCACAGGCGCTGCATCCGCTGCACTGCTCCTGCCCTGGGCGCGATTGGTGGCAGGGTTGTTTCTCGGATTGAGCAGAGTAATTCCCTGACGCAGCCACCTATATTGTGGCGCGATGTAGATCCGCCATGCCAGTCAGGCTTTCTCCGTAAGATGACCCCCATCAGGGATGGACCTGGGTAAGCAAAATCGATTGATGGTCAGTTCCGCACCAGAACCGCCACGGGCAAACGCCCGAATCCATGGCGACCCATCTCCCCGGTGCCAGACCATCCATCGGGGCGTTCGTCCCATGGATCAGCTAGATCGACAGCATCTTGATGCCCAGCGCGATCAGCACCAGACCGGCCAGCATTTCCACCTTGTTGCCCAGCCGTCCGGAGAGCCTGCGGGCCAGGAACAGCCCCAGATAGGTGGACACGAATGCCCCCAGGCCGATAGCCGTGGAGTAGATCCCGATGGGCTTGTTCACCAGGCCCAGGGACACCCCCACCCCCAGCGAATCGATGCTGGTGATGGCGGAGACGAACAGGATGCGCAGGGGGCCGTGCACCTTCAGCTCCTGCTCCTGACCCTCTCCGTCGTGCCGGTCCCGGTAGGCGGTCCAGCACATGTGGCCCCCCACCGCCACCAGCAGGCCAAAGGCCACCCAGTGATCGACATCCATGATCAGCTGGCGGGCGATGCGGCCCAGCAGAAATCCGATCGCCGTGGCCAGCCCCTCCGACAGTCCCGAGCTGAGGGCAAAGAACAACGCCCGTCGCCAGGAGAAGTGCCGGAAGCCCAGGGCGATGGCCGCCGAGAACGAATCCACACTCAGCACCGCCGTGAACAGCAGCAGCTCCAGGATCATCCGTTGGTGGCCTCAAACCCGACCCTAGCCACGTCCCTGGAAGTGGCTCCCGGCTGGATCAGCCCAACCGCAGACTCAATCGAAGCCGAGCAGGTCGAAGATCTCCCGGTCCTTGAGCGATTCGGCCTCCAGGGGCTCCACGTCTGTGAGCATCTTCTGGGCCAGGCTCAGGTATTCCTGCTGCACGGCCTCCACTTCCGGGGTGCTCTCCATCTCGAAGATGGTGCACTTCTTGAGCCGTGACTTGCGGATCGCATCGACGGTCTTGAAGTGGGCCATGGTGCGCAGGCCCGTGCGCTCGTTGAACTTGTCGATCTCGTCGGTCTGCTCCGAACGGTTGGCGATCACCCCACCCAGGCGCACCTTGTAGTTCTTGGCCTTGGCATTGATCGCCTGCATGATCCGATTCATCGCGAAGATCGAATCGAAATCGTTGGCGGTCACGATCAGGCAGTAGTGCGCATGCTGGAGCGGCGCCGCGAAGCCGCCGCAGACCACGTCCCCCAGCACATCGAAGATCACCACGTCGGTGTCCTCCAGCAGGTGGTGCTCCTTGAGCAGCTTCACCGTCTGGCCGGTCACGTACCCGCCGCAGCCGGTCCCCGCCGGGGGCCCCCCCGACTCCACGCACATCACACCGTTGTAGCCCTCGAAGACGAAGTCTTCGGGCCGCAGCTCCTCGGTGTGGAAGTCGACGGTCTCGAGGATGTCGATCACCGTCGGCACCATCTTCTTGGTGAGCGTGAAGGTGGAGTCGTGCTTGGGGTCACAGCCGATCTGCAACACCCGCTTGCCCAGCTTGGAGAAGGCGGCCGAAAGATTCGACGAGGTGGTGGATTTGCCGATGCCGCCCTTGCCGTAGACGGCGATCACCAGGGCCCCCTCCTCGATGTTCATCGACGCGTCCTGGTGCACCTGCAGGCTCCCCTCGCCGTCTTCGCGGGGGTTCGTGCCGGTGCTGGCGGGGGACGTGAGTGTGGTGGTCATAGGTAAAACAAGGGGAAGCCGGCGTACCGGCGGATCACTCGTAAGGAAACAGCCTGCTCAGGACGGATCCCGGCTGTCAGGGGAACACGCAAACCGAAACATCGCTGGAGCCCTCATCGGCTGAAGTGGGCCTTGGCGTCGTAGAGGGCTTCGGCATCGATCCTCTCCAGGCCCCGTTCGCGGGCGAAGGCTTCGGTGTTCTTGCGCACCTTGCCCCGCACGAAGAAGGGAATCTTGGCGAGCTCGGCCTCCCCGTCCGCCGTCCAGAGGCTTTCGAGGGCCTCCCGCACGGCGGCACCGGCGGTGGTAGTGCCGGGGGCCGCCACGGTGGCGGTGGGGGCGGCGGCAGGCGGGGCCGCCTCGGGTTCCCCCGCCCCCGCCGCCGTCGGGGCGCCGTCGCCCAGGTGGCTGCGGTGGCCGTCGACGAACTCGAAGTCGTGGCGGAACATCCCGATCAGGTGCTCCTCCAGACCCATCATCAGCGGGTGCACCCAGGAGTCGAAGATCACATTGGCCCCCTCCCAGCCCATCTGGGGGGAGTAGCGGGCCGGCACGTCCTGCACGTGCAGGGGGGCGCTGATCACGGCACAGGGCAGCCCCAGCCGCTTGGCGCTGTGGCGCTCCATCTGGGTGCCCAGCACCAGCTCGGCCGCCGCCTCGCCCATCGCCTTCTCCACCACCAGGTAGTCGTCGGTGATCAGGGCCTCCAGGCCCAGCGCGGCGGCAGCCGCCCGCACCTCCCGGGCCTGCTCGCGGCTGTAGCTGCCCAGGCCCACCACCTGGAAGCCCAGTTCCTTGGAGGCGATCCGGGCGGCGGCGATGGCGTGGGTGGCATCGGCAAAGATGAACACCCGCTTGCCGGTGAGGTAGGTGGAATCCACCGACTTGGAGTACCAGGGCAGCCGGGAGCGGCGCTCGGCCTCGCTCGGCTGACCCTCCACTTCCTCAAGCGCGGCCGGCAGGGCCAGATCGAGCACGCCGTGCAGCTCCCGCAGGAAGGCGGCGGTGGCGCCGATGCCGATCGGCACCGTGCGCACCACCGGGGTGCCGAAGCTGCGCTCCAGCCAGCTGCACACCGGGCCGGCCACCTCCGGGTAGAGGCAGACGTTGGCATCGGCCGTGGGGATGCGCTCCAGGTCGGCGGGCCGGGCCCCCAGCGGAGCCACCACCGCCACATCGATGCCGTGTTCCGCCAGCAGCCGGGTGATCTCCAGCACGTCGTCGCGGCAGCGGAAGCCCAGCAGGCTGGGGCCCAGCAGGTTGACCCGGGGCCGGCGGCCCTCCTCGCGCCAGCGGGACGGGGAGGGCTTGGGGGTGCCCGGAGCCGGCAGCTGGGGCTTGAGCAGGGTGCGAACCAGCTGGTAGAAGGTCTCGGCCGCGCCCCAGTTCTCCTTCTTGGAGTAGGCGGGCAGCTCCAGGTTCACCATCGGCACCCCCAGGTTCATGCCGGCGGCCAGGGCGCCGGGCTGGTCCTGGATCAGTTCGGCGGTGCAGCTTTCCCCCACCAGCAGCGCCTCGGGCTGGAAGCGGTCCACGGCCTGGCGGATCGAGCGCTGCACCAGCTCGGCGGTGTCACCGCCCAGATCCCTGGCCTGGAACGTGGTGTAGGTGACGGGGGGCCGCAGGCCCCGCCGCTCGATCATCGTGAACAGCAGGTCGGCGTAGGTGTCGCCCTGGGGGGCATGGAGCACGTAGTGCACCCCCTCCATGGAGGTGGCGATGCGCATGGCGCCCACGTGGGGGGGGCCTTCGTAGGTCCAGAGGGTCAGTTCCATGGGGGTCTCAGGAGAGCTGCAGCACGGCCCGGCGCCGCAGGGGACGGGCAAAGAGTTCGGCCAGTTCACCGGCCTGGTCGCAGCCGTGGATCGGGCTGAACACCAGCTCGATCGACCACTTGGTGGCGATGCCCTCGGCCTCGAGGGGATTGGCCAGACCCAGGCCGCAGAGCACCAGGTCGGGGCGGGCGGCCCGCACCCGCTCCAGCTGCAGGTCCACGTCCTGGCCCTCGCTGAGCTGGGTGTCGGGGGGGAGCAGGGCCAGGTCGGCGGCCATCAGCTGGCGGTCGAGGTAGGGGGTGCCCACCTCCACCAGCTCCATGCCGCATTCCCGGCTCAGGAAGCGGGCCAGGGGGATCTCCATCTGGGAATCGGGCAGCAGGAACAGCCGCTTGCCGGCGAGCACCTCCCGGTGGGGCGCCAGGGCCAGCCGGCCCCGCTCCACCAGGGGGTCGAGCACCGCGTTGAAGCGGTCGGTGGGCACGCCGAAGGCGGTGGCGGCGGCGGCCATCCAGTCGCGGCTGCCCTCCACGCCGAAGGGATAGGGGGCACTCACCAGGGTGGCGCCGCGGTGCTGCAGGGCCCGGGCGGTGGCACTCAGGAAGGGCTGGGCGAGCAGCACCCGCGTCCCCTTGCCCACGGGGGGCAGATCGGTGGAACGCCGCGGCGGCAGGCTGCGGACCGTGGTGATGCCCAGCCGCTCGAAGATCAGCCGGAACCGGTCCTCCACCGCATCGGCCAGGGTGCCCACGATCAGCAGCTGCTCCTCATCGGAGGACGGCAGCAGGGGCAGCATGGCCAGCAGGGCGTTGTCCTCCCCCTGGGTGAAGGTGGTCTCGATGCCGCTGCCGGAGTAGTTCAGCACCCGCACCCGTCCGATCAGTTGGGTGTTGAGGCGCTCGGCCGCCTTGGCCAGGTCGAGCTTGATCACCTCGCTGGGGCAGGAGCCCACCAGGAAGAGGGTGCGGATCTCGGGCCGGCGCTCCAGCAGATCCTTCACCAGGCGGTCGAGTTCCTCGTTGGCATCGGCCAGGCCGGCCAGGTCCCGTTCGCCCAGGATCGCCGTGCCGAAGCGGGGTTCGGCGAAGATCATCACCCCCGCCGCCGACTGGATCAGGTGGGCGCAGGTGCGCGATCCCACCACCAGGAAGAAGGCGTCGGGCATGCGGCGGTGCAGCCAGACGATGGAGGTGAGGCCACAGAACACTTCCCGCTGGCCACTTTCCTTGAGGATGTCCGGCGGCGACGGCTGAATCGGTGGAGCGGACACACCCATGGAGGGGATCGCCAGGTATCGAGCTTCCATGGGTTAGCGGGGCCGATGGGGTCCGCGCCCGACTGCGTTACATCTTTTCGGGATCGTGTGCGGATTCCCGCGTTCAGAGGCGGCGGCGGAACCCGTCGCTGAAGCCGCCGCTGCGATCGTCGCGCTCACCATCGCCGCTGCGGCTGAGTTTCCAGACGTTGCGCCCCAGGCGCCGGGCCCTCAGCCCACCCCGCTCCACCACCGCTGAGCCCGGGCGGGCCCCCATCAGCTGGGCCACCTCGGCGGTGGTCAGGGGGGCGCCGGTCCGGATGGCCAGGTCGGTGATCTCGAGCCGCTGGCGCAGGCCGGCCAGATCGACCGGGTGGTCCGCTTCGCCGGAGTCCTTCCAGTCGCCGAAGCCCTCGGTGCCGACGCCGCCCATGCGCCCCATCAGACCCAGCCCGATCAGGGCGAGGGCCTGCTCCGGCCGCACCCCCTCATCCAGCGCCCGGGTGATCCATTCGGACACCGTGTCCTGGTCGAGGGACGAGCGCAGGGGATGGGTCTCGCCCGCCACCCCGGCGGCAGGGGATTCAGCGGTGGCGGAAGGGGCGGTAGCGGTGCGCCGGCTGGTCATGGTCGCGCCTGGGAAGGTTGTACCGGAAGGTATCGGTTGCCATCGGTCTCGCAAGGTCTCTGGGTTCAGGAGCCCCTCTGCAGCAGAATGAATCAAGGACTGACACTTGCTCCATTGCGTGCACTGCGGAGTGCCTCTCCCCAGTCCCTCCCGGTGGTCACCATGGACCATTCGCTCCATCGTCCCTGCGAATCTTCCGCCACCCGGGCTCGATTCGATATGGCCCCAACCCAGGAGAAGCCGGTAGAGATCGCCCCCGGTGTGTGGTGGGTCGGGGTGCGGCTGGCGAATGACCATTTCCAGTGCCACACCTATTTCATTGCCAACGGTTCCGACGGGGTGCTGATCGATCCGGGTTCCCCGCTCACCATCGACGGCACCCTGGCCAAACTCCGTGCCATCACGGATCTTGGCGCGATCCGCTGGCTCGTCTGTCACCACTCCGACCCCGACATCTGCGCCGCCCTGCCCAGGCTGGCCGAGGTGTTGACGCACCCTGATGTCCAGGTGGTGACCGAGTGGCGAGCCAACGCCCTGATCCGCCATTACGGCCATCGTTTCTCCACCTACCTGGTCGAGAAACACAACTGGTGTCTGCCCCTGCAGGGGGATCGGCGGCTGGAATTCCAGCTCACGCCCTATCTCCACTTTCCCGGGGCGATGGTGTCCTTCGACTCCTTGACCCACACGCTCTTCTCCTCCGATCTGTTCGGGGGGTTCGTCCCCGACAGCAGCGTGCTGGAGTCGGCCGATGCGGCCTACATCATCGAAAACGCCCGACCCTTCCACCAGCACTACATGCCGAGCCGGGAGCTGCTCAGTGCCGGCCTGGCCCGCATCCGCTCCCGCTGGCCCCGGATCGAGCGCATCGCCCCCCAGCACGGCCACATCGTCGCCGCCTCCATCGTCGATGAGGTGTTCAGCGCCCTGGGTGCCATGGACTGCGGCGTCTATTGCCTCGCCGACGCGGACCTGGACCTGAAACGGCTGCTGCGCATCGCCGAAGCGCGGCAGCGGCTGAACGATGCCCTGATCCACCAGAACAGCCCCCTGGGGATGGTCCGGGCCATCGGCAACATCCTTGAATCCTCCGGCCAGGCCAGCGCCTGCGAGCTGTCGGTGGAGATGCCCGTCGACGGCTGGACCACCTGGTGCGCCGATGACGTCCATCCCCAGCGGCGGGAAGCCCATCCCGGCTGGCACCACATCTGCCTGCTGGGCCAGCCCGCCATGGTGCTGGCCATCCGGGGCCATGGCGCCGCCGAGCCGTTCGATCCCGACATGGAACGGATGGTGCGGGAGTTCGCCGAGTCAATGCGCCCCTGGGTGGACCATCTGCTGGAGGATCAGCGCCATGCCCACGAGGTGGCCGCCCTCAACACCGCCGCCCTCTGCGATCCGCTCACGGGCCTGGCCAACCGGCGAGCCCTGGAGGAGGCGAAGCTGCCGGCCAGCTACTCCCTGATCGAGCTGGATCTCGACCACTTCAAGCAGGTCAACGACCGTTTCGGCCATGACGCCGGCGACCGGGTGCTCAAGCAGGTGGCCCGCGTCCTGCGGGAGTCGGTGCGGGAGCAGGACCAGACCTTCCGGCTCGGCGGTGAGGAGTTCCTGGTGCTGCTGCCGGAGGCCGACCAGGCCACGGCCCTGATGGTGGCCGAACGGATCCGGCTCTCGATGCACCAGCTCGACCTCGCCGGTGCGGCCCCCGGGGGGCGCCTCACGGTCAGCCTGGGGGTGAGCACCAAGTCGGCCCAGCTCAGCACCGGTTTCCCCCAGCTGATGGAGCTCGCCGACCAGGCGCTCTATGCCGCCAAAGGGGACGGCCGCGACCGGGTGTGCGCCGCCGATGCCCTCTCCCTGAGCGGCCGATAGGGCGGAGCCGCCCCCGGCGGGGAGTACCCTCCAGTCCTGGACTGCCAATGGTGGCGACCAGGGATCCCGGCGTTCCACCCCCGGTGATCGACACGACCGTCCTTTCCGGGAGTTGGCGCCTGGCGCCGTGATGGATCCGCAGGCTGCCCGTTCCTTCCTTCGCGACGACCGGTCGGACGCCAGACGACGGGCCGCGAACCTGCGCATCACCGGCACCGATGTCAGCGGCGAGGCCTCCGGGGCCAGCTGCGTGATCACCACCGACAGCGAAGGCCGGCGCCTGGCGCGCCAGTCGAGCCACGTGCAGTCGATCGAGCTGCGCACCTACGTCTTCCTGGATTCGCTCCAGCCCCAGCTGGCGTCGTACATGGGCACGGTGTCCCATGGCTTCCTGCCGATTCCCGGCGATGCCTGCCTGTGGCTGGAGGTGTCCCCGGGGATGGCGGTGCACCGGGTCACCGACATCGCCCTCAAGGCCAGCACGGTGCGCCTCGGCCAGATGGTGGTGGAGCGGGCCTTCGGCTCCCTGGCCCTCTACCACCGGGACCAGAGCAACGTGCTCCATTCCGGTGACGTGGTGCTCGAGGCCATCGGCAGCCGGGTGGAACTGCGCAGCCGCTGTGAGGTGACCTGGACCGAGATCATCCGGGCGATCACCCCCGACCATGCCGTGCTGATCAACCGCCAGAACCGCCGCGGTTCGATGATCCAGGCCGGCATGAGCATGTTCATCCTCGAGACCGAGCCGGCCGGCTACGTGCTGATCGCCGCCAACGAGGCGGAGAAGGGCTCCAACATCACCGTGGTGGATGTCAAGGCCGTCGGTGCCTTCGGCCGCCTCACCCTGGCGGGCAAGGAGGGCGATGTGGAGGAGGCCGCCGCCGCCGCCATGCGCGCCGTGGCCCAGATCAACGCCGGCGCCGGCGGCTGAGCCCCAGCGGCTCGGCCCCCGCCCTGCTCAGGCCAGCCCCAGCAGCCGCTTGAGCCCCGGGGCCATCGCCCGGGCCGCCTTGCCCCGGCTGCCCAGCCGGCTCCTGAGGTGCTCGCCCATCTCCGCATAGCTGCAGCCGGCCTCCCGCACATGGAAGATCGGGTCGTAGCCGCCGCCATGGCCGGAGGGCTCCCGCAGGATCAGGCCCCGGCAGACCCCCTCCGACTCCAGCACCACCTCGCCGGCGGGATCGGCCAGGGCCATGGCGCTCACGAAGCTGCCGCCGCGGTAGAGGGAATCGCCGAGCTCGTGCAGCAGCCGGTGGATCTTCTCGTGATCCGTGGGGGCGTAGCGGGCCGAAAACAGGCCGGGGCGGCCATCGAGGGCATCCACCTCCAGGCCCGAATCATCGGCCAGCGACCAGGAGCCCGTGAGCGAGGCCACGGTGGAGGCCTTCAGGCGCGCATTTTCCGCGTAGGTGAGGCCCGTCTCCTCGATCTCCAGCCCCTTGGGCTGCTGTTGCACCTCCAGACCCACCTCCGGACCTACCCCCTCGAGCATGGCCGTGATCTCGGCCACCTTGTGGGGGTTGCCGCTGGCGATCACCAGCACCGGGCGGGAAGGGGAGAGGGACAAACCGGGCCCACGGGGGGCCCCATTGTGGTGCAGAGGGGTAGGGCCGTCGTTGAAGGGGTGGGGCAGGACGGGTTGAACATTCCACCCCCGGAGAACTCCAGGGTTCCTGCCCCGGGCGGACGATAGGGAATTCGCCACCAATCGGACGAAACGGCGGGCAACGTTGCGCGACCGGTGACGGTCGGCGGCCGGATTCGCCCCTAGGTTGCCTCCACCCTTTGGGCCCCGGAGGGCAATGCAGTCGAGCCTGGTCCTACAGAACCTGCTCTCCGCGCCGGTCCTGTTCTTCTTCCTGGGAATCCTCGGTGTGCTGGTGGGCTCCGACCTGGAGATCCCCTCCCCGCTGCCGAAGCTCTTCTCCCTTTACCTGTTGCTGGCGATCGGCTTCAAGGGGGGCATGGAGCTGGCCCACAGCGGCCTTGGCCCCCAGGTGCTGCTCACGATCGGGGCGGCGGTGGTGATGTCGCTGCTGGTGCCGCTGACGAGCTTCCTGCTGCTGCGGCTGCGCCTGGATGGCTACAACGCCGCCGCCATCGCCGCCTCCTACGGCTCGATCAGTGCCGTCACCTTCATCACGGCCGAGAGCTTCCTCAACGTGCTGGAGGTGAACTTCGACGGCTTCATGGTGGCGGCCCTGGCGCTGATGGAATCGCCGGCGATCGTGGTGGGGGTGATCCTGGCCAAACTCTCGGCCCCCGCCGAAGATGCCGACTCCCCGGGGGATCAGGAGAACGACGCCGATCAGGAGAATGGGGGCGGCAGTCTGCGCTGGCGGGAGGTGCTCCAGGAGGCCTTTCTGAACGGCTCCGTCTATCTGCTGATCGGCAGCCTGGTGATCGGCTACGTGGTGGCCGCCTTCAGCCCGGCGGGGCTGGAGAAGATGGATCCCTTCACCGAAAAGCTGTTCTACGGAGCCCTCTGTTTCTTCCTGCTCGACATGGGCATCGTGGCGGCGCAGCGGCTGCGGGACCTGCGCCAGACGGGGGCCTTCCTGATCGGTTTCTCCCTGCTGGCGCCCCCCGTGCACGCCATGGCGGGGCTGCTGGTGAGCGCCCTGCTGGGCCTGAGCCAGGGCAACACCCTGCTGTTCATGGTGCTCTGCGCCAGCGCCTCCTACATCGCCGTGCCGGCGGCGATGCGCATGACCGTTCCGCAGGCCAACCCGAGCCTGTACATCTCCACGGCCCTGGGTCTCACCTTCCCCTTCAATGTGGTGGTTGGGATTCCTCTGTACATGGCGCTGACCCGACACTTCATCCCCGTCGGCTGAGCGCCGGCCCCACGCCATCCCCTCGCCGAACCTTCGCCCCGACACCATGAAGCGAATCGATCTGTTTCTCAGCGAACGGGAGTTGAACCGGGTCTGCAGGACCATCACCGCCGCCGGGGCCAAGGGCTACTCAGTGATGCGGCACGTCACCGGCATGGGGCCCTCCGGGGAGATCTCCGAAGGGATGGATTTCAGTGGGCTGGGGGCCAATGCCCACGTGATCGTGTTCGTGGAGGACGCCGTGCTGGCGGCCGTGGGCAAGGCCCTGCGGCCCCTGCTGAAGCGCTACGGCGGGGTGGGTTTCGTCTCGAGCGCCGAGCCTCTCTGATCGGCCGGGACGGGCTTCCGGTGCCCGGGGGCGTCGCGGCGCGGGGCGGCGATCAAGCAATGCTTGCTTTTTGTGTTGCACTGATCAGCTGCGCTTATCGGCCGATCGCGAAACCTTGATGGCCGCCGGGCTGCCAATCGCTTGACGGAGGGTTTGACGGAGGAGCAAGGTTGCACACGAACATTCCACCCCCCTCCTCCAGGAGCAGGTAATGGCAAACGAAACCATGGGCATCGCCCTCGGCATGATCGAGACACGCGGTCTGGTGCCCGCCATCGAAGCGGCTGACGCCATGACCAAAGCCGCCGAGGTGCGCCTCATCGGTCGCGAATTCGTCGGAGGCGGCTACGTGACCGTCCTGGTGCGGGGTGAAACCGGTGCCGTCAACGCCGCCGTCCGTGCCGGCGCCGATGCCTGCGAGCGGGTGGGCGACGGCCTGGTGGCCGCCCACATCATCGCCCGTCCCCACCGTGAAGTGGAGCCGGCGCTGAACAGCAGCTTCGGCCTGGGATCGAAGGACTGAGCGGTCAGCTGACCCTCTGATTTTTCCATCCGAACCCATCCGAACAATCCCATGAGCAAGAAGTACGACGCCGGGGTCAAGGAGTACCGCGACACTTACTGGACTCCCGATTACGTCCCCCTCGACACCGACCTGCTGGCCTGCTTCAAGTGCACCGGCCAGGAAGGTGTGCCCAAGGAAGAGGTGGCTGCCGCCGTGGCCGCCGAGTCCTCCACCGGCACCTGGTCCACCGTGTGGTCCGAGCTCCTCACCGATCTCGACTTCTACAAGGGCCGCTGCTACCGCATCGAAGACGTCCCTGGTGACAAGGAGTCCTTCTACGCGTTCATCGCCTACCCCCTCGACCTGTTCGAGGAAGGCTCGGTGACCAACGTGCTCACCTCCCTGGTGGGCAACGTGTTCGGCTTCAAGGCCCTGCGTCACCTGCGTCTGGAAGACATCCGCTTCCCGATGGCCTTCATCAAGACCTGCCCCGGCCCGCCGAACGGCATCCACGTCGAACGCGACCGGATGAACAAGTACGGCCGTCCCCTGCTGGGTTGCACCATCAAGCCGAAGCTCGGCCTCTCCGGCAAGAACTACGGCCGGGTGGTCTACGAATGCCTCCGCGGTGGCCTCGACTTCACCAAGGACGACGAGAACATCAACTCCCAGCCCTTCCAGCGCTGGCAGAACCGTTTCGAGTTCGTGGCCGAAGCCGTCCAGCTCGCCCAGGAAGAGACCGGCGAGAAGAAGGGGCACTACCTCAACTGCACCGCCGCCACTCCTGAGGAGATGTACGAGCGGGCCGAGTTCGCCAAGGAACTCGGGCAGCCGATCATCATGCACGACTACATCACCGGTGGCTTCACGGCCAACACCGGTCTGTCGAAGTGGTGCCGCAAGAACGGCATGCTGCTGCACATTCACCGCGCCATGCACGCGGTGATCGACCGCCATCCCAAGCACGGCATCCACTTCCGGGTGCTGGCCAAGTGCCTGCGCCTCTCCGGTGGCGACCAGCTGCACACCGGCACCGTGGTGGGCAAGCTCGAGGGTGACCGTCAGACCACCCTGGGCTTCATCGACCAGCTGCGCGAATCCTTCATCCCCGAAGACCGCACCCGCGGCAACTTCTTCGATCAGGACTGGGGTTCGATGCCCGGCGTCTTCGCCGTGGCCTCCGGCGGCATCCACGTGTGGCACATGCCCGCCCTGGTCGCCATCTTCGGTGACGACTCCGTGCTCCAGTTCGGTGGTGGCACCCACGGTCACCCCTGGGGTTCGGCCGCCGGCGCCGCCGCCAACCGGGTGGCCCTGGAAGCCTGCGTCAAGGCCCGCAACGCCGGCCGCGAGATCGAGAAGGAAGGCCGCGACATCCTCACGGAAGCCGCCAAGCACAGCCCCGAGCTGGCCATCGCCCTCGAGACCTGGAAGGAAATCAAGTTCGAGTTCGACACCGTCGACAAGCTCGACGTCGGCTGAGCCGACACACGGCCCCCTGCCTTGCCCCCGCTGACCGACGGTGCTCCCACCCCAGGTCAGCGGAGCTGGGCTTCCCATCCCATTCCCCTCAAGGATCCCCATGCCCTTCAAGAGCACCGTGGGTGACTATCAAACAGTCGCCACCCTGGAGACCTTCGGCTTCCTCCCGCCGATGACCCAGGACGAGATCTATGACCAGATCGCCTACATCATTGCCCAGGGCTGGAGCCCCCTGGTCGAGCACGTCCACCCCAGCCGCTCCATGGCCACCTACTGGTCGTTCTGGAAGCTGCCCTTCTTCGGTGAGAAGGATCTGGGCGTGATCGTGAACGAACTGGAGTCCTGCCACCGGGCCTATCCGGACCATCACGTGCGCCTCGTCGGCTACGACGCCTACACCCAGAGTCAGGGTGCCTGCTTCGTTGTGTTCGAAGGCCGCTGATCCAGCGGTTCCATCGGATCCCGGCCGGCGGTCGGGATCCATCACTTTTGATCATCCATTTACGGGGCGGACATGGCCAGGACCACCAGTCGGGAAGCAGCTCTGGAGCGCCGCAAGGCCCTCACCAACGGCGGTAAGAAAGCCTCCGCCCAGTTCATGTCCTCCCCGGGCAGGGTGCGCACGGCCGCTGACGCCCAGCGCAGCCGCACCGAAGCGGTGACGGCCGCCCCCGCCGCAGCGGCTCCCGCCCCGGCGCCCCAGCGTCCCGCCCCCACGGCGCGTCGTGGCGCTGCCCCCTCCCTGAGTTCCTCCTCCGTTTCCGGCCATCGCAGCAACGCCAAGCCGTTGGCGAACCCCAGCCGGAACCTGGTGCTGGAACGTCGCGAAGCCCTCTCCCGCCGCGGCAAACGCGCCGACACCTCCAGCGATCGCACCCGCCAGGAGGTGATGCGCGCCACCAAGGCCAGCGCCCCCGCCACCACAGTCGCCGCCGCGAGCACCGACCGTCCCTGTGGTTGCAAGGACGCCAAGGCGGCCTCGGCCGCCAGCACCAGCAGCAGTTCCGCCGGCCTCGGGGCCTCCCTGGCCAACCGAAATTCCCGTAACGGCGAGCGCCGCGGCCCTGCCAAGCGCACCGCCCAGCACAACCCCAGCCGGGCCATCGTCATGGCCCGCCGCGAAGCCCTCTCCAAGCGGGGCAAATCCGCCAGCGCCCCCACCAGCGCCGTCGCCGCCTCGGTGGCCCGCCAGTCGAACCCCGACATGAGCAGCCGCGAGCTGGCCCAGAAGGTGCGCGAACTCAAGTGCAAGGTGGGCTCCGCCGGCACCTCCCGCAGCGGTGGCACCCGTCCCTCCGGTCCCCGCCGCGGCCAGGCCAAGATCGATGCCGCCGCCGATGCCCACTGGAAGGTGGGTGTGAGCGAGACGGTCCGGGGCCAGGTGGTCACCGGCACCCAGGCCAACCGTTCCCTCAAGACCACCGGCAACGAGGCCAGCACCTGCCGCCCCGTCACCGGCACCGAGTACCTGGGCGCCGAAATCTTCCGCACCTTCTGCCAGAGCGATCCCACCCCCCTGCAGCCCGCCAAGGTGCGGGTCAGCGCCACCACCCATGGCAACCGGGTGACCGGCAACGAAGTGGGTCGTTCCGAGAAGGTCACCGGCGACGAACCCGGCACCTGCAAGAACGTCACCGGCACCGAATACATCTCCGCCAACCAGAGCGCCGCCTGGTGCGGCACCACCAGCCCCTCCCCCCGCAAGGTGGGTCTGACCCGCACGGCCGCGGGCCGGCCGGTCTCGGGGGTGATCGTGGAGCGCTCCGAGCGCGTCACCGGCAACGAGCCCGGCGCCAACCGCCAGCTCACCGGCACCCAGTACGTGGGTGACCAGTCCGAGGTGCCCGGCCGCGCCCCGGCCAAGGTCAGCAGCCTGCACACCCTGCGGGGCACCGGCATCACAGGCACCCACGTGGGCCGCAGCGAGCACGTCACCGGCGACGAGCCGGGCTCCTGCCGCCTGGTGACCGGCGACGAATACATCGGCACCCAGCAGTTCGAACAGTTCTGCGGCACCAAGCCGGCACCGGAAGCCGCCAAGGTGGGCTTCAGCGTCACCAACAAGGCGATGGTGGTGAGCGGCACCCGCACGGGCCGTTCCGAAAAGGTCACCGGCGATGAGCCCGGCACCTGCAAAGCCGTCACCGGGACCCCCTACGCCGGCATGGAGCAGGCCGGCACCTGGTGCTCCTCCAACAAGGTGGCCGAGATCCGTCAGCGCACCCCCGTCCGCATGGGCACCGTGATGACCGGCCTCCAGCCCGGCATCGGTGGCGTCATGACCGGCGCCGAGCGCGGCGCCTGTGAGGACATCACCGGCACCCCCTACATCGGTGGCGACCAGCTCACGGAGGCCTGCGGCGCCGCCGCCAGCCACGACGCCGATTTTCCCCAGCCCCTCACCGGCCAGCCCTGGCAGCAGTTCAGCGTCCAGTCCCCGGCCCGGGCCGCCCAGACGGCTCAGAGCTCCCGCCAGCGGACCGGTGGCGTCACCGGCAACAGCTACGAGCAGGGCAACCGCATCACCGGCCCCTTCGACATGGCCGCCGACAAGGTGACCGGCACCGAACAGTTCCGCTTCGACCGTCCCGCCCAGGAGCGGGTGCGCCTCCGCCAGCCGGCGGCGGCAGCTCCGGTGACCGTCGATGAGGACGCCCGTCCCACCTCCCGGGTCACCGGCGAGGGCATCTCCGCCGGCCTGAACATCACCGGCGACGACTGGGATCGCGGCAAGCACGTCACCGGGACCGAAGGAGCCTCGGCCCGCCGCCGCAACCCCAGCCGGGTCGGCCCGATGTCGGCGATGCCCGGCTTCCAGAACAAGCGCAATGAGGCCCTGCCCGAGCCCACCAACAAGATCACCGGATCCAGCGGCAGCACCAGCGCCGGCTCCCTGATCACGGTCTCCGGCGGAGCCCGGGGCTGATCCCTGATGCCCCGCCGTCCGGCCCCCACCATCCGTCCCCTTGCCCCCAGCGCCCCCCGGCGCCGGCCCGATGCTCCCGGTGGCGCCGATCTCTCCCGGCGCCTGGCGGCGGTCCGACTTGGCCAGGGGGCCTCGAGCCTCCATCCCCTGACCGACAGCGTCGCCAACGCGGCCCTCGAGAGCTACGACCGCGGCGTCAAGGACGCCTTCGACCGGATCGTGCCCGTGCTCAAGCGCCTCTCGGCCCTGCAGCACGAGGATGATTTCGTCGAGCGGGCCCAGGCCCTGGCCCAGGCGGAGCTGGGGTTCAGCCTGCCCCTGCCGATCCTGGAGAAGGCCTGGGTCAGCCAGCTCGACATGCGCAGCCTGTTCGCCTGGTGCGTGTTCGAAACCTACGAACAGACCAGCGACGGTTTCTTCCGCGACGATCCGCTGCGCGGCCAGCCCGGCAGCCCGGCGGCGGAGGAGTTCAACGCCTTCCTGCTCTCCTGCGGCTTCCACCTGCTGGATGCCACCCCCTGCGCCGATGGGCGCCTGGCCCATGCCATCGCCTTCGCCCTGCGGCTGCCCTTCAGCTCGGTGCGCCGCCGCCCCCATGCCGGGGCCCTGTTCGATGTCGAGAACACGGTCAACCGCTGGGTCAAGACCGAACACCGCCGCTACCGGGAGGGCGTTCCCAACCCCGCCCACGAGGACACCCGGTACCTGAAGGTGGTGCTCTACCACTTCAGTTCCCGCGACCCGTCCCACGAGGGCTGCGCCGCCCACGGCAGTGACGACGCCCTGGCCGCCAGCTGCGGACGCCAGCGGTTGATGGAGTTCCAGCAGGCGGTGGAGAACAGCTTCTGCTGCGGCGCCTCCGTCGACCTGCTGCTGCTGGGCATCGACACCGACACCGACGCGATCCGGGTGCATGTGCCGGGCATGGACGGCAGCACCCGTCTGGATCAGTGGCTTGATGCCACCACGGTCTACGAGGCGACGAGCCACCTGGCCGCCGAGGAGGCCCGGCGCCGCATCACCGAACAGGTGGAAGCCGCTGCGGCCTCCACCCCCGATCCCGGCATGGTGCGCCTGATCGCCCGGCTGCTGGAGCACAACATGTCCCAGATCGACTATGTGCGCCAGTACCACCACGGCCACTACGCCGACGCCGGCCATGCCGAGCGCTTCATCGGCGTGGGCATCGGCTTCAAGGAGATCCACCTGCGCAATCTCACCTACTTCGCCTACATGGACACCGTCGAGGAGGGGGCACCTGACATGGACGTGGGCGTGAAGATCTTCAAGGGCCTCAACGTCTCCCGGGGACTGCCGGTGCCCGTGGTGGTCCGCTTCGATTACAACGGCAAGGTGCCCGGTGCCCGCGAGCGGGCAGTGCGCCATGCCCAGCGGGTGCAGGAAGCGATCGAGAACCGGTACCCGGATCTGTTCTCCCAGGGCCTGCTCCATGCCCTGCTCACCGTGCGCGACCAGGAGCGGCACACGCCCGCCGAGGCGGTAGGTTCCACCATCAGCCTCACCACCGCAGGAGGGCACTGACCATGTTGATCTGCAAGGTGGTCAAACCCCTGGTCTCGACCAACCGCATCCCCGACTTCGAGCACAAGCACCTGCAGGTGGTGCAGGACGGCAGCACCCAGAAGGTGGCCGTCGACGCGGTGGGCTGCATCCCGGGCGACTGGGTGATCTGCGTCGGCAGCTCGGCGGCCCGGGAAGCGGCAGGCAGCAAGTCGTACCCCAGCGACCTCACGATCGTGGGGATCATCGACCACTGGGACCCCGACGCCGGCAAAGCCACCCCGCCACCGAGCGGCACCCCCAGCGGCACCCCGGCCCCCCAGGGAGGAAAAGCCTGATGGAGATCATGCAGGTCACCGGCTCCCTGGTGTGCACCCAGCGGGTGCCAGGCCTCGAGCACTGGAACCTGCGGGTGCTCCGCACCCCCAAAGGCAAGCTGAGCGTCGCCGTCGATCCGGTCGGGGCCTCCCCCGGCAACTGGGTCTTCACCGCAAGCGGATCGGCCGCCCGCTTCGCCTGCGGCAACCCCGAAACGCACACCGATCTCACCATCGGCGGCATCATCGACTTCTGGGAGCCGGACGGGTAAGCGCCGGGGGGTCCCGCCCCTGGCGGCCTGCCTCCTGTCGAGCCTCCCTTCCAGTTCCTCCTCCCCGCGCCCGTCCCATGGCCAGCCGCACCCCCCGCACCGGTCCCGACGCCACCCCCACGCCGGCTCCTACCGCCAAACCGGCGACAACGGCGGCCGATCCACCGGCCCTGGCCGCCGGCGCCGGGGCGCCAGCCGGGGGCGCCACCCCGCCGGCCCTGCCGCCGGCGGCCACCTCGAAACCGGTGGCCAAGGCCGCCGAGTCCAAGCCGGCGGCCGCCGCCCGGTCCCCCCGGGCGGCCCGCGCCACCGCCCCGGCCCGCCAGCCGCGGCGGACTCCCGCCACCACCACCGCCCGCTCCAGCGCCTCCAGCCCCAGCCGCCGCGGCAGCGCTGGCGCCGGCACCCCCCCCACGACCCCCCCTCCCCGTACCCCCCCCATGGCCCCCACCATCCACGGCATCGCCCTCGGTCTGATCGAAACCCGGGGCCTGGTGCCGGCGATCGAGGCGGCGGACGCCATGACCAAAGCCGCCGAAGTCACCCTGATCGCCCGCGAGTTCGTCGGCGGCGGCTACGTCACCGTGATGGTGCGTGGTGAAACCGGCGCCGTGAACGCCGCCGTGCGGGCCGGCGCCGATGCCTGCGAGCGGGTGGGCGACGGTCTGGTGGCCGCCCACATCATTGCCCGTCCCCACAGCGAAGTGGAGCCTGCCCTGGCGGCCTCCGGCGTCGGCCGCAGGGGCTGATGCCCATGGACGCCGCCCATCCGCGCGTCCTCGGCTACCTGGGCCGCGCGTTGAGCCTGGAACTGTCCGCTGTGCAGCAGTACATGACCCAGGCCTCCCTTGTGGCGCTCTGGGGCGAGGCCGAGGCCGCCGAACGCTTCCGCCAGGAAACGGCCGAGGAATTGGGGCATGCCGAACGGCTGGTGCAGCGCATGCTCCAGCTGGGGGTGGCCCCGGCCGCCTCCCAGCTGCGGCCCGTGGGCCACGCCGCCGACCTGGCGGGTCTGCTGCGCCTCGATGCCGACCTCGAACGGGATCTGATCCATCACTACGCGGAAGCCACGCGCTTCTGTCTGCTGATCGGCGATCGCAACAATGAAGCCTTCTTCCGAACCCTGAGGGACGAAGAACAGCAGCATGGGGAAGCGCTGGCGGCCTGGCTGGACAGCCTGGGCAACGCCCAGTCCCGGTCCCTGCAAAGGGCCACCTTCTGACGTCCCTCCCCTTGCCGGACACCCTTCCCCTGTCGATCCAGCTCAGCTGGCTGATTCCGCTCTACGGATTCAGCGGCATGCTGCTTTCGCTGCCCTGGGCGACCGGCTGGATCCGACGCAACGGCCCCCGGCCGGCCGCCTACCTCAACCTGCTGGTCACCCTGCTGGCGGTGCTGCACGGCAGCCTCGTGCTGCGCGCCGTGCTGGCCCTCGGCCCCCAGCACCTCGACATCGCCTGGTTCTCGGCCGCCGACCTCGACCTGCGCATCGGCTTCGACCTCTCCCTCACCAACCTGGCGGCCCTGGAGCTGGTGACCTTCATGAGCCTGGTGGGGCAGGTGTTCGCCCTGGGCTACCTCGACAAGGAATGGTCCCTGGCGCGCTTCTACGCCCTGGTGGGCTTCTTCGAGGGGGCCATGGCCGGGGTGGTGCTGAGCAGCAACCTGTTCATGAGTTATTTCCTGCTGGAGATGCTCACCCTGTCCACCTACCTGCTGGTGGGTTTCTGGTACGCCCAGCCCCTTGTGGTCACCGCCGCCCGGGATGCCTTCCTCACCAAGCGGGTGGGGGATGTGCTGCTGCTGATGGGGGTGGTCACCCTGTCGGCCTGGGCCGGATCGCTGGAGTTCAACGACCTCTACGCCTGGTCGGCCAACGAGACCCTGCCGGCCCTGGGGGCCACCCTGCTGGGCCTGGGCCTGATCGCCGGACCGATGGGCAAATGCGCCCAGTTCCCGATGCACCTCTGGCTGGATGAGGCCATGGAGGGGCCTAACCCGGCTTCGATCCTGCGCAATTCCGTGGTGGTCACCTGCGGCGCCGTGGTGCTGCTGAAGGTGATGCCGCTGCTGCTGATCTCACCGCTGGCCATCGACGTGCTGCTGGCGGTGGGCACCATCAGCGCGGTGGGCGGTGCCCTGGTGGCCATCTCCCAGGTCGACCTGAAGCGGGCCTGCTCCTACTCCACCACCTCCTACCTGGGGCTGGTGTTCGTGGCCATCGCCCTGCAGCAGCCCTTCATCGCCCTGTTGCTGCTCTTCTCCCATGCCCTCGCCAAGGCCGTGCTGTTCATGAGTGTGGGCAGCGTCATCGCCACCACCAACTGCCAGGACCTCACCGAACTGGGCGGCCTGGGCTCCCGCATGCCCGCCACCACCACCGGCTTCCTGGTGGGGGCAGCCGGTCTCACCGGCCTGCTTCCCCTGGGCTGCTTCTGGAGCTTCGGCCTGATGGTGGAGGGCCTGAGCTCGCGGGCCCCGTTCTTCGCCGCCGTCGTGCTGCTCACCAACGGCCTGACGGCCCTGAACTTCACCCGGGTCTACCGCCAGGTGTTCATGGGCTCCCCCCACCCCAAGACCCGCCGCACCCCCGAGGTGAACTGGCTGATGGCCCTGCCCATGGTCACCGTCGCGGTGCTGGTGCTGGTGACCCCCCTGGTGATGGCGCGCATCGACCGGGTGCCGGGCATCGGCGCCTTCTCGGTTGTCACGGCCCTGGCGCTGGTGGGCAGCGGCCTGGCCGGACTGCTGGTCGGCAGCCTGGTGCCGCTGGACACCTTCTGGTCCCGCTCCGTGCGCCAACCCCTGCGGGTCCTGCAGGACCTGCTCGCCTACGACTTCTACACCGACCGCATCTACCGGGCCACGATCGTGGCCTTCGTGGCCGGCCTGGCCAGGATCACCAATGGCTTCGACCAGCTGGTGGTCAACGGTCTGGTCAACCGCATCGCCGGCGTCTCGATGGCCTCGGCCGAAAGCCTCAAGCTGGGGGTGAGCGGCCGGCTGCAGACCTACGTCTTCACCGTGGTGGCGGCGATCGTGCTCTTGATCGGCAGCCTCTCCTGGCTGGGGGGCTGAGGCGGAACCATGCTGAGCGCCCTGCTGCTGATTCCCTTCGCCGGAGCCCTGGGCCTGCTCTGCTGGCCAGGCGAGCTGGCCACCGAGCGCATCCGCCGCGCCGCCCTCGGCCTGCTGGTCCTGCAGCTGCTCTGGAGCCTGCGGGTGTTGCTGGCCTTCGACCCCGGCCAGTCGGGCCTGCAGCTGCAGGAGTCCTTCGCCTGGGTCGACAGCATCGGCCTCGATTACCGCCTGGGCGTCGACGGCCTGGCCATGCCGCTGGTGCTGGTCAACGCCGCCCTCACCCTGGTGTCGGGGATCTGCACCCGCGACCTCAGCCAGCGGCCCCGGCTCTATTTCGCCCTGCTGCTCGGGATCAGCGGGGCCGTGAACGGGGCGTTCCTCTCCGAGAACCTGCTGCTCTTTTTCCTCTTCTATGAGCTCGAACTGATTCCCCTCTGGCTGCTGATCTCCATCTGGGGTGGCGCCAACCGGGGCTATGCGGCCACCAAGTTCCTGATCTTCACGGCCGTCTCCGGCGTGCTGATCCTGGGGGCCTTCCTGGGCCTCGCCCTGGTCACCGGCCAGGCCGATTTCAGCATCAATCCGGTCACCAGCGCCCAGCTGGGCATGGGCACCCAGCTGGTGCTGCTGGGGGCGCTGCTGATCGGCTTCGCCATCAAGATCCCCCTGGTGCCCTTCCACACCTGGCTCCCCGACGCCCACACCGAAGCCTCCACGCCGGTGTCGGTGCTGCTGGCGGGGGTGCTGCTGAAACTGGGCACTTACGGACTGCTGCGCTTCTGCCTGGGCATGTTCCCGGAGGCCTGGGCCTTGCTGGCGCCATGGCTGGCGGGCTGGGCGGCGGTGTCGGTGCTGTACGGCTCCCTGGCGGCCATTGCCCAGCGGGACATGAAGCGCATGGTGGCCTACAGCTCGGTGGGCCACATGGGCTACATCCTGCTGGCGGCGGCCGCCGCCACCCCCGTCAGCCTGCTCGGGGCCGTCTTCCAGATGGTCAGCCACGGCCTGATCTCCGCCCTGCTGTTCCTGCTGGTGGGCGTGGTCTACCGCAAGACCCGCACCCGGGATCTCGAGGTGCTGCGCGGCCTGCTCAACCCCGAGCGGGGCCTGCCCTTCACCGGCACCCTGATGATCCTGGGGGTGATGGCCAGCGCCGGCATGCCCGGCATGGCGGGCTTCATCTCGGAATTCCTGGTGTTCCGCGGCAGCCTGGCCGCCTTCCCGGTGGCCACCCTGCTGTGCATGGTGGGCTCCGGGCTCACGGCGGTGTACTTCCTGCTGCTGGTGAACCGGGCCTTCTTCGGCCGGTTGGCGGTGACCCCACCCAGCGGCGATGCGGTGGCCGACGCCCGCCTCGAGGTGCGACTGCCGGCGGTGGCCCTGCGCGAAACCCTCCCCGCCCTGGCCCTGGCCAGCGGTGTGGTGGGCCTGGGGGTGCTGCCCTGGGGGCTGGGCAAGCTGAGCGAACAGGCCACCACCGCCATGGCCCAGCTGCCCGCCCTGGTGGCGGCGATCCAGGGCGGAGGGCTGGTGTCATGAGGCCGATTCCCCGTTCCCCCAAGCCGCCCCTCACCTACAGCGGTGGCCTGCCCACCAGCAGCGATCTGGTGGAGACGCTGCTGGCCGGACGCACCCTGCTGGCCGACACCCCCGACCACCTGAGCCAGGTGGTGGATGTGCTGGAGAGTTACGGGGAGGTGCTGGATGCCTACAGCATCAACCTCATCTACCAGGCCGAGAAGCAGTTCCTGAACCCCTTCCCGGTGTTCCGCTTCCTCGATGGCGACCACAGCCCGGCGAAGATCTGGCGCCACCTCCTGCACGACCGGATCAACTTCGAGTACGCGGAGTACTGCCAGAAGGCGATGCTCTGGCACGGCACCGGCGGCCTCGATGCCTACCTCGACAGCGAGGCCTTCGCCGCCAACTGCGCCGCCATCGTGGCCCGCAAGACCCGCCGTGACCCCCTGCTGGCGGCCCTCAACCCGCTGTTCCCCCAGTTCCTCACGGAACTGATCCGCTCGGCCGCCACCACCCATGCCCTGGGCCAGTTCTGGCGGGTGATGAGCGATCTGTTCCTGGATCTGGCCCGGGCCGAGCGGGATGGGCGGGTCGACTCGATCGCCGCGGTGGTCACGTTCATCAAGGAGGGCCTGGTGGCCGCGGCCGGGGCCCCGATCACCTACGCGGTGGAGATCGCCGGCAGCCGCTTCTGGGTGCTCCCCCCGGAGGCGGGCCTCACTTTCCTGATGGATGTGGCCGTGCCCTACGTGGAAGCGGTGTTCCTGCGCGGCACGCCGTTCCTGGGCACGGTGTCGTTCAACGCCCAGGCCCAGCAGATCTCCCCCGACCAGGCCCAGTTCATGTACGGCGCCCTCTACGCCGACCCGCTGCCCACCATGGGCTCGGGCATCCCGCCCAGCCTGCTGATGCAGGACATGTACCGCCACCTGCCCGACCGCCTGCACCAGACCTACCTGGCCGGCATCCGCGGCCCCGGGGATGTGCGGGTGAAGATCTGCATGACGTTCCAGAAGGCGATGTTCTGCGTCACCAACGCGGCCATCGCCGGCACCTTCCCCCACTCGCTCACGACCCAGGTGCCGGCGGAGCAGGCGGCCAACCGGGCCTACGCCGCCGCCTGGGCCGCCCGCCTCTGCGTCGCCCGCACCGACTGTCTCGATGATCCGGGCTGATCTAGGGTCGGGTCCATGGATCAGCCCTGGACCCGACGGCCCCGACCGGATCGGCTCGAGCGCCGCATCGAGTTCGACGACTACGAGCGCACCCGCACCTTCCTGGAGCGCCTGAACGGCCTCTCGGAGCAGGAGGGCCGCTTCCCCGACATCAGCTTCGGGCGCACCTACGTGAACCTCACCGTGCGCGCCGAGGCCGACGAGGACCCCATCGGCGAACCGGAGGAAACCTTCGCCAAGGCCATCGATGGGCTCCTCTAGCGATGACACGGCCGATGGGGCTGGGGAGGCGGCCCCCCGGGAATCGACGCTGGTGGACCTGCGGGCGGCCTACGACGCCGCCGGCATCAAGGAGGTGCTCGACCAGCTCGACCGGGAACTGATCGGCCTGCGGCCGGTGAAGGCCCGGATCCGGGAGATCGCCGCCCTGCTGGTGATCAACCGGGCCCGCACCCAGGTGGGTCTCGACACGGCGCCCCCCAGCCTGCACATGTCGTTCACCGGCCGGCCCGGCACCGGCAAGACGACGGTGGCGGAACGGATGTCGAAGATCTTGCACGGGCTCGGTTACGTCCGCAAGGGGCACGTGGTGACGGCTACCCGCGATGACCTGGTGGGCCAGTACATCGGCCACACAGCCCCCAAGACCCGGGAGATGCTCAAGAAGGCGATGGGCGGGGTGCTGTTCATCGACGAGGCCTACTACCTCTACCGGCCGGAGAACGAGCGGGACTACGGCGCCGAAGCGATCGAGATCCTGCTCCAGGTGATGGAGAACAACCGCAACGATCTGGTGGTGATCTTCGCCGGCTACAAGGAGCGGATGGACATCTTCTACCAGAGCAACCCGGGCCTTTCCTCGCGCGTGGCCAACCACATCGACTTCCCCGACTATTCCGCCAGCGAACTTCTGGCGATCGCCCAGCTGATCCTGGCGGCGGAGAACTACCGCTTCAGCCCCGAGGCGGGCGCCGCCTTCGCCGAGTACATCCAGCGCCGCATGCAGCTGCCCTTCTTCGCCAATGCCCGCTCGATCCGCAATGCCATCGACCGGGCCCGCATGCGCCAGGCCAACCGGCTGTTCAGCGGCATGGGCCGGGCCCTCACCAAGACCGACCTGATGACGATCGAGGCCGAGGACATCACCGCCAGCCGGGTGTTCCACGGGGAAGTGGAGGGGCTCGATCCGGCCAGGCCCCTCACCGGCGCGGGCTGAGCCTCAGCGGCGCTGGCGGCAGGCGATCTGCAGCAGGTCCCGCACCTGCTGCACCCGCCGCGCCAGGGCGGGATCGGTGCTGAGCTTCTTCTCCACCTGCTCCACCGCGTACATCACGGTGGAGTGATCCTTGCCGCCGAAGGCCTCGCCGATGCGCGGCAGCGACAGATTCGTGTTCTGGCGCATCAGGTACATGCCCACCTGGCGGGACTGGCTCACGGCCCGTTTGCGGCTGGGGCTGAGCATCTCGTCGATGCGCACCTCGAACACCTCCGCCACCTTCTCCAACACCTGCTGGGGCGTCACCGCCACCTCGTTACCCACCGGATCGAGCATCGGCGCCAGCGATTCGACGGTCATCGGCAGGCCCGTGATTGAGGCGAAGGCCACGGCCCGGGTCAGGGCACCTTCGAGTTCGCGGATGTTGGAGGTGAAGCGCCCGGCGATGTACTGGATCAGTTCCCGGGGCAGGGACACCTGTTCCGCTTCGGCCTTCTTGTGCAGGATCGCCATCCGCGTCTCCAGATCGGGAATCTGGATGTCGGCGATCAGACCCATCGAGAAGCGGGAAATCAGCCGCTCCTGGAGCCTGGGAATCTGGCTGGGGGGGCGGTCGCTGGCGATCACGATCTGGCGGCCGGCCTCATGCAGGGCGTTGAAGGTGTGGAAGAACTCCTCCTGGGTGTATTCCTTGCCCTCGATGAACTGGATGTCGTCCACCAGGATCAGGTCGGCCGCCCGGTAACGATCCCGGAAGGCCTGCATGCCGTCCTTGCGGATCGCTTGGATCAGGTCGTTGGTGAAGGTCTCGGTGCTCACGTAGAACACCCGCGCCTCCGGATCGATCTCCAGCCGGTAGTGGCCGATGGCCTGCATCAGGTGGGTCTTGCCCAGCCCCACCCCGCCGCAGATGAACAGCGGATTGAACTCCCGGCCGGGGGCCTCGGCCACCGCCAGGGAGGCGGCATGGGCCATGCGGCTGTTGGCCCCCACCACGAAGCGGTTGAACACGTAACGGGTGTTCAGCCCCCCACCGGGGCGCAGGGGGGGCGCCACCGTCCGGGTGACGGCTCCAGCACCGGCGCCACCGGCTGGCCCCGCCGCCGGACGCACGGCGGGCTCCGCCTCCGGCTGGGGCAGCCGGACGCCGTTCTCGCCGGCGGCCTCCGGAAGCTCGTCCAGGGGTTCGGCATCCGGCGCCACCTCCACCTCCACCCGCACCTGCCGGCCGGCGTGCTCGCTGGCCACCGCGGCGATCATCACCAGGTAGTTCTTGCGCAGCCAGCCGCAGGCGAAGCTGTTGGGGGCCTCGAGGCGCAGCAGGCCATCGGCGTACTCCCGGCAGCGGGCCTGACGGATCCAGGTCTCGTAGGTCGGTTTGCTGAGCCTGCCCTGAAGATCCTGGCTCACCCTGTGCCACAGCTGATCACCCTGCTGCACCAGGAGCCCACGACGCGATGGCCGAATATAGGCATCCCGCGCCCGGAGGTTCGTCTTTAATGAATCCTTCAGCGACGCCCGTCCGCCCCCGATGGTTCAGCCCCGTTTTCTGTTCCGCCTCAGCCTGCTGGCGGCCACGGCAGGCCTGCTGACCTCCTGCACCGGGTCCCGTCTGGCCCTTCCCGGCCTGCCGGGCCTGCCCAAGCCGGAACAGGCCCCCATCAGCGATGCGGCCCCGGCGCCCACGCTCCAGCCCAGCAGTTCGGTGATCGTCGATGCGGTCGAGAAGGCCGGCCCGGCCGTGGTCCGCATCGACACGGTCAAACGCACCGTGAACCCCCTGGGGGGCATCTTCGGCCGGGGCCCGGCCATCCAGCAGCAGCAGGGCCAGGGATCGGGCTTCATCACCCGCTCCGACGGGGTGCTGCTCACCAACGCCCACGTGGTCGAGGGGGCCAGCGAGGTGAGCGTGACCCTGCCCGACGGCCGCAGCTTCACCGGCAAGGTGCTGGGGGCCGATCCCCTCACCGACGTGGCGGTGGTGAAGGTGGTGGCCTCCAAGCTGCCGGTGGCCACCCTGGGCGACTCCAACAAGGTGCGGCCGGGGGAATGGGCGATCGCCATCGGCAACCCCCTCGGCCTCGACAACACGGTCACGGCGGGGATCATCAGCGCCATCCAACGCACCAATGCCGTGGGTGAGGGCCAGCGCGTGCCGTACATCCAGACCGACGCGGCCGTGAACCCCGGCAACAGCGGCGGGCCCCTGATCAACGACCGCGGCCAGGTGATCGGCATCAACACCGCCATCCGCCAGGCGCCGGGCGCGGGCCTGAGCTTCGCGATCCCGATCAACACCGCCCGCCAGATCGCCGCCCAGATCCTTGAGCGCGGCTACGCCAGCCACCCCTACATCGGGGTGCGCCTCCAGGCCCTCACCCCCCAGCTGGCTAAGGAGATCAACGCCACCACCAACGAGTGCCGCCTGCCGGAGGTCAACGGCGTGGTGGTCGTCGAGGTGATGGCCAACAGCCCGGCGGCCCGGGGTGGTCTGAAGCCCTGCGATCTGATCGAGAAAGTGGGCGACAAGGCCGTCCGCAACGCCTCGGAGGTGCAGCTGGGCGTGGATCGGGGCAAGGTGGGCGAGCCCCTGACGATCACGGTGCAGCGCAACGGCTCCCGGCAGAACCTCACCGTCCGCCCCGCCGAACTGCCGCGCGAGGGTTGAGGCCGCCTCGGGGTCCGGGGACCCGACCACCGCAACTGGTGATGCTGGCCCGCTGGCCAGCACCGGGCCGCTGCAAGAGCCGTCTCGTGCCCGGGGTGGGCAGGGCCAGGGCCGCCGCCATCCAGGCCCGCCTCACCCAGCACGGCCTGGCCGCCGCCGCCCAGGCCCGCAGGGCCATGGAGGCGGGCGGTGGGCTGGAGCTGGTGCTGGCGGCGAGCGGCCTCGGCCCCCGGGCGGCCCTCCGCTGGGGCCGGCTGCTCGGCGTCGACCGGGTGGTGGCCCAGGGCTCCGGCAGCCTGGGGGTGCGCCTGCAGCGCCAGATGTTGCGGGGCTGCCGCGAGGGGGCGGCGGCGGTGGTGCTGATCGGCAGTGACCTGCCGGCGCTGGCGGCCGACGATCTGCTGGAGGCCTTCCGGGCCCTGGAGCACAGCGCCCTGGTGCTGGGCCCCGCCGCCGACGGCGGCTACTGGCTGATCGGCCGGAGGCGGGCTACGCCCCAGCTGTTCACGGGCATCGACTGGGGCAGCGACCGGGTGCTGGCGCAGACCCTGGGGCTGGCACGGCAGGCCGGCCTGGCCCCGACCCTGCTGGCGGAGCGCCACGATCTCGACCGCCCCGCCGACCTGGCCCCCTGGCGATGAGTCCCCCCCTGAGCGTGGTGATCGCCGCCCGCGACGAGAGCCAGGGGCTGCCGGCCCTGCTGGCGGATCTGGCCACGGCGCCGGAGCTGGTGCGGGAGGTGCTGGTGGTGGATGGGGGCAGCCGGGATGGCACCCCGCGGCTGGCCGCCCTGGCCGGCGCCCGGGTGCTCCACGACGGCAGCGGCCGTGGCGGCCAGCTGGCCGCCGGGGTGGCGCGCAGCGCGGCCCCCTGGCTGCTGCTGCTCCACGGGGATGTGCGCCTGCCGCTGGGGTGGGAGCGGGCCCTGGCGGCGGCGATCGCCGCCGGCGAGACCAGCGCCTGGGCCTTCCGGTTGCGGATCTGCGGCGACGATCCAGCCCTGCGTCTGGTGGAGCTGGCGGTGGAACTGCGCAGCCGCTGGCGCCAGCTGCCCTACGGCGACCAGGGGCTGCTGCTGGCCCGGCGGCTCCATGACGCCGCCGGCGGGATCGCGCCGCTGCCGCTGATGGAGGACCTGGAGTTCGTCCAGCGCCTGCGGCGCCAGGCCAGGATCGGCACCCTGGCCCCGGCCCTTTGGGTGAACGGCCGGCGCTGGCGGCGGCTGGGGGTATGGCAGACGGTGCTGGCCAACGCCCGCCTCAGGCGCGCCTGGCGCCGCGGCACGCCGGCGGCCCAGCTGGCCGCGCGCTACTACGGCCCCACCCCTCAGGGGGCGTACCAGAAGGCACAGCGGCGCTGCAGCGGCTCCAGCTCCCAGCCTTGAGCGGCGTAGAACCCCACCACGCCGGGATCGGCGAACAGGCTCACCCGGTCGATGCCCATGGCCCGCAGCTGCTCGAGCACGTAGTCCATCAGCTCCTTGCCCAGCCCGGCGCCCTGGTAGCGGGGATGGACCGCCACATCCCAGACCGTGGCCTCCACCACCCCGTCGCCGGTGCAGCGGGCGAAGCCCACCAGCCGCGGCAGGCGGGCGTCATGGCGCCAGAGCCCCACCTGGAGCAGGCTGTGCTGCAGGGCCTTGCGCACGCGCCGCAGGGGGCGGCGGCTCCAGCCCACCGCGTCGCAGAGCGCCTCCAGTTCGATCAGGTCGATCGGACGGGACTGGCTGAGCACCAGCTCCAGGTTGGGATTGGGGGTGGTGCAGAGCCGGTGGCCGGACCCGTAGAGATCGGTCATCAGCGGCAGGGTCTCGGGCACGGCGTGAGCTACGCGTTCTGAAGATCCTGACGGATGCAGGCCGGACTGCGGCAGGGTAGGGAATCAACCCGGCGATTGTCCTGAGCGTCTCCTCCGCCAGCTCCGATCGCCCCCTGCTGGTCGGCGTCCACGGCTGGCTGCTGGCGGGCCGCCTCTGGCACCCCCTGGGGCGGGAACTGGCGCCGCGCTGGTCGCTGTGGTGCCCCGATCTGCCCGGATTCGGCGGCACGGAACGGCCCCGGGGGCTGCAGGCCAGCCTGGCCAGCTACGGCCGCTGGCTGGCGGAGGCCGCGCAGCGGGAGGCCGCCGGACGGCCGGTGGTGCTGCTGGGCCACTCCCTCGGCGGCAGCCTGGCGCTGCACGCGGCGCCCCTGCTGGGGGGGCAGCTGCGGGGCGTGGTGCAGATCGCCGTGGGGGGTGGCGTCTACCAGCCGCGGCCCTTCGCCCGGGTCCGCCGCGGCGGGGCCGCCTTCCTGCGCTGGCGACCGGTCTGGGCGGCCCAGCTGCCCGGCACGGCCGCGATCCGCAGCCCCCTGCTGGCGGACGGCCGCGCCGCCCGGGGACTGCTGGCCTGCAGCACCAACCGGGGTGCCGTGCGCCAGCTGCCCCTGCTCACCGCGGAGCTCCAGGTGCCCAGCCTCTGGATCGCCGGCAGCCGCGACCGGGTGATGCAACCCCGCTACGTGCGCCACCTGGCCGGCTACAGCCCTCACCACCAGTTCGTGACCCTCAACGGGCTGGGGCACCTGCCGATGGTCGAACAGCCCCGTGAGCTGGCGGCCCTGATCGACACCTGGCTGGAGGAGGAACTGGAGCTCCCCCCCCAGACCCTCGGGCCTCAGAGCGTGGCCAGCCCCTTTTCCTGCAGCTCCGCCAGCTGGGCGTAGAGCCCACCGACGGCCCGCAGCTCGCGGTGGTTGCCCTCCTCGATCAGGCGGCCGCGGCGCAGCACCAGGATGCGGTCGGCGGCCTCGACGGTGGCCAGGCGATGGGCGATGACGATGGCGGTGCGGCCGCTGAGGAGGGTCTCCAGGTCCCGCTGCAGGGTGGCCTCGGTGGAGGGGTCCATGAAGGCGGTGGCCTCGTCCATCACCAGGACGGAGGGATCCCGGATCGCCACCCGCGCCACGGCCAGCAGCTGGCGTTCGCCGGAGGAGAGGTTGCCGCCGCGCTCGCGCAGCTCGGTGGCCAGGCCATCGCCCAGCCGGCCCAGCAGGGGGCCCAGGCCGAGATCGCTGCAGAGGCGCTCCAGGTCCGCCTCACTGATGTCGGCATCGAGGCGCAGGTTGTCCGCCACGTTGCCGCTGAACAGGAAGGTGTCCTGCAGCACCACCCCCAGGCGCCGCCGCAGGGTGGCGATCGGCAGCTCGCGGATGTCCACTCCGTCGAGGCGGATGGTGCCCTGCTGGGGTTCGTAGAGCCGGCAGAGCAGCCGGATCACGGTGGTCTTCCCGGAGCCGGTGGGGCCCACGATCGCCACGTGCTCGCCGGGGGCGATGCGGAAGGAGAGATCGGTGAGGATCGGATCGTCGGGGCGGTAGGCGAAGGAGACGTTCTCGAACTCCACCTCGCCGGGGCTGAAGCGTTCCGCCCCCGACACCATGGCGGCGGCGCTGCGCTGGCTGGTGGGCAGATCGGCGATCTCGATCGGCTGCTCCAGCAGCTCGCCGATGCGCTCCACCGCGGTCAGGCCCCCCTGGATCTGGGTGAAGCGCTCCGCCAGCTGGCGCAGGGGGTCGAACACCCGCTGGGAGAACAGAATGAAGGTGGTCAGGGTGCCCAGGCCCATGGCCCCACCGGTCACCATGGCCCCGCCCAGGGCCAGCACCATCGCCACGGCCGCCAGGGCTACCCACTCGATGAAGGCGGAGATGGCGCTGTCGTAGAAGATCGTGCCCGTCACTGCCCGGCGGTAGGCGTCGGTGGTGTGGGAGAAGCGCTGGCCGTTGACGGCCTCGCGCCGGAACATCTGCACCACCTCCAGCCCCTGGAGGTTCTCCTGCAGGTCGGCATTGAGCTGGCCCAGTTCCTCCCGCACCCGGTAGTTGGCCTTGCGGTAGCGCCCCTGCAACCACAGCACCCCCAGGGTGACGGGCACCTGGCTGACCAGCAGCAGCAGCCCCAGCCGCCACTCGATCGACAACATGGTCAGGCCGATCACCAGCAGGGTGACCAGATCGGAGAGCACCCCCACCGCACCGCTGCCGAACACCTCCGCCAGGGCATCCACATCACTGGTGAGGCGGGTGAGCAGCTTGCCCACCGGCGTGCGGTCGTGGAAGCGCAGCGACAGCGCCATGGCGTGCCGGAACAGGTCGTCCCGGATCCGGGCGGTGAGCCGCTGGCCCACCACCTGCACGTTGTAGGTCTGGGTGCCCTGCAGGGAGAGGCGCAGCAGCACCGCCGCCAGCAGCAGCACCACCAGCAGCCGCAGGGCCGCCGGCACGGGCAGAGGGGTCAGCCAGGGCAGCACCTCCTCGCCCCGGAGCTTGGAGATCACCTGGCCCACCAGCAACGGCTGCACCGATGCCGCCAGGGCGAGGGGGATCAGCAGCAGCAGGGACAGCAGCAGCCTCTTGCGATCCCGGCCCAGGTAGGGAAGCAGTCGCCGCAGGCGCTGGCCATCGAGGCTGCTCATCGGACCGGCGCCGGGACGGGCCTCTGGACGGTGGCGACCCGCTCCACCAGGCCCTGGAGGGTCCCGTCATCGAGGCGCAGGGCCAGGGGATGGCCGATCAGCCGGGCCGTGCTGGTGAACAGGTCCTCGATCGCCACCAGGCCGTTGTCCCGCAGGGTGCGGCCGGTGGCCACCAGATCGACGATCGCCTCGGACATGCCGGTGATCGGCCCGAGCTCCACCGACCCGGTGAGGTGGATCAGCTCCACCGGCAGATCCAGCTGCTCGAAGAAGGCTTCGGCGCAGCGGGTGAACTTGCTGGCCACGCGGCAATGGGCCGGCAGGTCGGCGGCGCGGCGGTAGCCGCTGCTCGCCTTCACCGCCACCGCCATGCGGCAACCCCCGAAGCCGAGGTCGACGAGCTGGGCCACCGGCAGCTGGTGCTCCCGCAGCACGTCGTACCCCACCACCCCGAGCTGGGCCTGGCCGTAGGCCACATAGACGGGCACATCGGCATTGCGCACCAGCAGGGCCCGGGCGGTGCCGCAGCGGCTCGGCACCATCAGCAGGCGGTTGTCCTCCTCCAAAAGATCGGAGAAATCCAGGCCGGCCGCCTGGAAGCGGCGCACCGAATCCTTGAGCAGGGCGCCCTTGGCCAGGGCGACGGTGATCGGGGACCGCTGGTTGGCGGTGATCATGGAAGCCAGCAGCAACCTGGACTGTAACGATGCCGGATCCTGGCGAAGCCGCCGTCCCCGCCACACCCCCGGCGCCACTCCCCTCACCCCTGCAGGTGGCGCTGCTGCCGGTGCTGCGGGACAACTACCTGTTCGTGCTCCACGACGGCCGCCGGGCGGCGGTGGTGGATCCGGCGGTGTCGGCCCCGGCGATCGCCTGGCTGAGGCAGCGGGATCTGGAGCTGGTGGCGGTGCTCCAGACCCACCACCACAGCGATCACATCGGCGGCACCCCCGGACTGCTGGAGCAATGGCCCCGGGCCGAGGTGGTGGCGGCCCGGGCCGACCGGGAGCGGATCCCCTTCCAGACCCGGGGGGTGGCGGGCGGCGACCGCTTCACCCTGCTGGGCCAGCCGGTGGAGGTGCTGGCGGTGCCGGGCCACACCCGTGCGCACATCGCCTTCCACCTGCCCCTGCAGGGGGAGCTGTTCTGCGGCGACACCCTGTTCGCCGCCGGCTGCGGCCGGCTGTTCGAGGGAAGCCCCGAGCAGATGCATCACTCCCTGGGCCTGCTGGCGGCGCTGCCGGAGACCACCCGGGTGTGGTGCGCCCATGAGTACACCGAGGCCAACCTGCGCTGGGCCGCGGCCCAGCGGCCAGGCGATGGGGCCATCGCCGAACGGCTGGCCGCGGTGCGGCGCCTCCGTGCCGAGGACGGACCCACCATCCCCAGCAGCATCGGTGAGGAACGCCGCACCAACCTGTTCGTGCGGGCGACGGATGCCCACGAACTGGCCGCCCTGCGGCGCAGCAAGAATGACTGGACGGACTGAACGCCAACGCCGGATTAGGACGAGCAGCTGACGCCTATCCCCAGGAATGTGTTGCACAACACAACCCAGGGCCCGACTTGCCGGTCCGAGGCACAACCCAGGTAATGTCACCTGGTTGAAATTCCAGCGGTCATGATGCAGACGGCTTCGATCCGATCGGACGATGTCCTGGAGGCCGATGGCTCCATCAAGCTGCGCAAAGTTGTTCTTTCCGGACGGCTCGACATGCTGGGCATGGAAGAGATTGCCCTGAAGCTCACATCGCTGACGGCGATCAAACCATTGCCGGTGATTCTTGACCTTCGTGATGTCAGCTTTCTGGCCTCCATCGGCATTCGCAGCATCATCTCCAGCGCCCGCGCTCTCGATCAGAAAGGCGGCCGCATGGTGATTCTGCTGGGCGTCAACGAACTGGTGAAGGCCACGCTGGAGTCCACCGGGATCGACGATGTGATCCCGATGGTCGACGATGAGGACCAGGCCGAACGGGACGCCCTGGCCTGAGCGTTCATCGATGGCGCCATCCCAGCCCGACGCCCCCACCCTCTCGGTGCACCCCAGCCCCCTGGAGCTGCGGCGCTGCTCCGAGTGGCTCACGGGCCACTGCCAGAGCCGGGCCATTCCCCCCGGCCCCACCGGCAAGCTCGACCTCTGCCTCAACGAAGTCCTGGCCAACCTGATCGACCATGGCGGGGCGGCCGATTTCACCTGCCCGGTGGATCTGACCCTGGAGCTGGCCGATTGCGGTGATCAGGCCCTGGCCACCCTCACCATCGTCGATCCCGGCCCGGCCTTCGATCCCCTCGGCGCCAGCCGCGGGCCCCTGCCCCGCACCCTCGGGGAGGCCGAACCGGGCGGTCTCGGGCTGCTGCTGGTGAATCGTTTCATGGATGAGCGCAGCTACCGCAGGGCCGGGGACAGGAACGTGCTTAAGCTCGGCATCTACTTCTCCAAAGACCCCTGATCGGGAATGTGCGTCGAGCCCCCACGCTCCCTGGCCCCCTCGACCACCGCTTCCCTGCCCTACACGGACATTCCCCTCTTCCGGGATGTACGGGAGGACGTGTTGCTGGCGGCAGTCCATCGTTGTGAACGTCTGCCCCTCGATCCTGGTCAGGTGCTGCTCAGCCCGGGGCAGAACAACGAGGACATCTTCATCATCCTGGCCGGAACGGTCACGGTCCACCTCGGCGGCGACGGCTACCGCGGCAAGGGGATGGCCATTCCCATCGGACAGTGCATCGGCGAGTTTTCCGCCATTGATGGCCGGCCGGCCTCGGCCCTGGTGCGGGCGGAGGATGGGGCGACCGTGCTGCGGATTCCCCAGCAGGTGTTCTGGTCGCACATGGTGCTGCTGCCGGGGGTGGCCCGCAACATGATGATTTCCCTGGTGGAGCGCACCCGGCTCACCAACCAGCTGACGCTGGAGGCCCAGCGCGAAGCCCTGGAGCTGTCCCACCTGCGCAAGGAGCTCGACCTGGCGCGGGACCTGCAGCTGAACATGCTGCCGCCCCAGGGCTGCCTCTTCTCCGAGCATCCGGACATCGAGATTGCCACCCTGATGGAGCCGGCCACCACGGTGGCGGGGGACTTCTTCGATGCCTTCTTCGTCGACAACCAGCGGCTGTTCGTCTGCATCGGCGATGTGTCCGGCCACGGCCTCGGTGCGGCCCTGTTCATGGCGCGGTCGGTGGGGCTGCTGAGGATCCTGGCGAACACCGAAACAGCGCCGGACGCCGTTCTTCGCCGCCTCAATGACAGCCTCGCCGAAGGCAACGAGGCCGCGCTGTTCGTCACCATGTTCTGCGGTTATCTGGATGTGAGCTCCGGCCTGTTCACCTATTCCAACGGCGGTCACTGCCCGCCCCTGCTGCTGCAGAACGGGGAGGTCGGCCCGATTGCGATGCCGAAGGGGGCGCTGCTGGGCGTCTTCACCGGCCGGGCGTACCAGAGCCTGACCCTGCAGCTCGCCCCCGGCGACCTGCTGATGGTCTACACCGACGGTGTCACCGAAGCGGAGAACATCGAAGGGGAACCCTTCGGTGTTCAGGGGTGCCAGGGCCTGCTGGCCGAGGCGGGCCAGGCCCCCCTGGACACCCTGATCCAGGGGCTGCGCCAGAGCCTGCGGGGTTTCACCAGCAGCCAGCACCTCGAGGACGACTGCACCCTGCTGCTGCTGCGGCGCCGGCTCGGCTGTGGCCTCAGGGAGGGGAGCTGACGCCCTCGGCGCCGCGCCCCGCCGGCAGGGTCACCAGGGACCGCCCCCCCGGGAACAGCAGGGCCGACTCGCCGGCACGTAACCGCAGCCGGCCCCGGCGGCCATGGGGGTGGTCGGCCTCCAGGGGCGCCCGCCAGCGCAGCCTCTGGTCGCCGAGCTGCACCTGGTAGAGCCATTCCCGGCCGAGGAACTCCCGGCCGGTGATCCAGGCCGGCCCCTCCTCCTCGGGCAGGAACTCCAGGGCCTGGGGGCGAACCATCACCTCGACCGCCTCCGCTCCGCCCGGGCCGTCGGTCCCCCTGGAGAGCGGCGCAAGCTCCCCGAGCACGGTCTGCAGCCGCCGGCCGCGCCAGGTGGCCGGCAACAGGTTGGACTGGAGCACGAACTGGCCCACGAAGGCGGTGGCGGGCCGGTCGACCAGCTCCCGCGGCGGGGCGCACTGGTGCAGCACGCCGTCGCGCAGCACCCCCACCCGGTCGCAGATCGCCAGAGCTTCCTCCGGATCGTGGGTGACCATCAGGCCGCTGGCACCACAGCGGGCCAGCACGGCGGGCAGTTCGCTGCGCAGCCGCAGCCGCACTTCCACGTCCAGGTTGGAGAAGGGCTCATCCAGCAGCACCACCGAGGGGGAGGGCGCCAGGGCGCGGGCCATGGCCAGGCGCTGGCGCTGGCCGCCGGAGAGTTCGTGGGGGTAGCGGCGCTCCAGCCCGCCCAGGCCCAGCAGGTCGAGCAGCCAGGCCACCCGGGCGGTGTCCTGGCCGCGGCGCAGGCCGAAGCAGGCGTTGCGCCAGGCATCCAGATGGGGAAACAGGGCGTCGTCCTGGAACACCATGCCCACCCCCCGCCGTTCGGGGGGCAGCAGCCGATCCGGAGCCGCCACCGTCTGGCCGCCGATGCGGATGCTGCCGCGGCCCGGGCGCTCGAAGCCGGCGATCAGGCGCAGCAGGGTGGTCTTGCCGCAGCCGGAAGGGCCCAGCAGCCCCACCAGCTCACCGGCCCCGAGCACGAGGTCGATGCCCCTGAGGGTCCAGGCGGGGGCATCGCGGCCCGGGTAGCGGTACCAGAGGTCGTCGATGCGGACGTGGTCGGGCGGGGCGAGGCCGGTGATCTCCCCGGTGCTCGAAGCCGTGGTAGCGGCAGTGGAAGCAGGAGTGGCGATGGTGGTGGAAGAAGCCATAAGATCCCAGTCCCGCATTGTCACCCGTCATGAGTTCCAGCGCTGGCGGGAGTGACGAAAGGCACAGCCCCTTGTCTCATCCGGTCAACACCCCGGCCGCCCCCGCCCCGGTGGGCCCCTACAACCAGGCCGTGGTCGCCGGTGGGGTCCTCTATTGCTCCGGCCAGATCGCCCTGGATCCCGTGGGCGGCACCCTGGTGGGGGACGGCGACGTGGAGGCCGAGACCGTCCAGGTGCTGAGCAACCTGCAGGCGGTGCTGGCCGCCGCCGGCTGCAGCCCCGCGCAGGTGGTGCGCACCACGGTCTATCTGGTGGATCTCAACGACTTCGCCCGGGTCAACGCCCTGTACGCCGGCGTGTTCGGCGCCGGGGTGGCTCCGGCGCGGGCCTGCGTGCAGGTGGCGGCCCTGCCGAAGGGCGCCCGGGTGGAGATCGACGCCATCGCCGTGCTCGCCTGAGGCGGTTCTCACCGAAGGCTCAAGGCCCTGCGCTGGTTGGGGGGACCGGACTGCGGCAACCTGGGGCGATGGAAACCCCCTTCGGCACCTGGTTTCACGAGGTGGTGGTGATGACACCGGGCCGCTTCGAGGAGGCCGTCGATGCGGTGCTGGCGGTGCAGCAGTTCAAGACCGTGGTGCTCCACCTCAGCGCCATGGCGCCCGAGGAGGCCCAGCGCACCATCGACTTCGTCTCCGGTGGCGTCTTCGCCCTCGATGGCCAGTCCGAACGGCTGGGGGACACGGTGTTCCTGTTCGCTCCGGCCCTGGTGACGATCAGCCGGGATGGGGAGGAGCGGGGCTGAGGCTTCCTGGACTGGCTGCCCCGCCCTTGTGGCAACCGTGCCTGGGCAGTAACACGGGCATCGCTCCCGTGCTGTCCATGAAGCGATCCACCGGCCTGGCCCTGGTGGCCCTTGCCTGGGGTCTCGCCGCGTCCCCGGGTGGCCCCGGCCCCTCGGCCCTGGCGGCGGCCGGCACCGGTCAGATGGTGCTGGTGCGCACCGAGCGCCAGCTGCCCGTCACCGGCGATCCCATCTGGGAGCTGCAGCTCCATCTCCCCGGCCAGCCGCCCCGGGCCTACGAGGCCCTGGTGGGCCGGGTGCGGCGCCAGGACGGCGACCGGGGCCGGCTGGGCAGCAAGGCGCCCTTGCCGCGGGGTCGCTACGCCGTGACCGAGATCACCCCCGTGGCTCCGACGGATGATGTGGAACTGGGCCGCTTCCTCTGGATCGGCCTGGAGCCCAGCTTCCCCACCGCCCGCCGGGGCCTGGGCATCCACCACGATCCCAGCGCCGGCCGGGGGCGCCGCAGCGGCACCGACGGCTGCATCGGCCTGATCCACGGCAACGACCTGCTGGTGCTGGGCGATCTGCTGCGGCGCAGCGGCACCACCGAACTGGTGGTGCGGGACTGAGCGGCGTCCCAGCCTGTCAGGCGCTCAGCTGCCGGCGGCCAGGGCCTCCTTCAGCCGCGGCTCCAGTTCCCTGCGCTGGGCCGGATCCCCCACCAGCATCACGGCCCCGGTGCCGGGCCACCAGTTGAGGCGCAGGTTGGATTCACCGTCCTCGATCACCAGCATCTCGAAGGCCCCCTCATGCACCCAGTGACCCACGCAGCCCAGGCCCTCGACCAGGGCCTGGAGTTCCTCCAGGGTTCCGTTGAACGTCACAGGTCCGTGATTGGGGTGTGGGGAGTTTAGGGACTGCGGCCCGATTGGCCCTGCCACATTCAGCACGTCCGGTGGGGCCTGCTCCTGGGGCAGGCGCCGCCAGCCCGGTTGCCAGGCGTCGCGGTCACGCAGTTCGGCCAGGGGAACCTGTAGCCGGTAGCCGGGATCCAGCACCGCCTGCAGCTCCACGGTGCGCTCGCGGCCGCGGCCCCGCTGGCCCAGCAGGGCGAAGTGGCGGTAGCCATCGCTGCGCAAGGCCCGCTCGGGCTGGGCGGTCCAGGCGGTGGGGAGCTTGATCACGCGGGGGGCGCGGCCGGGGAGGGGGGCGGGGTCGGGAGGGGTTCGTCGATCACCGGGTTGCGCAGCACGCCGATGCCTTCGATCTCCACCTCGACCGTATCGCCGCGGCGCAGCCAGCGGGGCGGATCGGCCGCCATGCCCACGCCACTGGGGGTGCCGGTGAGGATCACGGTGCCGGCGAGCAGGGTGGTGCTGGCGCTCAGGAATTCGATGATCTCAGCCACCGGAAAGATCATGTCGGCGGTGCTGGCCGCCTGCACCGTTTCGCCGTTGAGCCGGGTCTGCAGGCCGAGGGCCTGGGGGTCGGGGATCGCCGCGGCGCTCACCAGGCAGGGCCCCAGGGGGGCGAAGCTGTCGAAGCTCTTGCCGCGGCACCACTGGCCGCCGCCGAGCCGTTGCTGTTTCTGCCAGTCGCGGGCGCTGACATCGTTGGCGCAGGTGTACCCCAGCACCACCCCCAGGGCCTCGGAACGCGACACGTTGCGGCAGGTGCGGCCGATCACCACCGCCAGTTCCCCCTCGTAGTCCACCTGGTGGCTGGGCGCGGTGGTGGGCAGGCTGATCGGCGCCTCGGGGTGCTGCACCGCCCCCGGCGATTTCATGAACAGCACCGGCCAGGTGGGGATCGCAGCGCCGGTTTCGGCCGCATGGCGGCGGTAGTTGAGGCCGATGCAGAGGATGGCCCGGGGCTCCAGGGGGGCCAGGATCCGCTCCACCGCAGCGGGCTCGCCCGTGGGCACCAGGTCCCCGAACAGTTCGCCCGCCAGGCGCTCCAGGCCGCCGTCGGGATCGAGGCTGGCGAGGTGGACCCGGCCCTGCGCGTCCGCGTAGCGGACGATCCTCATGGGGGGCAGGGGTTGCATGGGGAGGGGCGGCCGAGGGACGACCGGAGGCGCAGGGGCCACTCTCGCCCGTCAGGCCGTGGATGATGGGGGCACCAGCGGAACCAGGAGCACGCCGTGGTCGCCGAACCCCGTCGCCAGCGGAGCACCACCCTCCGGGGCGCTGAGCTGCTCAATGATCCCCTGCTCAACAAGGGCACCGCCTTCAGCCGGGCGGAGCGGCAGGCGCTGGGGCTGGAGGCCCTGCTGCCCTGGCAGGTGGAGACGATCGAGACCCAGGTGGAGCGATGCCGGCTGGCGTTCCACGCCATGGGCAGCGACCTGGAGCGGTACGCCTATCTCCAGACCCTGCGGGAGCGGAACGTCACCCTGTTTCACCGCTTCCTGGCCGACCACATCGAGCTGGCCATGCCGATCGTGTACACCCCCACGGTGGGGCAGGCGATCCAGCACTTCAGCCACACCTACCGCAGCCCCAGCCAGGGGATCTACCTGGCGGCACCGCAGCAGGACCGGCTCGAGGAGCTGCTGGCCCAGGCCTGCGGCGGTTCCACGGGCCAGGCTCCGGACCTGCTTCTGGTCACCGACGCCCAGGGGATCCTCGGCATCGGCGACCAGGGGGTGGGGGGCATCCACATCTGCCAGGGAAAACTGGCCGTCTACACGCTCTGTGCCGGGCTCGATCCGGCCCGGGGCCTGCCGGTGATGCTGGATGTGGGCACCGACCGGCCGGAACTGCTGGCCGACCCCTGCTATCCCGGACTGCGCCAACCCCGGCTGCAGGGGGAGGCCTACACCGCGTTCCTCGACCGCTTCATCACCGCGGTGCAGCGGGTGTGCCCCGGCGCCCTGGTGCACTGGGAGGACTTCGGCGCCGCCCACGCCCGCCCCGTGCTGGAGGCCTACCGGCACCGGGTGCCGAGCTTCAACGACGACATCCAGGGCACCAGCAGCGTGGCGGCGGCGGCGATCCTGGCCGGCCTGCGGGGCCTGGGCAGGTCGCTGGCCGACCAGCAGATCGTCATCTTCGGGGCGGGCAGCGCCGGCTGCGGCATCGCCGAACGGCTCTGGCGCCTGCTGCAGCGGGCGGGCCTCACCGCCGCCGAAGCCGCCGATCGCCTCTGGCTGATCGACCGTGACGGGCTGATCCACGCCGGTACCCCGGGCCTCAGCGGCGGTGCCCGCCCGTTCGCCAAGGGGCCCGAGGCGCTGGCGGCGCGGTTCGGGACGGCGGCCCCGGCCGATGGCCCGGGCCCGGGCCTGCTGGCGGTGGTCGAGGCGGTGCGGCCGGGGGTGCTGATCGGCACCTCCACCGCCGCCGGGGCCTTCGACCAGGCGGTGGTGGAGGCCCTCTGCGCCGACGGCGCACGGCCGATCGTCCTGCCCCTCTCCAATCCCACCCCCCTGGCGGAGATCACGCCGGAGAACCTGCTGCGCTGGAGCGGGGGCCGGGCCCTGGTGGCCACCGGCAGCCCCTTCCCGCCGGTGGTCTGCAGCGGCAGCGACGGCCAGCCGAGCGAACGGGTGATCGGCCAGTGCAACAACTGCTTCGTGTTCCCGGGCCTGGGCTACGGGGCCGTGGCGGTGGGCGCCACGGAGGTGAGCGACGCCATGATCGATGCCAGCATCGAAGCCCTGGCCGGGGTGATTCCGGCCGCCACCGATCCCGACGCCCCCCTGATGCCACCCCTGGCGGCCGTTCAGGCGGTGTCGCGGGCCGTGGCCGAGGCGGTGGCGATCCAGGCCGTGCGGGAGGGCCTGGCCCGCCAGGCCGCCAGCCCCGAGGCGGCCATCGCCCGCCTGGACGCCTGCCGCTGGAGCCCCGCGTACGCCGAACGGCAGGGCTGAGACAGCTGCAGGGGCACGGGGATCAATAAGAGCTGTGTCACCCCCTCGCACAGGCGACGCCCCTCGCTTTAGCACCTTGGGCAATCACCCCCCGTGCGATGGGCTTCTTCGTCCGGCTCACCGACGCCATCGCCGCCCGTCAGTCGCTTCTGGTCACCGGCCTCGACCCCAACCCGGAGATGCTCCAGGCCTGGGCCCACCGCCGCGGCATGGGGGGCCGCTCGTTTCTCTCCCAGGCGCGCCACTGGATCAAGGCGGTGGTGGAGGCCACCGCCGACCACGTCTGCGCCTACAAACCCAGCCTCGGCTTCTACCAGGCCCTCGGCCCCGTCGGGCTGGAACTGCTGCGGGAGGTGCGGGAGCTGGTGCCCCTCGACATCCCCCTGATCATCGACACCAAGCACGGGGACCTGAACAGCTCCTCGGCCCTGGCCCATTACCTGTTCCGCGAACTGGGCGCCGATGGCGTCACCCTCTCGCCCCTGGCCGGCCAGGACATCGCCGCCCCGTTCCTGCTGTATCCGGAGAAGGCGGTGGTGATCACCTGCCACAGCTCCAATGCGGCCGCCCGGGTGCTCCAGCACCACCCCGATGAGGACGACCCCCTCTACCTGCGCATCGTGCGGGAATGCCAGCTCTGGGCCACCCCCGACCAGCTGCTGCTGGAGGTGGGCACCAGTGACCCCGCCATCCTGGCCCGGGTGCGCCTGGAGGCGCCGGAGCGCTTCCTGATCCTGCGCAGCCTCTGGGGCGAGGAGGACCGGCTCGATGCCCTGCTGGAAGCCGGACTGAGCCCATCGGCCGATGGCCTGCTGATGCCCCTGCCCCAGAACCTGCTGGTGGAGGACGACATCGCCGAGCGGTCGGCCGCCCTCAAGCAACGCATCAGCGAACGGCGCGACCGCTGGCTGGAGCGGCGGACCCGGGACCAGAGCGATGTCTGCAGCCTGTGGCTGCCCGGACGGCAGGACAACGGCGCCGGGCCCGCTACCACCGTGAATGGGGATGGCGGCGATGACCCAAGCGACCCCCTGGCCAGCCTGATCATCGACCTGTTCGACATCGGCTGCCTGCTGTTCGGCGACTACGTGCAGGCCTCCGGCGCCGTCTTCAACTACTACGTGGATCTGCGCCAGATCATCTCCGATCCCAACCTCTTCCACCGGGTGCTGCATGCCTACGCCGGCCAGCTCGGCGAGCTGGTCTTTGACCGCATCGCCGGCATCCCCTACGGCTCCCTTCCCACCGCCACCGGGCTGTCGCTGCAGCTGCACAAGCCCCTGCTCTACCCCCGCAAGGAGGTGAAGGCCCATGGGGCCCGCCGCCTGATCGAAGGGGACTTCGAGGAGGGCGACCGGGTGGTGGTGGTGGACGACATCCTGATCACGGGCAGCAGCGTGCTGGAGGGCATCGCCAAGCTGGAAAGCTCCGGCCTGGAGGTGGAGGACGTGGTGGTGTTCATCGACCACGGCGGCCAGGCGGACACCAGCGCCCGCCAGCGGCTCGCCAGGGGGGGCTATCGCTGCCATGCCGTTCTCGACATTCCGCGCATCACGGGGGTGCTGCATGGGGCCGGGCGGCTCAGCGACGAACAGGCCGCGACCCTCGGCTTCGCCCCTCCGGCGAGGGCCCTGGGCGTCGAGGGGTTACTGGCCAGCTCGTAGAGTGGTCCGGCGCCCCTGAAAAACCCGGGCGCCCCCTTCCGCCATGCCCCAGGTCCAGGGTCAGCCCCCCACGATCGGCGAGCTTGAGGCGAAATATTCCCTGTACTGCAAGGCGATGCGGCTGCTGCTCAAGGAGGGCCGCACGATGGAGGCGATTCAGAAGACGGTCTGCTGGAGCCGCCTGGAACAGCTCCACATCTGCCTTCCCAGCCGCTACAAATCCCCCGACTACCTCTACGCCGTGCTGAAACGCGACCTGCGCTGATCACAGGCCCCCTGACTCGCCTGCCAGGATCGTCGGGCGAAACGGGTCGGAGCCCACCCAGGCGATTCCGTGAAGTCGATCTCCGATCCCTTCCTGCGCCGGCCCGTGCTGACGCTGGTCGTCAGCCTGCTGATCCTGCTGGGGGGCCTGGTGAGCCTGCCTGTGTTGCAGGTGGAGAACCTGCCTCCGATTGCACCGGGCCGGGTCACCGTGCGGGCCAGCTACCCGGGGGCCGGACCGGAGGTGGTGGAGCAGGGCGTCACCGCCCTGCTGGAAAAACAGTTCAACGGCCTGGAACGCCTCGACACGATCCGTTCCACCAGCTCGGCCAACGGCAGCACGATCACCCTGGGCTTCGAGGGCGGCAACCCGGAGCTCAACCAAATCAACACCCAGAACGAGGCCACGGTGGTGGCCCGCCAGCTCCCGGCGCCGGTGGCCCGGTTCGGGGTCCAGGTGCGCCGCAGCTCCGATGATCTGCTGATGGTGCTGAGCTTCAGCGCCAGCCGCGGCACCTATGCCGACACCTTCCTCACCGGTTGGGTGGACCAGGTGGTGCGGGACCGGCTGCGGCGGGTGCCCGGTGTGGGTGATGTGAATCTCTTCGGCGGCAGCAGCCTGGCCTTCCGGCTGTGGCTCGATCCCGACCGGCTCCAGGCCCGCAACCTCACGATCGCCGAGGTGCGTCAGGCCCTCCAACAGCAGAACGTCCTGGCGGCCCTGGGGCAGACCGGTGAGGCCCCCGTGCCGGCCAGCCAGATGACCACCCTGCCCCTGCGCATGGAAGGCCGCCTGCGCACGCCCCAGGAGTTCGAACAGCTGGTGGTGGCCCGCACCGGCGATGGCGGCGTCACCCTGCTCAAGGACGTGGGGCGGGTGGAGCTCGGCAGCGAGACCTACGACACCATCGCCACCAACCTGGCCGGCGACACGGCCGTGGCCATGGGGATCTTCCAGCGCGACGGCAGCAACGCCCTCGAGGTGCGGCGGGGCGTGGAGGAGGCGCTCGATGCGCTGGCCCCCCGCTTTCCCCCCGGGGTGGCGATGGAGGTGATCGTCGATGAGGCCGAGAACGTGCGAGCCAGCATTGATGGCGCCGTGGAGGCCCTCAGGGACGCGGTGCTGCTGGTGTTCCTGGTGCTGCTGCTTGGGCTGGGCAACAGTCGCCTGGCCCTGATCACCGCCGGCGCCGTGCCGGTGGCCCTGATCGGCTCGTTCAGCGTGCTCAAGCTCACCGGCAGCTCGATCAACACCCTCACCCTGTTCGGCATGGTGCTGGCCTCCGGGCTGGTGGTGGACGACGCCATCGTGGTGAGTGAGGACATCGGCCGGCGGATCGAGAACGGTCGCCCCCCGGTGCTTGCGGCGCGTGAAGCGATGGCGGAACTGGGCAGTGCCGTGGTGGCCACCTCCGTGGTGCTGGTGGTGGTGTTCCTGCCGGTGCTGACCATGGAAGGAAGCGTGGGCCGGCTGTACGCCCCGATCGCCATCGCCATCAGCAGCGCGGTGGTCTTTTCCACCATCAACGCCATCAGCTTCACCCCGGTGGCCGCCAGCCGCCTGCTGCACGCCGATCGGCGCGAACCGGCCTGGCTGCGGCGCTGGATCGACCCTCCCCGCCGAGCGCTCGAAGCCCTCGAAGCCCCCTACGGCCGCCTGCTGGAGGGGGTGCTCAGCCGGCGCCGTCTGGTGGTGGTCCTGCTGCTGGCGGGGCTCCTGCTCACGGCGTTCAGCCTGCAGCGGTTCCCCACCGCCTTCATCCCCCAGGAGGACACCGGCCAGCTGCGCGGGGTGGTGATCCTGCCGGACGGGACGGCCCTGCCCCAGACCCAGAAGGTGCTGGAGGAGGTGCGGCGCCTCGCCACCAAGGAACCGGCGATCACCAGTGCCAACTTCTACGCGGGCCGCTCCTTCGGTGACAGCAGCCCCAACAAGGGGCAGTTCTTCCTGCGGCTGCGGCCCATCAAGGAGCGCCCCGAGGCCGACCAGACCAGCGTGGCCGTGGCCGAACGGATGAACGCCCTCCTCACCAGGGGCATCCGCACCGCCGTGGTGCAGCTCAGCGAGGCCCCGAGCGTGCGGGGCTTCAGCAGCGAAGGCGGCCTGGAACTGGAACTGCTCGACACCAGCGGCGGCGTGCTCAGTCTGGCCGCCTTCGAGCAGGAAGCCCGCTCCTTCATCGCCGATGCCCAGGCCAGCACGATCCAGGGCCGGCCGGCCTTCCAGCGGGTGTCCACCCGCTTCAGCGCCGGGGCCCCCCAGCTGACCCTGGTGCCGGATCGCCTGCGCATGGCCTCCCTGGGGGTGGATCTGGCCACCGTGGTCGACACCCTTGGGGCCAGCTTCGGCAGCGATTACGTCAACGACACCTTCGAGGGTGACCAGGTCCGCAAGGTGATCGTGCAGCTCGATGGCCGCTCCCGCACCGGCACCGAGGACGTGCTGGCCCTGCAGGTGCGCAACCGGGAGGGACGGCTGATCCCGATGGCCGAGGTGGTGCAGGTGGAGCAGGGGGCCGGCCCGACCACCATCAACCACACCCGCCTGGTGCGCTCGATCAGCGTCCGGGCCCTGCCGCGCCGCGGGGTCAGCAGCGGCCAGGCGATGGCCCTGCTGGAGCAGGTGCACCGCAGCCGCGATTCCGGCGCCGTGGATCTGGAATGGGCCGGGCTGGCCCGGGAGGAAGCCCGCGCCGGTGGTGGCAACGTGCGCGTCTTCGCCCTGGGGATCCTGGTGATGGGCCTGGTGCTGGCGGCCCTCTACGAGAACTTCATCGATCCACTGATCATCCTGGTCACCGTGCCGCTGGCCATGCTGGGCGCGGTGATGGGCCTGAGCCTGCGGGGCCTGCCCCTGGATGTCTACGGGCAGATGGGGCTGCTGGTGCTCTCCAGCCTGGCGGCCAAGAACGGCATCCTGATCGTCGAGTTCGCCAATCAACGGCTCAAGGCCGGCCTGCCCCTGGAGGAGGCGATCCATGGGGCCGCCGTCGCCCGTCTGCGGCCGATCCTGTTGACGGCCATCTCCTCGCTGGCGGGCTGCATCCCGCTGCTGTTTCCCTTCGGAGCGGGAGCCGCCAGCCGCCTGAGCATCGGCACGGTGGTGTTCAGCGGCCAGCTGGTTTCCACCGTTCTCAGCCTGGCGGTGGTGCCCGCCGTCTACCGGATCGTCAAGGGCTGGGAGCTGCGCGGCAGAAACGGCGGTCCGCACACGGGCCAGCTGCCGCAGGATCCGGGATTCGGGCCAGCGGATGCCTCCACAGCAGGGCCCTAGGGATCGGGCCGCCAGGCCCCGGCCACGAACCGTTCCGGCTTCAGCCCCTGCTGACGCAGCAGGGCAATCAGCCCCTGGTCGCCAAGAAGGTGCATCAGCCCCACCACCACCAGCGTGTCGTCAGGCCGACGCAGGAGCTCCCGCACCGGTGCCACCCAGGCCTGATTGCGCCGGACCACGAGGCGCTGGTGCAGGTCGGGGCGCTGGCGGTAGTCGCCCAGCAGCAGGGCCTCGAGTCGGGACAGGTCGCCGGCCCGCCAGGCTCCCTCGAGGGCCTCGAGCCTCGGCCCGACGCCATCCAGTTCCTTCAGGGTGACCGCCAGCAGATCCAGCTGGTCCGCCCGGCCCAGCCCGTCGAACAGCTCGAGCTGCTCGGCCGGCGTCTCCAGGCCGTCGATGGGCTTGCGGTCGGCGGCGGCCCTGGTCTGGAGCTGGCCCTCCACGCCGCTGTCGGGGGTGTAGCCCCGCTGCAGGAACTCGGTGGAGGCCAGCAGCAGGGCCACGGCCCAGGGCTCGAAACGGTCGATGGCCGCCTCCGGCAGCCCAAGGCCCGCCAGCCGCGGCTGCAGGGCCCGCCAGGACGCGGGCGGCAGGCCGTCGCGCAGGGAGCTGCCCTGGGGGTCGATGGCCCGACCCACCAGCGCGCCGGCCAGCTCCGCCGGACTGATGGCGTCCATGTCCAGCTCCATCACCAGCCGCTCCGCCTCGCCGTAGGCCTGGCCATAGGACGGGGGCAGGGCGGCCCGGTCGCGGCGCAACTGATGCAGGGAGCCGGCGATGAACACGGTGCCGGCGCCGTCCCGCACCCGCCAGAGGGTGCCGACATCGGCCGCCGCCGCTGGAACGGCCGCCAGCAGCAGGGCCAGCACAGCCAGGGGGCGGCGCAGCGCCGGCGCGGGCATGGGCTGCGGCATCAACAACGTCCCCGGGACGCTAGCGACAGCGCTTCACGGCTCCGGAAGCTGGTCATGCTGACCGTGGCCCCCGCTGCCGATCCGTGCGTCTCGCCGCGTCCGAGCCGATCTGGTCACTGCCCCTGGAGGAGGTCCACCAGGCCCTGCAGACCTCAGCGCAGGGTCTGGCCCTGGACGAAGCCGAACGGCGCCTGGAACAGTTCGGTCCCAACCGCCTGCCGCCTGCCCGGCGTCGCCCCCTGGCCCTGCGCTTCCTGGACCAGATGGTCCATTTCATGGCCCTGCTGCTGTGGATCGCCGGCGCCCTGGCCTTCGCCGCCGGCACCCCCCAACTGGGCTGGGCCATCTGGGCGGTGGTCCTGATCAATGGCCTGTTCTCCTTCTGGCAGGAGTTCCAGGCCGAGCGCACCCTGGCCGCCCTCAGCCGTTCCCTGCCCAGCCAGGTGCAGGTGTGGCGGGACGGACAGCTGGGCTTTCGGCCGGCGGAGGACCTGGTGGTGGGCGACCGGGTTCGGCTCGAGGAGGGGGATCGGGTCCCGGCCGACTGTCGGGTGAGCATGGCCAACGCGCTCTACCTCGATCTGTCCGTACTCACCGGCGAGTCCCTGCCGGTGGCGCGCCTGAGCGACCCCCTCGATGGCAACCAACGGCCGGCGACGGTCCGCACCAGCGAGCGGGCCAACCTGGTGATGGCCGGCAGCACGGTGGCCTCCGGGCGGGGGGAGGCGTTCGTCTACGCCACGGGCGCCGAGACGGAATTCGGACAGGTGGCCCGGCTGGCGGCCGGCACCACCCGCAGCGCCAGCACCCTCGAGGTTCAGATCAGCCGGATCGTGCAGACGATCTGCACCATCGCCGTGACCATGGGCGTGGTCGCCTTCGGCCTCAGCCTCCTGCTGGTGGGGATGGCCCCCCTGGAGAGCGTGGTGTTCGCCACGGGGATCATCGTGGCCAATGTCCCCGAAGGGCTGCTGCCCACCGTGACCCTGGCCCTGGCCATGGCGGTGCAGCGCATGGCGAGCCGCAGGGCCCTGGTCCGGCGCCTGTCGGCGGTGGAGGCCCTCGGGTCGGTGAGCGTGATCTGCTCCGACAAGACGGGCACCCTCACCGGCAACCGCATGGCGGTGGAGAGCACCTGGCTGCCGTTGCCCGCCGAGGGCCTGGAGCGGCTGCTGCTGCGGGCCGCCTCCCTGTGCTCCAACGCCCGCCTCGAGGCGGCGGTGGCTGGGGCCGGTGGAGCCACCGAGCCGTGGCTGGGGGTGGGGGATCCCACCGAAACCGCGATGCTGCTGGCCGCCGCCGCCGCCGGGTTGGCGCCGGAGGCCTTGCCGGGCCGCCATCCACGGCTGCGGGAGATCCCCTTCGATTCGCTGCGCCGCCGCATGACCGTGCTGGTGGACTGGGGCGACAGGGCCGACGATCTGCCGATCGCCACGGGGGGCACGCTGCTGATCACCAAGGGGGCCCCCCTGGAGGTCCTGGGGCACTGCACCAGCTGGCTGTCCTCCGCTGGCGATGCTCCCCTGGCCGCGGAGCGGCGCCAGCAGGTGGTGGCCGCCAACGATGGGCTGGCCGCCAGAGGCTTCCGCGTCATCGCTGTGGCGCTGCGCCGCGGCGATCCCCGGTCGACCAGCGTCCCGGGTGATGACCTGGAGTGCGGCCAGATGTTCCTCGGCCTGCTGGGTCTCTACGACCCACCACGGCCGGAGGTGCCGGACGCGATTCGGCAGTGCCGCGAAGCCGGCATCAAGGTGACGATGGTCACCGGCGACTACGGCCTCACCGCCCAGGCGATCGCCCAGCAGATCGGTCTGCTCGACCCGCCCCGATCCCCGGGCCATTCGACGGCCCAGCAGCGGGCCAGCGCCGATCCGGTGCGGGTGATCGAGGGTTCCACCCTGGCCCAGATCGGCGACGTGCAGCTGCGCCAGTTGCTCAAATACCGCCACCGGCTCGTGTTCGCCCGCATGGCGCCGGAGCAGAAGCTGCGACTGGTTCAGGCCTACCGCGCCCTCGGCGAGGTGGTGGCCGTCACCGGCGACGGCGTCAACGATGCGCCGGCCCTGCGCGCCGCCGATGTCGGCCTGGCGATGGGGATCACCGGCACGGACGTGGCCCGTGAGGCCGCCGACATCGTGCTGCTCGACGACAACTTCGCCACGATCGTGGAGGCCGTGCGATACGGCCGCTCGGTGGTGACCAACATCGGCCGCTTCATCACCTACGTGCTGGCCTCGAACGTGCCGGAGGTGCTGCCCTTCCTGGCGATGGTGATCGCCGGGATTCCCGCCGCCCTCACGGTGCTGCAGATCCTGGCCGTCGACCTGGGCACCGACCTGCTGCCGGCCCTGGGCCTGGGGGCCGACCCACCCGAGCCGGGGGTGATGCGCCTGCCCCCGCGCCCCAAGGGCCTGCCGCTGCTCAACCGGGCCGTCATGGTGCGGGCCTACCTGGTGCTGGGGCTGGTGGAGGGCCTGGTGGCCATGGCGGGGTATCTGCTGACCTGGCGGGCCAACGGCGTGGGCTGGAACCAGCTGCGCGTCCTGGCCCCCCAGCTGTTGCACCACACCGCCGACGCCGGGGTGGTGGCGATCCAGCAGCAGGCCACCACCGTCACCTTCTGTCTGATCGTGGCCGGCCAGATGGGCACCCTGCTCGCCTGCCGCAGTGAACGCCGTCCGGCCTGGGCCATGCTGGGCATTCCCAATCCCATGCTCTGGCTGGGCCTGGTCAGCGAGCCGCTGCTGGCCAGCGCCCTGGTGCTGCTGGCTCCGGTGGCGGCGGTGTTCGGGATGGTGCCGTTCCCGATCGCCTGGCTCGGGCCGATGGCCCTGGCCCCGGTGCTGGTGATCCTGGTGGATGCCCTCGACAAACGCTGGCGGCACCCTGGGCAGGTGCCGCGCGGCTTCAGCAGATCCGAGGCAGCAGTTCCCCGCTGAGGGGGATCAGCACCCGCTCGCTGCCGAAGGGGGTGCGCAGCAGCACCCGGCCCCGGGGCCGCCCGGTGCCAGAGCTTGTCGCCGCCACCCGGCCGATCCAGGCCCCCCCAGCTGGCTCCAGCACCGCCAGGGCCCGCTGCCGATCCGCCTCGGGCACCACCGCCAGGAAGCGGCCCTCGTTGGCCAGGTGCAGCGGGTCGAAGCCCAGCAGCTCACAGGTGCGGCGCACCGGCTCCGCCACCGGCAGACAGGCCTCCTCGATCCGCAGCTCCAGGGCGTTGGGGGCCGCCAGTTCCTGCAGGGCGCTGGCCAGGCCGCCCCGGGTGAGATCCCGCAGGCAGTGGAGCCGCACCCCGGCGGCCAGCAGGGCCTCCACCGCGGGCCACAGGGGCATGCAGTCCGTGGCCAGGGGGGGCTGCAGGTCGAGGCCATGGCGGGCGGCCAGGATCGCCACCCCGTGGCGGCCCAGGTCGCCGCTCACCAGCAGCTGGTCGCCGGGGACGATCGCCAGCGGATCGATCGGCTCGTCCACCTGCAGCAGGCCGATGCCGCTGGTGTTGAGGAAGGCCCCGTCGCCCTTGCCCCGCTCCACCACCTTGGTGTCGCCGGTGACGATGCTCACCCCGCAGCGCCGGGACGCCTCCACCAGCGAAGAAACGATCCGGCGCAGCAGGGCCAGCTCCAGGCCCTCCTCCAGGATCAGGCCCAGGCTCAGCACCAGAGGCCTGGCGCCGGCCATGGCCAGGTCGTTGGCGGTGCCCGTCACCGCCAAGGTGCCGATGTCGCCCCCCTCGAACTCCAGGGGCTGCACCACGTAGCTGTCGGTGGTGAAGGCGAGCCGGCCGTGGGGCAGGGACAGGCGGGCGGCGTCGTGCAGCACCTGGTCGGGATCGGCGTAGAGGCGGCGCAGTTCGGCGTCGATCAGCTGCTGCATCAGGGTGCCGCCACCGCCGTGGGCCAGCTGGATGCGGGGGGTGGCGGGCGGGGCCGGCTCAGCCACGGCGGCCGTAACGGTGGTAGGCGGCGCAGGCCCCCTCGGAGGACACCATCGGTGCCCCCAGCGGATGCTCGGGGGTGCAGGCGGTGCCGAAGGCCGGGCAGTCCATGGGCCGGGCGCGCCCCTGCAGGATGGCGCCGCTGATGCAGACCCCGTCGGCCTCAACCCCGGCCTCGGGCCCACCGGGCAGGTCGGGGAAGCGGGCCCCGGCCTCCAGGCTGCGGAAGGGCGCCCTCAGCCCCAGGCCGCCCCCCGGGATCACGCCGAAGCCCCGCCAGGGCCGGTCCACCGGCTCGAACACCGATTCCAGCAGGGCCCGGGCGGCCGGATTGCCCTGTTGGCGCACCACCCGGCCGTAGGCATTCGCCACCCGGGCCTCGCCCCGCTCCAGCTGGCGCACGCAGGCCACCAGGCCCCGCATCAGATCCAGGGGCTCGAAGCCGCTCACCACCACCGGCACCCGGTGCCGGTCCGCCAGGTCCTCCAGTTCCGCGGTGCCCATCACGGCACAGACGTGCCCGGCCGCCAGGAACCCCTGCACCTCGTTGCCCTCGGCCGCCAGGATCGCCGCCATGGCGGGGGGCACCCGCACATGGGCCGCCAGCAGGGAGAGGTTGGCCGCCCCGGCGGCCGTCGCCTGGCGCACCAGCAGGGCCGTGGCCGGGGCTGTGGTCTCGAAGCCCACCGCCAGGAACACCACCTGGCGATCCGGGTGGCGCCGGGCCAGGGCCAGGGCCTCCAACGGCGAGGTGAGCAGGCGCACGTCGCCCCCCTCGGCCCGCACCCCCAGCAGGTCCCCCGGCCCCCCATCGGCGGCACTGCCCGGCACCCGCAGCATGTCGCCGTAGGAGCACAGGATCACCTCGGGCCGGCGGGCCAGGGCCCGGGCGGCGTCGATCGTGGCGGCCGGCGTGACGCAGACCGGGCAGCCGGGGCCGTGGATCAGCCGCAGTCCCGGGGGCAGCAGCTGGTCGAGTCCCCAGCGCACGATGGCGTGGGTCTGGCCGCCGCAGACCTCCATCAGGGTCCAGGGGCGGGTGGTGATCGCGGCCAGCTCGGCGGCCAGCTCCCGCACGGCGGCCACCTCCGCCGTCGCTGCCAGAGGAGCGCTCACCAGGGACCCGGCGCCACCGTGGCCTCGGCGGGGAGGAAGGTCTGGACGGCGCGCATGTACTGGGAGCGCTCGTACTCGCTCGGATCGGGGCAGCGCTGCTGGCTCATGCAGCCGATCAGCTCCCGGGCCGTGGCGTGCTCGTGCTCCAGCAGCCACTGGCTGAGCTCCTCCTCCAGCCCCGCCAGCCGGCCTGGACCGTGGCGCAGCAGGGCGGCCACCACCTGGGTGATGGCCGCCCCGGCCATCAGCAGGCGCACCACGTCCGTGCCGCGATGCACGCCGCCGGTGGCCGCCAGGTCCACCGGGTGGCGGCCGTGCAGCAGGGCGATCCAGCGCAGGGGCAGCCGCAGGTCGTGGGGGGTGGACAGCAGCAGGTTGGGCCGCACCTCCAGTTCCTCGATGTCGATGTCGGGCTGGTAGAAGCGGTTGAACAGCACCAGGCCATCGGCACCGACGGCGGCCAGCCGTTTGGCCATGGACCCGAAGTTGGTGAAGAAGGGGCTGAGCTTCACCGCCAGGGGCAGCGACACTTCGGCACGCACTTCGGCGACGATCTCCAGCACCTGGTTCTCGATCGCCGCGCTGGAGAGATCCGGATCGGTGGGGACGGAATAGATGTTCAGCTCCAGGGCACTGGCGCCGGCCGACTCCATCCGCCGCGCCACCTGCACCCACTGGCCGGGGTGGGCGCCGTTGAGGCTGGCGATCACCGGCACCGCCAGGCGGGAACGGGCCTGCTCCAGGTGGCGCAGGTAGAGGTCGTGGCCCACGTGGAAGATGGAGGGCTCGGGGAAGTAGCTGAGCGCCTCGCCGTAGCTGTCGGCCCCCTGCAGGGTGACGCGATGCAGCTCCAGCTGGTCGCGCTCGATCTGCTCCTCGAACAGGGAATGGAGCACCACGGCGGCGGCGCCGGCCTCCTCCAGCCGCAGCAGCTGGTCGATGTCTTCACTGAGGGGCGCCGCGGCCCCCACCACCAGCGGGCTGCGCAGCTCCAGGCCCAGGTAGGTGACGGACAGATCGGGACGGGTCATGCCGGTGCCTCACTCGGTGATGGGGCCGGGGTGCCGGCGAGGGCCTGGTAGATGGCCCAGCGCCGGGCCACCTCCAGCTCCGCCTGGCGGGCCAGGGCCCGGGCGCGCTCCGGCTGGCTGAAGGAGAGCATGCGGAAGCGGTTCTCCGTGGCCATCGCTTCTGCCAGGGGCCGCTTCTGGCCCCGGCTGTCGATCTGCAGCGGGTGCTCGCCCCGTTCGGTGCGGCGCGGGTCGTAGCGGTAGAGCAGCCAACGGCCGGAGTCCACCGCCGCCTTCTGCTGCTCCATGCCCCGGGCCATGTCGATGCCGTGGGCGATGCAGTGGGAGTAGGCCAGGATCAGCGACGGCCCCGGGTAGCTTTCCGCCTCCAGGAACGCCCGCACCGTGTGCTCGTCGCGGGCCCCCATGGCCACGCTGGCCACGTAGACGCTGCCGTAGCTCATCATCATCAGCCCGAGATCCTTCTTGGGGGCCGCCTTGCCGCCGGCGGCGTACTTGGCCACCGCCGCCCGGGGCGTGGCCTTCGACATCTGGCCGCCGGTGTTGGAGTACACCTCGGTGTCGAGCACCAGGGCGTTGACGTCCCGGCCGCTGGCGAGCACGTGGTCGAGGCCGCCGAAGCCGATGTCGTAGGCCCAGCCGTCGCCCCCCACCAGCCAGACGCTCTTCTTGACCAGGGCATCGGCCAGATCCAGCAGGCGGGCCGCCGCTGCGGCCCCGGGGGCCTCCGGTGCCACGGCGTGCAGCAGGCGCTTGAGCTCCTCCACCCGCTGCCGCTGGGCCACGATGCCGGCCTCGTCGTGCTGGTCGCCGTCGCGGATCGCCGCCACCAGGGCCGCGGGGAGCAGGGGGTCGGCCCGCTCCGGCGCCGGCCCCAGCCGCTCCAGCAGCTCCAGGGCCATCTGGCGCTGCTGGTCGATCGCCACCCGCATGCCCAGGCCGAACTCGGCGTTGTCCTCAAAGAGGGAATTGCTCCAGGCCGGGCCGCGCCCCTCGGCGTTGGTGCTCCAGGGGGTGGTGGGCAGGTTGCCGCCGTAGATGGAGGAGCAGCCCGTGGCGTTGGCCACCAGCATGCGGTCGCCGAACAGCTGGCTGGCCAGCTTGAGGTAGGGCGTTTCGCCGCAGCCGCCGCAGGCGCCGGAAAACTCGAACAGGGGCTGCTGCAGCTGCTGCTGGCCGATTTTGTGCAGGTTGAGGTCGCCGCGGGCCATCTCGGGCAGCCCCAGGAAGTAGTCCCAGTGGCCGCGGCCGGCCTCCCGCAGGGGGCGCTGGGGGGCCATGTTGATCGCCTTGCGCTTCGGCTCGGTGCGGTCCCGGGCCGGGCAGACCTCCACGCACAGGGCACAGCCGGTGCAGTCCTCGACGGCCACCTGGATCGTGAAGCTGCGGCCCTTGAGGTCGGGATCACGGGCCGGGGCCTGGCGGAAGCCCTCCGGGGCGCCCACCAGGGCCTCCGGTGCCACCGCCTTGGCCCGGATCACCGCATGGGGGCAGACCATGACGCACTTGCCGCACTGGACGCAGAGGTCGCTTTCCCACACCGGCACCGTGTCGGCGATGTTGCGCTTCTCCCACTGGGCCGTGCCCGTGGGCCAGGTGCCGTCGCAGGGCAGGGCACTGACGGGCAGGGCATCGCCGCGCCGCTCCAGAAGGGGGGCGATCACCTCCCGCACGAACAGCGGCGCCTCGGCGAGCCGGTCGGCCACAGGGGCCGGTGGCGGCAGGTCGTCCTCGGCCGGCAGCTGGCGCCAGTCGAGGGGCTGGAGGTTGTCGAGGGTGGCGTCGAGGGCGCGCAGGTTCATGGCCACCACCGCCTCCCCCTTGCGGCCGTAGGTCTTGCGCAGGGAGACGCGGATCTGCTCGATCGCCTCCTGACGCGGCAGCACGCCGCTGACGGCGAAGAAGCAGGCCTGCATGACCGTGTTGATGTGCTGGCCCATGCCGGCCTCCCGCGCCACCCGGTAGGCGTTGATCAGCCACACCGACAGGCCCCGCTCCCGGATGCCGCAGCGCAGCGCGGCCGGCATCCGCCGCCAGCTCTCCTCGATCGGGAAGGGGCTGTTGAGCAGCAGCACCCCACCGGTGTCCAGGCCCGCCAGCAGGTCGAAACGGTCGACGAAATCCCACTGGTGGCAGGCCACCAGGGTGGGCCGCTCGATCAGATAGGGGGCGCGGATCGGCCGGGGGCCGAAGCGCAGGTGCGACACCGTGACCGAGCCTGATTTCTTGGAGTCGTAGACGAAATAGGCCTGGGCGAACAGGTCGGTCTGCTCCCCGATGATCTTGATCGTGGCCTTGTTGCCCCCCACGGTGCCGTCCGAGCCGAGGCCGTAGAACACGGCCCGCACCTGGTCGGGCCCATCCACGTGGAAGTCCGCCGCGACCGGCAGCGAGCGATGGGTGACGTCGTCGTCGATGCCGACCGTGAAGTGGTTGCGGGGCTGGCTCAGCAGGAGGTTGTCGAACACCGCCTTGACCATCGCCGGGGTGAACTCCTTGGAGGAGAGGCCGTAACGGCCGCCCACCACCCGCGGCAGGGGGCGATCGCCGTGGCAGGGGCGCCACTCCTCGCTGAGGGCCGCCACCGCATCGAGGTAGAGCGGTTCACCGCCGGCCCCCGGCTCCTTGCAGCGGTCGAGCACCGCCAGGGATTGCACCGTCGGCGGCAGGGCGGCGGCGAACAGGGACGCCACGAAGGGGCGGAACAGGCGCACCTTGAGCACCCCCACCCGCTCGCCGGCGGCGTTCAGGGCCAAGGCGGTCTCCTCTGCGGTTTCGCAGCCGGAACCCATCAGCACCACCACCCGCTCGGCATCGGCGGCGCCCACGTACTCGTAGGGGCCGTAAGGGCGGCCGGTGAGGCCGGCGAAGCGTTCCATCGCCTCCACCAGGTGGCCGGGGAGGGCGTCGTAGAAGCGATTCACCGACTCCCGCGCCTGGAAGTAGACGTCCGGGTTCTGGGCCGTGCCCCGCAGCACCGGATGGTCGGGGGAGAGGGCCCGCTGGCGGTGGGCCGCCACCGCCTCCATCGGCATCAGGGCGTGGAGCACCGCGTCGCCGATGGGCTCGATCTTCTGGATCTCGTGGGAGGTGCGGAAGCCGTCGAACATGTGCAGGACCGGCAGCCGCCCCAGCAGGCTCGCCCGGGTGGCGATGGCGGCGAAGTCGCCGGCCTCCTGCACCGAGGCGGAGCAGAGGATGACGCAGCCCGTGCCGCGGCAGGCCATCACGTCGCTGTGGTCACCGAAGATCGAGAGCCCCTGGGCCGCCAGGGAGCGGGCCGCCACGTGCAGCACGGCGGGGGTGAGCTCGCCGGCCAGCTTGTAGAGGTTGGGCACCATCAGCAGCAACCCCTGGGAGGCCGTGAAGGTGGTGGTCAGCACCCCCGCCTGCAGGGCGCCGTGGACGGTGCCGGCGGCGCCGGCCTCGCTCTGCAGCTCCACCACCGCCGGCACCGTGCCCCAGAGGTTGGGGCGGCCTTCGGTGCACCAGGCATCGGCCCACTCCCCCATCGGTGAGGCGGGCGTGATCGGGTAGATGGCGATCGCCTCGTTGAGGCGGTAGGCCACCAGGGCCACGGCCTCATTGCCGTCGACGGTGATGGTCATGGGGTCTCGTCCTCGACGAGGCTGAGGGCCAGGCCCACGTGCACCAGCACCCGATCGCCCACGGCCGCCTCGGGCAGGCAGGCCAGGCTCACCTGCTGGCGCACCCCCCCGAAATCCACCTCGGCCATGCGCCAGAGCCCGTCGTTGCCGTCGGCGACGGTGGCGTCATCGGTGGTGGCCCCTGCTGGCTCAGGCGCTCCCGGCGGCGGCTGGATCCGGATCGAGAGGATGCGAGCCGGCACGGCCAGGCACATGGGGAGGGTTCGGCTCGGGGGCACTCCACCCGGTTGTAGGCGCGCCGGCGGGATCTGCCCACGGACGGCCCACCGCCCAGAGCTGCCCCAGGGCCAGCCCGCCGTCGTTGCATGGCACCACCTCCGGCCAGAACGGCTGCAGGCCCCGGGCCCGCAGCGCCGCGATCGCGGCCTCCAGCAACAACCGGTTCTGGAAGCAGCCCCCCGCCAGGGCCACCGGCACCCCGCCACGGCCGGCCTTGGCGGGGGGTGCCATCGCCCCAGCGGCGAGGGCGGCCGTTTCAGCCAGGGCCTCCGCCAGGGTGTGGTGGAACCGGGCGGCGCAGAGGGCCGGCGGCGTACCGGCGGCGATCGCCGCCAGCAGGGCGTCCAGCAGCGGTTCCCAGTCAAGCCAGCCCAGGCTTGGCACACCGGCGGTGGCGCCCCCCTTGAAGGCCCCGGGCGGCACCAGGGGAAGGGACCAGCGCCCAGGCTCCGGGGGAGCGGCGGCGGCGGCCCCTTCCAGGCGCAGACCCCCCTCGCCCTCGTAGCTCTGCACCTGCACCAGCCCCAGCAGGGAGGCGACCGCATCGAACAGCCGGCCCATGCTGGTGGTCAGGGGGCAGTTGCAGCCGCTGGCGATGGCCTGCAGCAGCAGGCGGCGCTCACCGGCCGCGAAGGCGGCCAGGCTGTGGCGGGCGCCGGGGTGCTCCAGGGCCCGGGACCCGGCGGCGGCCAGGAGCCCCAGGGCCGCCCGGCGGGGTTCCGCCATGGCCCGATCTCCGCCCGGCAGGGGGAAGGGCCGCAGGGCCACCAGTCGCTCGCAGGAAGGATCGCCGGGCCCGCCCAGCAGCAGCAGCTCTCCGCCCCAGAGCTGGGGGCTGCCAGCGGCGGCAGGGGCTGGGGCGTAGCCGAGCCCATCCCAGGTGATGGCCAGCAACGGCGACGGCAGCCCGTGCTCGGCCAGCACGGCCAGGCCGTGGGCCCGGTGGTGCTGCACCAGGCGCCGCGGCCACGGCTGGTCGGCGGCGAGCTGGTGGCTGAGGTAGCCGGGGTGGGCGTCGCAGGCAATCAGCCCCAGCTGCCCGCCCCAGCGCCGCTCGATCGCCGCCAGGCCATCGGCCAGCCGCGAGAGCAGGCGGCCCTCCGCCAGGTCCCCCAGGTGGGGGGCCAGCCACAGCCGCCCGTCCAGCGCCAGGGCCGGCGCACTTTTGAGATCCCCGCCGAGGGCCAGCACCCCCTCCGGAGCCCCGCCAGGAAGGCCCGCCAGCACCAGGGGCTCGGGGGCGTAGCCGCGGGCCCGGCGCAGCAGGGCTGGCCGGCCATCGACCAGCTGCAGCACCGAATCGTCCAGGGGCCAGGCGATGGCGCGGTCATGGACCAGGAAGGCATCGGCGATCGGTTCGCCGGCCCCGCTCCCCAGCCGCTCCAGGGCCTCGCGGGGATCGGTGCAGAGCGGCTCGCCGCTCGGGTTGCCGCTGGTGGCCACCAGCGGCCGGCCGAAGGCGTGCGCCAGCAGGTGGTGCAACGGCGACGCCGGCAGCATCGCCCCCAGGGAGGGGCTGCCCGGGGCCACCCCGGGCAGGGCTTCGGTGGCCCCCGGATGGCGGCGCAGCAGCACGATCGGGGCGGCGGGATCCGCCAGGGCCCGCCGCTCCCCCCCGTCGATGGGGGCGTAAGGGGCCAGGACGGCGGCCTCGGCCACCAGCAGGGCGAAGGGCTTGGCGGGCCGTCGCTTGCGCCGCCGCAGCCGGGCCACCGCCGCCGCGTTGGTGGCATCCACCAGCAGCTGGAAGCCGCCCACCCCCTGCAGGGCCAGGATCTCCCCGGCGGCGAGGCGGTCGCAGCAGGCCTCGATCAGGGCGGCGGTGCCGCCGTGGCCGCCGGCACCCGCCAGGGGCTGGCCGGCACCATCCCACAGGGCCAGCCGCGGCCCGCACTCCGGGCAGGCGATTGTCTCCGCGTGGAAGCGGCGATCGGCCGGATCCTCGAACTCCCGGCGGCAGGCGGGGCAGAGGGGGAACGGTGCCAGGGTCGTGTGGGCCCGGGCCCAGGGCTCGGCGGTGGCGATGCTGAAGCGGGGGCCGCAGTCACAGCAGCTGATGAAGGGGTAGCCGAAGCGGCGATCGGCGGGGTCGGCCAGCTCGGCCCGGCAGGCGGGGCAGGGGGCCCGATCGGCCACCAGGGCCGTTGCCACCAGGTCGATGGCGAGGGCCCCCACGGCCGCGTCCAGGATCCGGACCCCCGCCGGCCGCGTTCCCGCCGGCCGTGCCGGGGCTTGCCGCCAGACCGGCTCCAAGGGCTCCAGCCGGGCCCCGGGGGGGAGCTGCAGCGGCAGGCGCCGCAGGAAGGCGTCCAGGGCGGGGCGCTCCCCCTCCAGCTGCAGCCGCACCACACCGGGGCCGTTCTCCACGTCGCCGCAGAGGTCCAGGTCGGAGGCCAGCCGGTGCACCAGGGGCCGGAAGCCGACCCCCTGCACCACCCCCCTGCACTCCAGGTGCAACTGGGCCCGGCCCGCCAGCGATGGCATGGTCAGCCGGCGACGGCCACCCGCTCCAGGCCGAGGGCCGCCAGCAGGGCGGCGATGCCCTCACCGGTGCGGGCGGAGACCTCGACGATCCGGGCCTGGGGGGCCACCCGGGCCACGTTGCGGCGGGCCTGGGGGGCATCGAAGCCGCAGGCCTCGGCCAGATCCCCCTTGCTGATCACCACCACATCGGCGGAGTGGAACGTGGCCGGGTACTTCAGGGGCTTGTCCTCCCCTTCGGTGACCGAGAGCAGCACCACCCGCTGGCTTTCGCCCAGGTCGAAGGCGGCCGGGCAGACCAGATTGCCCACGTTCTCGATCACCAGCAGCTCGAGGCCCGCCAGGGGATGGCCCAGGTGGTCGAGCTCATGGAGGGCCCGGTGCACCATCGCCGCCTCCAGGTGGCAGGCCTGGCCGGTGGTGATCTGCAGGGCCGGCACCCCGGCCGCCCGCAGGCGACGGGCGTCGTTGTCGGTGGCCAGATCCCCCACGATCACCGCCATCGGATGGCGCACCGCCGCTGAAGACGGGGCCAGCTCCAGGGCCAGCCGCTCCAGCAGGGCGGTCTTGCCGGAACCAGGGGAGGAGAGCAGGTTGATCACCCGGACGCCGGCGGCGGCGAAATGCTCCCGGTTGGCCGCTGCCTGGGCTTCGTTGTGCACCAGCAGGCGCTGGCCCAGCTCCAGGTGGCGGGGGGCTTCGGTGGCGACGGCCACCGGTTGGCCGCAATTGCAGTCGACACACATCGCAGGATCGACCCCAGACAGGAGAGCGGCACGGAAAAGCCCCGCCGGGGCCCGGCCTTGCCCGAAGGCTAGGCACGGAGTTCCGACGGGGCCGGAGCCCGGAGGGCTGCCGTGATCACCAGAGGCCGCGGACCGGTGCGGGGGCCGGCTCGGGCTGGAAGACAGGCGCCGGTGCGGGCTGCATGACCGGTTCCGGCTCCGGGGTGGGAGCGGGCGCGGCCGCCACAGGGCGGGCACCGAAGCGATAGCGGAAGCCGATCTTGCCGCCGAAGCTGTTGAAGGCGTCGAAGGTCAGGTTCTCGGAGGAATAGCCGCCGGCACCTTGATAGACCCCCTCAAGGTAGACATCGGAGTTGTAGCTCATGGCGTAGCTGACGCCCACCTTGGCCTGCCAGCCGAACAGCCCTTTGTTGACGCTGTTGGTGGGGAAGCCGTTGAGGCTGAAACTCGGGGTGCTCAGGTTGGTGTACCCGATGCCACCGCCGATGTAGGGCGTCCAGCGGCTGTTGGTCTCGATGTCGTAGTAAAGGCTGGCCAGCACATCATTCTTGTTGATGATGCCCGAGACGTTGTTGGTGAAGGGCACGATGCCGAAGGCACCGAAGCCGATCGGATTGGCGGCACCAACGGCGTTCAGGCTGGCCCGGCTGTAGCCGTAGGTGAGCTCGGCGCGCAGGGCACCGAAGTCGTAACCGACGCCGACATCTCCGGAGAAGCCACCGCCCAGATCAAGTTTGGTGGAGTTGTTGTTGCCGAAGTTGTACAGCAGGGGGGTGAAGAACGGGGACACCAGCGTGCCGTTGCTGTTGACCGTCTGGTCGCTGGGGGTCTGGGCGCCGGCACCGATGGTGAGGTACCAGCCCTTGGCGGAATAGACCTCCTTCACCACGGGCTGCGGGTAGGTCTGGGCGATGAGGTTGGCGTCCTGTTCGGCAGATGGCACGCTGGGGACCGCCTCCACCAGATCCGCCGCCGAAGTGGAGATTTCGGCCGGCACCACATCGGTCACGGCTTCGGGGCGTTCCGTCGATGGTCGCAGTTCCGCCAACGCGGCACCACCGAACAGAAGGCTTCCGGTTGCAGCGACGCCCACACCACGCAGAAAGGTTCGTTTGAACGTGCTTGTGAAATAAGTCATGGGGGTTGCGTTCCTCTCACTCATTAATGAATAGCCCCGCGTTGTGGGCGAATTAACTACTCATGGACAGCAAAGGGCCTGGCACAGAGTGGTACAAAAAAAGAAAACTTGCGCAGGATCACGTTTCAATCCAGAAGCTGACGCGCCCCTGTCAGCCAAGGTAAAATGGGCCGAATTGTCTGGAGCAACATTCCGCTGGAGCGGGCCTGCGCTTCCCCCCTCGGGCCCTGAGCGGCGGGGTCAGGCTCAGTCGATCTCCAGGGAGGCCAGCTGCAGTTCCCGCCCCCGCAGCAGTTCCCGGCTGATGCGGCCGCAGCGCGGGCAATCGCAGCAGCCATCACGCGCCGCGAAGGGCTGCTCGCAGGCGGCACAGAAGCATTCCGCAGGCACCGCTTCGATGTCCAACCGGGAGCCGGCGGCGATGGTGCCCGCCATCACCACCGTGTGGGCCAGCCGCAGGGCCTCGATCTCCACCCCCGCCAGGCTGCCCACCCGCAGGGTGATGGCACTGATGCGGCCGGCCCCATGCAGGGCGGCCTGCTCCAGGGCCTGCTGCCGCACCGCGTCCATGAGGCTCAGTTCATGCATGGGGCGCCGCCGCCTCCCGCAGCCAGCCCCGCAGCAACCGGCGGGCCTGGGGCAACTGGCGCCGCAGCTGCGGCGAGAAGCGCTCCCCCCAGGAGAAGTCGAAGGCCGGCACCAGCAGCTCGTGGGCCGGCACGCAGCGGTCGAACAGCTGCTCGGCCAGGGCCAGCAGCCGGGCGGGTGCCACCCGGTGCGTGTCCCGCTCCCAGCCATCCGTGGCCAGCAAGGGCCGCAGCAGGCAGCGGCTGCGCGGGGGCGCCAGCCAGGCATCGACGATCAGCAGCCGCTCGGCCGCCGCCACCGCCTCGGCCAGCTCGGGGGTGAGCTGGTGGCGCTGCAGGCCCAGGCCCTCCACCAGGTGCCAGCCCACCCCGTCGTCGCCCCGCAGGGGGTTGCCGATGCCGATCAGCAGGGCGCCTCCGGTGCCGAGGCCGGCGCCGGTCATCCCCGCAGGCGCTCGGCCAGCACCGTGCCATCGGCGGCCAGCAGCTGCAGGCGCAGCGGCATCTGGCCGGCGGCGTGGGTGGAGCAGGAGAGGCAGGGGTCGAAACAGCGGATGCCCGCCTCCACCCGGTTGAGCATCGCCTCGGGGATCTCGGCGCCGGCGGGCACCGGATCGGGGATGTATTCCTGGGCGATCTGGTGCACGGTGCGGTTCATCGCCAGGTTGTTCTGGCCGGTGGCGATGATCAGATTGACGCCGGTGAGCAGGCCGTCGTCATTCACCTTGTAGTGGTGGAAGAGGGTGCCCCGGGGCGCCTCACTCACACCCACCGCCTCGTTACGGTTCAGGGAGGCCCGCAGCCGGATGCGGCCGTGCATCAGCTCGGGATCCTGCACTAGGACCTCGATCGCCTCCAGGCAGGCCACGATCTCCACCAGGCGGGCGTGGTGATACGCAAAGCTGGAGGTGACGGGCTGGCCGCTGCGCTGGCGCAGCTCCGCCAGCTCCCGGTCGGCCCAGGGGGTGCCGACGCTGTCGCAGACGTTGAGCCGGGCCAGGGGGCCCACCCGGTAGATGCCGTCGGGGTAGCCGAGGGGCTTGTAGTACGGGAACTTGAGGTAGCTCCAGGGTTCCACCGCCTCGCCGAGGTACTCGGCGTAGTCGTCCTCGCTGAGCTGGTCGGCCACGATCGCGCCGGTGGCGTCCCGGAAGCGGATGCGCCCCTCGATGTGCTCCCAGAGCCCGTTGGGGGTCACCAGGCCCATGAACAGGCTGGGGAAGTCGCCGAAGACCCGCTGCTCCTTCTGCAGGGGGCCATCGAGCAGCTTCTTGTAGAGCTCCAGCGCCAGGGTGACGGTGGCGCGGGCTTCCGGCAGGCGATCCAGGATCCAGTCCTTGGCCTCCGTGCTCAGGGGGGAGCGCACGCCCCCGGGCACCGCCCAGGCGGAGTGGATCTTGCGGCCGCCCAGGAGCTCCAGGATCTGCTGGCCGAACTGGCGCAGGCGGATGCCGGCCCGGGCCAGGTCGGGGTCGGCGGCCATCAGGCCGAAGACATTGCGTTTGGCCGGATCGCTCTCCCAGCCCAGCAGGAAATCGGGGCTGCTGAGGTGGAAGAAGGAGAGGGCGTGGGACTGGGTCAGCTGGGCCAGGTTGAGCAGCCGCCGCAGCTTGTCGGCCGCCGGGGGGATCGAAATCGCCAGCAGCTTGTCGCCGGTCTTGGCGGCCGCCAGCAGGTGGCTCACCGGGCAGATGCCGCAGATGCGGGCCGTGATGCCGGCCATCTCGGTGAAGGGCCGGCCCTCGCAGAACTTCTCGAAACCCCGGTACTCCACCACGTGGAAACGGGTGTCGGTGAGGTGGCCAGCCTCATCGAGGTGGAGGGTGATCTTGGCGTGACCCTCGATGCGGGTCACCGGATCGATGATGACGGTGCGGGTCATGGCGTTGTCCTCATCCGAACCGCAGCATGGCGGACCCTTCCATCGCCGGCCGCTCCCCAGACAGCAACGGGGTGATCGCTTCGCGGATGCGCTCGGCGGAGGGGGGGCAGCCCGGGAGGAACAGATCCACCGGAATCACCTCATGCAGGGGCAGCACCCGGGGCAGCAGCTCGGGAACGATGCCGGGGGCGAAGGGCAGCTGGCCCGTGGCATCGGCCAGTTCCAGATAGCCCCGCTCCAGCACCGCTTTGGCGCCGTCGTGGCCGCCATCGAGCAGGTTGCGCAGCCCGGGCACGTTGGCGGTCACGGCGCAGTCGCCGAAGGAGATCACCAGGGCCGTGCGCTCGCGCACCTGCAACGCCAGCTCCAGGTTGTCGACGTTCGCCACCGCCCCCTCCACCAGGGCGATGTCGACGTTCTCGGGGTAGATCTTGACGTCGGTGCCGACAGGCGAGAAGACCACATCCACTTTCTCGGCCAGGTCGAAGAGGAACTCGTCCAGGTCGAGAAACGACATGTGGCAGCCGGAGCAGCCCGCCAGCCAGACGGTGGCGAGGCGAAGCTTGGCGGCGGGGGGGGAGGCGGTCATGGGGAGGGTGTCACTGGTTGTGCCAGCGGTGCTGTTCGCGGGCGGTGCGCAGCAGGGCGGGCAGGCTGGCGTCGGGCTGCTTCTCGGCGGTGGTGTCGGTGTTGCGGAACAGGGCGCCGGTGGGACACACCTCGACGCACTTGCCGCAGGAGGTGCAGGCCTGCACCTGGCCCCAGGGTTCATCGAGCCCGGCGACGATGTGGCAATGGCCGCCGCGGCTGCCGATGTCCCACACGTGGGCCCCCTCGATCTCGTCGCACACCCGTACGCAGCGGGTGCAGAGGATGCAGCGGTTGTGGTCGAGGGTGAACTGGGGGTGGGAGGCATCCACCGACCGCTGGGGGTACTGGTAAGGGAAGCGGGAATGGTCCATGCCCACGGTCACGGCCATGTCCTGCAGCTCGCAGTGGGTGTTGGCCACGCAGACGGCGCAGACGTGGTTGCCCTCGGCGAAGAACAGCTCCACCGTCATGCGGCGGTACTCCCGGAGCCGGGGGGTGTGGGTGTGCACCACCATGCCCTCGGCGGCGGCGGTGCTGCAGGCGGGCAGCAGCTTGGTCGACCCCTCCACCTCCACCAGGCACAGCCGGCAGGAGGACACCGGGTTGAGGCCATCGAGGTGGCAGAGGGTGGGGACGTCGGCTGCGGCGGCCCGGGTGGCCTCCAGCAGGCTGGCGCCCGCCGGCACGGCCACGTCCTGGCCGTTGACATTGAGGGTGACGACGGCCATCAGCGAACCCTCCCGGTGGCGACGGCGGCCGCGGGCTCCCGGCAGGCGGCCTCGTACTCGTGGCGGAACCAGCGCAGGGTGCTGAGCACCGGGTTGGGGGCCGACTGGCCCAGGCCGCAGAGGCTGGTGACCTTGACCATCTGGCAGAGGGCATCGAGGCGCTCCATGTCCTCGGGGGTGGCCCGGTGCTCCACGAAGCGATCAAGCAGGTGGGCCAGCTGCACGGTGCCGGCGCGGCAGGGGATGCACTTGCCGCAGCTCTCGTTGACGCTGAAACCCATGAAGTGGCGCGCCACTTCGGGCATGGAGGTGGTCTGCCCCATCACCACCATGCCGCCGGAGCCCATCATCGAGCCGAGTTCCACCAGGCTTTCGTAGTCGACGGGGGTATCGAGCCGTTCGGCAGGGATGCAGCCCCCCGAAGGCCCGCCCGTCTGCACCGCCTTGATCGGCGAGCCATCGGGCACCCCTCCCCCGATCACCTCCACCACGGTGCGCAGGGGGGTGCCCATGGGCACCTCCACCAGGCCGGTGTTGACCACCGCCCCGGAGAGGGCGAACACCTTGGTGCCCTTGCTGTGCTCGGTGCCCATGGCGGCGTACCAGTCGCCGCCCTCGCGCAGGATCGCCGGCACGGCGGTGAAGGTCTCGACGTTGTTGATCAGGGTGGGCGCCCCCCAGAGACCCGACTGGGCCGGGAAGGGGGGCCGGGGCTGGGGCATGCCCCGCTGGCCCTGGATCGAGAGCAGCAGGGCCGTCTCCTCGCCGCAGACGTAGGCGCCGGCCCCCACCCGCACCTCCAGCCGCAGGTTGAAGGTGGTGCCGTGGATGTGGTTGCCCAGCAGGTGCCGGCTGCGGGCCTGTTGCAGGGCCAGCCGCAGCCGCTCAATCGCCAGGGGGTATTCCGCCCGCACGTAGACGAAGCCCCGCTCGGCCCCGACGGCGTAGGCGGCGATCGCCATCCCCTCGATCAGCCGGTGCGGATCGCTCTCCAGCACGCTGCGGTCCATGAAGGCGCCCGGGTCCCCCTCGTCGGCGTTGCACACCACGTAGCGGGGGCCGGGGGGCTGGAGGGCCACGGTGTCCCACTTCAGGCCCGTTGGGTACCCGGCGCCGCCCCGGCCCCGGAGGCCGCTGCGGCGCATCTCGTCGCGCACCTGCTCGGGGCTGAGCTCCTGCAGAACGCGCTGCAGCTGGGCGTAGGTGCCGAAGGCGATTGCGTCGTCGATGGATTCGGGATTCACCTGGCCGCAGCCCTCGAGCACCACGGGCCGCTGCAGGGCGAAGAAGGGACCCTCGAGATCGATCCGATGGGCCGCCAGGGCATCGGCGGGGTTGGCGAGGGTTTCGGCGATCAGGTCCCCGGCCTGCCCCGGCGCCAGCCCCCCGAAGAGCTGGGTGCGGCCAGGCTGGTCGCAGGCAACCAGGGGGCCGCTGCCGCACTGACGCAGGCAACCCACCGGCTTGATTGTCAGCTGGGAGGGATCGAGGCCGGCGGCATCACGGGCGCCCTCCAGCGCGGTGCGCAGGGCCTGGCTGCCGGCGGAACGGCAGCCACTGGCATCGCAGTAGCGCACCTGCACAGGGGAAGGCATGGTGAACCGGGAGCGCCTTCCCTTCTGCTAGCCAGGAAATGGCCGGTGCGCCGTTCAGCGGCCCTTGAAGAGGCCCCGGGCGATGGTGTCCTCCGTGGCGGGCAGGGGGGTGTTGGCCGGGATGACGCCATTGGCGTAGAGCACCTGGCGGATCTGTTCCAGCAGCGGCGGCAGGTTGTTCTGTTCCGGGTCGAGCAGCTCGTACTGCTCCTGGGCCCCGGAATAGCGGATCCCCCCCAGCCCGGCATTGTCGTCGCCTGGATCGAGGCCGAGGTAATCGGCCACCTCATGGCGGACGGCGGCCGGACGTTGCCTCTCCTCTGCACGCACCGCCTGCCAGCCCTGGATCAGGGCCAGGACAGCATCCGGGTGAAGACGAAGCAACTCGGGTTCGACGGCGAGCACATCGAAGATCTCGTTGGGGAGCTGGCGGCTGGTGAACAGCGTGTCCAGGGGCAGGGCGCGCAGCAGCCTCTCGCTGCGGGGTGGGTAGCTCACCACCGCCACCACCGTCCCCTGCCGTAGGGACGCTTCCCACGCAGAGGCGGGCAGGAACCGGAGCTGGGAGGGGACTGGAGGGGGCAGATCCTGGGACTCGAAGGCGCGGGCCAGCAGGTAGCGGGAGAGGCTGCTGCGGTCGAGGGCGATCGGCCGGCCGACCAGGCCTTTGAGATCCTTCACATCCTTGAGGGCCAGCACCTGGTCGCCACCGCGGGATTCATCGATCACGTAGACGATCACTGGACAGCGCTCCGGAGCCACCCCGCAGATGGTCACCACATCGATCGCTGTGGTGGCGATTGCCTGGGCCGCCCCCGCGACGTAGGCCTGCACCGCGCGGTCGTTGTCGGCGAAGTTGCGCAGGTCCAGCCTGAGTCGTCGGGGGTCGTAGTGCTGTCGGGCCTGGGCCAGGGCGAAATAGGCGTAGCCCGGCCAGGGGTTCATCGCCAGCACGAACCGGGGAGGCTGGCTGGGGCAGCCGGTCAGCAGCGACAACACCAGGGCTGCCAGAACGGCCAGCGCACCGTTCCAGGGCCGACGGCCGTTCCGGGTCCGCCAGCCGTTCCGGCGCCTCCCCGGGGGAATGGCGAAGCCAGCGACAGCCCCCATGGGTGGGCCAGAAATATGAAAAAAGTATTATGGGTGATCAGAGTGAACGGTTTCCTTTCCGCCCGGCCCCGCCGCCGCGTCCCCCCCCTGCTGCCTTCTCCGCCGCCAGATGAGCGCCAGCGCCGGAAGTCGAGCTCCCCGGTGGCTGCCGTGCTGGCCATCGGAGTCCTGGTCACCGCCCTGTTGACCTGGCGCAGCGTCCTTCACAGCCCCGAGGAGCACGGCGATTGGGAGCAGCCCGCGGCTGACCTCGCCGTTGCCGCCCTGCACCGGAAACTGGATAACACCGAATCGGTGCTGCGGGGTCTCGTTGGCCTCCAGATGGCCTCCCAGGAGGTCACCCTCGGTGAGCTGCAGCGGTTCGTCGGTGCCCTCGAGAGCGATGGCCGCAGCCTGGAGGGCATCAGCACCCTGGGGTTCGCGACGGCCGCCTCCGGGCAGGCGCCGATTCGGTTGGTGGCTCCGATGGATCCCGGCAGCCGCGCCCTGCTGGGGTCGGATCTCTGGTCGTGGGTGCGGGGCTCCGGCAAGGAGCTCAGCCAGGAACCCGCACCCCCGGAGGGATGGCTGCTCCCCGGCCGGGGACGGCCGGGGGAGCCGGCCTTCCTGGTGCAGATCCTGCCCTTCTCAAGCAACCCCGGCTCGGCCGCCGCAGGGTCGCAAGCGACGAGGCGCTGGGCCTTCGCCATCTTGCCGCTTCGGGATGTGATGCGGGCAGCCCTGAGCCACCCGTTGGTGCGGATGGACCAGCCCGTGGATCTACAGCTTTACGTCGGCGATCGCCCCGACCCCGCCCAGCTCCTCTACGACTCCCGCAACCTGCCTGAGGCCGCCGTCCTGCCCCATGCCCGCGCCCACAGGCTCGACAGCGGGGGCCAGCGGTGGCTGTTGCTGGTGCACCCCCGGCATGGCTCCGCTCCCTGGCTGCCCACCTGGGGGACGGTGCTGCTGGGTCTGACGACCAGCCTGCTGGCCGCCCTCCTGACTCGGGAGTTGCAGCGGCGGCGGCGTCTGGCCGAAGAGGAGGGCCGCAGCTTGGGGGAGCTGCGGAGCCAGCTGGGGGAGAGCCTCCAGTGGCTCCGCCTCCACCGCCAGGCCTGTTCCCTGATCCAGGAGGGGATCGTGGTCACCGACCAGGGCGGAGTGATCCTCGCCTGCAACGAGGCCTACATCGCCATCACCGGCTACCCGGAGGAAGAGCTGCTCGGCCGCAATCCCCGCATGATGAACTCCGGCTACCAGTCGAAGGAGTTCTTCGCCTCCCTGTGGGAGGAGCTGCTCGCGAGCGGTCGCTGGGAAGGGGAGATCTGGAACCGACGCCGCAGCGGTGAGGTCTATCCCGTCTGGATGCGGATGGGGGTGGTGCGGGACGGCTCCGGGGCCCCCAGCCACTACATCGCCGCCCTGGCCGACCAGACCGTGCTTCGGGAGAAGGATCGGCAGCTGGAGTATCTCGGCTTCCATGACCCCCTGACCCGACTGCCCAACCTGCAGATGGCCGAACTGCGGCTGGGTCAGCTGTGCCAGCAGGCCGAGCCCCTGGTGGTGATCTGGATTGAACTGGACGGCATCAAGCGCATCGAGGAGAGCTTCGGTCAGGCCAAGGGCGATCAGCTGGTGCAGCTCGCCGTCGATCGGCTGGGACGCTTCGTGGGGGCCGCCGATGTCATGGCCCAGGTCGGCAGGGGTGAGTTCCTGATCGTGCAGGCCCTGGAGGCGACCGGCCCCACGGCCCTGGAGTCGGCCCGCTCCCTCATGGCGGCTCTCTCCGATCCAAAGGCCTCGGGGGGAATGCTGGAGCTCACCCTCTCGGCCTGGGCGGGCATCAGCTGCTTCCCCCAGGACTCGCAGGAGCCAGAAAGCCTGCTGCTGTATGCCTCCACGGCCCTCGCCCAGGCCCGACGCGAGGGGCCGCAAGCCGTGCAGCGGTACGCGGCCGAGATGACGGTCCGCAGCCGCCACCGTCTGGCGATCGAAGCCCATCTGCAGCGGGCGGTGGACGCGGGCCAGATGGAGCTTCTCTACCAGCCCCAGGTGGACGGCCAGGGGAGGCTGCTGGGGGCCGAGGCCCTGCTGCGTTGGCGCAGTCCGAAATTCGGTTCGGTGTCTCCACTGGAGTTCCTCCCGATCGCCGAAGCCAGCGACCTGATCCACAGGATCGGCGAATGGGTGCTGCAGGAGGCCTGCCGCCAGTGGCAGCTGTGGGTGGAGGCCGGTTTCGAGCCCGGACGGCTGGCCGTGAACCTCTCGAGCCGGCAGTTTCAGGATTCGCGCCAGACCGTGCCGGACATGGTGAAGGCGTGCCTGAGCCATTCGGGGCTGGACGTGAGACGGCTGGAGATGGAAATCACGGAAAGCTGCCTGATGCCCGCTCGTGGCACCAGGCAGCAACTCCTAGACTTGAGCGGCATGGGTGTGGAACTGGCGATCGACGATTTCGGCACCGGTTTCTCCTCCCTGAGCACCATCCACAACTTTCCGGTCCACAAGCTCAAGATCGACCGCTCTTTCGTGGATAGGGTCGACACCAACCCCACCTCCCAGTCGATCGTGCGCGCCACCCTGGCCATGGCCGAGGGTCTGGGGGTGAACGTTCTGGCCGAGGGGGTAGAGCGCCCCGAGGAACTGGACTTCCTGATCCGTTGCGGCTGCCCCGCTTTCCAGGGTTATCTGTTCAGCCGTCCCCTGTCCGTCGAGGCGTTCGCGGATCTGCTCCGCAGGCGAACAAGCCTCGGCCCGGTGGCGGGCGGCGAGCCGGCGCCGGTCCCCCTCCCATGAGAGCCCCCCGCCCCACCATGACGGTGCGCCAGGGACTGCTGCTGGCCCTGCTCGCCGGCCTAGCAGTGCTCGGCAATGTGAGCGCGCTGCCGCTGTTCTTCGGCATCCAGATCCTGCTCGGATCGATCTTTCCCACCCTCATCCTTCTCTGGCGCCGGGGCTGGTGGAACGTGGCGGTCGCCGTTCTGGCCAGCCTCTACACCTGGAAGATCTGGGGCCATCCCTGGGCCATCCTCATCTTCAGTGCCGAGGCCCTCTGGCAGGCGGTGTTCGTCAATCGCTTCAACGGCCCGCCGGAGAACGACCTCAAGGGCCGGATCATCCTGGCCGAGATCACCTTCTGGCTCCTGGTGGGGACACCGATGGTGTTCTTCCTCTATGGCGTCGTGCTGCAGATCGATCCGGCGAACGTGGCCGTGACAGCCGCCAAGCAGGCGGTGAACGGCATTGCCAACACGGTCATGGCCTTCCTCCTGTACGTGCTGCTGCAGGTGTGGCGCAACCGCAGGGGCCAGGGACTGCTGCCGCTGCGGGGCCTCGTGTTCTCCGTGGTGCTGGCGTCCTTCACTTTGCCGTCCCTGGCCCTGACCTTCCTCTCGGGCAACCTGCTGCAGGGTGCGGCCCAGGAGGCGGTGCTCGACAACCTTCAGACCGTCGCCGAGGCCGCGGCCCGGATGGATCCCCGGCAGCTCGACGAGCCCACTCGGCGACTGCCGGCCAGCCCCGGCGCAACAGCCTTCTTGCTCATCGACCGGGAGGGCAACCGGATCAGCTCCAATCCTGGGTTGTTCCTGCGCCTGGACAACAACTTCCTGCCGGCCCCGCAGCAGTGGATCCAGCCGGATGGGCTGCAGATCCTGGTCCCCAGAGGCGAACGCCCCGCCCTCAAGGTGTGGATCCAGGGGTACTGGAGTACGAGCCTGAACTCCGGCCGTCATCGGGTGCAGGTGGTGCAACCCGCCCGACCGGTGGTGCTGAAGCTGCAGGCCCAGAGCACCACCCTGCTCACCGCATCGCTGGGGCTGATGTTGCTGGGGGTCCTGCTCAGCGAGCTGATGGCCAGCCTGGTGGAGGGACAGATGCAGCTGCTGCGTGCCTCGGTGCCGGAGGTCGTCGACGACGGCCCCAGTCTCAGCGGCGGTCCTGAGCCCAAAGGGACTTCCGCTGAAGGCAGCGTCATCGCCGAGGTCCAGAGCCTGGTGGGCCGTCTCCACGAGCACCTGCGCAAGGAGGCCCGCCTGAGCCAGGATCTCGCTGCCATGAGCGAGCGGTTCCGGCAGAGCAGCGAGCAGCTCAGGCGGCTCTCGGGCACCGATCTGCTCACCGGGGCAAGAAACCGTTCCGAGCTGGAACGCAGCCTGCAACTGCTCAGCCAGCGGGCCACGGACTGCACCGTACCCCTGTCCTGCCTGGCCTTCGCGGTGCAGGGCCTGCGGCCGATCAACACCGTTCTCGGCCGGCAGAAGGGGGATGAGGTGCTTCAGAGGCTGATCGCCAGCGTGAAGCAGCTGCTGCATGCCAACGACGAGCTGTTCCGCATCGGCGGCAGTGAATTCCTTCTGCTGCTCTGGGATCAGCCGCTCGAATCGGCCCGCACCACGGCGGAACAGATCCGCAGGGTCGTGAGCGAGACGGCCCTGCCGGCGGGAAAAGGACCCTCCACCATGCTGGCGATGAACGCGGGGGTGAGCCTGTTGGCGGCCAGCGATGACAGCGGCCAGGCCATGCTGACGCGGGTGGAGCTGGCCCTTAACCAATCCAGGGATCTGGGGGCCAATCAGGTGGTGGTGCGCTGAGGCAGCCCCGCGGCCTCCAGCCGGGCGTCCAGCGCTTCGGTCTGGTCGACGGGCAGCCGGGTCACCAGCTCCCCATCCACCACCAGCACCGGCGCCTGGCCGCAGGCCCCCAGGCAGCTGACGTGCTGCAGGGCCCAGACGCCGTCCCCCGCCGCATCGTCGAGGCGCACCCCCAGTCGCTGCTCGATGCGCGCCGCCACCTGGGCGCCCCCCTTCACGTAGCAGGCGGTGCCGAGGCAGACGGCACAGCGGTGGGCGGTGGGGGGCTCCAGCCGGAAGAGGTGATAGAAGCTGGCCACGCCGTGGACCCGGCTCAACGGCAGCCGCATGCCGGTGGCCACATCCCGCAGGGACTCCGGTGCCAGGTAGCCGTGGAGCTCCTGCACCTGATGCAGCACTTCGATCAGGGCGTCCGCGCGGGCCCCGTGGCGGCGGATCACCTGGGTGATGCGCGGGTCGGTGCTGGCGGCGCCCTGGGTGGTCATGGTGATGGTCTCCCGACACTCCTTGCTAGCCAGCGCCGGGGCCACGGTCAGCAGGCGGCCCCGGACACGCCCCCTTCGATTGGCCTGGATGCAGCGGGACTGCAGCGGGATTGGCCGCAGACCCCCAGCGGAGGCTTACCTATAATCGATTCCATGTGGGGACCCGAGCGATGAATCTCCTGTTTCAGGCTCAATTAGCGGCCATGGCATTGAGTTTTGTTCTGTTGTTCCCAGCAACAGTCCTGGCGTGCGAAAAGCATATGAACGGCCATCAGCGCAGCTCCGACACCAACGGGGAAGCCTTCAACCGATAGGTCGCCACCACCAGGCTGGTGGCATGGGCTCCTGGTGATTGGTTTGCTCCTTTGTCAGTCCGGATCATTTGACTCCCCCCCAATCTCGCTATCGCACAAGATTCGTCGTCTCGGCTGTAGCTCTGATGGGCCTCTTTCTGGTGGATCTTGTTCTCGCCAGAACGCTTGGAATCACCCTGTTCCAGTACTACTGGATCCCCGTGGTGCTGGCGGCCTCGTTCGCCACGCCGCGCCAGGTGGGCTGGTTCACGAGTCTGGCGATCGTGCTGACCGTCATCTGGTCGCTTCAGGCACCCCAGGTCACGACCCTGGAACTGAAGCTGCGGCTGGTCGGCCTGATCGGCATGGCCTGGGTGTCGATGCACCTGGCCCGGGAACTTCAGGCCAAGGAACGCAGCAATCGGGAGCTCAAGGAGCACTACCAGCTGCTGGCCGAAAATGCCCCGGATGTGGTCCTCAGCTGCGACCGGGATGGGCGGATCGACTGGGTCTCCCCATCGGTGCGCCAGCTGCTGGGCCATGACGCCAGTCAGTTGCACGGAGGGAGCATCGAGACGCTGCTCGTGGAGGCCGACCGGGAACGCCTGCGGCTGGTCCTGGACCGGGTGCGGCAGGGGAGCAGCCATGGCTGCGATGTTCGCTTCCGGACCGCCGACGGGGGCAGCCGCTGGATCTCGATGGCCCTGCGACCGGTGCTCGGGGCGGCGGGAGAGGTGCGGGGCCTGGTGGGCAGCTGGCGCGACATCCAGGGGGAGGTGGAGGCCCGTCTGGCCGAGGAGCGCACCAAGGCGGCCCTGGCGGCCTCGGAGGAACGGCTCCGCCTCACGATGGAGAACGCCTCCACCGGCATCGCCCTGCTCGACGCCGGGGGCCATTTCCTCTCCATCAACCCCACCGGCAGCGGCCTGCTCGACCAGGACCACATCGGCCTGGAGGGACGCACCTGGCAGGCCTTCTCCCCGGCGGCGGACCAGGCCAGCGAAGCCCCGCTGATGGAGGAGCTCCTCAGTGGTCGACGCTCCTGCTACCGCCTGCGCAAGCGCATCCTCCAGGCGGCCGACCGCTGCATCTGGGTGGATTGCAGCGTGTCCTGCTCCCGCCATCCCGACGGCAGCACAGCCTTTGTGATCGCCCAGTTCAATGACGTCACCGAAATGGTCCAGGCGGAAGCCGCCCTGGCCACCTCGGAGGAGCGTTACCGGCTGCTGGCGGAGAACTCCAGCGATGTGGTGCTGCTCATCCAGGACGGGGTGATCAGCTGGATCTCGCCGTCGCTCACCTGCATGCTCGGCTGGCAGCCGGATGACTGGATCGGCCACCCCCTCAGCCGGTTCATCCCCGCCGACGACCACCCGGCCCTGGAGCGCGACCTTCTCAGCCTCGCCGCAGGCCGCACGGTGGTCAGCCGGCTGAAGGCCCTGGCCCACGACCGCAGCCATCGCTGGCTGGAACTCCACGCCAGCCCCTACCGGGACCTTGATGGCCGGCTCAACGGCATCGTCGGCTCGTTCCGGACCGTGGATCAGGAGGTGGCGGCGGAACGGGAGCTGGCCCGCCGGGCCTGCACCGACCAACTGACCGGACTGGTGAACCGGCATGAGGCCCTGGAGCAGATCACCGCCATCGCCGGTCGGGTGGTGCGCCAGGGGGATGCCACCGCCGTGCTGTTCTGTGACCTCGACAACTTCAAGGAGATCAACGACACCTTCGGCCACATTCCGGGCGACGAACTGCTCCGGACCGTGGCCACCAGGATCCGCATGGGCCTGCGCAGCGGCGACATGGCCGCCCGCATCGGAGGCGACGAACTGATGGTGGTGCTTCAGGGGGTGCGGAGCCTGGGCGATGCGGTGACCATCGCCGAAAAGCTGCGTCGGGCCGTGGCCGAACCGATCCCCACCAGTGCCGGCTGCCTGTCGATCACCCTGAGCATCGGCGTCACCATGGTCCAGCCCGGGGAAAGCCCCGACGAGATCATCTCCCGCGCCGACCGGGCCATGTACCGGGCCAAGCAGACCGGACGCAACCAGGTGCTGGCGTTCAGCGAGCAGACCGATGGGGTCGAAGACCGGAGCGTCTCCTGGCAGCCCGTGCTCTGAGGGGTCCTGACCGTTGCTCGGCGCTGCCATGCAGAAGTAGGAAGGATGGGCCCCTCCCCTCCTCCGCGAGCCCGTGCCGCCGGCCCAGCCTGAAGAGAACGCGGCGTCGACCGCCATGGCCATTGTGGCGATCGATCATGTTGTGCTGCGCTGCAGGGATCTGGAGCGCATGGAGCGCTTCTACATCGACGTGCTGGGATGCACCGTGGCACGACGCAACGAAGCGCTCGGCCTGATCCACCTCAGGGCCGGCAACAGCCTGATCGATCTGGCGGACGTCAACGGTGAACTGGGTCGTCGGGGAGGCGCGGAGCCGGCGGCGGAAGGCCACAACCTCGATCACGTTTGCCTACGGATCGAACCCTTCGACGAAGAGGCCCTGCGGGCCCATCTCCGCCGCCATGGTCTCCAGACCGGCCCCCTCCATCACACCTATGGGGCTGAGGGCATCGGTCCGGCCCTTTACCTGGAAGACCCGGAGGGAAACAGCATCGAACTCAAGGGCCCCTCCCAACGCTGACAGGGCTTCCCGCGCGGGCGGCTTCAGCCACGCCAGGTGGGCTGCCCACCGGGTTCCAGGGTGCCGCGGCGGCGCCAGAGGGCGGCCGGACTCACCTCGATGCCGTGCTGGCGGGCCAGATCCGCTGCGGCCTGGGGCGTTTCCGATGCTTGCAAGGCGTCGGCGAACAGCGGATCACGCAGGGCCAGATCCTTGACGCGATGGAGAGCGTCCGAGGCGTTGGGTTGGGCATGGGTACTTGTGCTGGATCGTTCACAGGCAGTCATCGGATCTTCCCTTCTTCTGATTCAGCCTAATCAGAATGAATCTCCCCCAAGGTGAGTGAAAACACCCATTCCAGCGCCTCACGAAGTCCGGAAATAGGCGGCTCCTTTGCCGCCGCTGGCGGCCGTCCCGTAGATCGTTGCAGAAGGAAAGTATTCGGCTTCCAGCTGCACCCTTCCGGCCACATCATCTCCGGCCGTTGCAGCAATGAATTGCAGGGTGAGATCGATGCCGGAGGAGATGCCCGCCGCCGTCCAGATGGCCCCGTCCCGGGTGAAGCGCTCCTCCACCACCTCCACGTCGCCGAGGGCCCGCAGCCGCCCCAGGGAGGCCCAGTGGGTGGTGGCCCGCTTGCCCCCCAGCAGGCCGGCGGCATGCAGCAGGAAGGCCCCCGTGCACACCGAGAGCACCGCCCGGCAATGGACCGACTGGCGCCGGATGAAGCTGATCAGCTCGGGATTGCTCACCTCGGTGCGGGTGCCCTGGCCCCCCGGCACCAGCAGCACCTCCAGGGGCGGAGCGGTGGCGAAACTGGCGTGGGGCACCAGCACCAGACCCTTGGCGCAGGTGATCGGAGCCTCCCCCTGGCCGATCATCAGGCACTCCCCTGGGCCGCCGGGCTGGCGCGCCCACAGGGAGGCCATCTCCCAGGGGCCGATGGCGTCGAGTTCCTCCACGCCTGGGAAGAGCAGGATCCCGAAGGTTCCGCCCATGGCGCCGGTGGGTGCGGCGGTTTGCATCAGCGGCGGGTCCAGAGGCCTTCGAACCAGGGCCAGTGTCCCATCACCAGCCCGTCTCGGGCCGTCTGGGGCTCAGCCCAGCAGCGCCCGAACACTGGCCACCTTGTCGTCGAGGCTCTGGTCGCGGTCGGTGCGGGTGTTGATCGTCACGGTGGTGAAGATCCGCGGGCAGCCCATGGCATGGACGGCGGCATGGCAGGCCTCGATGGCCGCCATCACCGGCCCCCACTCCCCCTCGATGGCGGTGCCGTTGGGGTGCAGCCGGATCGTCAGCCCGGCCTGCTGCAGCACCCGCTCACAGGCGGCCACATAGGTGGCCAGGTTCACCCCCACGCCGATCGGCACCACACAGAGATCCACGATCACCTTCATGGGGGAGAACAGGCAGGGGGGCCATCCTCACCAGGTGCCGATGCTGAACAGCAACTGCAGCAGGGCAAAACCCGCCAGACAGGTGGCGGCCAGCAGGGGAGCGACATGTACCAACTTCGGGATCCCACGATGGCTTCGGTCTAGGCCGGGCGGTGCCGCAGGGAAAGACCATGGATCCGCCGCGTGTGGAGAGCCACAGACACAGTTGGCAATGAACTTTTGTCCTGGTTGGCGATGGGCCGGAAGCCGAGCAGGCGTCCTGGCACCTGGGCGGCGACCACCACCCCTGTCGCTCCGGTGGCGAGCCCAGCCTCCTGGAGCCGCCGCACGGTCCACCAGTTGCAGTTGCGGGTCCAGAGGTAGGCGCCATGGGCCGGCAGAAACCGGCCCCCCTGGCCGGGCCACCGTGGCAGGGCGGGGAGGCGCCCGCCGGCGGGGCTGCGACGGGCCGAGCGCTCCAGCGCGGTGAGCAGGGCGTGCAGGGTGGGGGCCTGCACCTGCCGCTCCCGCACCGCGACCGTGCCCACCAGCCGCGGCGGATCGGGATGGCCGGCCAGGAAGAGCACCGAGTCGGTGGGCTGGAACAGGGCGGCGGCCAGGGCCTGGGGACTGCGATCACGGCCATGGAAGTAGCGCCGGTCGCCCCAGGCGACCTCCAGGAACGGGGCCGCTTCGGCCCCCGGAGGGCCGAGCCGCCAGCCGGGTGGCTGCTGCACCACGATCGAGGTGTGGTGGCCCCAGTCCGCCACCATCACCGTGTAGCTCCCCGCCGGGGGCTGGCTCAGCCGCACCAAGGGGGCGCGGGGCTCGGGCACCACAACGGCTTGCATCAGAGGCCGTCCCACCAGCTCCAGCAGGACCGGAAGAAACGGCATGGGGGCAGGGGGACTTGAACCCCCACAGCCTTACGGCCTGCGGATTTTAAGTCCGCTGCGTCTACCAATTTCGCCATGCCCCCGCGCCTGGATCTTAGATTCGATCCACTTCGCGCAACCCCGGTGGCCCTGAGCGGACCTCTGAGCAGCCTCTCGCTGGACACCCTGCTGGTGATCGGCGCCTATCTGGCTCTGGCCGGGGCCTACCTGGTGGTGGTGCCCCTGGCCCTCTACTGGTGGATGCACAAGCGCTGGACCGTGATGGGCAAGATCGAGCGCACCGCCATCTACGGCCTGGTGTTCCTGTTCTTCCCGGGTCTGATCCTGTTCGCCCCCTTCCTCAACCTGCGCATGGCCGGCCAGGGCGAGGCCTGATCGGTGACCCGCGCACAGGCGATCCTGCTAGGACTGGCGGTCTTCGCCATCGGCGGTGGCGGTTACTGGGTTTTTCGCACCAGCGGCCTGGAGGGCTTCTCCCCCGGCATCGCCGCCTCGGCCCTGCTGATGCTGGTGGTGCTCGGCTGGACCGCCAGCTACCTGCTGCGGGTGGTGGGCGGCAAGATGACCTACATGGAGCAGCGGCGCCGCTACCGCGCCGCCTACGACGCCATCACCGACGACGAGCTGCAGCGCAAGTTCGAGGCCCTCAGCCCGGAGGAGCAGGAGAAGCTGCTGGCCGAGGTGGGCCAGCTGCAGGCCGATGCCGAGATGTGAAGCCGACCCCATAGGCTCAGGGGCACTGTCCCGCCCTCCGGCCCGATGAGCGTCGCCGCCACCGCCGGCCCTGCCACCGCCCCCACGCCGATCCAGCAGCGCTTCGCCGCCCTGCGGCAGCAGGGGCGCTGTGCCCTGATGCCCTTTCTGATGGCGGGGGACCCCGATCTCACGATCACTGCCGCCAGCCTGCTGGCCCTGCAGGCCGCCGGCGCCGACCTGATCGAGCTGGGCATCCCCTACAGCGATCCGCTGGCGGATGGGCCGGTGATCCAGGCCGCCGCCAGCCGGGCCCTGGCCGCCGGCACCACCCCGGGGCGGGTGCTGGCCATGCTGGGCTCCCTGCGGGGCCAGCTCACCATTCCGGTGGTGCTGTTCACCTACAGCAACCCCCTGCTCAACCGCGGCATGGACAGCTTCTGCAGCGAGGCCGCCGCCGCCGGAGCCGCCGGCCTGGTGGTGCCGGATCTTCCCCTGGAGGAGGCCCAGAAACTCTCCACCATCGCGGCGGGCCATGGGCTGGATCTGGTGCTGCTGGTGGCCCCCAACACCCCGGCCGAGCGCATGGCGCGCATCCACACCGCCAGCCGCGGATTCACCTACCTGGTGAGTGTCACCGGGGTGACGGGGGTGCGCACCAGCCTGGAATCCCGGGTGGGACCGCTGGTGCAGCAGCTGCGGCAGCTGGGCCCCACACCGGTGGCCGTGGGCTTCGGCATCGCCACCGGCGAGCAGGCCGTCCAGGTGCGCCGCTGGGGCGGCGACGGGGCCATCGTGGGCAGCGCCCTGGTGCGCCGCATGGCCCAGGCCCACCAGAGCGGGGCCGACGTGGCCGCCGATGCCGGTGCCTTCGCCGCCGAGCTGCGCGCGGCGCTCGATCAGCCGCTTTAACCGGGCTACAGCACGGGGGCGCAGGCGCCCAGTGACAGCAGCAGCCCCAGGGCGGCCACCAGGGACGCCGGAGCTAGCCAGGAGATGGGGCGCAGGGCGGGGCTTCGCATGGCCGGGGAACGACTCCCCCCATGATGGAACCATGACCCCGGACACCCTGCCCTTTTCCCCCGCCTGCCTGCGCAACCAGGAACCGATCCTGACGCTGCTGCGCCGGTGGATTCCCCCGGCGGCTCGGGTGCTGGAGGTGGGATCGGGCAGCGGCCAGCACGCCATCCACATGGCCCGCCATCTGCCGGGGGTGTGCTGGCATCCGAGTGAACGATCCGAATCCCTGGCCGGACTGGCGGGCCGCATCGCCCTGGAGGGTCAGACGGGGCTGGCCCCCGGGGCCACGGTGGCACCGCCGGTGGTGCTGGATGTGACCCAGCCCCACTGGCCGGCGGGGCCCTACGAGGCGGTGTTCACGGCCAACACGCTGCACATCATGCCGGCGGACGCGGTGCCCCACCTGCTGGCCGGCAGTGCCCGGGTGCTCGCCGCCGACGGCCTGCTGCTGATCTACGGCCCCTTTCGCTATGGCGAGCGCCACACCGCCGCCAGCAATGGGGCCTTCGACCTCCATCTGCGCCAGCTGGATCCGGCCATGGGGGTGCGCGACGCCGAGGAGCTCCAGGCCCAGGCCGGCCGGCTGGGCCTGCACCTTCAGGCCGATGCGGCCATGCCCGCCAACAACCGCCTGCTGGTGTTTCAGACGCGCGGCGAAGGGCGCGGAGGATGAAAGGCTGAGGGGCGGTTCCACCCGACCTTGCAGCCCATGAAATTCGTCCTCTGGGGCACCTATTGCGCCGACGCCCTCGAGCGCCGCACGCCGTACCGCGACGAGCATCTGGCCGGACTGCAACGCCAGAAGGAGGAGGGCGTGCTGCTCACCCTGGGGCCCACCGTGGATGCCAGCCACGTCTTCGGCCTCTACGAAGCCGATGACCTGGAGACGGTGGAGAACCTCGTCAAAGGGGACGTTTACTGGCGCCAGGGCATCTGGACGGCCGTGGAAGTGCACCCCTGGATCCAGGCCTTCTGAGCCTGGCGAAGCCGCCGAAGCTGACGTCCGTTGCCCCTCAGCTGCGGGGCCAGCCGTCCAGGGCCTGCTGCCACACCCAGGCGGCCACCGCCTCCGGGCCTCCCTCACCGAGGGCCTTTCCATAGCCGCCCATCTGGCCGAGGCCCGCCGCCGCCACCGTGGCGATGGCGGCCGGGTTGGCGAGGCCGTTGCGCTCCAGGGCCGCCAGCTTCAGCGTCTTGCCCCGGCGGATGATGTTGCCCCCCTGCCCATGGCAGCCGGCGCAGTGGAGCTCGAACAGCCGGCCACCGTCCTCGAGGCGGGCGACCTGGGAATCACCGGGATCCAGGGCGGCCGCCTGCCCCGGGAAGCCAAGGGCCGGTGGGGGCAGGATCAGGCCCAGCACCAGAAGCAGGGCCACCAGGGCCGACAGCAGCGGGCGCCAGCGGATCAATCCTCTTCGTCGGCGCTGCCGGCGGGGATCAGGCGGATCTGTTTGCGGCCGAGCTTGATCTCGAACTCATCGCCGGGCTTGAGATCAAGCATGGCGGTGTAGGCCTTGCCGATGAGCAGATTGCCGTTGCCCTGCACCGTGGCCACGTAGCTGAGTTTGCGGCCGCCTTTGCCCACCTTGCCGGCCGCACCGAACTCGACCCCTTTGGCTTCCAGCAGGGCCTCGTAGAAGGCGGTGAAGTTCAGGCGCTCGGCGCCATCCTTCTTGGTGGAAACATAGCCGCAGGCCCGCACGATCTCGGACTTGCCGACATCGCCGAGCTCCTTGACCTTGGCCAGCAATTCCGATCCAGTCAGCATGGTATGTACGCGGTGTCGGGTGAGTGGTTAGAACTAAAACATACACCAGCGCCATCAGCCATCCGCCGATAGCGGCCACAATCCATGCACATTCACCGCCACGATGCTGCCGATCCGTCCACTCCGGCCCGACGACTGCCAGCAGCTGATCGCTGTCTATCACGAGGCGGTCATCAGCCAGGCCGGCAACCTCTACAGCCCGTTACAGATCGAGGCCTGGTCACAACAGGCGAGCCGCAATGATGCCTTCCAGTCGTCACTGTTACGCGGCCACGGGTTGGTGAGCTGTGCCGACGGCGACGGGTCGATCATCGAAGCGTTTGCCCTTCTCGACCCCCTCGACCGGCTTGCCCTGCTCTACTGCCGGGGTCGCTCCAGTCGCCAGGGCCGGGCGGGCGCCCTGCTGGAGGCCCTGGAGCAGCACGCCCGCTCCCGGGGCGTCAGGCGCCTGCGCACCGAGGCCAGCAAGCTGTCACGGCCGTTGCTGGAGCGGAGGGGCTGGGTGGTGGACGCCGATGAAACGGTGCTCCTGGGCGGCGTCTCGTTTCTGCGCTGGCGCATGGGCAAGGATCTGATCTGACGCCTGCGCCCCTCCCCCATGGCCGAAGCCCAGCTGCAGCAGTTCCTGGAGAAGGTGCGCCAGCTCAATGCCTTCGTGGCCCTGAGCGAGGCCGATCCGGCCCTGCGCCGCGCCCTGCGCGACTGCGGCGATCACCATCAGGTGGTGGCCCTGGCCCGCTCCCGGGGCTTCGAGATCGGCCGCCGCTGGGGGGAGCCGGCCGCGGCGGACGGGGCCGAAGCCGGCTCCGCCGGCGCTGGGGAGTCCCTGGTGCGGGGGGCCTGCCCCGCACCAGGGGAGGAGGTCACCACCGTGATGCTGCAGACCCCCCAGCTGCGGCTGGAGCGGATCCACTCCTGCAGCGCCCGCAGCCCCGAGGGCTTCTGGTACGACCAGTCGGAGCACGAATGGGTGCTGCTGCTGCAGGGCAGTGCCCGGTTGCAGTTCGCCGATGAGGAACACCCCCGCTCCCTGGCCTGTGGTGAGGCCCTGCTGATCAGTGCGGGCCGACGGCACCGGGTGCTGGCGAGTGACCCCCCTCCTGGAACGATCTGGCTGGCCCTGTTCTGGCTTCCCCATCCCGTTCACTGACCTCGGCCTCGTTGACCCGGCGCACCAACCAGAAGGCCCCCGCCAGGCACAGCACGGCCACCCCGAGACCCACCACGAGCATGGGCTTGTTCTCGGCGTTCGGGGGCAGCACGATCACCTTCCGGGCCACGGCCGTGATGGCGGTGAGCAGCACCAGTTCGATCTGCACCACGTGGCGGCGCAGGTAGGAGGTGATGTTCTGCAACACCTCGATGGCGATCAGCAGGTTGAGCAGGTCGCCGAGGACGGCGATGAGGCCTTCCCCCACCCAGCGACGGTTGGGATCGAGCAGCTGCATGAGGACCTCGAAGGTGAACTTGAGGGCCGCCACCGCCAGCACCAGGAACAGCATGACGGCCAGCAACTTGGCCACCAGGCGCTCGCCCTGGTCGATGAGGCGAAGAAAGATCGTGTCCTTGAAGATCCGCTGCAGGCGTCGCATCAGTTCTTGAACGGCTGGTAGTTGGGCTGGGCCGGTGTGTCGCTGGCGGGATTCTCGATCACCGTGTCGCAGGTGACGGAGCCATCGGCGCCGGTGACGCAGTTGGTGGGCTTGATCTGGGTTTCGGGACCCACATTGCCACCACGCTTGAGCATGAACGATTCCACCTGGGCCTGGGCCGCACCGGTGAAGCTCAGGCCGGCCACAAGGGCAGCGGCGGCCCGCAGGGACCGGGGGAAGGCGCGGGTGAGGACGGCGGTGGCATTCATGGTGGAGGGCGTCGGCGCGGGGCCGCAGGATCGGTCAGACCCCACTCTGGAGGCTCCCCGTCTGGCCCGCCAGCGCTTCAGGCGCGGTCCGTCAGGTCCCGCTGTCGCCGCGGATTTCCTGCAGCAGCAGGTCGAGCTGTCCCATGGAATCCTCCAGCGGGTCGCCGGCTGGGGCGAACGCGCCATCCTCGCCGGTCTCCTCCGCCAGCCACTGGGCCTCGATGGCGCAGAGGCGATCGGCCAGGCCCGCCGCCCCCTGGCGGCTCCAGGTGCGTTGCAGCTCCTCGAGCAGCACCGGCATGCGGATCGAACCGGCCCTCAGGGCCCGGCGCAGGTCGGCCTGGGTGCGGCCGGTGAGCCGCAACCAGTCCTTGAGGAGGCTCTGGAGCTCGTCGAGCTGCTCCGGGCTGAGGGAGGGGGCGGACGCTGCCATCGCCGGACGTTACCCCTGCTGGCGGAAGAGGGGGAACCAGCGATCCAGCCGACTCTGGGCCCGGGCGCGGATCGCCGGCGTGCGATGGGTGCTGCACAGGCCCAGCAGGGCGGTGAGGGCGACCATGTCGTCGCTGAAGCCGGCCGCCGGGATGAAATCGGGGATCACATCGAGGGGAAGCAGCAGGTAGGTGAGCGCCGCCAGCACGGTGAGCCGCACCCGTGGCGGGGTGGCGCCATCGAGCAGCAGCTCCATGCACTCAAAGGCGGGCCGGGCGATGGTGCGGCCGGCCCGACGCAGCAGCCTCACCAACAGCGCCTCGTCCAGCACCGCACTCTCGAGCACCTCGGCATCGACGGGTGCCTGGTCGGCGGGAGCAACAGCCATGGCGATCTGCTCAGAAGGGGGACACGCCAACGGGTAGGCGTCCGTTCATTCTGTGGGCCTCGGCGCTTGATCCACGAGGGGCGGATCCCCCTCCATTCACTCCTCCACCAGGCCGCTCTCGATGCCGGTCTTGCGCAGTTTGCGCAGGGCCCGCTGCACCACCTGGCGGCAGTACTCACGGCTGCACTCCAGCTGGCGGGCCACCTCGGCCAGGGTGCGCCACTCGTGGCTGCCATCAAGCCCGAAGCGCAGCATCACCACCGTGCGCTCCTTGGGGGTGAGGTTGGATTTCTCCAGCAGCGTCCAGACCGATTCGGTGCGCTCGGCCTGCTCGGCCCGTTCCATCGGTGCCGGCTCGTTGCTGGGCAGCACATCCACCAGCTCGGAGGGATCGGCCTTGGAGCGCACGGCCCCCTGGAGGCTGACGGTGACGCTGCGCAGCTCGCAGCCCAGCAGGTCCTCGACCTCGGCCACCGGCAGGCCCATGGCGGTGGCCAGTTCCCCGGCGTTGGGGGAATGGCCGTGGGACTGGAGATGGCGCGCCTTGGCGGCCCGCAGGCGGGTGAGCTTCTCGTTGACGTTGACGGGAATGCGGATCGTGCGGCTCTGGGTGGAAAGGGCCCGGTTCAGACCTTGACGAATCCACCAGTAGGCATAAGTGCTGAAACGGTGACCACGGGTGGGATCAAACTTTTCCACGGCGCGGGTCAGGCCGATGGTGCCTTCCTGGATCAGATCAAGTAGATCCAGGCCCTTGCCCTGATAGCGCTTGGCGAGATTGACGACCAGCCGCAGGTTGGCTGTCACCATTTGCTGTTTTGCGCGCTCGCCGGTGCGCAGGGTGCGCTTTTCGAGGTCGTCGTAGTCGCAGGCCGGGCCGCTGCCGCCCGCCTGGGAACAGCGTTCCTGCAGGGTCACCATCGCCTGCACTTTGCGCCCCAGGGTGAGCTCCTGCTCAGGGCTGAGCAGTTGATGGCGGCCAATCTCGCCGAGAAAGGCACTGAGGGAACTCGCCATAGAGCATCCGAATCGCTGTGTCGAACCTAGGGTTGTTTCTGGATGTTCCTGAAACAAACAGAAAGCCTTCAGTGTTCCGTTGCGTCTTCCGCATAAAGGGCTCTGATTCCTTATTTTCTGCTGATTTCACTTCGCCATCGGATGACGGCGCGCCCCGGGGCCCGGTGGCCCGGAGCCAGCCGCTACCGTCCGGGGCGACCACCTGACACCAGCCGATGGCCGGGCTTCTCTCCATCCCCTCCGAGGTGCTCTCCAGCGCCGGAGTGGCCTACGTGCACTACCTGAGCTTCATGGTCTGCTTCGGCGCCCTGGTGCTGGAGCGGCGCCTGATCCGGCCCGACCCGGACCGCAAGGACGCGATCCTGATGGTGATCACGGACGTGACCTACGGCCTGGCGGCCCTGGGCGTGCTGCTCAGCGGCATCCTGCGGGTGCTTTACTTCGGCCAGGGCTCCAGCTTCTACACCGAGAACCCCCTGTTCTGGTGGAAGGTGGGCACCTACCTGGCGGTGGGCGCCCTCTCCCTCTACCCCACCATCACCTACATCCTCTGGGCCATCCCCCTGCGCAAGGGGGAGCTCCCCAAAGTGAGCGAGGCCCTGGCCAACCGGTTGCGGTGGGTGCTCAACATCGAGCTGGCCGGCTTTGCCGCCATCCCCCTAATGGCGGCCCTGATGGCCCGCGGAGTCGGACTGGCGGGCTGATGGTCCGGCCCCACCGCAGGCTCGTTGCCGGCCTGGTGCCGGCGTTGCTGCTGCTGGCGGCACCCCTCCAGGCCGCCAGCCCGGATTGCCCTGGGGCGCTGGCCACCCGACCCGTACCCCAGCCAACGGGTCCAGCCTCTGGGGCGCCCGCCCCCGTGGCCCCGGGGCCCCCAGGCGAGGACTACCGCCAGGTGCTGCGGCCCACGGCCTTCGGCTGGCCCCGGCTCGATCGCTGGTGCGTGTGGGTGGAGCCGGCGGCGGCGGTCGGAGCAGGCCAACGCTGGGACGCCCTCTGGCTCGGTGCGGTGGAGCGGGCGCTGGGCCGCTGGCAGCAGGACCTGGTGATCACCCGGGTGGAGGATCCGGCGGCGGCCCAGGTGCGGATCCTGCGGCGGCGGCCGCCCCTGCAGCGGGAGGCCTCCGGCCGCACCCGGGCCAGCCACGGCCGGGCCCAGCTGGCGGTGGTGGAGGCCGACCGGGGCGCCGGCTGGATCCTGGAGCCCCAGGTGCAGGTGTGGATCAGCCCGGGTCAGCGGCCGGAGGCCACCGAAGCCACCGCCCTGCACGAACTGGGCCATGCCTTCGGCCTGTGGGGCCACAGCGACGATCCCGCCGACGCCATGGCGGCCGTTCCCGGGGCCAAGCCGGTGCTGGAGCTGAGCCGGCGCGACCGGGCCACCCTGCGCTGGCTCTACCGGCAACCCAGCCGTTTCGGCCAGCCCCTGCCGGCGACGGCAGGGTCGCCCTGAACGGACGGGTCAGGCGGGAGGGTTCTCCTCGGCATGGGGAGGGCGGTGGGGCGGATGGCGGTGGTGGTAAGGAACGAAGCCGGGGCCGTAGATCTGGGCCAGCCGGGTGGGGCTGAGGGCGTGGTCGGGGGTGCCGTGGCAGCGCAGGCTGCGGTTGAGGCAGAGCACGCCGTCGCAGGTGCGGCGCACCATCTCCAGATCGTGGGAGACCTGCAGGATCGTCCAGCCTTCGCTGCGGCGCAGCTGGTACAGGAGGGTGTGGAACTGCTCCGCCGCCCGGGCGTCGAGGCCGGCCTGGGCCTCATCGAGCACCAGCAGGCGGCGGGGGCGCACCACGCAGAAGGCGAGCAGCACCCGCTTGAGCTGGCCGCCGGAGAGCTCGGAGAGCAGTCGGTCGGCCAGGTCGGCGCAGAGGGTCTTGCGCAGGGCGGAGCGGACGGCGCTGCGGCGCTCCTGCCGACCCAGCCAGGGCAGGGCCAGCCCCGGGGGGTCCCAGCCGAGGCCAACGAACTCGGCCACCGTGAGCGGGAAGCGGCCCCGGGGCACCAGGGTCTGGGGCAGGTAGGCGAGCTTGGCCCGCAGCTCCCTGGGCAACTGGCCGCGGCTGCTGAGGCTGCAGCCCAGGAACCGCACGTCGCCGGCCTGGCGGGGAAGGATGCCGAGGATGGCCTGCACCAGCGTGCTCTTGCCGGCCCCGTTGGGCCCCACCAGGGCCGTGTCGGATTCGGCCGCCAGCTGGAAGCTCACGTCCTCCACCGCCGTGACGGCCTCACGCCGCACGCTCAGGTGGCTGACTTCGAGAACCATTTCGGGCATGGGGCCAGCCTACCCAGCGGCCCCCGCCCTGGCTGTCGCCGTCCCAACGGGCGGACAACCCGCATCGACTCCAACGCCAGAATGGACCGGAACGCCAAGGAGCAAGGCCCCCCATGACCTGCATCGCCGTGACCGGAGCTTCAGGCAAGACGGGCTGGCGGGTGGTGGAAGAGGCCCTGGGCCGGGGCTGGGGCGTCAAGGCGATCCTGCGGCCGGGCTCCGAGGTGCCCCCCGGTCTGGCCGGTGCCGAGCTGGTGCGGCTGGAGCTGGCTGACACCACGGCCCTGGGCGCGGCCCTTTCCGGCTGCGATGCCCTGGTGATCGCCACCGGGGCCCGGCCGTCGGTGGATCTGGCCGGCCCCTTGAAGGTGGATGCCCTGGCGATCCGCTCCCAGATCGCCGCCTGCCGCGCGGCCGGGCTGCAGCGGGTGGTGCTGGTGAGTTCCCTGTGCAGCGGCCGCTGGTTCCATCCCCTCAACCTGTTCGGGCTGATCCTGGTGTGGAAGGGGGTGGGGGAACGGTGGCTCGCCGCCAGTGGCCTCGATTGGACGGTGGTGCGCCCCGGTGGCCTGAAGGAAACGGAGGAGGGGATCGCGGCCGAGGGGATCCGCTTCAGCGGTCCCGACCAGCAGGAGAGCGACAGCATCCCGCGGCGGCTGGTGGCGCGGGTGTGCCTGGACGCGGCGCGGAACCCGGCCGCCATCGGCCGGATCATCGAGATCACCAGCAGCCCCCAGCTGCCGCCACTGGAGCTGGACGCCTGGCTGGCCAGCGGCACGGCCTGACGGCGGCTGTAGGGTCGCGGCGGCGGCGGCAGCAGCGGCTGGATGCGCAAACCCACTCTCCTGCTGGGCCTCACGGTGCTGATCACCGCCGGTGCCAGCTTCGCTGCGGCCAACCTGCTGCTGCGCCACGCCACCCCGGCCAACCCCGGTGTGGCTGCCGCCCTGCCGCCCCTGCCGGGGGGTGTGGCCCTGGGGGACCCCACGCCCCGCTTTGTGGCCGACAGCAAGGAGGAGGCCGCCGAGGCCATCGACGCCACGGCGTGGGCCCCGATGAACCAGGCCCTGGTCACCCTGGCGCGCCGTTACCTGGGCTTGCCGTTCCAGGGCTTCTCCCTCGATGGCGGCCCGAAGGAACAGCTGGTGCTGGACCTCACCCGGTTTGACTGCTTCCTGTTCGTGGAGCAGCTGCTGGCGCTGACCAACAGCCGCAAGGTGGACACCCAGACCGAGGGGGTGGAGCGCTTCAGCGAACACGTGCGGCGGCTGCGTTACGTGGACGGCGAGGTGGATTACTGCCGCCGCCAGCATTACTTCAGCCGCTGGGCCGAGGCGGCCGAGCGCAACGGTTACCTGGTGAACCTCACCCCGTTCCTGCCGGGGGCCGGTAGCCGCACGGTGGCGCTCAACTTCATGAGCAACCACCTCAAGAGCTACAAGCCGATGCGGCTGGCCCGCAATCAGCAGTGCATCACGGAGCTGGAGAAGGATCTGGTGCTGAGCCAGCCCTACATCCCGCTGGCGGCCCTGCCGGGGGTGCTGCCGTCCCTGCGCAGTGGCGACATCTTCGCGCTGGTGACGAAGGTGCCGGGTCTCGATGTGACCCACGTGGGCTTCCTGGAGAAGCGCGACGGGGTGGTGGATGCGATTCACGCGGCCGAGGGGGCGGGGGTGATCCGCAGCGAGAACTTCGCCACCTACGCGGCCCGGGTGCCGGACGTGATCGGGGTGGCGATCTACCGGCCTCGGCCGAATCATGGGGGGAAGGCCGAAGGGGCCGGGCCGGCGGGATCCGGGAGTTAGTTCTTCCGGTGCGAGGAGCCCGGCCTGGATCAGGCCGCGGATCCCCATAGCCAGTCGCCTTCAGATCTCCGCAGCCGCCCGCTCCACCAGCCGGCGGGCCACCGCTTGCACGCCCGTGTGCTGATAGGTGTCGGTGAACGCGTCGAGGAAGGTGGCCATCTGATGGAAGCTCCCCTGCCAGGGACCAAGGGTGCTTTCCAGGGCCCGCACGGCCTTCTGGCCGGTCAGACCGAGCTGGTTGCTGAAGCCTCCTGCCCAGCCCAGCCACGGGTCCACGGCCCGGCGCAGGAAGGTCAGGTGGGCCCCATCGCCCCGTCCCGGCAGCAGTCGGGCCATGCCGGCGTAGGCGGGCAGCTGGTGCAGGTCCCGCTTGTCGAGACCCCCCAGCAGGCCATCCAGCCGCTGCAGGGCCTGGTCGCCCAGGGGCAGCAGGCCATCGAAACAGATCAGGGCGGCCATCCTCACCCGGGCTTCGCCGGCATAGTCCCCCAAGGCGCTGGCGAAGTCGCTGAAGCTGTCACCGGGCAGGCCGTTCACCTGGGTGAAGGCCAGCATCTCGGCGGCCACCTTCAGGCCCAGATCCGCCGCCTGCAGGCTCTCGCTGGTGGGCGTGAGGTCGGCGACACGCTTCACCAGCGGCAGGGCGCCACCGATGTTGGCCAGCAGCCGCAGTCCACCGGCGGCCTTCTGGGAGCGGTTGACGGCGTCGTAGAGGCTGAGCGCACGGCCGTAGCCCTCATGGCGGGCCCGGCTCAGCACGTCGGCCCGGGCCCGCACCTGGCGGACCAGCTCCGGGTCGGGGCTGCCCAGCACATCGGCGATCAGGTCGTCGGCACGGGTGATGTTCTGCCAGCCACCGGGCACGAGGGTGCTGAGGCCCTTGATGGCCAGCACCGTCAGGTTGCGGCGGGGCAGGCGGTCGAGGCGCTCGAGAACGGTGCTCATGTCACCGGCTCCAGGGCGGCAAGGCGCTCAGAACCCTGGCGACCCGTGGGTTGTTCCGGGGCGCTGGGCAGGGCCGCCCGGGGCCCGCTGGCCGGCTGCAGCGCCGCCAGGCCCCGGAGGTTGAAGCGGCCGATCAGCTCCTGGCGCTGCTCCGCCGCCAGCCCATCGCCCTGGCCGATCACCTTGATCTGAAAGCGGTCGGCCACCAGCAGGGCGGTGGCCTGGGGACCCTGCTCCACCAGCGGCCAGCCCTGCAGCCGGCTCTGGCTGGCCTCGAACTTGCGGCGGGCCTCCGGTGCGGTGATGACATCGGAGATGGCCAGCAGGGCCTTCACCTGGCCGCCATGCTTGAGCCGGGCCTCACTGAAGCCGCGCTTCTCCTGGGTGAACACCAGCTGGTCGCCGTCCTCCGGCTCGGGAAACAGACGGTTGAACGCCGTGCCGTTCACCACCTGGCTGAGCGGCACATCCGCCACCGTTCCGCCGGGCAACCAGGAGCGGAACGGCAGGAGCAGGAAGGCACCGATCGAGAGGCTGACGACCAGCAGCAGTCCCACTCCCCAGCGCAGCGTGCGGGCCATCGACTCCAGGGGAGGTACTGGATGACTCTTAGCGGCTTCTTCCGGCCGTGCGCCTGAATCGCCAGATTCCGACGCAATGGCGCCGGCCCGGTGGCCGCCTCAGGCCAGCCCCACCAGCTGCATCGAAAGGTCCCACATCCGCTCGGCCGTCACCGGGTTGCTGGCCTTCTCCGACAGCTCCTGGCTGAACTGCTTGCCCCCCTTCGTCTGGCGGTTCCCCCAGCTCCAGTGCACCCCGGAGACGGCGAAGTCCGGATCCGCCGCCACCTGGGCCACCCGTTCCCCCGCCAGGGCCTGGCTCACGTAGCCGCCGGTGATGTTCTTCTGGAACCAGGGGAAGATGGTCTGGAAGGCCCGCGGGGTGTGGCGGAACAGGGGGGTGTCGGCCACGCAGCCCGGGTAGAGGGAGGTGAACACGATGCCGGTGCTGCCATGCAGCCGGCGGTGCAGTTCCTGGGTGGTGATCATGTTGCAGAGCTTGCTGTCCTTGTAGGCCTTGCCGGGCTTGAAGCTCTTGCCGCTGGCCATGGCGATCGGGGCCTTGAAGCCGGCCGCGAAGCCCGAGAGGTCGCCGAGGTCGGCGGGCGCGGGGATGGGGATCTTGCCCCCCAGCTCCTTGGAGTTGGCGGTGACGGTGCCCAGGATCACGAGGCGCCGCGACGGGTGGGAGGAGCGCTTGAGGTCCTCCATCAGCAGGTGGATCAGCAGGAAATGGCCGAAGTGGTTGGTGGCCATCGAGATCTCGTAGCCCTGGGGCGAGCGCTCCGGATGCTTCAGCCGCGGCAGGTAGACCGCCGCATTGCAGACCAGGGCATCGAGGGGGCGGCCCGTGGCATGGAAGCCGTCGACCAGGGCACGGACGCTGTCGAGATCCGCCAGATCCACCTTCAGGTGGGTGACCGCGGCATCGGCAATGGCCAGGGCGGCCTGGGCACGGCGGGCCTTGTCGGTGTCCCTGCAGGCCATCACCACATGCCAGCCCCGATCCACCAGGGCCTTGGCGGCGAACAGACCGACGCCGGAGGAGGCACCGGTGATCAGGGCTGTTCCGGGAACACCGCCGGGGGCGGGAGAACGGGCGGGGTCACCGGAGGAGGTCACCATGGCGCGGATGGTCCGGGGGCGAGGGGGGCCCCAACCTACGGACGGGCGCCCTGGTTTCCAGAACCGGATGCCGGGGATTCAACAGTTGGAAATGGACGGTTCGACTGCCAGATCACCCGCAGGCGGTTCGGGGCGATCCACTGGCTCTGCTCGCGGATCAGGCGCTGTTCCCCTTCCACCATGAACAGGGCATCAAAACGCTCCCTGGCCTTGACCAGCTTGGCGTTCTCGATCTCCAGAACCGCCGAGATCTCCCCCTGGCTTTCCATGCGCTGCTGGTAGGCGCCGGCGAGCTGGAACAGGCTCACGCCGGTGAGGCCGATGAGCCCCAGCTTCACCGCCAGCCCGATGAGGCTGCAGACCAGCTCCTGCCTCTCGGCGGACAGCGAGAGCAGCTGGCTTTCCCTGCCATACCCCCCGGGTTCGGCCTGGGATCGGGGGGAGGGCACGGAGGAGACACCGCTGGCGGCTGGCCGCCAGGGGAGCGGGCCGACCGGACCCTCCGCGGCCGGTTGCAGCGCCGAGGAACGGCGCGGGCGGCTGGTGGGGCGGCTTGCAGCGGAGGACTGGCGCCGGGGGGGCTGGGGCTGGGTCTGGCGCACCTGAGGAAAGGCTGCGAGCCCTTTGCTTGTAGCAGCCTGTACGGGGCTTGCCAAGGGAGCAGCCCCTGCAGCTTCAGGCTTTGTAGAGGCTGAAGCAGAGACGCACGGCCAGCACGCCGGCATGGGCCGCCACGACGAGGGCAATCAGCACTTCGGCCTGGTTGATCGGGGTGACCATATCCGTGACGGTGAATGGAGTTTGACCGACCCATTCTTCGGCCATCGCGAGCTACGGTCCAGCCTGAGGCCCTGCCCTGTCACAGCTCTTGATGGCGCTTCCACCCTGCTCCGAGCCCCTGAAGGTGTCCGCCGATCAGGTGCGCGGGCTCGACCTCTCCCCCCTGGCGGGCCTGGCGTCCCTGGCACCGGCCGCGCTGCTCACCGCCGCCAGCGGAGTGACGATCGATTTCGACTGGCCCCGGGACGCCGCAGACCCGCGCGAGCTCTCGGAGATCCCGGAACTGCGGCTGTGGAGTCTGCGGGCGGATGCGCTCCACCCCTGGCTGCCCCTGGTGCTGGAGCGCAGCGGGGGGCAGCTCACGCGCCATGTGGCGATGCTGCTCCCCCACGGCTTCAGCCCCACCGACGGCATCCGCTTCGCCCCCGAGAGCCTGGAGCTCTGGATCACCCAGCGCCTGTTCCTCCTCGACCACTGGGCCGCCGCCGGGGGCATCGAGTGCCGCGCCAACCTGGGACAGATGGCCGCTGTCCTCGGCTACGAGCTCGACCCCGGTTTCTGGAGCGTGATCCCCTGAGCCTCGAACCACAGGCCGACGGCGCGGCGGCCGCTGTCCAGCGCCAGCACCAGGGTGATGGCCCGCAGCATCCCCACCAGCCGCTCCTCCCGGACCTGCTCCAGTCTGCTGGCGGACCACTGGGCGGGCCAACGTCATGACAACGCAGGCCTCCCCATCCATCCAGCCGACGCCGCCGGTTCGCTGGATCGCGCCCTGCTGCCTCGAGGGGGCCTGGCAGATGGCCATCGATGCCTGGCTGCTGCAGCCCCAGGCGACGAACCCGGCGGCGGCGGCGGGCCCCGCGCCGGCCTTCCGTCTCTACCGCTGGTCGCGGCCGACCCTGTCCCTCGGCTGGCACCAGCGGCGCCTCGAGCCCCACTGGTGTGACCTGGCCCGGCAGGGGCGCCTGGCTCTGGTGCGCCGGCCCAGTGGGGGCCGGGCCGTGCTCCACGGCGGCGATCTCACCTATGCCCTGGTGTGGCCCCGGCCCCAGGGAACCCGTGCAGAGGTCTACGGCCGGGCCCTCACCTGGCTGGTGGAGGCGTTCGCGGCCCTGGGCCAGCCGCTGCAGAGCGGCCGCCAGGCGGCCAGCCTGCAGCGCAGCAGCTGCTTCGCCACCAGCACCGCCGCCGACCTGGTGCACGCCAACGGGGCCAAGCGGGTGGGCAGTGCCCAGCTGTGGCGCGGCGGCCATCTGCTCCAGCACGGTTCGATCCAGCTGGACCCCAGCCCTGCCCTCTGGCGCGCGGTGTTCGGTGGCGACCCTCCGTCGCTCGATGTCCTGCCGCTGGACGGCGAGGCGCTGGAGCGGCACCTGCGGCGATCGGCGGCACGCCTGTTGCCCCCGCTGGCGGGGCACGGCGGCCTCGATCACGACACGCCCCTGCCCGCGTCCGAGGCGCTCACCCCGGCCGAACGGGCGGCGATCGCCCCGGATCTGGACCGCTACCGGGTGACCCTGTCGGTGAGCGGGGACACCTCCCCGGAGCTGACCATGCCGCGGGCCACCTGACCCAGGGCCATGCCGAGGGGGTAGCCGTTCTCGCGCCGCGCCACCGACAGCAGGTTGGCGGGGAGGCGCAGGCCCAGCTTCTTCAGCACCGCGTCCCCCAGCTCGGGGCGCTCGACGGTGCCGCAGGGCAGACCGGCGGCACTCAGGACCAGCAGCCGCTGGTGGTTGCCGTCATCCAGCTGGAGGGCGGCCTGCCAAAGCGGGGCGGATTCCGGGATGGCGGGCAGGCTGGAGAGGGGCTGCAGATGGTCGCCCACCCGCTCCCTGTCCCAGCACTGCACGGGCAGGGCCTGGAGGGGGCTGTCGTCGATGACCCCTTGCCAGCGGCCCCGGTCGCAGACCAGCAGCCAGTCCGCCGGGCCCTTGCTGTCCTTGTCGGCGGGCGGGGTCCCGTCACCGGCCTCGGCGATCGGCGGGGCGGTGCCGAGGCGGATCCGGCTGAGCTCCCGCAGGCTGGTGTCGGCCTCCAGCACCCGGAAGCGGCGCTGGGCCACATCCCTGACCTTGAGATCCTTGAGGGCCTGCTGGACGACCAGCATCTGTTTCTGGTTGCGGGCCGCCCCCAGGCCGAACCAGCCCAGCAGGATCAGCCAGGCGCCGCCGATGCCGCCACCCCGCAGCAGCACCACCGTGCCCATGCCCACGGCGAACAGGGACAGGAACCGGCCGCAGGCATTGGCCACCTCCACGCCCCGGCGCTGGCTGCCGGAAAACTCCCAGACCAGCGCCTTGACGATCAGCCCGCCATCGAGGGGCAGTCCGGGCAGCAGGTTGAACAGCCCCAGGATCAGGTTGAGGGCGCCGAGCCGTTCCACCACCTGGCCCAGGACGGGGGTGAGGTGGCTGGCGGCATGGGTGGAGGCCAGCAGGCCAATGCCCAGCAACAGGCTCACCGCCGGCCCCGCCGCCGCCACCATCAGGGCACCCCGGGCGGTGGAGCATTCCCGCTCCACACTGGCCACCCCCCCCAGCAGGAAGAGGGTGATCGATTTCACCTTCACCCCCTGCTGCAGGGCCACCAGGGAGTGGCCCAGCTCGTGCAGCAGCACGGAAACGAACAGGGCCAGGGAGGTGACCAGGGCCACGGCCCAGAGCGCCGCGGGCGTGAGCTGGCCGCGGAGGCTGAGGGCGTACTGCTGCTGGAAGCCGAGGGTGGCCAGCAGCAGGATCACGAACCAGCTCGGGTGGATGCGCAGGGGAATGCCGCGGATCGTCAGCAATTGCCAGCCTTCACCCACGGGCACCGTCCGGGCAGTGATCCGGCCATGGCCGGAGTTGTCGCGCCCATCCTAGAAAGGCAGCCCGGCCCACCTTGTTCTGGTTTCCTCTCCGCTGCTGAAGGTCTGTGGGCTGCGGGAGCCGGCCCAGGCCACCGCCATCGCCGCCCTGGGGGTCGATGCGATCGGCGTCATCGCCGTGCCCAGCTCGCCCCGCTTCGTGCCGGCGGCGCAACGCCCCGATCTGTTTGCGGCCATGGCCGCCGGCCAACCGGATTGCTTCGGTGTGCTGGTGGTGGCGGATCCCGGCGACGACCAGCTCGAGGAGCTCGGGCCGGGCCGGGGCCATGCGGTGGTGCAGCTCCATGGCAACGAAAGCGTGGAGCGTTGCCGTGAGCTGTCCCAGCGGCTGGGGGTTCGGCTCTGGAAGGCCCTGCGGGTGCGCGGCCCGGCGGATCTGGAGACGGCGGACGCCTATGCCGGGGTGGTGGAGGCCCTGTTGCTCGATGCCTGGCAGCCCGGCCAGCTGGGGGGAACCGGGCATCGGATTCCCATCGCCTGGCTGGAGGGTTTCCGGCCGGCCTCCCCCTGGTGGCTGGCCGGTGGGGTCGGCCCCGAGACGGTGGCCGAGCTGCTGGAGACGCTGCGCCCCGATGGTCTGGATGCCTCCAGTGCCCTGGAGGACCGTCCCGGCCTCAAGAACCTGGCCCGGGTCGCGGCCCTGGTGAGCGCGGTGCGTGGATCCCCCACCGGTTGATTGGCGTTTGGCGCCTCCGGGTGCAGGATCGGTGCAGTCCAACCCCTGTGCTCCCCTTGGCCTTTCTCCGTCACGCCTTGCCGATGGGTTTGCTGCTGGTGCTGGGACCAGGGGCCGCCCTCAGGGCCCAGGACCTGGTGGGCTGCCAGCTGGTGCAGGGAACCCTGCAATGCGTGCCGGGAATCACCGCCGATCCCCAGCAGCAGATCCAGCTGCTGCGCCAGGAGATCGCCGGAGATCAGCAGATCGAAGGGGCGGTGGAGCAACGGATCGCCGGACTCAACCAGCTGCTGCTGCAGGGGGAAGCCCGCCAGGGGGCCCTGCTGCAGGCCACGGCGGCAGCGGAGGGTCTGACCACCCTGCCCCCCAGCGCCTTCCATTGGTATCGGCTCGCCCCCGGCACCGGCCAATGGCAGCTGATCCAGGGCGCCAGCGGGCCCACCTATGCCTTGACAACCGCGGACGTGGCCTCCCAGGTGATGGTGGTGGTGGCCGTGCCCACCGCCTCCGGCAGCCAGCGGAGCGTGTCCCAGGTGGTGGGGCCGGTCATGGGTCAGCCCTGATCCTGGGCACCAGCCCGTGGCTCAGTTCAGCAGGGACTCCTGCTGACGCACGAGCTCGAAGAACTCCTGCTTGAGGCTGGGGTCGTGGCGGAAATCACCGCGCACAACCGAGTTCACCATGCTGGTCTGGGGTTCCTTCACCCCTCGCCACTTCATGCAGTAGTGCTGGGCCTTGACCAGAATCGCCAGGCCGAGGGGTTCACAGAGCCGTTCGATCTCATTGGCCAGGATGATCACGGCCTCCTCCTGGATGTGGGGCCGCGAGAAGACCCAGTCGGCCACCCGGGAGAACTTCGACAGACCGATGACCCGTTCGCCGGGCTTGATCCCGATCCAGCAGTTGCCAAGGATCGGCACCAGATGGTGGGAGCAGGCGGAGCGGATGGAGATGGGCCCCACCGTGTAGATCTCGTCGAGCTGCTTCACGTTGGGGAAGCTGGCGATCTTGGGTTGCTCGTGGTAGCGACCCTTGAACACCTCATGGAGATACATCTTGGCCACCCGCTCGGCCGTCTCCTCGGTGTTGTGGTCGTTCTCGATATCGATCACCAGGCTGCGCAACAGTTCGCGCACCTTGCCGGCGACTTCAATCTCCAGCTGGTCGAGCTCTCCCTCGCGAAGATGTTCGGAGATGTTGTCGTTGGCCAGAAACGGCACGCCTTCCTTCTGCAGTCGCTCGCGGATCCGCAGGCTGACGGGAATGGGGGTCGTGACGGGAGAGGCCTGACGGGCGTTGAGGCCGCTGGGAAGGGTGGATGTCATAAGGGGGGTTAGAAGGCTCCGGCGGCTGGCATCAGGGTGAGGTCCTCCACCGTCTGGCTGTGGGGTTGCCGCGCAAGGTAAAGCAGGGAATCAGCCACCTGCTCGATGGAAAGCATGGCACGTCGGTCGAAGGAACTGTGGACGGTTTCACTGTCCCAGAGAGGTGTATTCACCGCCCCAAGGGTGAGGGTGCTCACGGCGATGCCGGCGCCCCGTTCCTCCGCCTCCAGGCAGCGGCTGAAGGAGGCCAGGGCGGCCTTGCTGACGCAGTAAGCCCCCCAGTCGGGGAAGGCATTCCGGGCCGCATGGCTGCTGACGTTGATGATCCGGCCGCCACCGGCCTGCCGCAGGCCGGGCAGCACCGCCAGGCAGACCTGGAAGACGCTGGTGAGGTTGAGCTGCAGCAGCCACTGCCAGCGCTCGAGGGGCATGGTCGCCAGCGGTCCGGTCCAGGCGGCGCCGGCGTTGTTGATCACCACCGATGGCAGCAGCCCCCGCCCGAGCAGCTCGGCCATGGCGCCGGGAATCGCGTCCGCCTGGGCCAGGTCGAGGACCAGGGTCTCGACGCGCCGGCCGGCCTGCCCCAGCTCCCCGGCCAGGGCGTCGAGGTCAGCACCGCTGCGGGCCACCAGCAGGAGGTCGTAGCCCTCGGCGGCGAAGCGGCGGGCGGCGGCGGCGCCGATGCCGCGGGAGGCACCGGTGATCAGGGCGGCGGGCAATGGACGACTGGGCAGCCGGGCAACCCTACGGCGCGAGGGCGGGATCCGTTGCCGCCCCCTCCAGCACCTGTCCCATGCGCCGGAACTTGGCGTAGCGGGCTTCCAGGAGGGCGGATTCGCTGCAGGTCTGCAGTTCGGCGAGCTGGGCCAGCAGGGCGGAGCGCAGGGTCTCGGCGGCCTGCATCGGCGCCCAGTGGTTGCCTCCGGAGGGCTCCTTCAGCAGGGCATCCACCAGCCCCAGCTGCAGAAGGTCGGCGCCGGTGATGCGCAGGGCCTCGGCGGCGGCGGGGGCCTTGGCGGCATCGCGCCAGAGGATCGAGGCGCAGGCCTCGGGGCTGGCCACGGTGTAGACGCTGTGCTCGAACATCAGCAGCCGGTCGGCCACGCCGATGCCGAGGGCGCCGCCGGAGCCTCCCTCACCGATCACCACCGCGACGATGGGCACCCGCAGGCGGAACATCTCCCGCAGGTTGACCGCGATCGCTTCGCCCTGGCCTTCCTGTTCGGCCTTGACCCCCGCATAGGCCCCGGGGGTGTCGATGAAGCTGAGGATCGGCAGGCGGAAGCGGTCGGCGTGGTCCATCAGCCGCATCGCCTTGCGGTAGCCGCCGGGGGAGGCCATGCCGAAGTTGCGGGCCACGTTCTCCTTCATGTCCCGGCCCTTCTGGTGGCCGAGCAGCACCACCGCCTGGTCACCGATGCGACCCACCCCACCCACCAGGGCGCGGTCGTCGTTGCCGCGGCGGTCGCCGTGCAACTCCACCCACTCGTCGGTGATGACCTGGATGTAGTCGAGGGTGCTGGGCCGCTGGGGGTGGCGGGCCACCTGGATCTTCTGGGCCGGGCTCAAGGAGCTGAAGATCTCCTCGCGGCGCCGGGTGGCGAGGGTTTCCAGCTGCAGCAGCTGCTGGCTCACATCCACCTCGGAATCCCGCGCCAGCTGGCGGATCTGTTCGATCTGCTCCTCCAGCTCCACCAGCGGTTTCTCGAAGTCCAGCAGGACGCGGCGGGCCATGGTCGGAAGAGCGGGGGACGGATCAGGCGGAAGGGAAATCAGGTGGAGGAAAGGCTGGGGACCGGTGCGGGGGCCTCCAGGCCCAGGGCCTGGAAACCGTGGCGCAGGGAGGCGGCGCCGATGAGATCCATCTTCTCCAGGGTGATGTTGTTGCGGCCCCAGCTGAAGTTGGTGTGCAGGCCTTCGAACTCCAGCAGCATCGCTTCGGCGAAGCAGGCGAACATCTCCCGCTGGGGATTGGCCATGTCCGCCGCCTCCATCATCTGCCAGCCGATGTCGGAGCCGAAGGCCACGATGCCGCCCTTGAGGACGTGGATGCCGTCGCCGGAGGCCCTGGTGTCCAGGTTCTTGGGGTAGCCGCCATCGACCATCAGGCAGGGGCGGCGCAGGCGGCTGGGATCGATGTTGCTGGCCTGGGCCAGGCTGGCGACCCACACCACCACATCCGCCTCCTCCAGGGCCTCCTCCAGGCCGAGGATGCGGCCACCGCCCAGTTCCTGCTGAAGATCGGCCAGGGGCTGGGGACGGCGGGCCACCAGCAGCAGTTCCTGCACGCCGGTGCGCTGGGAAAGCCAGCGGCAGACGGCGCTGCCGATGTCACCGGTGGCGCCCACCACGGCAACCTTCGCCCGACGCAGGTCGATGCCCAGTCGGGGGGCGTTCTCCTCCACCTGGCGGCACAACACCCAGGCGGTGTGGGTGTTGCCGGTGGTGAAGCGCTGCCAGTCGAGGGTGGTGGCCCGCACCTGCTGTTCCCTGAGCAGCTTGAAATCCTCGAAGATGATCGAGGTGAAGCCCCCCAGGGCGGTGATGTCGATGCCGTTCTTCTGGGCCAGCTCCATGGCGTTCAGCACCTTGCGCTTGGCCGTCTTGAAGCGGCTGAGCATCTCGGGGACGAACACCGAATCGATGTAGGCCCCTTCGATGCGCTTGCCCGTGGGGCTGGTGACGCTGATCCGCTCCACCAGCTGGGGGGGGGCGCTGCACCACATGTCCAGATCCCCTTCGGCGTATTCCTCGAAACCAAGGCTTCGCGCCAGATTGCGCGCCGACTCGAAGCTGGTGGAATGACCGATGAGGCCGAACATGCAGGGACGGGAATGCGGCGGCGGGAGCGGGGCCGGATGTCGCCGACGCTACATCCTCCCCCGGTGCAGGGGAGCGGTTCGGCTCAGCCCACCAGGGCCGCGGCAGCCATGCGGGCGATCTCCCGAGGGGTGAAGCCGATGTCGGTGAGGGCGTCCTGGTAGGCGATCAGGAAATCCTCGATCAGGTCTTCCTTCTCCATGTGCAGGACGGCGGCATCGGCGGCGACCCGATCCAGCATGCGGCGCACGTGGGGAAGGTTGTCCCGGTTGGCCTGCTCCAGCTCGGCGCGGGACTCTTCGAGGTGGGCCTTGAGCCACTCCTGGCCGTAGTTGAGGTGGGTGTACTCATCCTTGACGACCCCCTCGGTGATCTTGCGGGCGAAGGGATCGGCCACGGGGATATAGATGTGGTAGGCCGAAATGGCGAAGGCCTCGATCAGCAGGGCCTGGATGAGCAGGCAGGTGACCACCTTGCCCTCCTTGAGGGCCGCCTGGAAGTTGTTGCGCAGGGGGGAGAAGAACTCCTGGGCGAAGGGCATGTCGGCGGTGACGCCCAGGTTGTTGGCGCAGGCGGTGAAGCCCTTCATGTGCTTGAGCTCCATGCGGGCCAGGCGGGTCAGCTCCTCGGCCTGGTCGGGAAGCAGGGTTCCGAGGGACATGTAGTTGTCGTGGGCTTCCTGCTCGCCCTCGATCACGATGGCGTTGATGCGGCTGTAGGCGTCCTTGTAGGCGGCGGTGGTGAAGTCGGGAAGCTCACTTCCCTCGAACGGGCCCGAGGGATCCAGCGCGGAATCGACGGACGGGGTGGTTTCGAGGGTGGGCATGGGAACCACAGGCTCAGGCAATCAGACGACTCTAGTCATGGTCTGCCGGAAGTCGGCGGCCAGTCGCTGCGCACCAGGGCGTCGAGGCGCCGCTCCCAGCTGCCCACCAGGCGCAGGAAGAGTTTGCGGCCGAGGGCCTCGCTGGCGCCGCCGGGGTCACCGATGACGCCGCTGGTGCTGAGTTCCTCCGTACGCCAGGAGCTGGGGCAGGCCCCCTCCAGGCTCCAGCCGGTGGGTGGGGGTGGGGAGGGGGCCAGGCCGTCGGCGGCGGGCAGGGCGCCGACGGTGGCCGGCTCGAGGAACAGCATCAGGCTGGTCTCGGCCAGGCCGGCATGCAGCCCCGTGCTGCGTTCCGGTTCGGGAATCAACTCCTCCAGGCCATCGGCGCCACGCCAGAGGAAGCAGGGCAGGACCGCCAGGCCGGGTTCGATCACCCGCAGCTCCCGGGCCGCCGCCTCCAGCAGGCCGATCTGGCCACCATGGGCGTTGAACAGCACCAGCCGCTGGAAGCCCGCCGCCGCGATTCCCCGGCCCACGGACCGCACCAGCTCAAGCACCAGATCGGCCGGAAGGCTGAGGGTTCCCGGGAAACCCAGGTGCTCCGGGGAAAAGCCGATGCTCTGCAGCGGCAGCCGCCAGATCGGCAGGTCGGGATCGAGACGCTCCAGCACCGCCTCGGCCACCCGTTCGGCGAACAGGGCATCGGTGCCCAGGGGCAGCAGGGGCCCGTGCTGCTCGATGGCGCCGAAGGGCCACACCACCGTGCTGCCCGGGCGGGCCGCCTGGTCACGCACCGCCGTCCAGCTGAGACTGGCCAGGCATCGCTCGGTGCTGGGGGGCATCGGCGGGGGGAGGGCGGGCCTCAACGGGTGATTCGTACAGTGTGGAGCCCCGTGCTTCGCTGAGGACCTCCATGGCAGGAACCGGCAACCCCGCGCCGCGTCAGCCCCGGAACCCCGCCCAGCGCCCCATGCCGCCGGCGAGGCCTTCCGGGTCGGCCCCGGCACCGCTGCGCAAGCCTCCCCAGGTGTTGATGATCAAGAAGGAGGAAGAGGCGGTGGCTGAGGCACCCCCCGCCCCCGCCCCGGCGAGCCCGGTTGCGGCGCCGGTGCGCCCGCCGGCGGCCCCTCCGGCGGACGAGGACCGTTTCAGCATGGAGGGTCTCGAAGGCCTCACCATGGCCGACCTGCTCGGGCCGGCTTCCGATCGCCGCGGCGGTGCCCAGCGGGCGGCCAGCCGGGGACCCGCCGTCGAGGCCGCCCCCGGCGAACCCTCCCGCCAGGCCCGCACCGTCGATGACTTCGACTTCGACGAAGAGGCCTTTCTGGCCGCCCTCGATGAGAACGCCCCCGTCGGCACCACCGGCGAGGTGGTCAAGGGGGTGGTGATCGGCATGGAAAGCGATGGCGTCTACGTCGACATCGGCGGCAAGGCCCCCGGCTTCATGCCCAAGGGCGAGTGCGGCCTGGGGGCGATCACCAACCTCAAGGAGCGCTTCCCCAAGGGCCTGGCGATCGAGGTGCTGGTCACCCGGGAGCAGAACGCCGACGGCATGGTGACGATCAGCGCCCGCGCCCTGGCCCTGCGCCACAGCTGGGAGAAGGTGCGCCAGCTGGAGAAGGAGGGCAAGGTGGTCCAGGTCAAGGTGAACGGCTTCAACCGTGGCGGCGTCACCTGCGACCTGGAGGGGCTGCGCGGCTTCATCCCCCGCTCCCAGCTCAATGAGGGCGAGAACCACGAGGCCCTCGTCGGCCAGACCCTGGGGGTCGCCTTCCTGGAGGTCAACGCCGACACCCGCAAGCTGGTGCTCTCCGAGAAGCGGGCCGCCACCGCCGCCCGTTTCGCCACCCTGGAGGTGGGGCAGCTGGTGGAAGGCCATGTGGCCTCGGTCAAGCCCTACGGCTATTTCGTCGATCTGGGCGGCGTCAGCGGCCTCCTGCACCATTCCTGCATCACCGGCGGCGTCCTGCGCGACCTGCGCGAGGCCTTCCAGCAGGGGGAGGCCATCAAGGCCCTGATCACCGCCATCGACCCCTCCCGGGGCCGCATCGCCCTCAACACCGCCCTGCTGGAGGGTCCCCCCGGCGAGCTCCTGATCGCCAAGGACACCGTGATGGCCGAGGCCGAGGACCGGGCCCACCGGGCCCGGTCCCTGCTGCGCCAGCAGGAACAGGACGCAGGATGAGCACAGCGTTGCTGGCCCCCGGTCCTGACTGGGAGCTCGACTACTACTCCAGGCCGATCCTGGAGGCCGATGGCAAGAAGCGCTGGGAGCTGCTGATCTGCACCACGGCGGGTCTGGGGCCGGAGCCGGAACCCTTCCGCTGGTCCATGGCGTGCCCGGCCGCCAGCGTCAATTCCCAGTGGTTGCGCGGGGCGATCGAAGCGGCCATCCAGGACGCCGCCGCCCAGGGCTACGGGCCGCCGCGGCGGCTGCGCTGCTGGCGCGGCTCGATGCGCGCCATGGTGCAGCGGGCCGCCGAAGGGCTGGGCCTGGAGCTGGTGCCCAGCCGGCGCTGCTACGGCCTCGTGGAGTGGCTGCGGGAGCGGCAGGCCACCGTCTACCCGCAGGAGCCGGGCTACATGGCCGGTCCCCTGGCGCCCCCGCCGCAGCCGATCGCGCCCGTGGCGCTGCCCCTGCCGGAGGCGGCCAGGGGCGACAGCTGGAGCTGGGCCACCCTCAGTGCCGCCACCCTCGCCGAAGCGGGTGGATGGGAGATCGCCTTCCCCGGCCTGGTGGCCCTCCCCGCCCAGCTCGATCCCGCCACCCCCGTGCCCGGGATCCGCCTGTTCAGCCGCCGTCGGTCCCTTGCCATCGCCGGCTGGCTGTCCGGCCTGGAGCCGGCCCGGCTGGAGGTCTGCGCCGGCCAGCTGGTGCTGGAGGCGGGGCTGGAGGACCGTTGGATCCTGGCCCGCCTGCCGGAGGAGGAGGCACGGCTGGCGGGTGCGGCCCTGGCGGAGGCCCGGGAGCGGGCCGGTGGCCTGCAGTTCATCGCCATCCAGGCGAGCGAGGAGGCACCCGACCTGGAAGGCTTCTGGCTGCTGCGGGATCTGCCGGATGGCTGAGGCGCTCGAGCCCCCCTTCGAGCGTCCCGATGCGGGCTTCAACGACCTGCCCGGCTGGACCTGGGTGGGCACCTACGGCGGCCGATACCTCCAGTGCGACCTGCTGGCCGGCTTCGAGCACGGCTTCTTCACCCGCCAGTGGCAGGGCCGCCAGCCGGAGGAACTGGCCGGGGAGATCAGTGCCGGTGTGAGCGTGCATCGCACCCGTCAGGTGCATGGCGGCACGGTGCTGGCCGCCGGGGAGGCCGGGCAGGCCCCCTGGCCGGAGGCCGATGGTCTGCGCAGCGACGGTGGCGGCCAGAGCCTCTGGGTGTGCGGCGCCGACTGCACGCCAGTGCTGATCGTCGACCCCGCCGGCGGCCGGGTGGCGGCCTGCCACGCCGGCTGGCGTGGCGTCGCGGCCCGGATCGTGCCTTCAGCAATCGAGGCGCTGGAGGCGGATGGGGCCAGCCGGGAGCAGTTGCTGGTGGCGCTCGGGCCGGCCGTGGACGGCCTCCGCTACCAGGTGGAGCGTGCCGTCACCCTGCAGGTGGCGGCCGCCCTGGAGCCCGGCCCCCCTGGCCCGGTGCCGGACGGCGCCCTGGAGGATCTCCAGCGCTGCGGTGCCCTGCTGCTGGATCCGGACCCCGGCCGGGATCGGCTGGACATCCGCCGGGCCACGGCGCTGCAGCTGGAGCGGCTGGGGCTGGCCCCGGAGCGGATCGCCCTCTGCCCGCTCTGCACGGTGGCCGAACCGCTGCTGTTCCATTCCTGGCGCCGCGATCAGGTCAAGGCCGTGCAGTGGAGTGGGGTGGTGTCCCAGGGAGCGGCGGCTTGCAGAGGCTGAGGGCCACCGCCTCCGCCACCTTGATGCCGTCGATCGCCGCCGAGAGGATGCCACCGGCGTGGCCCCCCCCTTCCCCCGCTGGGAACAGCCCCGGGGTGTTGAGGCTTTCCAGCCCCGTCGGATGTCGCTGCAGCCGCAGGGGCGACGAGGTGCGGGTCTCCACGCCGGTGAGCAGGGCGCCCTCCATCGCATAGCCGGGGATGCGGCGGGCGAAGACCGGCAGGGCCTCCCGGATCGCCCCGAGCACGTAGTTCGGCAGGCAGCCGTCGAGGCTGCCGAAGCGCAGGCCGGGTCGGTAGGACCCCTCCACCGCCTCCGGGGGTGGCGCCTGGCTGGGGCGACCGGCCAGGAAGTCCCCCAGCCACTGGGCCGGCGCCCGGTAATCGCCGCCACCGGCGCGGAAGGCCTGCTGCTCCCAGTGGCGCTGGAAGGCCATTCCGGCCAGGGCCTCCGCCCCCGGCTGGCCGTAGGGCGCCAGGTCCTCCTGGGTCACGGGCACCACCAGGCCGCTGTTGGCATTGCGCTCCTGGCGGGAGTGCTGGCTCATGCCGTTGGTGACGACGCAGCCCTCCTCCGAGGTGGCGCCCACCACCAGTCCGCCGGGACACATGCAGAAGCTGTAGACGCTGCGGCCGGCGTTGGCATCGCCGTTGCAGTGGTGCACCAGCTTGTATTCCGCGGGGCCCAGCCGCGGATGGCCGGCGGCCTCCCCCCAGCGGGCCCGGTCGACCAGGGCCTGGGGATGCTCGATCCGCACCCCGACCGCAAACGGTTTCGGCTCCATGGCCACCGCCAGCTTGTGCAGCATCAGGAAGGTGTCGCGGGCGCTGTGGCCCGGCGCCAGCACCAGATGCCGGGTGGGGATGGCCGAGCCGTCGGCCAGGCGCACTCCGGCCAGCTGACGGGAGTTTCCGCCCTCCAGGATCAGCTCGACCACGTGCTGGCCGAAGCGCACTTCGCCGCCCAGGGCCTCGATCCGGGCCCGCAGTCCCCGCACCACCGTGGCCAGCTTGAAGGTGCCGATGTGGGGGTGGTGCAGGGTGAGGATGTCGGGGTCGGCCCCGGCCGCCACCAGTTCCTCCAGCACCTTGCGGATGTAGGTGGGGTCTTCGCTCACCTGGCTGTAGAGCTTCCCGTCGGAGAAGGTGCCCGCGCCCCCCTCGCCGAACTGGGCATTGGAGCCGGGATCGAAGCGGCGCCGCCCGTGCCAGAAGCCGAAGGTGTCCGCCGTGCGCTCCTTCACCACCTTGCCGCGCTCCAGCAGCAGGGGCCGCCACCCCATCTGGGCCAGCAACAGGGCGGCGAAGTAGCCGCAGGGGCCGGCGCCCACCACCACCGGGCGGAGCGCCTCGCTCGCCCCATCGGCCCGGGCCACGGGCCGGTAACGGCAGTCCGGGGTGGGACGCAGGTGGGGGTCGCCGGCGAAGCGGCGCAGCAGGCGGCGCCTGGCGCCGCCCTCGAGCTCCAGGTCGAGGCAGTACACCAGGGCGATGGCGCCGCGCCGGCGGGCATCGACGCTGCGTTTCACCAGCTGGTGGCGGCGCAGTTCACCGGGCGCCAGGCGCAGCCGCTGGGTGATGGCCGCCTCCAGATCGGCGGCGCTGTGATCGAGCGGCAGTTTCAGCTCGCTGAGGCGCAGCACGGCCGGCGCAGGCAGGGGTCTGCTGGCGTTCTAGGGCACGGCGCCGCGGAAGGTGCCATGGTGGAAGCTGATCGAGGTTGGGGCCGGGGTTCTGATGGGTCTGGCTCACTGTCCCCTCTGCATGGGTCTGGCGGCGCTCTGCGTCGTGCGCTGCAGCGCCCACGCCCTGCTGCTCTGGCGCCTTTTGGCTCCACCCATGGGCGCCCCCTCAGTCCGGCTGCGTCAGGCGTCCTGCTGAGGCGGCGGTCCTGTCCAGCTCGGCCTCCATGGCGGCGATGGCGATGCGGGTGGGCACCACCGCATCGGGGTTGAGGCTGATCGAGTCGATCCCCTCCTCCACCAGGAAGCGGGCGAAGTCGGGGTAGTCGCTGGGGGCCTGGCCGCAGATGCCGATCTTGCGGCCGCAGCGGCGGGCCGTGCGGATCGCCAGCCGGATCATGTCCTTGACGGTGGCATGTCGCTCGTCGAACAGGTCCGCCACCAGGGCCGAATCCCGGTCGAGCCCCAGGGTGAGCTGGGTGAGGTCGTTGGAGCCGATCGAGAAGCCATCGAAGCGCTCGGCGAAGGCCTCCGCGCCGATCACGTTGCTCGGCAGTTCGCACATCACGTACACCTCCAGGCCGTCCTTCCCCCGCACCAGCCCCTCGCCGGCCATGACCTCCAGCACCCGGTCCCCCTCCTCGGGGGTGCGGCAGAACGGCACCATCGGGATCACGTTGGCCAGCCCCATCGACTCCCTCACCCGGCGCAGGGCCCGGCACTCCAGCGCGAAGGCGGCGCGGAAGGCGGGGGCGTAGTAACGCGACGCCCCGCGCCAGCCGATCATCGGGTTCTCCTCCGCCGGCTCGAAGGCCGCCCCCCCCAGCAGGCGGGCGTACTCGTTGCTCTTGAAGTCGGAGAAGCGCAGGATCACCGGCCGGGGATGGAAGGCGGCGGCGATCCGGGCCATGCCCTGGCTGAGCAGGTCCACGTAGTAGTCGGCGGGATCGTCGTACGCCGCCACCAACTCAGCGATGGCGGCCCGGTCGGCTGCCGCCGTCACCCGCTCCGGTTCCAGCAGGGCCATCGGGTGCACCCGGATGTGGTTGGCGATGATGAACTCCAGCCGGGCCAGGCCGACGCCGTCGCAGGGGATCGAGGCCAGGTGGAAGGCCTCCTCGGGGTTGCCCACGTTCATCAGGATCCGGGTGCGGGTGGCCGGCAGGTCGCCGATGGCCTGCTCCTCCACCCGGAATGGCACCGCCCCCCGGTAGACGTGGCCCACGTCCCCCTCGCAGCAGCTCAGGGTGATGCTGTCGCCGTCAGCGATCCGTTCGGTGCCGTCGCCGGTGCCGACGATCGCCGTCAGGCCCATCTCCCGGGCGATGATCGCCGCGTGGCAGGTGCGGCCCCCCTGGTCGGTGACCACCCCGCTGGCCTTGCGCAGGATCGGCTCCCAGTCAGGGTCCGTCCGGCGGGTCACCAGCAGGTCGCCGTCCATGAACCGGGCGATCTCGCCGGGATCGCTGATCACCCGGGCCAGGCCGCTGCTCACCGAGGCGCCGATGGCCCGGCCGCTGGTGATCTCTTCGGCCGTGTGCGGCTCCAGGTGCCAGCTGCGCAGCACCGCCCCGCCCCGGCGGGACTCCACCGTTTCCGGCCGGGCCTGGAGGATGAACAGCTGACCGCTGAGGCCGTCCCTGGCCCACTCGATGTCCATCGGCGTGGGTACCCCGCGGCGGTCGCCGTAGTGGCGTTCGATCACGCAGGCCCAGCGCGCCAGCGTCAGCGCCTCCGCGTCGCTGAGGGCGAAGCGCCGGCTGTCCTCCAGAGACACAGCCTCATTGCGCACCGCCCGGCCATCGCCGCCGCCGGGGTCGGCATAGACCATCCGCAGGGCCTTGCTCCCCAGCCGCCGGCTCAGGATCGGGGCGAACCCCTGCTCCAGGGTGGGCTTGAAGATCAGCCATTCATCCGGGTTCACGGCCCCCTGCACCACGTTCTCCCCCAGCCCGTAGGCGGCGGTCAGCAGCACGGCGTCGCGGAAGCCGGTTTCGGTGTCGATGCTGAACATCACCCCGGAGCTGGCCAGGTCGGAGCGCACCATGCGCTGCACCCCGATCGAGAGGGCCACCTCCAGGTGATCGAACCCGTGCTGCTGCCGGTAGGCGATGGCCCGATCGGTGAACAGCGAGGCGTAACAACGCCGGCAGGCCGCCAGCAGCGCCGCTTCCCCCTCGACGTGCAGGTAGGTCTCCTGTTGCCCGGCGAAGCTGGCCTCCGGCAGGTCTTCGGCTGTCGCACTGGAGCGCACCGCCACGGCGGCCGGGACACCGTCCTCGGCCATCGCGGCGGCAAGATCCCGGTAGGCCGCCTTGATCGCCTCCGCCAGGGGCGGCGGCAGCTCAGCCCCACCCAGCAGCTCCCTGGCCCCCTGGCCGGCCGCCTGCAGGGCCGCCAGGTCGTTGACGTCGAGCCCCTCGAACAGGGCAGCCAGGAAGGGCCGGAGCCCGTTGGCGGCGATGAACAGCCGGTAGGCGGTGGCCGTGGTGGCGAACCCCCCCGGCACCTGGACGCCGGCGGGGCCCAGCTGCTGGATCATCTCCCCAAGGGAGGCGTTCTTGCCCCCCACCTCGGCGATGGCGTCCAGCCCCACCTGGGCCAGGGGCACAACGAGCCGCTCGGAGTTTCCCATCCCCTTCGCCCTCACTGCCCCAACTCTGGAGCCGCGGCCCCGCGCCGGCCGCAGGCTGTGATGTTCCCCCATGGGGCCTGGCGGCCCACCGGACTCAGGGGTCGGGGTCGGAATCGGTGGCGGGCGGGCCGGGTTCGGGCAGCAGCTGGGCCAGCAGGCCCGCTCCCATCAGGATGCCGCCGAGGGTGAGCGCAAGGCCGCGGTTGGCGGCGGCGGGGCCCTCCATCCAGGTGCCGGCGGCCAGGAAGGCCCCGCCCAGCAGCAGGGTGGGCACCAGCACGATGCCCTTGGCGGTGCGGTTGAGGCTCATGGGCAGGGCTCCGCCTGGGCCAGGCCGGCATCGATCAACCCGCTGGCCAGGTCGGCGCCGCTGGACAACAGGCTCACCTGGGCCAGAAGGGTGCCGTCCCGCTGGCCCATGGGGCGCAGATTCACCTTCGTGCGGCGGGGCAGGGCCTGGCGCAGCCAGGCGGCCGCCTCCACCTCGTGCTCCGCCAGCAGCTGCATGCAGGCCAGCTCCACGGCATAGCTGCGGTTCCCGTCACCCACCTGCAGCAGCGTGCCGTTGCGCACCTGGAACACCTCGGCCGCCGCTGCCGCACCGGGCCCCAGGAGCATCAGCGCCAGCAGGACCCCGAGCAGGGTCAGAGCTTGGCGCCGCAACTGGGACAGAAGAGGTGGGCGCTGGCCGTGGTGCTGCCGCAGGCGTTGCATTGGCGGATGGTGTCGATGGCGAGTTCGGGATGGCTGGGCAGACCCACCATCTGGGCGTTGCTGGCTCCCGGGGGCACCATCGGGTAGCAGTTCTCGTTGCGCCGCACACGCACGTCAACGAACACCGGACCGGGGTGGGCCAGGGCTTCGGCAAGGCCGGCGTGCAGCTGGGCCCGATCGGTGATGCCGATGCCCTTGACCCCGAAGGCCTCCGCCAGGGCGGGGAAGTCCGGCATGCCGCCGGTCATCTCGGAGCTGGAGTAGCGCTCCTCGTAGAAGCTCTCCTGCCACTGGCGCACCATGCCCTGCCAGCCGTTGTTGAGCACCACCACCTTCACCGGCAGCTGGTACTGGCTGAGGGTGCCCAGCTCCTGGATGTTCATCAGGATGCTGGCGTCCCCGGCCACGCAGATCACCTGCTCATCGGGGAAGGCGGTCTGGACGCCCATGGCGGCGGGCATGCCGAAGCCCATGGTGCCCAGGCCGGCACTGCTGATCCAGCGCCGGGGTCCGTTGCGCAGGAACTGGGCCGCCCACATCTGGTGCTGGCCCACATCGGTGGTGAAAAACGCCTGTGGCGCCAGTTCCCTCAGGGCAATGACCACCTCCTGGGGGGCGATCTCGCCGGTGGGCTGGGGGATCACCAGGGGGTAGTGGTGTTTCCAGTTGTCGATGCGCTCCAGCCACGCATCGGTGCGGCGGTTGGAGCTTTCGCCGACGGAGACCTGCAGCAGGGCCTCCAGGGCCAGGCGCACATCGGAGACCACCGGCACCTCGGGCACCCGGTTCTTGCCCACTTCGGCCGCATCAATGTCGATGTGGATCACCTGGGCCCGGGGGGCGAAGCTGTCCAGGCGGCCGGTGACCCGGTCATCGAAGCGGGCGCCGACGGCGATCAGCAGGTCGCACTCGGTCACGGCGAAGTTGGCGTAGGCGGTGCCATGCATGCCGAGCATGCCCACGGCCAGGGGATGGTTCTCGTCGAAGGCCCCCTTGCCCATCAGGGTGGTGGTGACGGGCAGGCGGAACCGTTCCGCCAGCTGGTGCACTTCGGCGTGGGCGTCGGAGGCGATGGCGCCCCCCCCCACGTAGAGCAGGGGCCTGCGGGCCTGGCGGATCAGGGCCAGGGCGGCCTGGATGGCCTCCGGCCTGGGGGCAGGCGGCCGCTTGAAGCCGGAGGGGACCGCCGACCCCGGGGCCACGGGGGTGTAGTCGAACTCCTCGGCACCCACATCCTTGGGCACGTCGATCAGCACTGGGCCCGGGCGGCCACTGGCGGCGATCAGGAAGGCTTCGGCCACGATGCGGCCGATGTCGGCGGGGTCGCGCACCACCCAGGAATGCTTCACGATCGGCAGGGTGATGCCGAAGATGTCAGTTTCCTGGAAGGCATCGGTGCCGATGGCGGCCCGGGGCACCTGCCCGGTGATCACCACCATCGGCACCGAATCCATCTGGGCGGTGGCGATCCCCGTGACCAGGTTGGTGGCGCCGGGGCCGGAGGTGCCGAAGCAGACGCCCACCCGGCCGGTGGCACGGGCGTAGGCATCGGCGGCGTGGGTGCCGCCCTGCTCGTGGCGCACCAGGATGTGCTTCATCCAGCCCCGGGCTTCGGCCTTGTGGAGCTCGTCGTAAATGGGCAGGATCGCCCCGCCCGGGTAGCCGAAGATGTGACGCACCCCGTGGCGGTGCAGGGCATCCATCAGGGCGTAGCCCCCGCTCACCCGCATCGGTGCCGACGCCTCCAGGGTCCCTTCAGGGGCGGAGAGGGCGGTTGCCTGCCCTGCGGCGGCTGAGTGCCCTGCGGCGGCTGTGGCTGGGGGGAGGGGCGTGAGCGTCACGGCGGCGGCTGGGGACTGGCGAGGGGGAACGGGGTCGTCAGGATGGAAGACCGGGGCACCGGGGGCGTGACGCCGGGCAGCGTGACACCGGGCAGTGGTCTGGACACCATCAGCGGAAGACACCCAGGTTAGGTCTCTGCAGGGGGATTGGGTTGCGCTGGCGGCGGCTCTCCGCCATGGCCCGCAACACGCGGGCCGGGTCCATCCAGGCGCCCCGGTAGCGCATGCCCCAGTGCAGGTGGGGGCCGGTGGTGCTGCCCGTCAGGCCGACGTGGGCGATCACCTGGCCGGTGGCCACCCGCTGGCCCACCCGCAGCAGCACGTTGCCGCTGCGGTAGACGCCGTTGCCGGCCTGGCCACTGAGGTGGCAGTAGATGTGCTCGTAGCTGCCGGAGCGGATCACCAGTCCGTTGCCGCAGCCACCGTCCACGATCACCTCGCTCACCGTCCCGGTCCACCAGCTGCGGATCGGCGATCCCAGGGGGGCGGCGATGTCGATGCCGTAGTGGGGCCTGACGTCGCCGCTGAGGGGGTGGGAGCGCATGCCGAAACCGCTGGTGTAGCCGGCAAAGCTGGCCACCGGAAAGGCGCCCCGGCCCCACAGGCTGGCGTTGCGGGCTTCGGCGGGCAGACCCTGGCTGCCGAGTCCCAGGGTCGCCGCGATCACGAGCGACCGGCGCCGCAGGCGGGGCCGCCTTGGGCGATCAGAGCAGTCCGAGGGCATGGAGCGGGCCTTGACCGGTGAGCAATTCCAGCAGAAAAGCGGAAAATCCGACCATCGCCAGGCGACCATTCCACACCTCGGAGCTGTTGTTCCAGCCCCAGGCCCATTTGTCCTGGGGATAGAGCTTCACCTTCTTCGGCAGCTGGGCCGCCATGTCCAGGTTCACCTCCGGTCCCGCCATGGCCTCATGCACCAGGTCGGCGAGGCCCTGGATGAAGGTGGGATCGGTGTCGAGGGCGGGCACCCGGCGGAAGTGGGTGATGCCGGCTTCGGTGGCGATCTCCCGGTACTCGATGTCGATCTCCTCGAGGGTCTCGATGTGTTCGCTGACGAAGCTGATCGGCACCACCACCAGCTCCTGGACGCCCTGTTCGCCCAGCTCCCGCAGGGCATCCTCGGTGTAGGGCTTGAGCCATTCCACCGGCCCCACCCGGCTCTGGTAGGCGAGGGTGGAGGGGTTGGGATGGCCCAGCAACTCCTCCAGGCGCCGCATCACCAGGGCGGCGCAGGCCTCGATCTCCTTCTGGTAGGGGTCGCCCGCCTCCTCCACGTAGCTCTTGGGCACCCCATGGGCACTGAAGAAGATGTGGGCCGCTTCCGGCGTGCCGGAGGCGCGGATCTCCCGGGCGATCAGCCCGGCCATGGCATTGATGTAGCCCGGATGGTCGTACCAGCTGCGGATGCAGCGGATCGGCAGCCGCCGGAAGGCCGGGTCGGCCTGGCGCAGGCGCTGCAGCTCGCGGAAGCTGGAGCCGCTGGTGCTGATCGAGAAATGGGGGTACAGGGGCAGCACCACCACCTCCTCCACGCCGTCGGCCTTGATGTCGCCCACGGCCGATTCGGTGAAGGGATGCCAGTAGCGCATCGCCACATAGCTGGTGGCGTCGACCCCTTGCTGGCGCAGGCGGCTCTGCAGCTCCCGGGCCTGCTGCTCGGTGATGCGCCGCAGGGGGGACCCGCCGCCGATGGAGCGGTAGGCCTCCTTCGATTTGCCGCTGCGCAGGGTGCTGATCAGCCAGGCCAGGGGCTTCTGCAGCGCCGGGGTGGGCAGGCGGATGATCTCCGGATCGGAGAACAGGTTGTAGAGGAAAGGCCCGACATCCTCGATCCGTTCCGGACCGCCGAGGTTCAGCAGCAGCACGCCGACCCTGGCCATGCCTTCGATCAGAAAGGCTGAGCGTAACGCCGCCCCCCCGCCGGCGGGCGCCGGCCCGGCCACCGAACCCCACCCTGGCGGGCCCGGGACGGCACGGGTAGCTTCCGGCTCAGCTCCCCCGCCTGCCGCGCCATCCCCCTGGCCGTCCCGCCATCCCCCGCCGTTCCGGAGGGCGTCCCCAGGGTCGACAGCGACCCGGCGACCCTGGTGCGGCAGGAAAACCGCCGCCTGGCGGCCTCGGGCACCGGCCTGCGGCTGGAGATCCGCCAGCAGCGGCTGGGACTGCGTGGGCCCCTGCCCTGCCCGAAGGGCACGGCGGCGCGGCCGGTGCAGCGGATCAGCCTGGGGCTGCCGGCCACCGCCGCCGGTGTGGCCGCCGCCCTCGACCAGCTCGACCGGGTGCGCCAGTCGGTCGAGCAAGGCACCTTCACCTGGGAGCCCTGGCGCCGGCGCCCGTCCGGGGCTGCGGCCCCGGCGGTGGCCCTGGCGGTGGCGCCCCCTTCACCTGCGCCGGCCACGCCTGGGGCCGGGGGCCTGTTGCCGTTGCTGGCCGGTTTCGAGGCCGCCTTCTTCGCCGATCCCCGCCGCCGCCGCCGGCCCGCCGGCAGCCGCAGCACCTGGAGCGGCGCCTACCGGCCCTACCTGCGTCGACTGGCGGAACTGGCCGCCGGGCCCCAGGGCGCAACGGCGGTGGACGTCCCCCTGCTGGAGCGGGTGCTGGAGACCTACCCCCTGGCCAGCCGCAGCCGCCAGCAATGCGGCATCGCCCTGGGGGCCCTGGCCCGCCATCTGCAGCTGCCGCTGCCGGCCGACTGGAGCGAGCGCAGCGGCGGCTACGGCCTGCACGTCGCCCGCTTCCGCGGTCTGCCCAGCGATGCCCGCATCCTGGAGCTGGTGGCGGCCATCCCCAACCCCCGCTGGCGCCTGGCCTACGGCCTGATGGCCACCTACGGCCTGCGCAACCATGAGGTCTTCTTCTGCGACCTCTCTGCCCTGGCGCCGGGGGGCGACCGGGTGCTGCGGGTGCTGCCCACCAGCAAGACCGGGGAGCACCAGGTGTGGCCGTTCCATCCCGACTGGGTGGAGCGGTTCGGCCTGGAGGGCCTGGGGGAGGGCGGCGGGGAGCTGCCCCGGGTGTGCACCGACCTGCGCCGCACCACCCTGCAGCAGGTGGGCCGGCGGGTGGCGGAGCAGTTCCGCCGCTACGGACTGCCGATCACCCCCTACGACCTGCGCCATGCCTGGGCCGTGCGCACGATCCACATCGGCCTGCCCGACACCGTGGCCGCCCGGATGATGGGGCACTCGGTGGCAATCCACACCCGCACCTACCACCACTGGATCACGCGGCGGGACCAGCAGCAGGCGGTCGACACCGCCCTCGCCCGTCTGCGGGCCTCCTGAGGCCCCGGGCCGCCGGGGCTTCCGCCAGAGTGCGCCAAACGAACAGCGCTTCCGATGACGGCGACCGCCTCCACGACCCCCGCTGCGGGCGATGGGACCCTGGCGCTGGATCGCCAGGCCGAGGAGCTGGGCCCCGGGGGGGATCTGGCCCCGGAGGTGGACCAGGAGGCCTACCGCCGCCGCATGCAGCGCCGCCGTGAGGTGCAGCAGCAGCGGGTGGGGGAGCGGAACCTGGAGAAGGGGCTGGTGCTCGTGTTCACCGGCGAGGGCAAGGGCAAGACCACGGCGGCCCTGGGCCTGGTGCTGCGCACCCTGGGCCATGGGGAGAAGGTGGCGGTGGTGCAGTTCATCAAGGGCGGCTGGCAGCCCGGGGAGGCCCGGGCCCTGGAGCGCTTCGGCGACGACCTCCACTGGCATGCCCTGGGAGAGGGCTTCACCTGGGAAACCCAGGACCGGGAGCGGGACCGCCAGCTGGTGCGGAGCGCCTGGGAGCGCTCCTGCGCCTACCTGGCCGACGGCGAGCGGAAGCTGGTGGTGCTCGATGAGATCAACGTGGCCCTCAAACTGGGCTATCTCGACCCCGACCAGGTGCTGGAAGGGCTCGCCCTGCGCCCGCCCCTCACCCATGTGGCCCTCACCGGCCGCGGCGCCCCTCCGGCCCTGCTGGAGCGGGCCGATCTGGTCACGGAGATGAAGGTGGTGCGCCACCCCTTCCGGGAGCAGGGGGTGAAGGCCCAGGCGGGCATCGAGTACTGACCCCGGGCCCCGGCGCCGGCCCGATCAGCCCAGGTCGGCCCGCAGCCGGGCGAGGCTGCACACCAGCACCGACAACCCACTGACCAGCAGGGCCCGATGCACCTCGGGTTCGCCCCAGAACCCGGGGCTGCCGCTGGCCCGCTCCATGGCGGACAGCGTCAGGCGGGCCATCACGTCGCTGCTGCGGGGTGCGGGCCGGTCGAAGGCCATGGCGGTGCTCCTTTGGGGCAGTGAAGCGGGTGACGGAGCGGCGGGCAACCTGGTGGCGCCGCAGGGAGGGTTGCTACTGTTCGGCCGATCGCATGAGCCGATGGCCTACAGGCGCGTTCTCCTCAAACTCAGCGGTGAAGCGCTGATGGGGGGCCAGGGTTATGGGATCGATCCCGCCATCGTTCAGTCGATCGCCAAGGATGTGGTCGAGGTGGTGGCCGGGGGCACCCAGCTCGCCATCGTCGTCGGTGGCGGCAACATCTTCCGGGGTCTGAAGGGGTCCGCTGCCGGGATGGACCGGGCCACGGCCGACTACGTCGGCATGCTGGCCACGGTGATGAATGCCATCACGCTGCAGGACGGGCTCGAGCGCGTCGGGGTGCCGACCCGCGTCCAGAGCGCCATCTCCATGCAGGAGGTGGCGGAGCCCTACATCCGCCGCCGGGCCATCCGGCACCTGGAAAAGGGACGGGTGGTGATTTTCGGGGCCGGCTGCGGCAACCCCTTCTTCACCACCGACACCACCGCCGCCCTGCGGGCCGCCGAGATCAATGCCGATGTGATCTTCAAGGCCACCAAGGTGGATGGGGTCTATGACAAGGACCCCGCCAAGCATGCCGATGCGGTCCGCTACGAGACCCTCACCTTCCTCGACGTGCTCAGCGGCGAGCTCGAAGTGATGGACAGCACCGCCATCGCCCTCTGCAAGGACAACGCCATCCCGATCGTGGTCTTCGACCTGTTTGGCTCGGGCAACATCGGGCGGGCGGTCGCCGGTGAGCCCATCGGCACCCGCATCGTGCCGGCGCCCCCCCGCTGACCCCCCTCCCCCTCCGCCCTTCCCCTGCCATGGATCTCGAAGTCAGCATGCGCAAGTCGGTGGAAGCCACCCAGCGCACCTTCAACACCATCCGCACCGGTCGGGCCAACCCCTCCCTGCTCGACAAGCTGACCGTCGAGTACTACGGGGCCGACACGCCCCTCAAGTCGCTGGCGACGATCTCCACCCCCGACGCCCAGACGATCCAGATCCAGCCCTTCGACAAGGGCTCCATGGCGCTGATCGAGAAGGCGATCGCCATGAGCGATCTGGGCCTGACCCCCAACAACGACGGCCGGGTGATCCGCATCAACATTCCGCCCCTCACCGAGGACCGCCGCAAGGAGCTGTGCAAACTGGCGGCCAGGTACGCCGAGGAGGGCAAGGTGGGCCTGCGCAACCTCCGCCGAGAAGGCGTCGATCGGATCAAGAAGCAGGAGAAGGACGGTGAGCTCTCCGAGGACCAGAGCCACGACGAGCAGGAGAAGGTCCAGAAGCTGACCGATCGCTACATCGCCGAGCTGGAGAAGAAGCTGGCCGAGAAGGAAGCCGACATCCTCAAGGTGTGAGCAGCGGGCCTGCCCATGCCGATGTGATCGTCGTGGGCGCCGGAGCGGCGGGCGGCGCGGCGGCGTTCCATCTGGCGGCCCGCGGCCGCCACGTGATGCTGCTGGAGGCCCAGGCCCCGGGACGGTCCAAGCCCTGCGGGGGCGGCATGGCCGCTTCGGTGCAGCGCTGGTTCCCCTTCGATCTGGCCCCCGCCGTGGACCAGGTGATCCGCCGGGTGCGGTTCACCTGGTGCCTGGAGGATCCGGTGACGGCGGAGCTGCCGGGGGAGGCTCCCTTCTGGATCGTGCGCCGCAGCGTGCTTGATGGCTTTCTGGCGGAGCAGGCCGTGCAGGCGGGCTGCGACCTGCGCCATGGCTGCCGGGCCGAGCGGATCGAGCGCGGCGCCGATGGGCTTTGGGAGGTGTCGGTACCTGGCCTGGGGCCGCTGCGGGCCAGGGCCGTGGTGATCGCCGACGGCTCCGGCTCCCGCTTCGCGGCTCCCCTGGGCCTGGGCCCGCCCCGGCCCCGCTTTGCGGCCACCGTGTCGGTGGAGGTGGCGGCGGATCCAGACCCCGCCGACATGGCCCGCTTCGAGTTCGGCCTGGTGCACCACGGCTTCTGCTGGGTGTTTCCCCGGCGGGGGGGCTTCAGCATCGGGGTGGGCACCTTCGTCGGCCAGCAGGAGGCCGACAGCGAGGAGGTGCTCTCCGCCCTGCTGCCCAGCCTGGGCCTGGCGGCGGACGCCGGGGATCGGCGCCATGGCCAGCTGCGGCTCTGGAACGGCCACCATGCCCTGCACGGGCCGGGCCTGGTGGCGGTCGGCGACGCCGCCTCCCTGTGTGACCCCTTCCTGGCCGAGGGCCTGCGACCGTCCCTGCTCAGTGGCTGCGAAGCGGCCGCGGCCCTCGACCGCTGGCTGGATGGCGATGGCCCTGCCCTGGAGCAGTACAGCCTGTGCATGCGCGAGGCCTGGGGTGATTCGATGGCCTGGGGCAAACGCATCGCCCAGGTCTTCTACCGCGTGCCCCGGGTGGGCTACCAGCTCGGCGTCAAACGACCCACCGCCCCCCAGCGCATCGCCCAGATCCTCTCCGGCGAGATGGGCTACGGGGAGATCGCCCAGCGGGTGATCAAGCGGCTGCTGTTCCAGCGGGGCTGAGCGGCCAGGCCGGCCGACGGGGCCGACCAGGTTCAGTTGCGGGTCACCCCCTTCAGGTCCCGCAGGCGCTGGTCGATTGAACCCAGCAGTTCGATCGCGAACATGGGGGCCTCCTGGACGGCGAACAGGAACTTCTCACGGTTCATCACCAGCAGCCGACAGGCCGTGAGGGCGGTGGCGTGGCCGTAGCGGCGATGCTCCGCCGTGACCAGGGCCCCGGCTCCGAAGACGTCGCCGGCCTGGATGTCCTCGTGCCCCGCGTCGGCGTTCCAGCTCAGGCGCACCGTTCCCTCCAGCAGGCCGAACATGCAGTCGCCGGCTTCGCCGGCGCGGAAGATCACGGATCCGGCCTTGACATCCCTCACCTCACCCTTGGCGGCGAGGGCACGCATCGTGTCGAGGGCGTGGACGGTGTGGGCCATTCGTCAGCGGGACGGGGTCCCATCCTTGCCCATCAAGGTGAACGTCGGATCAAGGAATGGGGCGCCGAGGGTGGTTCAGCGGCTGATCGCCAGCGGAGCCCCGAGGCCGCCGCGCACATCCTCCGGGGCCAGGCGGCCGTCATTGTCGGTGTCCAGGGCATCGAAGACGGCATCACTGCCGAGCCATTCCTCGCGGGTGATGCAGCCGTCGCCGTCGAGATCGTTGAGCAGGAAGATCTCATGCACCGCGTGGGTGAAGGCGGCTCCGCCCTCGATCACCGCCAGTCGGTGGGCCAGCTGACCTTCCAAAGTCTCGATGGCCTTGGAGAAGCCCCGGATCCCCTCATCCAGCTTCTCGCTGGCCATGGGATCGGCCCCCATCATGGTCCGGAAGGTGGCCTCGTCCACATGGATCCGGGCCTCGCTCGCGCCGGGATGGGCGGCATCCAGGCGCCGCTCCAGAGGCTCCTCGCTCTGGCGCAGCTGGTCCATCAGGGCGGGGGAGATGGTGAGCAGGTCGCAGCCCGCCAGCTCGACGATCTCGTCGATGTTGCGGAAGCTGGCGCCCATCACCTCGGTGCCGTAGCCGTGGGTCTTGAAGTAGTTGAAGATCCGCGTGACCGAGAGCACGCCGGGATCCTCCGCCCCGGGGTAGCTGTCGCGGCCGGTGGACTTCTTGTACCAGTCGAGGATGCGCCCCACGAACGGGGAGATCAGGGTGATGCCCGCCTCGGCGCAGGCCACGGCCTGGGCGAAGCCGAACAGCAGGGTGAGGTTGCAGTGGATCCCCTCCCGTTCGAGGACTTCCGCCGCCTTGATGCCCTCCCAGGTGGAGGCGATCTTGATCAGGACCCGGTCGGTGCCGATGCCGGCCTGGGCGTAGAGGCCGATCAGCTTGCGGGCCTTGGTGATCGTGGCCTCGGTGTCGTAGCTCAGGCGTGCATCCACCTCCGTCGAGACCCGGCCGGGGACGATCTTGAGGATCTCCTTGCCGAAGGTGACGCTGATCTCATCGATGGCCTCGCGCACCACGTCCTCGGCCGGCGCCGCCGCCCCGATCACCTCGCGGGATTCCCGCAGGGAGCGGTCGATCAGGTCCTGGTAGGTGGGGATCTGGGCCGCCGCCAGGATCAGTGACGGGTTGGTGGTCGCATCCCGCGGCGTGAACTGGCGAATCGCCTCAATGTCGCCGGTGTCGGCCACCACCACCGTCATGGCGGCCAGTTGTTCGAGCAGATTGGCCATCGGGGAACGGCGTCGGGAGGGAAGTCGTCAGGACCTGACGCTAGCCATGGCCCCCCTGGGCCAGGCACCGGGGTTGTGGGAATGAGGACAGGTCAGGCCCTCAGGACGGCGTGGCTGTCCGGGCCCCCCGGACGACCGGCTGGCTGGGGGGCACCTTCTCGATCACCAGCAGGGCTTCGGCGATCTGGCGGGCCACCGGCAGGGCCACGGTGGAGCCGTAGGCATTGCCGCCCTGGGGTTCGTCGATCACCACCAGCACCACATAGCCAGGGTCATCCCCGGGAAGGATGGCCACGAAGCTGCAGATCCTGGCCCCGGGGATGTAGACCCCATTGCGGGCCTTCTGGGCCGTGCCCGTCTTGCCGGCGATGCGATACCCGGGGATCTTCATCCCCTTGCCGTTTTCCACCACCGTCTCCATCCAGTTGACGACGGTGCGGGTCACCGCCGGATCCAGCAGCTGCACCCCCGTCGGCGCCGTGGCATTGGCCAGGGCATCGCCGGAGCGCAGACCCCGGGTGATGTGGGGGCTCACCAGCCGGCCGCCGTTGGCGAGCATCCCGTGCAGCTGCAGCAGCTTGAGGGGGGTGAGGGAGAAGCCCTGGCCGAAGGCGGCGACCGCCGGTTCGATCGGAGCCGAGGTGAACTCCTGGCGGCTCTTCAGCTGGCCCGCCACGGCTCCCGGCAGGTCCGTGTCGGGCATTTCGTCGATGCCGAAGGCCCGCAGCCAGTGCCAGAAGCGATCCCGCTTCACCTGGGACATGGCCTTCACCATGGCCACGTTGCTGGAGACCTGGAGCACCGTGGGGAAATCGATCAGTCCGTTGGCGCGGCGATCGTGGTTGAAGATCGGCCAGCCACCGATGCTCAGCTGACCCACGTCGTTCACCTTGTCACCGGGGCGGATCGCCTTCTCCTGCAGGGCCAGGGCCAGGTTGATCGGTTTGAAGGTGGAGCCGGGCTCGTAGAGGTCCTGCACCGACCATTCGCGGAAGAGGGCGGGGTTGTAGTTCCAGAACTTGTTGGGGTCGTAGCTGGGGGTGGAGGCCAGGGCCAGGATTTCGCCGTTGCGGGCATTCATCACCAGGGCGGCGCCCTGCTTGGCCCTCCACTGCTTCACCTGCTTGCCCAGCGCCTGCTGGGCCACCTGCTGCAGGCGGGCATCGAGGGTGAGCTGCAGCCGCAGGTCGTCCCCATACAGCGCCCCGGCCTGGAGGCCATCCGGCAGGGGGGTGCCGTCGGCGCCGCGGCGCATGCTCATCGTCACCTCCTGGCGGCGCAGGTCCCGGTCCCGGCTCTGCTCCAGACCCGCCTGGGCGACCCGTTCCAGGTTGAGGAAGCCCACCACGTTGGCGAACAGCTGACCCTGGGGGTAGACCCGTTGCGGGTAGGCCTCCAGGTCGATGCCGCTGATGCCCAGCTCCCGCACCCGATGGGCCGTTTCGGGATCGAGGCCGGTGGCCAGCTTGACGCCGCTGCGCCGGCTGCCGATGGTCCGCAGCAGCTCGCCGGGGGGCCGGGCCAGCACCTTCGACAGCTCCCGGACGACGTCGGCGGGGGGCCGGATGTTCTGGGGTTCGTCGCCTGGCAGGTTGAAATAGCGCGGATGGGCCCAGAGGGTGAAGCGCTCCTCATCAAGGGCCACCAGCCGGCCCATGCGGTCAACGATGGTGCGCCGCTTCCCGATGGGGGTGATCGCCTGCGTCTGGATGGCCCGGGCCCTGGCCTGGAGCTCCGGCGCCTGCACCACCTGGAGCCAGGCCAGCCGGCCCGCCAGTCCGACGAGGGCGGCACAGAGCAGCAGGTAGACCGCCAGCATCCGACCGGTGGGGATCGGCTGGATCTCCACCACGCGCCGCGTCGCGGTTCCCTTTCCCCGGCGTCCGCCGCCCTTGCCGCTAGGGGCCTGGCCGCCGGCGTCGCCGGACCTGGAGCGGAACGGGGAAGGCATCAATAGCCGGCCGGAATGGCGCGCAGCTGGAAGCCGGCGAGCAGGGGCAGGGACGCGCGGGGACGCTCGGCGCGGGGTTCCGGCAGGTGGATGAGTTTGTCGCTGCTGGTGGGCTCCAGCAGACCCGGCCGCCGCACCAGGCTGAGGTGATGCTGCTCAAGCAGCGCGGAGGATTCCTGCATGCGGTGCTCCAGGGTCTTGGAGGCCTGCAACTGGGCGAAGCTGTGGGCCCACTGGTTCTGCCAGTGGAGGGTGAGGGCACTCAGGCCGACCATGGACAGTCCCAGTCCCACCAGGGCGCCGCTGCTGATCCGATGCAGCCCGGCCAGCCAGGGGGCCTGCCGTTCGATCTTGCGCGCCGACAGGGACCCCTCGATCAGATGGAGGGGCCGCAGTCTTGGCAGGGGATTCTGGCTGCGTGGGGCGGGAGAGGCGGCCAAGGGACCTGGAAGGCACTGCGCAAGTGAACCACCCCTGGGGGGCGGCAGCAAGCGGTGTCAGTCGGCGAGAAAGAGGAGATTCATGAAGGTCAGCCCGTTCCAGAGGGCATGCATCAGAACGGCGGAGCCCAGTCGGCCGCTGCGCCACCGCAGCCAGCCGAGGCCGAGGCCGAGCACAAACAGTGGCGCCAGCTCCGCCAGGCTCAGGTGGGCGATCGCGAACACGGCGGCACTGAGGATCACCGCTCCGGCACCCCCGAGCCGCTGTCCCGCCACCGGCAGCAGAACGCCGCGGAAGAGAACCTCCTCGAACAGGGGCGCCACCACCAGGGCGGTGAAGGCGAAGCAGGCGAGCGCCAGGGGATCGGCGCTGGTCAGCACGAGCTCCAGCAGCGGATTGCTCCCCCCGGGGTCGCTCCACAACCGGTCGATGAGCCAGCTGGAGACCGTCACCACCGGCAGCACCATCAACAGGCTGACGAGGGCACCGCTGAGGGCGGACCGGACCGGCCGCCACTGCCACTGCAGCCACCCCCCCGGGGGCCTCGGGGTCCGGCGCGGCAGCATCAGGGCCAGCAGCAGCAGCGGGGCGGCCATCAGGGCGGCGTAGAGCACCAGCACCTCGATGCCCTGGCTGAGGGCCCTGGAGACGGCCAGGCGCTCCAGGGCGATCTGGAGCGGCGGCTGCACCACGATCGGCACGACGACCTCCCCGAGCACCACGAAGCCTCCGGCGATCAGCAGGGTGACATCGACGGGGCTCAGGGGTGGACCCTGCAGCGGCGGGGCGGCGGGGAGCCGTTGACGCCAGGCCATCCAGCCCTGCCGCAGCAACAGGGCGACCCCCGCCAGCAGAAACAGGGCCGGCAGGGTGGTCACCGCCAGCAGCATCAGCAGCAGCCGCCCGGACCGCTCCTCCGCCGGACAGCTGCCCGGGTCCCCCGGCAGCTGCTCGCAGACCAGCTGCTGCACCATCAGGGGTGCCGACCAGGGGGCCAGCAGCTCCTGGCGCCGTTGGGCGTCCACAGGACGTCCAGCCAGCAGGGCTTCGATCAGGGGGCGCCGCTCGGCGTCCACCTGGGTCGTCAACAGCTCCAGCTCCCTGTCCTCGACCACCCTGTCCTCGACCAGGGCCGCCGGGTCCGCCTCGGAGCGTTCCAGCAGGACCAGTTCAAGCCGGCGCAGGGCCAGGGGTGGTTCCTCGGAGGCCTCCAGCTGCCGCCGCAGCTCCTGTTTCAGGTCCTGGCGGGGGGACTCGCCGGCCAGGAGCGGCCGGAGGCCCGGAGGGACGGCCTCCGCCGCCAGGGCCCCCAGTTCCAGCTGCCGCAGGCTGAGGGAATCCACCACCGACGGCCGATCCAGGCTGTCGAGCAGCCCCCCGACCCACAGCAGGGCGCAGACGGCCAGGCTGAGCAGGGCCAGCAGGCTCTTCCAGCCCGGGGGGGAGGCGGGCGGTCCGGATCGGGAAGGGGTTCCGTTCAACCGGACCACCTCGGCGGCGATGGGAGCTGATTCTCCCCTGCGCCCGGCCACGGCCCGTCCCATACGATGGCCCTGCCTGCGCCACAAGCACCTTGCCCCTTCGCATCGTGCTGGTCCGCCATGGGCTGAGCAGCTTCAACCTGGAGCACCGCATCCAGGGCCGCGACGACCTCTCCAACCTCACCGAGGCGGGGCAGCTCCAGGCCCGTCAAACGGGGGAGGCCCTGGCGGAGCTCGGCTTCACCGCCGTCTACAGCTCGCCGCTGCAACGGGCCAGCGCCACCACGGCCGCGCTGCTGGCCAGCCATGGCACGCCGCTGGCGCCCGTCTATGACGACGATCTGCTGGAGATCGATCTGGCGCCCTGGAGCGGATTGCTGCGCAGCGAGGTGCGGGCCGTGGATCCGGAGCAGGAGCGCCGCTGGCGCGAGGCCCCCGAGACGATGGAGCTCCAGCGGGCCGATGGCAGCCGTTTTCTGCCGGTGCCCGAGCTGCTGGAGCAGGCGGGCCGTTTCGCCGATCGGCTGCTGGACAGCCACGGCGATGACGGCACCGTGCTCGTGGTGGCCCATAACGCCATCCTGCGCTGCCTGGTGCTGCACCTGCTCGGGCTGGCGGCCAGTGGCTTCCTGCGCCTGAGGCTCGACAACGCCTCCATCTCGGTGCTCAACCTGGTCCGCGGCGAGGGCGGGCGGCCCGCGGTGCAGCTGGAATCCCTCAACGGCACCGCCCACCTGGGTACGGCCCTGCCGCCGTCCGGTCCGGGTTGCCGGCTGCTGCTGGTGCGCCATGGCGAGACCGACTGGAACCGGGAGGGCCGTTTCCAGGGCCAGATCGACATTCCCCTCAATGCCCATGGCCTGGCCCAGGCGGAGGCGGCGCGGGCCTTCCTGGCCCCGATCCCGCTGCAGCGCGCCTACAGCAGCGACATGGCCCGCCCCTTGCGCACCGCCGAGGTGATCCTGGGGTCCCATCCCGGCGTGCCCCTCACCACCACCCGGGGGCTGCGGGAGATCGGCCACGGCCTCTGGGAGGGCCGGCTGGAAAGCGAGATCGCCGCCGGCTGGCCCGACCTGCTCGCCGCCTGGAAGCGCAGCCCCGAGACGGTGCAGATGCCGGAGGGCGAGACCATCGGAGAGGTCTGGGACCGGTCGCTGGCGGCCTGGAACCGGATCGCCGCCGGACTGGATCCGCAGGAAACGGCCCTGGTGGTCGCCCATGATGCGGTCAACAAGACCATCCTCTGCGCCCTGCTCGGCCTCTCCCCCGCCGACATCTGGACCGTGAAGCAGGGGAACGGCGGTGTCACAGTGATCGACTACCCCCGCGGCACGACGGGCCCGCCGGTGGTGGCCGCCCTCAACCTCACCGCCCACCTGGGGGGAGTGCTCGACCGTACGGCCGCCGGCGCCCTTTAGCCGGCCCACCCCCCGAGGCCCCTGCCATGGTCCGTCAGCTGCTGATCCGCGGGGTGCATCTGCTGGAAGCCCCCGACCGGCCGCCCCGGCGGGCAGACGTGCTGTTGGAGGCGGGTGTGCTGGTGGCCATCGACCCGGAGCCTGCCGCCATGGCGGGGGCGGCCGGCGTCGACGGGGACGGCTGCTGGCTCGGCCCCGCGTTGGTGGATCCCCACAGCGTGCTGGAGGAGCCGCTGCAGGGGCGGGCGGAAACCCTGGCCAGCCTTGGGGACGCCGCCGCCTCGGGTGGCTACGGCACCGTGGCCCTGCTTCCCTGGGCCCCCACCTGGCGGGACCGGCCGGAGCGCCTGGGTTGGCGCTGGCCCGCTCCCCTGGAGTTGCTTGCCTGGGGCAGCTTCAGCCTCGATGGCCTCGACCGGGAGCTGGCCCCCCACGCCGACCAGCTGGCGGCCGGCGCCTGCGGCCTGGCGGCCGGGGCGACCCTGCCGCCGATCGACCTGCTGGAGCGCGGTCTGAGGCTCGCCGAGATGGGGGATCGGCCGGTGCTGCTGCCGCCTCGGGACGGGGCCCTGGCCCGGCGGGGGTTCGTGCGGGAGCGGGTGGAGGCCCTGCGGGCCGGCTGGCCCCTTGACCCCCCCGGCAGCGAAACGCTCCCCCTGGAGACCCTGCTCACCCTGGCCGCCGACCTGCCCGCCCTGCCGCTGCGGCTGATGAATGTCTCCACCGCCGAAGCGGTGGCGCGTCTGCGGCGCCAGGACCGCCCGCCGATGGCATCGGTGAGCTGGTGGCACCTGGTGGCGGACAGCGGCGGCCTCGATCCTGCCGATGACGGCTGGCTGCTGGAGCCCGCCCTGGGGGGACCGGCCGACCGGCGGGCCCTCATCGACGCCCTCGCCGATGGGGTCATCGGCGCCGTTGCGGTCCACCACGTGGCCCTCGATGCCGAAGAGGAGCTGCTGCCCCTCGACCAGCGCCGTCCCGGGGTGGCGGGCCATGGTCTGGTGCTGTCCCTGCTCTGGGAGGAGCTGGTGGGACGCCAGGGCTGGCGGGCGGAGCAGCTCTGGCAGGCGCTCTGCTGGGGTCCCGCCCGTTTCCTGGGTCGGCCGGAACCGGCCCTGGGCCCCGGCACCCGCCAGTGGCTGCTGTTCGATCCTGGCCATCGCTGGCGCTCGTGCGATGGGGCGCCCTGCTCCCTGGCGGCCAACCGGCCCTGCCGGGAGCGTCAGCTGCAGGGGCGGGTCATCGCCACCGGCCTCAGCGATCCAGCTGGTTGGGTTCTGGCAGCGGACCAGCCGAACTGAACGGGAAGAAACGCCAGAAGGCGCGGCCGATCAGCTCGGATTCGGGCAGCAGCGGTCCGCCGGGCCAGAAGCGGGCATCCCAGCTGTTGGCCCGGTTGTCGCCCATCACCACCAGATGGCCGGGCGGCACCACCACGTCGATGGTGCGGCAGGGGCCGACGCCCTGGCGATCGACGGGGCAGTAGTTCTTGACGTAGGGCTCGTCGAGGGTGCGGCCATTGATCGTGACCCGGCCACGGGGGTCAGCCACCACCCGCTCCCCGGGCAGTCCGATCACCCGTTTGATGTAGGCATCGCAGGCCGGCTGCTGGAGGCCCGGCAGGGAACCGATCAGGGGAAGGTTGACCAGCAGGCATTGCAGCCCGCCCGGCTTGGTCGGTCCGGTGAGGATCGGATCGAAGTGGTACGGGGAGCGGAACACCACCACCTCCCCCCGTTTGGGTGGACGCTGGCGGAAGGTGAGCTTCTCCACCAGCAGCCGGTCCTGCAGCTGCAGACCCGGAAGCATGGAACCGGAGGGGATGTAGCGGGCCTCCAGCAGGAACTGGCGGATCCCCAGGGCCACCGCCAGGGTGATCAGGACGCTGCGCCAGAAGGCCCAGGGGCTTTCCTGCCGCGCTTCGGCGTGGGGTTGCGTCGCGTCGCGGGCGCCGTCGTCGGCCTGTGGATCCGATGGGCTCAAGGGGTTCGTGCGGCAGGTTCCGTGGTCGGGAGGCAGATTAGGCACGCATCCGCCCGCCGCGTCCCCGATGGCACGCCCACGCTGGCACCAGACCCTGGCCCTGCCCACCAGCGGCCTGGGCCGCCGCTGGGATCGCTTCGTGGCGCTCTGGGCCGCCCTGAATCTGGTGTGGGTGGCCTTCGATGTCACCTACATCCCCCTGCGCACCTTCTGGCTGCAGCGCAACCTCTATCCGCTGCCGTCGGTGCCCCTGGTGGTGCCGCTCACCTTCATCCCCGACATCACCCCCTGGGTGGATCCGATCAAGGGGATCGAGCCGCACCGGGAGACCCAGGCCTACCAGGCCCAGTTCGACCGCCTGGATGCGGCCCTGCGCCAGGGGCCCCCTGGGGAGATCAGCCCCATCCAGCGCCAGCTCCTGGCGGAGCAGGCGCGGCTCACCGCCGAGATGATCGACTCCAACCCGATGCTGGCCTCGGGCACCTCCGGCACCCTGGAAAAGATCAAGAACCGGTTGCGCCAGCGGGCCGACCGGGACTCGGCCAAGCAGGCGGCGGCTGTGCTGCTCAGTCCCGCCTGGCTCGCCTCCCATCCCTGGGAGCGGGAGCGGCTGTTCTGGCGCCAGCAGGTGATGCCCCTGGTGGCCACCACCTACTGGCGCTCGATCGATGAGAACGGCCGCCCCACCGACCATTTCTGGCGCTACGACCTGATCCTGTTCCAGAGCGTCTTCGCCCTGGACATCCTGCTGCGGGCCTACCGGCTGCGCCGCCGTCTCCCGGGCCTGAGCTGGAACCGGGCCCTGTTGCGCCGCTGGATCGACCTGCCCCTGCTGCTGCCCTTCTGGCGGCTGCTGCGGGTGGTGCCGGTGCTGGAGCGGCTGCACACCAGCGGGCTGATCACCATCGAGCCGATCCGGGCCGTCATCAGCCGCGGGGTGGTGGCCCTGCTGGCGGTCGAGCTGTTCGAGGTGCTGGCGCTGCAGCTGATTGATGGCCTGCAGCAGCTGATCCGCTCGCGCCGCTGGCCGATGCGGATCCGGGCCCTGCGCAGCCATCAGACGGTGGTCAGCAACGACGAACGGGAACTGGTGGAACTGGTGCGGATCTGGGGCCCCCTGCTGCTGGTGCGGGTGGCGCCGCGCCTGGCCCCCGAGCTGCAGGGGGTGCTCGGCCATGCCCTGCAGCAGAGCCTCCAGAACGCCATCGTGCCGCCGGGCCTGCGCCAGCTCCAGCCCCTGCTGCAGGTGGAGAAGGGGCTCAGCCGCCAACTGGCCGGGGGGATGGTGGACAGCCTGCTCGACCTCACCCGCAGCACCGGTGAGCGGCTCAGCCGGCGCGATGACCAGCAGCTGGAGCTGCTGCAGCGCTTCATCGACCGCTTCTGGGAGGAACTGGCCGAAGCCCTGGAGAGCGGTCCGGCCCTGGAACGCTCCCAGCAGCTGCTCTGCACCTTCCTCGAGGAGTTCAAAGGCACCTACCTGAGCCAGATCAGCAGGGCCGGCATCACCGGGCTGATCGAGGAACTCGACCAGTTGATGGTGAAGGGATCCCAGGGGCCGGGCGAACGGAACGACCCGACCTAGCCGAGCAGCTCCTCCCACTCTTCGGGACGGAAGCCGGTGACGATGCGCCCCGAGGCGGTGACCAGGAAGGGGCGCTTGATCAGTCGCCCATCGGCGGCAAGGGCCGCCAGGGCGGTGGCCTTGTCCATGGCCTTCACCGTGGCCGCGCCCAGGGCCCGGTAGCTCTGGCCGCTGGTGTTGAACAGACGGCCGAAACCACCCAGCTGCCCATGGGCCGCTTCGAGCAGCTCCAGCGACGGCGGGGTGGTGGTGATGTCGATGGCTTCGAAGGGCGTCTGCCGTTCCCGCAACCAGGCCAGGGCCTTGCGACAGGTGCTGCAGCCGGCGTAATGGAAGAGGCGGTGGACGGCCTGATCAGCCATCGAGGTTCACTTGCGGCCGACGAGAGCCTTGAGGGCGCCGACCAGGCTGTTGGAGCCCTTGCCCACGCCGGCGTCCGGCTTGGTGCGGATGGTGACGTCCCCGTTGACGGTGGTGCGGCAGCTCAGGCGGTAGCTGGAGGGCCGATCCGCCAGGTAGACCTCCTCCACATCGCTGCGGGGGGAGAGGTTGCGGGCCCCCTCCACCACTTCCACCACGCAGGTGCCGCACTGGCCGAGGCCGCCGCAGTTGTTGAGGTTGTTGAGGCCCGTGTAGGGATTCACCCCGGCATCAAGGGCCGCCTTGCGGAGATTGGCCCCTTCGATGCAACCAACCTGCTGGCCTTCCTTTTCGAAACGGATGGTGGGCACGGTCGATCGGGGGTGGGGGGCGCCGCCCAACTTAGGTCACACCGCGTCCCAACGATCCCACTTTCGTTGCCTTGGGAAAGGATCCGGACCATGGGAAAGGATTGGGACCAGCCGGGGGGGCTCCCTACGATGGGGGGGTTGCCAGCGAGCCTTGCTCTCCTCCGATCCCGCCCCGGCCAGGCAAGGCACCTACGACCTGGTGGTGCAGCAGCTGATCCCCGGCTACGCCAGCCTGGCCCGCCTGTCGGTGGCGCTTCTGGCCTCCTCCCCCCTGGCGACGGAGCAGGGCTCGTCGGTGCTGGTGGCGGGCTGCGGCACAGGGGCGGAACTGCTGGAGGCTGAGGCCCAGCGTCCCGACTGGCGGCTCACCGCCATCGATCCATCGGCGGAGATGCTGGCGGTGGCACAGCAGCGCTTGCAGCACCGGGATCGGATCGATTGGCATCACGCCACGGTGGAGCAGCTGGGCGCCGAAGCCCGTTTCGATGGCGCCCTCTCGGTGCTGGTGCTGCAGTCCCTTCCCGATGACGGCACCAAGCTGGCCTTCCTGTCCGCCCTGGCCCGCAGCCTCAGGCCCCAGGGTCAGCTGGTGCTCGTCGATCTGATGCGCCCGGAGCGGTCGCCCCTGTCGCCCCAGGTGGCCGAAGCCTGGCGCTGCTTCCAGCGGGCCAGTGGGGTGGATGGGGAGGCGGTGGATCCCACCGCCCAGATCCAGGGCTTCCACCCCATCGGCATCGCCCGCCTGACGGCCCTCGTGGAAGCCGCCGGCCTCAGCGATCCGGCACCGTTTTTCCAGGCCCTCGACTTCCAGGGCTTTCTGCTACAGCGACGGGCCTGAAGCGCCGCTCGCTGGACTCCTCGGGGCCAGGCAGCAGAGGCCTGTCGGTGATCACCCCGGCCAGGGGCACCAGCAGCGTCACGAAGCCGAGCAGAACACCGGCGAGGGCTCCGAAGGGCTGGTCGAAGAACAGGTCCGCCATGGGAGCCTGGCCGGGGCTGGAGACTCTGGGCCCCGGACTGTCAGGCTCTCCACTGGACTCGGCGTCGCCGGTGGGCAGGGAAACACCATCGACACTGCTTCCTGCTGATCCGGTGCTGAGCAGGGAGCCAGGGGCGGCGCTGGAGGGTGTGGTTCCGTGATGGGAACCGGAGCGGGGGAAGGGCCGGGCGTGTTGGACGTGATCCATGCAGTCGTGCAGCGGAAGGACCGATGCACTGGGCGGGAAACAAAGGGTGGTTTGGAGGATTCTGACACTGATCGGCCCGGTCGGCCCCTCTGTCGGTGCTTGCCGACAGGCTGGGGCCTCAGGCCGCCGGCCGTGACTGGGAGTGCTGCTGGCGGTGCAGGTGGAGGTCGGCGGGGGGAGCATCGACCCCATCGAGCCGGGCGCGGATCGCCCGCAGCTCCTCCAGGATCGACGCCAGCAACTGCTGGGTGGCGGTGGAGGGGGAGTTGAGCACCTCCACCGTCACTTCCTTGATGCGCAGCACGTCACGGGCGAAGCGGGCGACCTCGTGGGGGTGGAAGACCAGGGGCTCCTTCTGGTCGCTGCGGTACTCGGGATTGAGTTTGCGGGGGTTGAAGGGGGGGTTGAGATTGCGGGGATCGGTGTTGGTGTAGCGATACACCGAGGCGCGGGACCGGTTCAGGGACCGCTGCACCTCATCAATGCCGATCAGGGTTTCTGCCTCGGCGCCGGGCTCAGCCTGCAACGCCTGCGACGGGGGCGGCGAAAGAGCCTCTGACCGAGCCACCGACGCAGGGGGGCCGCCCATGGAGGAGCCGGCCTGGGCAGGGTGAGCGAGCATTGAGACTGGTGTTGGACACGCTGGACTAGCGGCTGACACTAGCAGAGTTTTTCGCCCGCGGCAGGCCCTGTCCCAGGGGCAAGGCCGTTGCGGCGACTCAGTCTTCGCCCCCTGCGGCGCCGGGGTCAGCGGGCCTGCGGTGATAGCGTCCAGCGCCGAACCGGACTTTCTCCATGCGCGTCTCCCGCCTGATGCTGGTGACGCTTCGGGACGACCCGGCCGAAGCGGAGATCACCTCCCACAAGCTGCTGCTCCGGGCCGGCTACATGCGGCGGCTGGCGCCGGGAATCTTCGCCTACCTGCCCCTGCTCTGGCGGGTGCTCCAGAAGGTCTCCGCCATCGTCCGCGAGGAGATGGCCGCCGTCGACGCCCTCGAAACCCTGCTGCCCCAGCTGCAGCCCGCCGACCTCTGGCGACGCAGCGGCCGCTGGGATGGCTACACCGCCGGGGAGGGGATCATGTTCCACCTGGTCGATCGCCAGGAGCGATCCCTGGGGCTCGGCCCCACCCATGAGGAGGTGGTCACCGAGCTGGCGGCCGACCTGCTGCGCTCCTACCGCCAGCTGCCGGTCTGCCTCTACCAGATCCAGACCAAGTTCCGCGATGAGATCCGGCCCCGGTTCGGCCTGATGCGGGGGCGGGAATTCATCATGAAGGACGCCTATTCCTTCCATGCCGACGAGGCCTGTCTGCGGCGCACCTATGCCGCCATGGACGGCGCCTACCGACGCATCTTCGAGCGCTGCGGGCTGCGGGCCGTGGCGGTCGAGGCCGACAGCGGTGCCATCGGCGGCTCCGCCAGCCAGGAGTTCATGGTCACCGCCGAGGCGGGTGAGGACCTGATCCTGGCCAGCCCGGACGGCCGCTATGCCGCCAACCAGGAGCGGGCGGTCTCCCTGCCGGCGGCGCCGGTCCCCCTGGAGGCCGGCGCCTGCCGGCCGCTGGCCACGCCCGCCCAGAAGAGCATCGAAGATCTGTGCGCGGCCCACGGTTTCGACCCCACCCAGACCCTGAAGGTGCTGCTGTTGCTGGCGCGCTTCGCCGCGGCGCCCCCCCGCGGGGTGCTGGTGTGCCTGCGGGGCGACCAGCAGCTCAACGAGGTCAAGCTGGCCAACGCGGTGACGGCCCGCTGCCCGGACGCCGGCGCCCTGCTGGAGATCGTGCCGCTGCTGGCCGACCAGATCTCCGACACCGTGCCCTTCGGCTTCGTGGGTCCCCATCTGGAGGATCCGACCCTGCGCCAGGGCGAAGCCCCCGGCAAGGCGGCGCCGCTGCTGCGGCTGGCGGACCCCTCCGCCGCTGAACTCGAGGCCTTCGTCTGCGGGGCCAACCGCGTTGACGAGCACCTGGTGGGGGCCCGCTGGGGTGAGCTCTGTCCGCTGCCCGAGGTGGTGGACCTGCGGGCGGCCCAGCCGGGAGACCGCTGCCTGCACGATCCCTCCCAGCGGCTGGAGGCGGCCCGGGGCATTGAGGTGGGTCACATCTTCCAGCTGGGGCGCAAGTATTCCGAGGCCCTGGGGGCCCGCTTCACCAACGAGGCCGGCAACGAGGAGCCCCTCTGGATGGGCTGCTACGGCATCGGCGTCTCCCGCCTGGCCCAGGCGGCCGTCGAGCAGCACCACGACGCCGACGGGATCCGCTGGCCCGTGGCGATCGCGCCCTACACGGTGATCATCGTGATCGCCAGCAGCCAGGATCCGGTGCAGGTGGCCCTGGCCGAGGAGCTCTACGGCCGCCTGCTGCAGGCCGGCATCGACGTGCTGCTCGACGACCGCCCCGAGCGGGCCGGGGTGAAGTTCAAGGACGCCGACCTGATCGGCATCCCCTGGCGGCTGGTGGTGGGCCGTGGCGCCGGGGAGCGGACGGTGGAACTGGTGGACCGCAGCGGCGACATGGGCAAGCGGGAGCTCACGGCGGATGCCGCCCTCGAGCAGCTGCTCGGGCTCCAGGGTGCATCCCCGTAGGATTTCGCCAGACGCCGTTCCTCCCTTGGTCGCCTTCCTGCGCCGCAGCCTGCTCCGTCCCCTTCTGGCCCTCGGCCTGTGCCTCTGCCTCGGACTGAGCGGTTGCAGCCAGGCCACCGCCGGCCTCAGCGGCAACTACGTCGATGACACGGTCAGCGTCGCCCAGACCCTGCTGACCACCATCGCCCTGCCCCAGGAGGACCCCGCCCGCCAGGAGGCGGAGGTGCAGGCCCGTCAGCTGATCAACGGCTACACCGCCCTCTACCGCCCCCGTCAGGACATCCACGGCCTGGCCTCGTTCACCACCATGCAGACCGCGGTGAACTCCCTGGCGGCCCACTACGCCGGCTACGCCAACCGCCCCCTGCCGGACACGCTGCGCGCCCGCCTCGAGAAGGAGCTCAAGAAAGCTGAAGCGTCGGCGGTGCGAGGGGCCTGATCCTTTGACGAAGGGGACCCTGATCTGAGAAGCTCTCCCCTTGTGCTTAGAAGCGGCTACGGGCCGCTGTTTCCTTGGCCAATGTTGTCGTCATCGGTGCGCAATGGGGTGACGAAGGGAAAGGCAAGATCACCGATCTGCTGAGTCGCTCCGCCGATGTCGTGGTCCGCTATCAGGGCGGGGTCAACGCCGGGCACACCATCGTCGTCGAGGACCGGGTCCTCAAGCTGCACCTGATCCCCTCCGGGATCCTCTACCCGGACACCATCTGCCTGATCGGATCGGGGACGGTGGTGGATCCCAAGGTGATGCTGGGCGAGATCGACACCCTGCTGGAGCTGGAGATTGATGTCTCCGGCCTGAAGCTGGCCTCCACGGCCCACGTGACGATGCCCTACCACCGGCTGCTCGATCTGGCGATGGAGCAACGCCGGGGCGACCGCCGCATCGGCACGACGGGGCGGGGCATCGGCCCCACCTATGCCGACAAATCCCAGCGCAACGGCATCCGGGTCATCGACCTGCTCGACCCCGACTGCCTCCGCGACCGTCTGCTCGGCCCCCTCGCCGAGAAAAACGACCTGCTCGAGAAGGTCTACGGCATCCCCGCCCTGGATCCCGACGCGGTGATCGAGGAGTACGCCGCCTACGGCCGCCGGCTGGCCCCCCACGTGGTGGATTGCACCCGCACCATCCACGAGGCGGCCCGGGCCCGCAAGAACATTCTCTTCGAGGGCGCCCAGGGCACCCTGCTCGACCTCGACCACGGGACCTATCCCTACGTCACCTCCTCCAATCCCGTGTCGGGCGGTGCCTGCATCGGCGCGGGCGTGGGCCCCACCCTGATCGACCGGGTGATCGGCGTGGCCAAGGCCTACACCACCCGGGTCGGCGAAGGACCCTTCCCCACCGAGCTGGAGGGCAGCCTCAACGACCACCTCTGCGACCGGGGCGGGGAGTTCGGCACCACCACCGGCCGCCGCCGCCGCTGCGGCTGGTTCGACGGGGTCATCGGCCGCTATGCGGTCGAGGTGAACGGCCTCGACTGCCTGGCGATCACCAAGCTCGACGTGCTCGATGAGCTGGACGAGATCCAGGTCTGCGTGGCCTACGAACTCGATGGCCGCCGCATCGACCACTTCCCCAGCAGCTCCGACGAATTCGCCCGCTGCCGCCCCGTGTTCCGCAGCCTGCCCGGCTGGCAGTGCTCCACGGCCGATTGCCGTTCCCTGGAGGATCTGCCCCCCACCGCCATGGCCTACCTGCGCTTCCTGGCCGAACTGATGGAGGTGCCGATCGCCATCGTCTCCCTCGGAGCCCAGCGGGATCAGACGATCGTCGTCGAGGATCCGATCCATGGCCCCAAGCGGGCCCTGCTCAGCGTCTGAGCCCGATCCCAGCCGTCCCCCTGTCGCCCTCCCTTTGACCAGTTCCGCCAAGCGTTTCGATGTCGTCGGCATCGGCAACGCCATCGTCGATGTCCTCGTCCAGTCCAATGACGCCTTCCTGGAGGCCCACGGCCTCACCAAGGGCACCATGGCCCTGGTGGATGAGCAGCAGGCCGAACGGCTTTACGCCAGCGTCGGCGCTGGCCTGGAGACCTCCGGCGGCTCCGCGGCCAACACCCTGGCCGGCATCGCCCAGCTGGGCGGCCAGGCGGGCTTCATCGGCCGGGTCAGGGACGACCAGCTCGGGGCGATCTTTGCCCACGACATCCGGGCCGTGGGGGCCAGCTTCGAGACGCCCCCCGCCAGCAGCGGACCCTCCACCGCCCGCTGCCTGATCCTGGTCACCCCCGATGCCCAGCGCACCATGTGCACCTACCTCGGGGCTTCGGTGGGCCTGGATCCCGCCGACCTCGACCTGGAGATGGTGCGCCAGGCCAAGGTGCTCTACCTGGAGGGCTACCTCTGGGACAGCGAGGAGGCCAAGCGGGCCTTCATCGCGGCCGCCGAGGTGATGCGTGCCAGCGGCGGCGAGGTGGCCCTCTCCCTCTCCGACGCCTTCTGCGTGGAGCGGCACCGCCAGAGCTTCCAGGAGCTGGTCGATGGCCATGTCGATGTGCTGTTCGCCAACGAGACGGAGATCACCTCCCTCTACGGGAGCGACAGTTTCGAGGCGGCCGCCGACCAGGTGCGGGGCCGCTGCAAGGTGGCGGCCCTCACCCGCAGCGAGCGGGGTTCCGTGCTGCTGAGCGGTGACACCACCCTGGCGATCGAGCCCTTCCAGCTCGGCCCCCTGGTGGACACGACCGGTGCCGGGGATCTCTATGCCGCCGGGTTCCTCTACGGCCACACCAGGGGGGAAAGCCTGGAGCGCTGCGGTCAGCTCGGTTCGCTCTGCGCCGGCCAGGTGGTCACCCAGCTGGGTCCCCGCCCCCAGGCCTCCCTGCCGGAACTGGTGGCCCGCCACCTGGGCTGAGCGGCAGCTGCTCCAGCAGCCAGTGGCCGTAGGGGCCATCGCTGGCGGCCGTCCAGTGGATCCATTCGGGGGTGTCGTAGCTGTGCAGCTCGTCCAGGGCGCGGCGCAGCGCCTCCAGGGCCTGGGGCGTCGTCTTGAGCAGCAGCTGCACCTCCTCGCTCCGCTCCAGTTGCCCCTGCCAGCGGTACAACGACACCACCGGGTGCAGGCTGGCGCAGGCCACCAGGCCCCGCTCCAGCAGGTCCCGGGCCAGGGCCTCGGCCCGCTCCCGGTCGGCTTCGGTGGTCAGCACCAGGCTCAGGGTTGTGGGGGCGGGATCAGCCATGGGGGCCACTCTGGCCCAGGCGTTGCAGCAGCTCCCGCAGCGGCAGCGCTTCGCCCTGGCCCGGTTCCGGGGGGCGCTCCAGGAGCAGAAGGCGCAGGCCCAGTTCGGCGCAGATCCGGTGCCACTGGGCTTCGTTGGCGCCGCCGGAGCGGCGGCACAGCACCGCTTCGATGCCCCAGTGGCGGCAGAGGGCCCGCTCGATGCGCCCGTCGCCGCTGGGCCGCAGGGGGGCCAGGCGAGCCGGCGGCAGTCCGGCGGCCAGGGCCAACGCCAGGGCTTCGGCGTGGGGCAGCAGGCGGGCGTGGTGCCGAGCCAGGGGTGCGGCCGCCACGGCGTCGCCCAGGCGGCGGGCGCCGATGGCCAGCAGCAACCGCTCGCCTGGCCGGCAATGGGCACCCAGGCTGGCCACATCGGCCAGGACGACGGCGCCGGTGGCGTTCAGACCGGGTCGCCCCAGCCGCAGCAGGGGCTGCCCCAGGGCGGCGCAGCTGAGGGCCAGGGCGGCGCTGATGCGGGTGGCAAAGGGATGGGTGGCATCGATCACCCAGGTGTAGGGGGTGCCCCGCCGGCGGGCTTCGCCCAGTTCGGCGGCGACCCCGGCCGCCGGCCCCTCCGACGCGCCGATCGCCCCGATGGCCAGCTCCTGGTGGGGGTGGGCGCCGTAGGCCAGGGCGGCGGCCCGGCTCACCAGGGACACCTTCAGGCGCCAGCCCCCAGCCAGGAGATGCCGCGCCAGGGGGGGGCCTTCCCCGGTGCCGGCGATCAGCCAGATCCGGCCGCAGCCGCCGGAGCGACCGGGCGGAACGCCCTCGATCCCGTCGGGAGGATGCTTCAGGATGGGACCTCCCATCCCTTGGACCTGGCGTGAATCACTGCTTGCTGGAGGTGGAGGTCCTGGAGGCGCCCCAGGTGCGCTACACCCAGGACAACCAGACGCCGGTGGCCGAAATGGCCGTGCAGATTGAGGGTCTGCGGCCCGATGATCCCCCGGGCCAGCTGAAGGTGGTCGGCTGGGGGAACCTGGCCCAGGACCTCCAGAACAGGGTTCAGGTGGGTCAGCGGCTTGTCCTCGAGGGGCGGCTGCGGATGAACACCGTCACCCGGCAGGACGGCATCAAGGAGAAGCGGGCGGAGTTCACCCTGGCGCGGCTCCATCCCCTCACGGCCGGGACTGGTATGGCCCCGGCCCCGGCCCAGACCCCAGCGCCAGCCCCAGCGCCCGCACCCCGGGCCGCCGCAGGCTCATCCAGCCCAGCCCCGCGCCGGGCCCCGGTGCCGGCCCCCTCCCGCCCCGCCAGCGTCGCGCCGGCCGAGGCGGCGGCGCCGGTGTGGGACACCTCCCCCCTGGTGCCCCTGGGCGATGACGATGACGACATTCCCTTCTGATCCGATGCGGGTCCTGGATCAGAGCCGTTCGCCGGCCTGGTCGATCAGCTGACCCAGTTCCCGCTCCAGGGCCGCCAGATCGAGCCGCCACTGGCTCCAGCGGCCGCTGTCCAGCTGGCGCAGCAGCCAGAGCCGGTCTTCCCCCAGCTGACAGAGCAATTCGGCCGTCGAGGGGGCCGCTGCCGCGCTCCAGGGGGTGCCACCCTCAGTCCCGGAATCCCCGGGACCGGCGGTGGTGACATCGGGCTGGTGATCGGGATGGCTGGCCATGGGGCTGGCGGGGCAGGCCTGGGGGGCTCCATCCTGCCCCCCGCTGCTGGACAATGGGGCGATGCAAGCGTTTCTCTCCCCCGGCAGCCTGGTGACCGTGGCCGGTGCCGTGCTCACCGTGATCGGTTCGATCGCCTACGCGACCGACAGCCCCAACATCAGCCTGGCCGGTGTGTTCTATGGCGTGCCGATCCTGCTGGGGGGCCTGGCCCTGAAGTCCTCCGAGCTGCCGCCGGCCGAGCGCCTCACCCCCGCGGCCCTGCTGCGTGATCTGCGCCAGCGTCCTGAGAGCGAACCGTTGCGCAAGCTTCTGGCCGATGTCACCCGCTGGCGCTACGGCCAGAAGGCCCACCTGGAGAGCTCCCTCGAGGCCCTCAAGCTCTGGGACGAGGACGCCCCACCCCAGCTGGTGGCCGTCGAGGAGCTGGAGGTCGGCGGCGGCTACGGGCTGCGGCTGACCATCGAGTGCCAGGGGGTGCCGTTCGAGCGCTGGCGGGATCGCCAGGACCGCCTGGGCCGGTTCTTTGGTCCCGGGCTGACCGCCGACCTGCAACAGGCCGGCCCTGACCGCCTGATGCTGAGCCTGCTGCCGGCCCCCTCCCCGGACCCCGCCAGCTACGACCCGTCCCTCGCCGCCCCCCTCCCTTGAGTCCCGATCGGCACATCAGCTCGGAGGACACCCTGCGGGTGTCCGTTCTCAGTGAGGCGCTGCCCTACATCCAGCGTTTCGCCGGCCGCCGCATCGTCATCAAGTACGGCGGGGCCGCGATGCTGCGGCACGACCTGCGGGAGGCCGTCTTCCGTGACCTGGCCCTGCTGGCCTGCGTCGGTGTCCAGCCGGTGGTGGTGCACGGCGGCGGGCCGGAGATCAACCAGTGGCTGGAGAAACTGGCGATCGAGCCCCGCTTCCAGGACGGCCTGCGGGTCACCTGCCCCGACACCATGGACGTGGTGGAGATGGTGCTGGTGGGCCGGGTCAACAAGCAGATCGTCAACGGTCTGAACCGGGTGGGGGGCCGGGCGGTGGGCCTGTCCGGCAGCGATGGGGGCCTGGTGCAGGCCCGCACGATGGGGGATGGCACCCTGGGCGTGGTGGGGGACGTGGCGCGGGTGGACCCTTCGGTGCTCTCCCCCCTGCTGGCGGCCGGCTACATCCCGGTGATCTCCAGCGTGGCCCCCAACGCCGATGGCCTGGCCCACAACATCAATGCCGACACCGTGGCCGGAGAGCTGGCGGCGGCCCTGCAGGCGGAGAAGCTGATCCTGCTCACCGACACCCCCGGCATCCTGCGGGACCGCAACGTCCCCACCAGCCTGATCCGGGAACTCAGCCTCTCGGAGGCGCGGGGGCTGATCGCCGACGGGGTGGTGGAAGGGGGGATGACGCCCAAGACCGAATGCTGCATCCGGGCCCTGGCCCAGGGGGTCAAGGCGGCCCACATCATCGATGGCCGGGTGGCCCATTCCCTGCTGCTGGAGGTGTTCACCAACGCCGGCATCGGCACCATGGTGGTGGGCAGCCCCGGCCTGCTGCATGCCTGAGGATCCGCTGGCTGAGGCCCGGTGGGCCCTGGATCGCGGCGAGTACGGCCAGGTGCTGCGGCTGCTGGAGCCCCTTCAGCAGGAGCGTTCCCCACTCACCTCCGCCGGCGCTGAGCTGCGTCTGCTGATGGCCACCGCCCTGATGGGCCAGGGCCGCACCGACCAGGCCGCCTCCTGCTGCCGCAGTCTGGTGCGTTGCCAGGACCCGACGCTGCGTGCCCAGGCCAAGGCGCTGCTGATGGTGCTCGAGGCCCCGGAGCTGCGCCGCCCCAGCAACTGGTCGCTCACACTGCCGGACCTCACCGGCACCACCCCCGTTGAAGGGGTCGGTGCCGGGGTCAGCCGCCGCTCCCGCCGGCGGCCCGAGCCCCCGCCACCCCCGCCGGTGGGACCCACCCGCGCTCCGGTGGGCTTTGCGGTGGTGGTGGCGGAGGTGCTCCTGCTGCTGGCTTCCCTGCTGGGGGGCTGCATGGAGGTACGCACCGAGCTGCGCTTCGACGGACCCGGGCGGCTGCAGGTGAGCCACCAGCTGCGCAGCACCGGTGGCCCGGAAAGCCCCTGGCAGCGCCGGTTCGTCGCGGCGCTTGGGGGGCGCGAGCCCCGGATTCCACCCCCTGGTCCCTTCCGCCTGACGGGGGGAAAGGCGGAGCCGAGCCTCTCCACCCCTGTGCTGCCGGCCCGCCAGGCCCTGGCAGCCCTGGCGGGGAGCCTGGAGGTGGCGGGCCAGCTCAGCGGCGTCGCCCTGGCGGCGCCGGTGGTGGTCTGGGAGGAGCGCAACTGGCTGGTGGGGGTGCGGCAGCACCTGCTGCTGCAGCTCGATCTGCAGCCGCTCGAGGCGATCCCAGGGCTGGATCTGGGGCTTGTGCTCGCCCCGGTACGGCCGGCGGCGGTCCTGCGGGCGAGCCCCGCCGCCATCGCCGCCGCCCCTCCCAAGGACTCCGGCGGCGGCCGTCCCCTGCTCTGGCCCCTCCAGCCAGGCCAGGTCAACGTGCTGGAGCTGCGCTGCTGGCGCTGGAGTGGCCTGGGGGTGGGGGCGGCGGCGGTGGGCCTGGCCCTGCCGCTGGTGCTCGCCCTGCAGGCGATCCGTCGGCGGCTGGGCTTTGGCCTGCCGGAACTGCCGGCCTGAGGCCCTGGCCGCCGGCCTCAGAGTTCCAGCGGATCCGGGTCGATCGTCAGGCTCACCCCCGGCGGCAGGACCCGCCGCAGGTCGGCTTCGGGGGGCAGGGGCAGGGCCGCCCCTGGGGCGGCCGGCCCCGGCTGGGTGCCGTGGAGCAGCAGTTGCCAGCGGCTCCGGCCCGCCACCCGGGCCACCGGAGCGGGCGCCGGCCCGATCAGCATCCAGCCGGCCCGCTCCACGGCCGGGCGGATCTGTTCGGCCAGGGCGGCGGCGGCGGTGGCGGTGCCGCTGGCGGTCGGACCGGCCAGCCGCAGCAGGCAGGCCCGCCCGAAGGGCACCATGCCGCCCTGGCGCCGCAGCTCCAGCTCCTCCGCCAGGAAGGCCCCGTAGCGGCCGTCGACCAGGTGCCGAATCACGGGATGGTCCGGGCTGTAGGTCTGCACCAGCACCTCTCCGGGGCGTTCGCCCCGGCCAGCCCGGCCGGCGAGCTGCAGCAGCAGCTGCAGGCACTGCTCCGAGGCCCGCAGATCCGGCCGGTGCAGCAGGCCATCGGCCGCCAGCACAGCAGCCAGCGTGACGGCGGGCAGGTCCATCCCCTTGGCGAGCATCTGGGTGCCCACCAGCACATCCGCCTCGCCGGCGGCGAAGCGTTCCAGCAGGCGGCGGTGGCCATCCCGGCCCCGGGTGGTATCGCGGTCGAAGCGGATCAGCCGCAGGCCCTCCAGCTCGGTGGCCAGCTGCTCCATCACCCGCTGGGTGCCGGCACCGAAGGGCTTGAAGGCGGTGGAGCCGCAGTGGCCGCAGCGGTCGCCCATCTCCTGGCGGTGGTCGCACCAGTGGCAGCGCAGCCACTCCCGACCCTCCCGGCCGCCGACCCTGGGGCCGCGATGCACGGTCAGGGCCACGTCGCAATGGGGGCAGAGCACCACCTCGCCGCAGCTGCGGCAGCTCAGGAAGGAGCGATAGCCGCGCCGGGGCACCAGCACGACGGCCTGCTCGCCGCGCTCCTGCAGGGTTTCCAGCCTGGCCATCAGGGGGCGGCTGATCAGGCGGCGGTGGCCGTCGACGAGCTCCTGGCGCATGTCCACCAGCCGCACCGGTGGCAGGGGCCGGTGGCCGATCCGTGCCGGCAGCGGCAGCAGGCGGGTGTCGCCGGGCACCCCCTGCGGCCCTGCCTGGCAGCGCCACCAGGTTTCGAGGGAGGGGGTGGCACTGCCGAGCACCAGCCGGGCCCCGGTCTGGCGGGCCCGCAGCCGGGCCACGTCCCGGGCGTGGTAGCAGGGCATGGGGCTCTCCTGCTTGTAGGAGCCATCGTGTTCCTCATCGAGCACGATCAGCCCCAGCTGGCCCAGCGGCAGGAAGACGGCGGAGCGCGTGCCCACGGCCAGGCAGGCCTCGCGGTGCCGGGCGGCCTCAAGGCAGCGCCGCCAGGTGGCGACCCGCTCGCCGTCGCCCATCCCGCTGTGGTACTCGATCACCGCCCCGCCGAAGCGCCGCCGGCAGCGGTCGAGCAGCTGGGGGATCAGGCCGATCTCCGGCGCCAGGATCAGCACGCTCCGCCCCGCCGCCAGTTCCCGGGCAGCGGCCTGCAGATAAACCTCCGTCTTGCCGGATCCGGTCACCCCCCACAGCAAGAGGGCCTGGCCGGGCGGGGCGCCGGCGATCGCCGCCATCGCTTCGGCCTGGGCCGGGCTGGCCCGTTGGGGGGGCTCCAGGGCCAGGGGCGTGGACCCGGCGCCGCCGCCACCGGCCAGCACAGGGCCGCGGCCGGCCTCCCTGAGCAGCAGGCCCCGGCGTTCCATCGTGCCGATCAGGGTGCGCCCGAAGCCATCCTCCTGGACCAGATCGCGCAGCCGCCGTGCTCCGCCGTGGCGGACCAGATGGTCCACCAGCTCCTGCTGCCGGGGGTGGCTGGCTGTTGCGGTGGTGTCGGGGTTGAGCCGCACCGTCCAGAGGATCCGCCCCTGGCCCGCGGGTGGCCGGCGGGTCTGCCCCAGCCAGCCGGGCGGCAGGGCGCTCTTCAGGGTGCGGAACAGGCCGGTGTGGCAGTCCCGGGCCACCGCCTCGATCAGGGCCTGCCAGTGGGGGTCGACCGCGGCGCCCTGCAGCACCGCCTCCACCGGCAGGATCGGCCGTCCCTCCATGGCGTCCGGGCAGGCCGTTGCCGTTGCCACCACCAGGCCCGCGTGGGGCCGCCCCTGGAGACGGACCCGCACCAGGTCCCCCACACCGATGCCCAGGGCTGCGGGATTGGCGTAGGTGAAGGTCCGCCCCTCACGGCCGGCTTCCAGCCAGACCTCCAGCCAGCCCGGAGCCGCTGTTCGGGGAGAGGAGGGTGAAGAGCTGGCTGGCAATCTTGCAAAGATCTCATGCCATTCCTAGGATGGACGGGTTGGGCCGCTCGCAAGGCTGCCGTCGGAACCGCGCAGAGTTCCGTCCACAGGGAAGACCCGCTGAGGATGCAGGGATTCAATCCCTCCCCATTTCTCCGGTCTGAGACCACCCGTGACAGCCCTGCACCGGCTCTGGCCGTTCTTCCCCATCCCTTTCGCGCTCCTGGAGCGATCCATCTCCGATCCATACACAGGACCTCCGTGACGGGGGTCATCCCTTCCGCCACCCCCTGCCCTCCCGACCTGCTTCCCGCCGGCTCCATGGAGGATGGGAGCCCCGGAACGGGATTTCGCTGCTGACCACCGATGGATCGAGCGGGTCGTCACCCGCCAGTCCGCTCCCGCCTTCCTCTCCCCTGCTCCCTCCCTTTTCGCGTCGTTTCCATGAGCCCAGTCGCCGCCAAGGCCAAAGCCGCCGTTCCTGAAATCCTGGCCACCGTTACCGCCAACGGGGACGTGCTGCCGATTGAGCCCGCGGCCACTTCCGCCACCGTCAGAAAGACCGCCGCCCACGCCAAGGCGGTGACCTCCAAGACGGCCAGTCCCAAGACGGGCGCCAAGCCCGCCGCCAAGGCCAGTTCCAAGGCGGCGGCGAAGCCTGCCGCCGCCAAGCCCGTGGTGGTCGTTCTCGACGACGCCCTCGATGCCGGCGATGACGCGGTGGACGCGGGCGGCGACCTGCCCAAGGACGCCAAGGGGGCCAAGGCCCTGGCCAGCATCAAGGTGGGGCCGAAGGGGGTCTACACCGAGGATTCGATTCGCGTCTACCTCCAGGAAATCGGTCGCATCCGCCTGCTCCGGCCCGATGAGGAGATCGAGCTGGCCCGCAAGATCGCCGACCTGCTCGAACTGGAGGAGAAGGCGGCCGAGTTCGAAGCCGACAAGGGCCATTTCCCCGACACCAAGGAATGGGCCGGCATCTTCGACATGCCCCTGATCAAGTTCCGTCGACGGCTGATGCTGGGCAGACGGGCCAAGGAAAAGATGGTCCAGTCCAACCTGCGGTTGGTCGTGTCGATCGCCAAGAAATACATGAACCGTGGCCTTTCCTTCCAGGATCTGATCCAGGAGGGCAGCCTCGGCCTGATCCGTGCTGCCGAGAAGTTCGACCACGAAAAGGGTTACAAGTTCTCCACCTATGCCACCTGGTGGATCCGCCAGGCGATCACAAGGGCGATCGCCGATCAGAGCCGCACCATCCGGCTCCCCGTCCACCTGTACGAGACCATCTCCAGGATCAAGAAAACCACCAAGACCCTCTCCCAGGAGTTCGGCCGCAAGCCCACGGAAGAGGAGATTGCCGAGAGCATGGAGATGACGATTGAGAAGCTGCGCTTCATCGCCAAGTCCGCCCAGCTGCCGATCTCCCTGGAAACCCCCATAGGCAAGGAGGAAGACTCCAGGCTTGGCGACTTCATTGAGGCCGACATCGAGAATCCTGAGCAGGATGTGGCCAAGAATCTGCTGCGGGAAGATCTGGAGGGGGTGCTCGCCACCCTCAGCCCCCGTGAGCGGGATGTGTTGCGTCTCCGCTACGGCCTGGATGATGGCCGGATGAAGACCCTGGAGGAAATCGGTCAGATCTTCGATGTGACCCGTGAACGCATTCGCCAGATTGAGGCCAAGGCTCTGCGCAAGCTCCGCCACCCCAACCGCAACGGCGTTCTCAAGGAGTACATCAAGTAACCGCCCATTGATCCAGAGGAGCTTTCATTGCTTCTGCGATGGCATGAAAGTTCCTCCAAACCATGGGCAGCCAATCAATGACTGAAAGTGGCCAACCCTTGCGGCTGTCGGTCGTTCTGCCCACCTTCAATGAACGCGATAATGTCGAGCCCATGGTCACGGCTCTGCTTTCCTTGCGTGATCAATATGATCTTGAGTTGCTCTTCGTTGATGATGATTCCAACGATGGAACCTCCGAAAAAGTCCGTCAACTGGCCCATCTTCATGACAGCGTCAGGCTGATTCGGAGGGTCGGACGTTTCGGGCTCTCCAGTGCCATCAAGGAAGGCATCCTCGATGCCACCGGTGATGTCGTTGTGGTCATGGACAGCGATGGGCAGCACGAGCCTGCCGCCGTGGACCAGGCCGTTGCCGCCCTGCTGGCCAGCGGCGGTGATCTGATGATCGGCAGCCGGTTTCACCATCAGGCCAGCATCCAGGGCCTCAGCGAGCAGCGGGAGCGCAACTCCACCTGGGCCAATGCGGTGGCCCGTTTCAGCCTGCCCCGCTACCGCCACCTCACCGATTACATGAGTGGGTTCTTCGCCCTGCGCCCGGAGCGGTGCCTGCCGTTCGTCCGACAGGTGGATGTCAACGGCTTCAAGTTTCTCTATGAACTCCTGGCCATCAGCCACGGTCACCTGGCTGTCGCGGAGGTGCCGCTGCGATTCCAGCCCCGCACCGCCGGAGAGTCGAAGCTGAACCTGGCGGTGATCTGGGATCTGGGCGTCTCGATCCTGCACACCCTGCTGCTGCGCATGGTGCCCCGGCGGGCCGTCAGCTTCGCCCTGGTGGGGGCCACCGGCATCGGCATTCACCTGTTCGTGTTCGCCTTCATGCAGCAGGCGGTCGGACTGGGCTTTGAGCAGGCCCAGGTGGTTGCGGTGGTCTGCGCGGGCTGCTCCAACTACCTGATCAACAACGTTCTGACGTTCCGTTCCCAGCAGCTCAGCGGCCTGGCGCTGGTGTTCGGTCTGGTCCGTTTTCTCCTCGTCACATCGCTGGGGATGGCGGCCAACGTGGGAGTCTCCTCCGCCTTCTTCCGGCAGGTCACCCCGCAGCCGCTGCTGGCCCTGCTGGCGGGAATCGCCGTCGACTTCGTATGGAAGTACGCGGCCTCCTCCCGCTTCGTCTGGAACACCCCCTAGGCCGTGGCCGCGGTGGACCCTGGCCCTGATCGGCGGGCCCTGGCCTTAACTTCGCCTTGACCTTGCCGTTCCCCAGCATGGTGTCTGCTGCCCCAGGGGCTCCTCCCGACAGCGCCCACACCCGGTTCCACCGGCGCATGATCTGGGTGCTCAGCGGCCTCTGGCTGCTGCTGCTCTGCTGGCTGGCCTTCTTCCAGGGCCTGGGAAGTCTTGGCCTGATGGACAAGACCGAGGCCCTGTTCGTGGAGGTGGGCCACCAGATGCTGGAGCGGGGCGACTGGGTCACCCCCTGGTGGAACGGCGAGCGCTTCTTCGATTACCCCGTCTGGGGGTACTGGATGGTGGGGCTGAGCTTCCGGCTGTTCGGCGTCAGCGAGTGGGCGGCCCGGCTGCCGGTGGCCCTCGCCGCCAGCGCCGTGGTGGTGGCGGGCTTCGGCCTCATGCTGGCCTGGTCGCCGGCGGGTGAGGCCGGCCGGCCCCGGGTGCTGCGGGCGGCCGTGGCCGCCGGGGTGATCGCCACGACCCCGGGCTGGATCGGCTGGGGACGCACCTCCACCACCGACATGTTCCTGTCCAGTGCCATCAGCCTGGCGTTGTTCGGCTTCCTGCTGGCCCATCGCCACCGGTCCCACCCCTGGCGGTCCGCCCTCGGCCGGGCGGCCATGGCGCTGTTCGCCGGGATCGCCGTGCTGGCCAAGGGGCCGGTGGGGCTGTTGCTGCCGGGCCTCGTGGTGGTGGTCTTCCTGCTGCTGACGGACCACTGGCGATCCTGGCTGCGCTGGCGTTCCCTGCTGGCCATGGTGGCCCTGTTCCTCGGCGTCAGCGCCCCCTGGTACACGGCGGCGGCTGTCGTCAACGGCGGTGACTTCCTGGGCGGGTTCCTCGGGTTCAGCAACCTGCAGCGCTTCACCACGGTCCTCTACGACCACCCCGGCCCCCCCTGGTTCTACCTGCCCTGGCTGGTGCTGCTGGTGCTCCCCTGGTCGCTCTTCCTGCCCCTGGCGATCGCCGCCCAGGGCTTCTGGCGGCTCCGCCGCTGGCGATCGGGATCGGCCAATCCTGCCGATGAAGAGGGTGCCCCCGCCGAACTCGGCCTCTTCCTGCTGCTGTGGATGGTGCTGGTGGTGGCCTTCTTCTCCGCCGCCGCCACCAAGCTGCCCGGCTACATCCTGCCGGCCCTGCCGGCGGCAAGCCTGCTGGTGGCGCTGCTGTGGCGCCCCCTGCCGGAGGCGTCCGCCGGGCCTCAGGCCGCCGGTGGCAAGGCAGGGGTGAGGATCACCGCCGCCGTCGAGGTGCTGCTGCTGGCCGCCATGGCGGTGGCGGCGGCCCTGGCGCCGGGGTGGGTGGCGAGCGATCCGGCCTATCCGGCCTTCGGAGCGGCCCTCTCCAGCTCGGGTCTGCCTCTGCTGCTGAGCCTGTGTCTGGGGCTCACGGCCCTGGCCCTGGTGGTGCTGCTGTTGCGGCCGGCGGCGACCGGCTGGCTCTGGCTGCCCAGCCTCGCCGGCTTCCTGGCGGTACTGGGCCTGGTGATCGCGCCCCTCGGCCCCCTGCTCGACCGCGAGCGCCAGCTGCCCCTGCGCCAGATGGCCCGCGCAGCCCAGGCCGCCGCCCAGCCCGATGAGCCCCTGCTCATCGTCGGCACCAAGCGCTACAGCCTGCTGTTTTACGGCGAACCCGAGGCCGTCTTCGTCTCCGATCGCCTCCATATCCATCAGCTGGCGCTGGAGGGGCCCGGCGCCCTCCTGCTCACCCCGGCCAGCCGGTCGGTCCGGCTGCTGGGCGATCGCCGCGATCTCGAGGGGCTCGCCCTGCCCGCCGAGGGGATTGAGCGCCTGTCCCGCTCGGGGGAGCTGGCCCTCTGGCGGGTGCCCCGCCGCCATCTGATGCCGTGATCAGCTTCCGTCTGCTGCCGCGGGAGAAGGTTCTGCTCCCCGCCTGTCTCGCCCTGCTGGTGGGGCTGTTCGTGGCCGTGGCCCCTGGCCGGCCGCTGGCCCAGCTGGACGACGCCCTCCTGGCCCGGATCGGCGACCACCTGCATGGCTGGGTGGGGGATGGGCTGACCCAGGTGTACCGGGCCACCGGTGTCGGTTTCACCGCCGTTCTGGTGGCGATGGCGCTGATCCACCTCGTGCTGCGCCGCTGGTGGAGGGATCTGCGCCTGCTGGTGATGGCCACCGGCGGGATCCTGATCCTGGTGGATCTGGTGTTCAAGCCCCTGTTCAGTCGGCAGCGGCCCCCCGGAAGCCTGCTGCCGCTCGATGGCCACAGTTTCCCCAGCGGCCATGCGGCCGGGGCCGTGGCCTTCTATTTCGCCATGGTGGTGATTCTGGGCTCCCACCATCCGCGACTGCGGCCTGCCCTGGCGTCCGGCGCCTGTCTGCTGGTCGGTCTGGTCTGGCTGAGCACCCTCTACGTGCGGGCCCACTGGCCCACGGATCTGGTGGCAGGCGCCGCCGTCGGCCTGGCCTGGCTGACGGTGTGCCTCGGTTTCTGGCGGGATCGCCCCGCCACGGACCCCCAGAGTGGGTCGATCCGTCCGCAGCGCTCGCCTTGACGACCGACCTCCCGATCACCGACCTGGCCGGCCTGCGGGGCCTCCGCTCCGCCCCTGGTCTGGATGCCGCCCAGGGGCGCCTGCTGCGGGACGAGCTCACGGCCCTGCTGGGCGCCTGCGGCTGGTTCACGGTCGGCATCATGGCCCCCTCCCCGTCGTCGGCCGTGGCGGCCCTGCGCCAGCTCGAGGCGGCCTTCGACTGGCCGGCCCTGCGGTCTGCCGAGGCCGGCGACGGGGAGCAGGCCGGAGAGCCCGGCCCCGTGTTCCTGAAGGGCAACCAGCGCACGGGTTTGTTTCAGCTTCGCCGGGAGGACGGCCTTGGCGAAGGGATCCTGATCACCGGCCACGACGCCTCCGATCCGGCCGCGGAGGACACCTGGGGACCGCTGCCGCTGGATCTCTTCGCCTGATCCCATCAGCTGATCACGTTCCGCCCGCCGGCCGGAAACAGGGACAGGCCGGTCCCTAGGCTGGGCGGCTGTTGCCTGGCAGCCGTCGCTGCCGCCCGAAGCGTCCAATGGCCAGCTCCACCCTGCGCATCGCCTCCCGCCGCAGCCAGCTGGCCATGGTCCAGACCCACTGGGTGCGTGACGAACTCTCCCGGGCCCACCCCGAGCTGGCGATCACCATCGAGGCGATGGCCACCCAGGGGGACAAGATTCTCGATGTGGCCCTGGCCAAGATCGGCGACAAGGGGCTGTTCACCAAGGAACTGGAGGCCCAGATGCTGGTCGACCGGGCCGACATCGCCGTGCACAGCCTCAAGGACCTGCCCACCAACCTGCCCGAGGGGCTGATCCTGGGCTGCATCACCGAGCGGGAGGACCCGGCCGATGCCCTGGTGGTGCACGAACGGCACCGGGACCGCACCCTGGCCACCCTGCCCGAGGGCAGTGTGGTGGGCACCAGCTCCCTGCGGCGCCTGGCCCAGCTGCGCCACCACTACCCCCACCTGGTGTTCAAGGACGTGCGGGGCAACGTGATCACCCGGCTGGAGAAGCTGGATGCCGGCGTCTACGACTGCCTGATCCTGGCGGCGGCTGGCCTCACCCGGCTGGGCCTGGGGGGGCGCATCCATGAACTGATCGATCCCTCGATTTCGCTCCATGCCGTCGGCCAGGGGGCCCTGGGCATCGAGTGCCGCGCCGGTGACCAGGCCGTGCTGGACACCATCGGCGTGCTGGAGCATCTGCCGACGGCCCGTCGCTGCCTGGCGGAGCGCTCCTTCCTGCGCAGTCTGGAGGGGGGCTGCCAGGTGCCCATCGGCGTCAACACCCACTTCGAGGGCGACGAGCTCGTTCTCACCGGCATGGTGGCCAGCATCGACGGCCAGCGCCTGCTGCGCGACAGCTGCCGCGGCCCGGCCAGCGATCCTGAGGCGATCGGCCTGGCGCTGGCGGGGACCCTGCGGTCCCAGGGGGCCGGGGAGATCCTGGAGGAGATCTTTGCCACCGTCCGCCCCGGAAGCTGAGGCCAACGGCCACCGGGGCCCGGGGCCCGAGGCCGACCTGCGCGGTCTCCCGTTCCAGTGGAACCTGCTGGCCTGGGCGGCCCTCGTCGGCACCCTGACCGGCCTGGCCGTGGTGGCCTTCCACGAGCTGCTCGGCTTCATCAACAACTTCCTCTTCGGCCCCTTCGTCGAGGGTCTGCTGGTCATCGGGCGCTCCTCGCCCGCCTCCCCCGCCGACCTGCCGCCGATCGACCTGCCGCCCCTGGCCCCCGACAGCGGCACCCCCCTCAAGGCCCTGCTCCAGCTCGGGCTTGATGGCATCGGCCTGCTGGCGTCGCCCCCACCCCCGCCCCCCGAACCGCCGCCGATCAGCCTGCCCACCCCGCCGGACTGGCTGGCCCTCTGGCCGGTGGTGGTGGTGCCGACCCTGGGGGGCCTGGCGGTGGGGCTGCTGCGCCATGTCGCCGGCAGCATCGGTCCCGGCCTGTCGAGCCTGATGGCGATCGCCGACGGCAGCCAGGGCGGTGAGCCCCGCCTGCCCTGGCTGCGGCTGGTGGCCGCCTCCCTCAGCCTGGGCAGCGGCGCCTCCCTCGGACCGGAGGGCCCGAGCGTGGAGGGCGGCGGCAACATCGGCCTGTGGGTGGCCCTGAAGGGCCGCCTCTCTCCCCAGGCCCAGAAGGCGCTGGTGGGGGCCGGGGTGGCGGCGGGCCTGGCGGCCGGTTTCAAGGCACCGATCGCCGGGGTGTTCTTCGCCTTCGAGGGCAGCTACAGCGCCATCCCGGGGCGGCCCAGTCTGCGGGCTGTGCTGGTGGCGGCGGTGGCCTCCGCCCTGGTCACCCAGCTGTGCCTCGGCGACACGCCGATCCTGCGCCTGCCCGCCTACGAAGTGCGCTCGCCCCTGGAACTCCCCCTTTATCTGGGTCTGGGCCTGCTGGCCAGCCTGATGTCCTGGCTGCTGATCCGGCTGCTGGCGGCGGGCCGTGGCGAGCGGGTCCAGGCTGTGGTGCGGCGGCTGCCGCCCGGTCTGCCCACGGCCCTGGGAGGGGCAGCCCTCGGCGGGATGGCCCTGGTGTTCCCCCAGGTGCTGGGCGTCGGTTACGACACGATCGAAGCGCTGCTGGGGCGGGATGGCGGCATCCCCCTGCTCACCCTGGTGGCCCTCATCGGCGTGAAGCTGGTGGCCACCACCGTCAGCAACGCCACGGGCTTCGTGGGCGGCGGCTTCGCCCCCTCCCTGTTCCTGGGGGCGGTGCTGGGGAGCTGCTACGGCCAGGCCCTGGGCAGCGGCGGTCTGAACCTGCCGGTGGCCGAACCTCCGGCCTATGCCATGGTCGGCATGGCGGCGGTGCTGGCCGGCAGCGCCCGGGCGCCGCTCACCGCCCTGCTGCTGCTGTTCGAGCTCACCCGTGACATCCGCATCGTGCTGCCCCTGATGGCCGCCGCCGGCCTCAGCGCCGCCCTGGTGGAGCGTTGGCAGGGCATCCAGGATCCGGGGCTGATGGGGCCTGACCCCCTGGAGGAGCGGCGCCGCAGCCAGCTGGCGGCCCTGCCGGTGGAGGAGGCCTTCGAACCGGAGGCCCCCCTGGTGCTGCCGGCGGCGATGACGGCCTCCGCCGCCCTGGCCCGGCTGATCGACAGCCACGGCCATTGCCTGCTGGTGGAGCAGGCCGGTCTGGCCCTGGGACTGGTGACGATCGGCGACCTGCAGCGGGGTCTCTCCTCCGATGTCCAGCGCCAGGGGGCGTTGTGTCTGGCGGACTGCATCCGCACCGAACTGGTGTGGCTGCCCATGGGGGTGAACCTCGATCGGCTCGAAGATCAGCTCAGACCCAATGGTCTACGGCAGGTGCCGGTCTTCGAGCTGGAGGGGGGGGCCGGGGACCATCTGCCCCATGGGCTGCCCCCCGGGGGTCTGGCCGTCGACCGGTTGCGGGGCATGGCCAGTCGTGACGGCATGGCCAGGGCGCAGGCCCGGCGGTTTCAGGCGGCCTCGGAGCGGCCCTCCATCAGGGCCTCGGCGACGGGATCGGCCTGAGACAGGAGCCCGAGAATGCGCTGCAGGTCCAGTTCGGAGAGCTCACCGTCGTTGCCCCACTTCAGCGAGGTGCTGTTGAGCTGGTCGGTGGTGGGTTGGTTGCTGGAATCGAACATGGGGACCATCAGCGGTTTCTGAAGAGCGGTTTCTGAGCAGCGGTGGCTGAGGGTGCCGCTCGGGATCGGTTTTTTGAGATTAGGTGTTTGCACCCAGACATCAAACCCTTCGAGACCAATCTCCAGAATGTTTTCGGTCGCTGTTCGTTAGGCCGGGATCGCCCTTCAGCGTTCAGGGTTTCACCACCACCGGCGTCCCCACCTCCACCTGGTCAAAAAGGGCACGCACGTGGGGGGTGAGCATCCGGACACAGCCGTTGGTGACGGCGGAGCGGGAGGTGACGGTCCAGGCCCAGGCACTCGGGGTGCCATGGATGCCGTACTGGTTGAGGCCGCTGCGCTTGAAGCCGATCCAGCGGTCGCCCAGGGGGCCATTGGGGCCCTTGGTGGGGTTGATCTTGCCGCTCGCGGTGCTCTGGTACTGGGGGTTGACCACCTTCACCTGCACCTCGAAGCGCCCCTTGGGCGTGGGGGTGGCGGCGTCACCGATGGCCACAGGCCAGCTGCCCAGCACCTTGCCGTTGTCCCGCAGGCTGATCGTGCGCTTGCCCAGCTCCAGCACGATCTCCCGGGTGCTGGTGACGGCGGCCTTGGCCGGCGCCGCCGGGGTCGCCGGGGTGGGTGAGGCCAGGGCCGGGCTGGCGCTGGCCGGAGCCGCGGTGGATGTTGGCGCCACGGTTGCCGCCGGGGTCGGGGTGGTGGTGCCCGGGGTCACGGTGGACGCCGGGGTCTGAACGGGTGGCTCGATGGCCAGGGCCGTTGACGCCATCGCGGCTCCCGCGCCGGTTGTCAGAAGCAGGGCGAGGACGAAGGAACGGGACATGGGCGAAAGGGGTCGGGAAAGCCGCCGGATGGCTGACGTCGGGACGGTCAGTTGACCAGGCGGGAGTCGATGACGGAAAGATAGCGATCTTCGCATTCCTTGATGATCCGAACCGCTTCACCGGTGTCGTGAAACCCGTTGACCTTGCAGGTGCCGGGCTTCTTCAGGTCCTTGTAGTGCTCCCAGTAGTACTGGGTTTCCTTCAGCCAGTGCTCCCCCAGTTGGGTGTAACTGGTGATGTGATCCATGCGTTTGTCATCGGCCAGCACGGCAATCACCTTGTCGTCCACTTCGCCGCCATCGTCGAAGCACATGATGCCGATGATGCGGGCCTCCACCAGGCTGCCCGGCACCAGGGGTTCGGTGACGCCGACGATCTCGATGTCGAGGGGGTCACCGTCCTCGTCCCAGGTGCGGGGAATGCAGCCGTAGGCAAAGGGGTAGGCCAGGGAGGAGTAGCCCACCCGGTCAAGCTTCAGGTGGCCGGTTTCGGTGATCAGCTCGTATTTGTTGATGGTGTTCGAGTTCAGCTCCACGATGGCGTTGAGCCGCAGCTCGGCCTCATCGGCGAAGGCCGGCAGCACATGCAGCAGGTTCAGCATGGTGCGGCTGGGGGCGTGGTCGATGTTCGCCATGGTGGGGGCTTTTCGGCGGCGGCATCCTAGGCATCGGCTTCCTGCCGGCCTTTGTCACCCCCCCTCGCCCAGCTGGTCCACCTTCGAGCGCAGGTAGCTCAGGAAGGCTTCTGAGCCCAGCGGACGGCCGGTGACCTGCTGCACCAGCTGCTCCGCGTTCACCGCCCGGCCCAGCGGCCAGATGGTCCGGGAGAGCCACTCCTGCAGGGCGGCCTCCTGGCCGGCAGCCACCAGAGCCTCGATCGGGCCGATCTCCTGCTCCAGGGCCTCCGAGATCTGGGCACTGATCAGATGGCCCAGGGCATAGGACGGGAAATAGCCGAACAGGCCCTCGGCCCAGTGGATGTCCTGCAGGCATCCCTCGGCATCCGTGGGCGGCACCAGACCCAGCAGGTCCTTCAGGCGCCGGTTCCAGTGCCCGGGCAGCTCCTCCACCGGCATCTCCTGCTCCAGCAAGGCCAGCTCCAGCTCGAAGCGCAGCACGATGTGCAGGCTGTAGCTCAGTTCGTCGGCCTCCACCCGGATCAGGCCCGGCCGCAGCGGGTTGAAGGCTCGCCAGAATCCCTGGGCGCCGCCCCAGGGGTCGGCCCCCAGGCCCTGGCAGAAGCGTGGATGCCAGCGCTCGGCGAAGGCCCGGCCGCGGGCCACCCGGCACTCCCAGAACAGCGACTGGGACTCGTGCACCCCCATCGAGGTGGCCTCCCCCAGGGGCCAGGGGAAGTAATGGTCGTCGCTGCGGGGCAGGCCCTGTTCGTACAGGGAGTGGCCCCATTCATGGGCGGTGGCCAGGAAGGCGGAGAGGGGCTGGCCGCGCACCACACGGGTGGTGATGCGGAAGTCCTGGGGGCCCACGGTGCAGGAGAAGGGGTGGGCGGAGCGGGAGCGCTGGCAGCGGCTGCCGTCGTAGCCCCAGCCGTCGAGCAGCTCGGCGCAGAGGCTGTCCTGCAGGCTTTCGGGGAGGTCGAACGCCTCCGGCGGAGTGGGGGCAGGCGCGGCCTTCACCGCCTCCAGCAGGCCGGGCAGCTCCGCCGCCAGCGGTGCGAACAGCTGCTGGAGCCGCGCTTTGCTGACGTCCGGCTCGAAGGGCTGGGCCAGGATCTCCCAGGGACTGCGGGCCACGGGTTCGGCCGCCGCCAGCTGGCCGGCCTGCTCGCGGCGCAGCCTGATCAGTTCCCGCAGGGCCGGCGCGAAGGCGGAGAAGTCATGGGCGGCCCTGGCCTGCTGCCAGACCGCATTGCCATGGGACTGGGCCCGGGCCAGGGCCGTGACCAGCTCCGGATCGAGGCAGCTCTGGCGGTCGAGTTCCAGGCGCAGCAACTGCAGGTTGCGGCGCCGCTGGGGCGGGGCGTCAGCGGTGAGTTCGGCTTCCGCGGCGGCCACCAGGTCGGCGTAGGCCGCGCTGCTCTGGCGTTCGTGCAGCTGGGCCGCCAGCAGGGCCAGCTGGTCGCCACGCCAGGCGGCGCCCGCCGCGGGCATCACCGTGTTCTGGTCGTAGTAGAGGGTGCTGCTGATCGAGCCCAGCAGGCGGGTGGTGTGCAGGTACCGCTGGAGTTGGGCGTGGGCTGGAGCCGCTGCGGGCATGGGATCGGTCGAGCCGGTGGCGCCAGCATGGCCCTGGCGGCGCCATGGTGGTGCTACGTGACATCTGCGGCCGGATCGATGCATCCCCCTTCTCCGGAGCAGGCCCTGGTGCTCGCGGCCATCGAACGGTTCATGGCCGACCCCGATCTGGTGCTGGAGGACCAGCCCAGCGACGGGGACGCCGTTGATGTGCTCAGTGCGATCCTGCGGGCCCTCACCATGGTGTTGCCCCTCGGGGAAATTGAACTGGCGGTGACGGGGCTGCTCACGGTCCATTGCGACCAGCTCGACGACGACACCCAGCTGGTGCTGGAGGCCCTGCTCACCGCCATCGAACGGGACGACGACGAGATGGCCCTCGACACCCTGCTGGCCAGCGAGGCGAGCCTGCTGGAGGCCAATGCCCTCGATGGCAACTATCTGCTGGTGTGGGATCCGGCCGACGCGGCGCCGCTGCGGGAAATGGAGATCCTTGATGTGCTGGAGCGCTACCCCTGCCGGGGGGAGGGGGCCCGCTGGAGCTGCGACGACTTCGTCGCCTTGCTGGAGGGGAAGATCCTGCAGTGGCGCAAGACGATGGTGGCCCTGGAGATCCTCCAGGAGCAGCCGGGCACCAGGCCCGCCGCCAGCACCATGGTGCTGCTGGTGCCGGAGGATCCCACCGCGCCGCTCGAGCAGCTGGAGGTGGGGGTCACCCTCAGTCCACCGCCGCCGGAGTCCAGTGGAGCCGCATCGGCACGCAGCCTTCCAGACTGACCTTCACCGGGCACCTCTCGCCGGCCCCGATCAGCACCTGCCGCTGCCCCTCATCGAGGCCGGCCGGCAGGTCGATCCACGCCTCCAGCAGGGCGATGCGGCGCTCGCCGCCGCTGCTCATGCCCTTCTCCACCCGCACCCGGGCTCCCTCCAGGGCCATCCCCTCGCGTTCGGCCACGATCCCCATCACCGTCAGCAGGCAGGTGGCCAGGGCCGTCGCCACCAGGTCGGTGGGGGAGAAGGCCTCCCCCTTGCCCTGGTTGTCCACGGGAGCATCGGTGATCAGCCGCGAGCCGGAGGCGGCGTGCTCCGCCGCGCAGCGCAGGGCTCCCTCATAGCGGCAGGTCATCGTGGTCATGGCAGGCGAGGCGGGCAAACGCAGCAGCAGGCTGGCAGGGGCCGTCGCCCTAAATTGCTTGCCGCGCGCTGTGGATCCTTGCCGCTGTTCCTTCTGGTGGTGTCCCAGAGCGCAGGGGGCCTGGCGGAGACGATCCGGCTGGCGGTGACGCCGGTGTTTCTGCTGGCGGGCATCAGTGGCCTGCTCGGGGTGATCACCACCCGGCTGTCGCGCATCATCGACCGGGCCCGGGTGATCAAGGCCATGGATCCCGCCGCCAGCGTGGCCCGGTCGCGGGAGCTGCAGGGGGAACTGCTGCTGCACCGCCGCCGGATGACCCTGGCTTCGGCGGCCTTTGCTTCGGCCACGACCAGCTTTCTGCTGGTGGCGATGGTGGTGATGGTGCTGTTCCTGAGCACCCTGGCCACGATCGACCTGACCCCCCTGGTGGCCCTGCTGTTCGTGCTGGCGATGGGTTCGCTGATGACGGCCGTGCTGCTGCTGCTGCGTGAGGTGCAGCTGGGCAACCAGGCTCTGCGGCGCTTCTGAGCGCGTCTGCCAGCTCCACTTCAGAGCTCCGCCAGGCCGATGTCCTCCAGCAGCTGCCTCTGCTGGCGCGCCCCGACGAAGCGGTGGGCCGCCATGGCGCCGCTGACCGCCACCGGCGGCACGCCGATGCCCGGAAACACGCCGGCGCCGCAGAGCACCAGGCCCTCGACCGGGGTGGACCCGCCGGGGAAGGGACCGGCGTTGGCGGGCCAGGCCGGGCCGTAGCTGCCCTGGTGCATCCGCAGGTAGTGCCGGTGGCTGAGGGGGGTGCCCTGCATTTCCAGCACCACCCGCTCCCGCCAGTCGGGCAGCACCCGCTCGAGCGCCTCGCCGAAGACGGCGCAGCGCTCCCGCTTGAGGGCGTCGTAGGCGGCGCTGCCCCGCTCCAGCCCCTGCCACAGCCCCCAGGGCTCGTTGGCCGGGGTGTAGCCGTGCAGCACCTGGTGGCCCGCCGGCGCGCAGGACGGGTCGAGAAGGGAGGGCATCGACAGCACCACCATGTTGCGTTCGGCGCCGATGCCCCGTCGCCAGTCCCCCACCCAGACGTGGTGGATCGGCAGGTGATCGAGGTCGTCGCCCCGCAGCGCCAGGTGCCAGTGCAGAAAGCTGGCGCAGGCCGGTGTGGCCGCCTGCCGTTGCCGCCAGCGGGGCGGCACCGCCCCGTCGGGCAGCAGGCGGAGTAGATCCCAGGGGCTGGTGTTGGCGATCACCCCCCGCTTCGCCTCGAGGCGCTCGCCGTTCTCGAGCCGGACGCCTACGGCCCGACCGCGTTCCACCAGGATCTCCGCCACCGGCGCTTCGGTGCGCAGACGGCCGCCATGGCGCTCGAGCCCGCGCACCAGGGCTGCCGCCACGGCCGAGCTGCCGCCGATGGGGTAGTCGAGGCAGGCGTCGGGCTCGAACCATTCACCGAACAGGGTCGCCATGGCGGCGGCGCTGGTCTGGTCCATGGTCAGACCCGAGATCAGGAAGCAGAGCAGGTCGACCCAGTGGAGCAGGAAGGGATCCCGGAGATGGCGGCGGGCGATCGGCCCGAAGGCACCCCCGAGGCTGGCCAGCCGCCCCGCCTGGCCGAGCAGGCGCAGGGCGTTGCCGCCGCCGAGGGTGGTGGCCAGACCCGCCCCGGGCCGCAGGGCCAGCAGGGGCAGGGAGCGGGCCGCCTCGCAGCTGGGCCTCAGGGCGATCAGGAAGCGCTCCCATTCGTCGGCCACCGCCGGGCCACGCAGCTCGCGGACCAGGGCGAGGAAGGGACCCTGCCCCACCCCCACCCGCAGGGACCCCTCGGGCAGCAGCAGACCCCAGTCGCGGTAGGAGGCCACGGGCAGGCTTTCCCCCACGGCCCGCAGCACCTGGGCCAGGGGATTGGTGCTGGGCCAGCGCCCCAGGCCGCTCCAGAGGGACGGACCGGACTCGAAGTGAAAGGGACCGCGCCGGAATCCGTGGGCGGCGCCGCCGGGGGTGGTGTGGGCCTCGAGCACCAGCACCTCCAGCCCATGGCGGGCCGCGATGGCGCCGGCGCACAGGCCGCCCAGGCCACTGCCCACCACGATCAGGTCGCTCACCTTGGGTGCAGCAGTTCCGCTGCAGATCTTATTCAGATTCCCTTCGCATCGAAGGCGAACGGCTTGCCCTCTGCCTGACTAGGATCGTTCGATATAGCAAAGGTTTTGCATTGTCGCAGGGCTTTCCTTCCGCCACCCTGTCCGATAGCACGCCGCCCGTTCCCCCTGAGGCGGAGACTGGCTCCACGCCTGCGATGCGGCAGCCCAAGCGCGGCGATTTCCAGCTGAAATCCTTCATGGACAGCTCGAATCTGCGGGGGTCCTGGCAGATCGCCAACACCGTGATCCCCTATGCGGCCCTGTGGTGGGTGGCCGACTGGAGCCTCCAGCACGCTCCCCTGCTGCTGATCCCCACCATGGTCGTCATGGTGCTGCTGCTGGCCCGCTGCTTCTCGCTGATGCACGACTGCGGCCACGATTCCCTGTTCCGCAGCCGACGGGCCAACCAGGTGTTCGGCTTTCTGCTCGGGGTGATCAGCGCCATTCCCCAGTACCCCTGGTCGCGGGGCCACGCCTACCACCACCGGCACAACGGCGACTGGGAGAAGTACCAGGGGCCTTCGGCCCTGGTCACCACGGGGGCCTTCGCCGCCCTCAGCCCCGGTCAGCAGCGGTTCTACGGCGTGCTGCGCCACCCCTTGATGCTGTTCCCCGGAGGTTTCTTCTATCTGGTGATCAAGCCCAGGGTGGCGCTGCTGCTGGGGGTGGCGGGCTTCTTCCCCCACCTGCTGGCCTGCCTGCGCAGCCCGCAGCCCATGGGACCGGGCCAGATCCTGGCCAGCTATCGCTCCAAGCACTGGTACACCACCGAGGAATTCCGCCATCTGCTGGCCAATAACATCGCCGTGATCGGCTCCTGGTGGTTGATGGCCCACTGGCTCGGCGCCGGCGTGTTCTGGTCGATTTACGCCCCGGTGATGGCCTGTGCGGCGGCGATCTTCATCTGCATCTTCTTCGTCCAGCACAACTTCCCCGGTTCCTACGCCCACGCCACCGCCGGTTGGAGCGAGATGACCGGGGTGCTGGAAGGCACGAGCGATCTGGAGCTGCCCCCGATCTTCAACTGGTTCTCGGCCGACATCGGCTGCCACGCCATCCATCACCTGTCGTCCAAGATCCCCAACTACCGGCTGCGGGCCTGCCACGAGCGCAATGCCCACCTGCTCACCGGCGTGCGCCGGCTCTCCCTGGCCGACATCCCGGGGTGCTTCAGCTACATCCTCTGGGACCCCCAGGCCTGCCGCCTCACCACGATCGACGCGCTCCGCTCCGCCGCTCCGGTCTCCGTCGCCGGCTGAAGGGCGACAGGAGGAACGGATGCTGCGCCAGAGCCTGAGCCACTTGGACGTGACCACCAAGGGGGAGGGATTCGATGACATCACCGGGTCCCTCAACCGCCTGATCGCCGCCAGCGGCCTGGAGCTCGGCACCGCCACCATCGCCAGCCTGCACACCTCCTGCTCCCTGACGATCAACGAGAACGCCGACCCCAGGGTGCTGGTGGATCTCGCCGCCTTCCTGCGGGCCCTGGTGCCCCCCGAGGGGGTGCGGTCCCTGAGCGGCCAGGGGGAACGGCGCCGGTGGGTGCACGATGACGAAGGCCCCGACGACATGCCCGCCCACATCCGCACCGCCCTGACCTGCACGAGCCTGGTGCTGCCCTTCCAGTCGGGCCGCCTGCTGCTCGGCACCTGGCAGGCGATCTATCTGTGGGAGCACCGGGCCCGACCCCACCGGCGCCGCCTCAGCCTGCACCTGCTCGGCGAATGACAGTTCCTCTATCCCCCACCCCCTGACCCCTACCGCCATGGCTGCCCAGCCCTTGACCCCGGCCCAGATCGCAGCCCTTTCCACGGAACTGCCGCAATGGACGCTCCGGGAGGGCAAGCTGCACCGCGAACTGCGCTTCAGCGACTTTTCCGCCGCTTTCGGCTTCATGGCCCAGGTGGCCCTGGCGGCCGAGTCCCTGGGCCACCACCCGGAATGGTGCAACGTCTGGAACCGGGTGACGATCAACCTCACCACCCATGACACCGGCGGTCTCTCGAACCTGGATGTGGACCTGGCACGCCGCATCGATGCCTGCGTCTAGGTTCCGTGGGTGCTTCCACCGCCCTGCAGCGCCCCATGGGATTTCGCTACCTCGATCGGATCGCCACCGAGGAGAACATCCACGCGTTTCTCGAACTCGCCGATCTGGCCGCCGGAGCCGGTGCTTCCGCCAACAACGTCTTCCTGCTCTCCCATCGGCTGCGCCAGTCCCGTCCGATGAAGGTCTGTCGGGCGTTGCTGGGGCGGGACCCGGCCGCCGCAGCCCTGATCGCGCAACGGCGGCTCAGCGGCCCCTACGACGCGGCCGCCCTGCGGGCGCTGCCGAAGGGAACCCTGGGCCACACCTACGCCACGGTGCTGGAGACGATGGGGTACGACATCAACTTCTTCCCCAAACCCGAGTTCTACGCCAACCTGGAAACCGACGCCGATTACATCAACTACCGCGTCTACGCCACCCACGACATCCATCACATCGTGAGTGGCTTCAGCCTCGACAACTTCGGTGAACTCGGCGTCATCAGCATGAGTGTGGCCCAGTTCGCCCACCCAGGCCTGGCCTTCACCGATCTGATGGCGCTTCTGCTCAACTGGTTCCGCAACGACACGCCGATCGATGAGCTGGAAACCCCGGCTGAGCAGGCCCGCACTGCCGGTTACGCCTTCGGCATGATCAGCAAAGGGCTGCACATCGGCGCCGATGCCCTGCCGTTGTTCCCGGTGATCTGGGAGGAGCGGATGGGCCAGGACCTGGAGGAATTACGGGCCGAACTGGGCGTCACGGCGGTGCGGGAGGGGACCTTCAGCTGGTACCAAAATGAGCTGATCATGGCTGCACTCACAGCGTGAGTGGCTAGTCGGATCAGTTGTCGGTGTGGGCTCTGCACCAGAGGAGTACGTGACGAGAGCCCATACGTGTTGGCGATAGAAATCCTGCTCGATTGACGATCGGCCCTGATTTGGTTACTCTGCGTTCAGCATTGTGTCTCAATGTGGTTTGGCTCTCCTGGATTGATCGCCAGTGCCGTCAGGAAGCTGATCTTCTTTCGGCCAAGCTGAGGGGGACGCAGTATGCCTGAGCTTCCTGAACGTACCTGGGAAGATCTGCTGCTCTTTGTCGAAGAGGGCAAGGTCATTCCCGTGATCGGGCCGGAGCTGGTGACCGTTGAAGAGGGTGGGAAATCGATTCCTTTGTATCACTGGCTTGCGCGAGCCCTGGCAGAACGAATCGATTTACCCTTCTGCGATCTTCCGGATCCGTTTGACCTCAATGATGTTGTGGCCCAGAGCATCCGCCGCGGAGACGAGCGCGACGAACTCTATCCACGGCTTCTCCAGATCCTTCGCAAGGCGCCTGCGAAGCTCTCCCCGGCCCTCTGTGCCCTGGCCAGTATTCCCAAGTTCAAACTCTTTGTCTCTCTCACCTTCGATAGCCAACTGGAGATGGCCCTGGCCGAGGTTTGTCATGGCGCTTTGCCCAGGACAATCGCCTGCGCGACCAATGCTGTCCATGATCTGCCGGGAGCCTATGAGGATCTGGAAGAGCTGGTGGTCGTTCAGTTGCTCGGTCGTGCATCCTCAACACCCGACTATGCCATCTGCGATGAGGACCTGCTGGAGTACCTTCATGCCCTTCAGGATAGCCAGAGGCGCCCAGGCAAGCTCTTTGACGCGCTCCGCACCAACCACCTGATGTTCCTTGGCTGTGGCTTCGGCGATTGGCTGGCAAGGTTTTTTCTGCGTACGGCAAGGGGAATGGCTCTGTCACAGAAACGCAAGCGCACGGTTTTCATCGCCGATCAACGGGCCGCTCATGAGCCGTCCCTGGCCGGGTTCCTTTCCTGTTTCAGTGCCGATTCCAGTGTTCTGGAGATGTCGGCAAGTTCGTTTGTTGAGGAATTGGCCCAGCGCTGGCATGCCGCTCATCCTGCGGTACCTGGGGCGGAGACCCACACCCCCCAGCTTGTTCCCGGGGATAAGGGGCCCCATGAAGGAGCGGTGTTTGTGAGCTATGCGAGCGAAGATCGCGACGCTGCCGAGCGCCTGGTGGAGGGCTTGCGAGCGGCTCGACTCGACGTGTGGTACGACCAGCGCGAGCTCCGACCCGGCGATGCCTGGGCCCTTTCGATTGAGCGGGGCATTGAGCGGTGTTCACTGTTTCTGCCCGTGATCTCGCGCGCTTCGCTGGCGAAAGAGAATCAGCGCCGCTATTTCTGGGGAGAGTGGAACGCTGCCAGCGACCGGGCGGGTCGAATGGCTCCCGATGAGGAGTTTATTATTCCGATAGTGGTGGATGATACGCGGCTAGATCAGAGCCCTCTGCCCGAGAGCTTTCGGAGCAAGCAAGGGCCTTCTCTGCCGGGGGGCGAACTCACACCTGAGGTGGCCCAGCGTCTCACCGAGATCGTGCGGAGCTTCCACCGCCGCAGCAGGGATCCCTCGCGATGAGCGATTTCGCCCATGCCCATCTCAGCGGTGAAGAACCCTGGCCGGGCCTCGCCTGGTTCGAGGAGGTGGATCAGCCGTTCTTCCGTGGACGTGCAGCAGAGACGGCCGAGTTGATCCGTCTGGTTCGGCGGGAGGCGCTCACTGTGCTGTTCGGCCGTTCGGGCCTTGGTAAGACGTCGCTGCTAAAGGCAGGGCTGTTCCCGGCACTGCGTGGGGAGGATTTCCTGCCCGTCTACATTCGCCTCGATCACGCCGCCGAAGCACCGTCGTTGCGCCAGCAGGTTTGGCAGGCTCTTGCAACAGCGGTGGAGCGCGAAGGTGTGCAGGGCTCACGGCCCCAGCCGGAGGAGGAGCTCTGGGCCTTTCTGCACCGCCGCGATGCGGAGTTCTGGAGCACACTCAACCGGCCGGTCATACCGGTGATCGTGTTCGATCAGTTCGAAGAGATCTTCACCCTGGGTCAGCAGGAGGAGAGCCTGCGGCAGCGGTCTGAACGCTTCCTCGATGAACTGGCCGATCTGGTGGAAAACCGGCCTCCGGCTGCGGTGAAGCAGCAGCTCGAACAGGAGCCCGAGGACGCCGGTCGCTATGAGTTCCGTCGTACCACCGCGAAGTTGGTCTTCAGTTTCCGCGAAGACTTCCTCGCCGAAATCGAACGGCTGAAGACGGCGATGCCCTCGCTGATGGTGAACCGCCTCCGTCTGCTGCCGATGAACGGCACCCAGGCCTACGCGGTGGTTACCGAAGCCGGTGGCCGCTTGGTGGATGACGAGGTGGCACGTCGCCTCTTGCAGCTGACCTGGAAGAACGCTCCGGATCCGCCGGCGGACCCCGCCGAATTCCCGCAGATGGAGATCGATCCTGCCCTGCTGAGCGTGGTGTGCCGGGAGCTCAACAGCAAGCGCCGTGAGGCGGATCCTCCACTGCAGCGGATCAGCGCTGAGCTGATGGCTGGTGCCGACCGCGAGATCCTCAAGGGGTTCTACGAACGGGGTATGGAGGGGCTGGATCCAGGGGTCCGCACCTTCGTGGAGGAGGAGCTAATTACCCAGCAGGGTTACAGGGACAGCCACGACTGGGCGGACGCCCTGGTGCTCCCTGGAGTCACTCCAGCGGCACTGGAATTGCTGGTCGCCCGGAGGCTGCTACGTGGGGACGAGCGTCAGGGCCGTCGGCGCCTGGAACTCACCCACGATGTGCTAGCCAAGGTGGTACAGGACAGCCGAGATAGCCGGCGAGCCCGTGAAGCGGAGGCGGCGCAAGCTCAAGAGGCCTTGGCGCTAGCTGAGCGGGAGCGGGCGGAGGAAACAGCTCGAAGATTAGCCACAACTAGGCGATTACTGGTCCTTTCCAGTGGGCTTGGAGCAGTTCTTGTTGTTGTTGGAGGCTTCGCCTTTTGGCAAACCCAAAAGGCACGTCTGCTTGCTGAAAAAGTAGCCCAGCAAGCTAGACTGAGTGAAATGAATTCTCGTCGGCAGACTTTACAGCTGCGGACAGCAAAAATGAATGCAGAGAACAAGACGAAGGAAGCTTTGAAGCTGGCAATGCAGCGTAACGATGCCTTGGCCCTTGCAGCTCAGCGCGAAAAACAAGCGAACCAAGCTCGTATTCAAGCCGAGAGGCAGAAGGCCGAGGCTGATTATCAGCGAAGGCTTGCCGATCAAAAGCGGAAAGAATCTGAGCAGCAGAAGCGGAAAGCAGAGATGGCTCTCAGCATTGCCACCAAAGAAAAGTCTAGAGCTGACAAGCTACAAGTAGAACTTGACAGGCTTACATCGCCGAAGGCTCAGAACAAGTTCTTTTTGGGCTATCAGGCAAACTTCCCACGTTCAGCTTCTCTTGAGGATGCGAAGGCTCAACAGAAAGGCCTTGCCGATATCTTTCAGTTTCTCGAAGACCAAAAGCAATTAGAGGTTGGAACTTCACCTTATATACCGGCTCAAATACAGACAATTGCATTTATCTTGGCTGTTATCCACGATGAAACAAGCGGTACATTTAAGCCAATGGAGGAGACTGCCAGCGGGCTGGAATACGAAGGCCGCGTTGACCTTGGGAACACACAGCCTGGTGATGGTATGCGATTTAAAGGCCGTGGTTACTTGCCGCTGGTAGGAAGGTCTAATTACGCTTTATTTAATCGAAGGCTTGGTCTTGAGGGCGGTCCCGACGATATCATTCGATTTCCCAACCATCTTCTTAAGCCAGTCCTGTCGTATCGAGCGCTTATGCTGTATGTGTCGGACAAACTTTCTAACTTTTCTGTAGATGATAAGCATTTTGACTATCGTGGTGCTGCTGCAATTGTATATGACCCGATCCGTGCGAAAACTATTGTAATCAAGGCTAGTAAATTTGAAAAAATTCTGCTCGAGTCACTGTTTTGGGTTCCGCCAGGTCTCAAGCCGAGGGAGTAGGCCGTTGTTGAATATTGGCCCATATCCTAAAGAGAAAAGGAATGGCTTCTCAAGTACTTTGCTTATCAGTTGTTATGCGGTTGCGTGCCAATCGACACTGGTAGGAATCTGTCTGCTGTTAGGGCAGAAGACGCTGAATATTATGTGGAATGTTTTGTCCCAAGTTTGAGAAAATGTGATGGCTGATCCAGCAGCTTAAATCACACTGCGAGCATCACTGTGGCGATAGCGGTCACCAGAGATAGATTGCTAATCGCAAGTTTTCAACTGCCTGAAAAGTGACGTTCTTGATGAGCCGTGCACCATCGGAAGGGTCGAAAAAAGTCACCCCTGAGCTGGGAGTCAACTGCTACGAAGACCAGCTTGTGTATTAGGATGCTGACGATTGACTGTACAGATAGCTGCTCGTAATTCTGTTTCATAAGAGCTGTAGACAGCCTCTACGTTGAGAAGGATGAGTGGCTCGCTGATGGGCGAGGCGATGACTAGGTGGATGAAGGGATGGATCACGGTGGGTTGGCAAGCCCTCCCAGCAGAGAACGGACCCAGAAGCGAGCACGTAGCCTGCTGTAAGTTGCTCATCGGTCCATGCCCAGGCATGTCTGGAGCTCATTGGCCGTTCAACCGTGCTGGGCAGGCAGAGGCGTCGGTTCTCTAATACGCTATGGAATATGGCACGGGTGTCAAACTTGATCCTTTTCAGAGCAGCGCAGTAATGTCGAGAATCAGCGGATTTTCGTTGCTGATCGCAGTCCACGTATGGAAGATCCCCTCTACAACGCAAAGATAGCGCTAGTGAACGGTCAGCCGCGGGCTGGTTAGGTGAGCCTCGGGGCGAAAAGTGCAGGCGATGAGCACAGTGCTTCGCTATCCAACGGTTTCGATGTATGGCATAGCCCTGGTCAGCTGTGTTTTGCCTTAAGCATTGATTCCACTCAAGCCAGGTGGATGAAAAAGGGCCGGGAAGTAGTTGGATGGGGCCAGCTTGTCCAGCCCCCCCCCCCCCGAACTTTTTCACTGCGGCACCGCCTTGTGTCAGACCATCGCAGGCAGGCGGGAAGGCTCCGCCGGCCGAAAGCGCAGCCGCTCATGCTCCACATCCACCACGATCGTGGAGCCGGGAAGGTAGGTGCCGGCCAGGATCGCCTTGGCGATCGGCGTCTCCAGTTCGCGCTGGATGGCCCGCTTGAGCGGCCTGGCGCCGTAGACCGGGTCGTAGCCGACGCCGGCCAGCCAGTCGAGGGCGGCCCCGTCCAGCTCCAGGCCCAGTTTTCTGTCCTCGAGCCGCCGGGCCAGGCGCTTCACCTGCAGCTCCACGATCTGGCGCAGTTCCTCTGCCTTGAGGCTGTGGAAGATGATCGATTCATCCAGCCGGTTGAGGAACTCGGGGCGGAAGTGGCCCCGCAGGGCTTCGTTCACCCGCTTCTCCATCTCGCCGTGGCGGGCCGGATCGCCGGCCAGATCGAGGATCGAGGCGCTGCCGATGTTGCTGGTGAGGATCAGCACCGTGTTGGTGAAGTCCACCGTGCGGCCCTGGCCATCGGTGACGCGGCCGTCATCGAGGATCTGCAGCATCACGTTGAACACATCGGGGTGGGCCTTCTCCACCTCGTCGAAGAGGATCACGGCGTAGGGCCGGCGCCGCACCGCTTCGGTGAGCTGGCCGCCCTCCTCGTAGCCCACGTAGCCCGGAGGCGCCCCGATCAGCCGGCTGACGGCGTGCTTCTCCATGTATTCGCTCATGTCGATGCGCACCATCGCCTCCTCGCTGTCGAACAGCTGGGACGCCAGGGCCTTGGAGAGCTCGGTCTTGCCCACGCCGGTGGGGCCGAGGAACAGGAAGCTGGCGATCGGTCGGTTGGGGTCGGACAGGCCGGCCCGGGACCGCTGGATGGCGTCGGCCACCGCCGTCACGGCCTGCTCCTGGCCGATCACCCGCGTGTGCAGCTCGTCTTCGAGGTGCAGCAGTTTCTCCATTTCGCTCTGCACCAGCTTGGAAACCGGGATGCCGGTCCACTTGGCGATCACCTCGGCGATGTCGTCCTCGGTGACCTCCTCGCGCAGCAGGTTCTTCTCGCCGGCATGGGCGCTGAGCTCCTCGGTGCGGGCGGCCAGTTTCTTGTTCAGGCCCGCCAGGGTGCCGTACTCCAGTTCGGCGGCCTTGTTGAGGTCGTAGTTGCGCTTGGCCTGCTCCACCTGCAGCTGCACCTGCTCGATCTCCTCCTTGAGGGCGGAGAGTTCGTCGATCGAGCCCTTCTCCTTCTGCCACTGGGCATTGAGGCTGCTCTGCTGCTCCCCCAGGTCGGCCAGTTCCTTCTCGAGCTTCTCGAGCCGATCGCGGCTGGCGGGGTCCGACTCGCGCCCCAGGGAGAGCTTCTCCATCTCCAGCTGCAGGATGCGGCGGTCGAGCTCGTCGATCTCCTCCGGCTTGGAGGTGATCTCCATCTTCAGCCGGGCCGCTGATTCGTCCATCAGGTCGATGGCCTTGTCGGGCAGGAAGCGATCGGCGATGTAGCGGCTGCTGAGCACGGCCGCCGCCACCAGGGCGTTGTCGGCGATGCGGACGCCATGGTGCACCTCGTAGCGCTCCTTGAGGCCCCGCAGGATCGAGATCGTGTCCTCCACCGTGGGCTGGTCGACGAACACCTGCTGGAAGCGGCGCTCCAGGGCTGGGTCCTTCTCGATGTGCTGGCGGTGCTCGTCGAGGGTGGTGGCGCCGATGCAGCGCAGTTCGCCGCGGGCCAGCATCGGTTTGAGCAGGTTGCTGGCGTCCATGGCTCCGCCGCTGGCGCCGGCCCCCACCACGGTGTGGATTTCGTCGATGAACAGGACGATCTGGCCTTCGCTGGAGGTGACCTCCTTGAGCACGGCCTTGAGGCGCTCCTCGAACTCGCCGCGGTACTTGGCGCCGGCGATCAGGGCGCCCATATCGAGGGCGATCAGCTGGCGGTTCTGCAGGGCCGTGGGCACATCGCCGTTGACGATCCGCTGGGCCAGCCCCTCGACGATGGCAGTCTTGCCGACGCCGGGTTCACCGATCAGCACCGGGTTGTTCTTGGTGCGGCGCGACAGGATCTGGACCGTGCGGCGGATCTCCTCGTCGCGGCCGATCACCGGGTCGAGCTTGCCGTCGCGGGCGGCGGCGGTGAGGTCGCGGCCGTATTTCTCGAGGGATTCATATGTCCCTTCCGGGTTCTGGTCGGTCACACGCTGGCTGCCCCGTACGGCCTGAACGGCTTCCCTGATCCTGGCCCCATCGCCGCCCGCCTGGGAGAGCAGCTGGCGGCCGCAGCGGTCATCGCCGGCCAGGGCCAGCACCAGGTGCTCCACCGCGATGTAGCTGTCCTCGAACTCCTTCTTGAGGGCCTCGGCCCGGTCCAGCACCGCGTTCAGCCCCTTGCCGAGATAGACGTTGTCCGGGGTGGCGGCCAGGCTGGGCTGGGCGGCGATGAAGGCCTCCAGCTTCTGGCCCAGCACCCCCAGGTCGACGCCGGCCTTCTCCAGGATCCGGCTGGCCAGGTCCTGCTGGGCCAGCAGGGCGGCGAACAGGTGCTCGCTGTCCATCTGCTGCTGGCGCTTCTGCTGGGCCAGCTGCTGGGAGGCCACGACGGCGCCCCAGGCCTTTTCGGTGAACAGTTCGGCGGTGGGATGCATGGCGGAAATCTCTGTGGTGGCAGTCGTTGAAGCCAACGTATGAATCCCTTCCCCAACAGCCGAGTGGGAGGACCGAACCGCCCCGTTCGGCCCTCCCCCCCGGGTGGCGTGCAGGCCGAACCGGTGGGGGTGGCCAACCGCCCGGCCGGGCGCGCGATCAGGGACTCAGGGGCCCCCCAGCGTCGGCAGGGGTACCTGATAGCCGTGCTTCTGGCCGCAGAGCTGGCTGGGGCAACCGTCGGGGCCATAGCGGGCATCCGCCGCCGACAGGCAGCCCATGCTGTTCTTCTGGGGCACCTGGGCCGGCCGGATCCGCAGGGGCTGGAGCACCGCCTCGCCCCTGGGGACCAGCAATCGGCAGGCCGGTGGCGACAGCCCCGGGCTGGCCTCGATCGCCAGCGGTTGGTTGGGGGTCAGCCCCTGGGCCTGGGCCGGCGCGGCGGCCAGCTGCAGCGCGGCCAGGGGAATCGCTCCGACCAGCAGGCCCGCCAGCAGCTCGGCGGAGGGGCGGATCGCCATGATGGGGTCGCGGCTGAGCCCCATTCTCGCCTCTCCAGCCCGTCCGTCACCGATGCCCTCCGCCGCCGACGACCAGGCCCTGGTGGCCGACCTGGCCAGGGAATCCCTCGCCCTCGGCGGTGGGATGGAGCCGGAGCGCGATTGCTGGCGGGTCGTGCATCGCCATGTCCACGGCATGCTGCCCTCCGAGTACGACATCCGTGAGGTGCCCGAGGAGCTTTACCTGGCGGTGCTGGCCGCCTGCCGCGCCCAGCTCTGAACCCTGCCGGCCCGGCCGTCGGCGCTGACCTCACACCGTCACCACAGAACACGGACCACAAAAAAGCCCCGGCAGGGCCGGGGCTTGTGGGTGTCAGAGACGGGTCTCTGGTTGGCTTGGTTGGCCCGGGCTGGGATCAGGCCCAGCCTTTGGAGGCCATGTCCTCGACGTAGGCGGCCACGTCGGCGATGTCGCCTTCGCTGAGCTTGCCGCCGAAGGCGGGCATGGCGTTCTTGCCGTTGGTGACCTGGTAGGCGATGGCGGCCTCGTGGCCGGCGTCGTAGTTGGCCAGGTAGGAGGCCAGGGCATCGGCCTTGAGGGTGCGCTCGGCGTTCACCACGTTGCCGCCACCCATGTGGCAGGCGGCGCAGTTGGCGGAGAAGATCTGGCCGCCGTGGGCCGCATCGGCGGCGAAGCTCGGGGCGGCACCCAGCACCAGCGCCAGGCAGAGAGCGAACAGGGAGAGAAGACGACGCATGGGAGGGTGCAAAGGAAGGTGCCTGATAGCACTTGCAACCGGATCAAATTAGGCAATGGCCGCCGTGCACCGGGTGCCTCCGACACATTGCAACAATTGGCCGGCTCAGCTTGGGCGGCTCAGCCCTGGCGCCCCGCCCCGAGCCGGCCCCGGTGCGGCACGCCCGCCGTTTCCAGCACCGCCTCGAGGCTGGGGGCGAAGCTCACCAGGCCGAAACGTTCCGGCGGGCTCACCGGCTGGTGCACGAAGTGGCGTTGCCGGATCGAGAACCGATCCCAGGCGTTCACCTCGATGCGCAGCAGCTTGATCAGCCCCTCGATCAGCCAGCCGCGCAGGTCGATGCCCACTGGTGGCACCCACACCCGCCGCCAGCGGCACAGGGAGGCCACGGCGCCGTTGATGGTGATCGGGGCCTGGCCGAGCACCAGCCGCCGCACCGGCCCCTGGCCGGGCTCCGGGTTGGGCCCGTGGGGGGTGGTGGCCAGGTGGGCGCAGACGGTGGCGATGTCGGCGGCATGGATGAAGTGGAAGCTGGCGTCGGTGCGCAGCCAGCGGGCCAGCCACAGCCAGCCGAAGGCCTCCTTGAGCCCGGCGGTGAGGTAGCTGGTGGGGTGGGGATCGGCGCTGCCCACCGAGCCACCGAACACCAGGGTGGGGAAGACGGCCACGATCCTCGTCGCCAGGGGGTGGCGCTCCAGGTCCTGCAGGCAGGTGGCCTTGGTCTGGATGTACTCGGTGCCGTAGGCCATCGCCTCCGGCAGCAGCTCCAGCTGCCGGTCGAGGATGCTGGCGGTGGAGAAGTAGATCACCTGCTGCAGCCGATCCGGGTCGGTGAGCCGCAGCAGTTCCTTCACGGCCACCACGTTCACCGCCTGGGCCCGCTCGGGATCCCCCCAGGCGGTGGCCGTGTGGATGATCCGGTCGGCGCTGGCGATCGCGGCGGCGTGGGGGCCCAGCTCCCGCAGGTCGCCCACCAGCAGGGTGATGCGCGGGTGGTCGGCGGGAACGGCACTGAGCTTGGCCGGATCCCGCAGCAGCAGCAGCAGGTGGGCGTCGCTGTTGGCCAGCAGGTTTTCAGCGATGTACTGGCCGACGCAGCCGCTGGCGCCGGTGATCAGGATCCGCTGGGGCCCGGAGGTGGCGGCGCTCAAACAGCGGCCCCCAGCAGCTCGTTGACGGCCTTGCCGGTCTCGAAGAAGACGCGGGCGTTGTCCTCAGGGGTGCCGGGCAGGATGCCGTGGCCCAGGTTGAGGATGTGGCGGCGGCCGCGGGCCTTGCGCACCGTGTCGAGGATCCGCGCGCGGATGGCCTCGGGGGTGCCGAACAGCAGGCCCGGATCCACGTTGCCCTGGACGCCCAGGTGCTGGGGAAGACGGGCGCAGCCGTCGGCCATGTCCACGGTCCAGTCGAGGGAGATGAAGTCCACCCCGGTGGCGGCCATGCGCTCCAGCACACCGGCGCTGCCGGAGATGTAGAGGATCAGGGGGGTGTCGGGGTGGGTGGCCTTCACCTGGTCGATGACCCGCTTCTGGTAGGGGGCGGCAAACACGTCGTAGTCGATCGGGCTGAGCTGCCCCGCCCAGGAATCGAACAGCTGCACCACCTGGGCACCGCTGTCGATCTGGTAGCGGACGTAGGTGGCGATGGAATCGGCCAGGTGGCCCAGCAGCTGGTGCAGCAGGGCGGGCTCCTGGAAGGCCATCGCCTTGATCACCGAATAGGTCTTGGAGCTCTTGCCCTCCACCGCATAGGCGGCCAGGGTCCAGGGGGCGCCGACGAAGCCGAGCACCGCCGCGGCGTTGCCCACATCGGCCCGCAGCCGACCCAGCACCTCACCCACGAAGGGCAGGGCTTCGGCCGGATCCAGGGGGCGCAGGGCATCCACCTGGGCCTGGCTGCGGATGGCGGGCTCGATGATCGGCCCCCGGCTCTCGATGATGTCGAAGTCGATGCCCATGCCCGGCAGGGGCGTGAGGATGTCGGAGAAGAGGATCACGCCGTCGGGCCGGAAGGCGTGGAAGGGCTGCATCGAGATCTCGTAGGAGAGATCGGGGTTCTCGGAGCGCTCGCGGAAACCGGGATGGCGGTCGCGCAGATCGCGGTACACCTTCATGTAGCGGCCCGCCTGGCGCATCATCCAGACCGGAGGCCGCTCCACCTGCTCACCTCGGGCGGCGCGCAGCAGCAGGGGGGCGGATTCGGTCATGGCGCCGGTCAGAAGGTCAACGGCGAAACCTAACCGAGCACCCCCGACCTACGGCCGCTCCTGTCACCAGTCGTGGCATGGGAGGCCCCGGAGCGCTCAGGCCTCGACGGGCTCGGGGCGCTGCAGGCTGCGGGACTCATCGAGCCGGAGCACCACCACGCTCAGGGGCGGCAGGCAGAGCTCCAGGGAGTTCGCGTAGTCGTGGATGGCCCAGGCATCGGTGAAGCGGCCGCCCAGGTTGCCGAGGTTGCTGCCGCCGTAGCGGCTGCTGTCGGTGTTGAACACCTCGGCGTAGAAGCCCTCCAGGGGCACACCCACCCGGTAGTGGGAATGGCTCTGGGGGGTGAAGTTGGCCACCACCACCACCCAGCGTCCGCTGCCGCTGTCGCGACGCATGAAGCTGATCACCGAGTGGCGGTTGTCGTTGCAGTCGATCCACTGGAAGCCGTACTGGTCGAAGTCGTCGCCCCACAGCGCCGGCTCCGATTTGTAGAAGACGTTGAGGTCGTCGACCAGGTTGAGCAGGCCCTTGTGGGCTTCGTACTGCAGCAGCTCCCACTGCAGATCGCCCCAGACGTTCCATTCGGCCCGCTGGCCGAACTCCATCCCCATGAAGATCGTCTTCTTGCCGGGGTGGGTCCACATGTAGGCCAGCAGGGCCCGCACATTGGCGAACTTCTGCCAGTCGTCGCCCGGCATCTTGTGAAGCAGGTTGCTCTTGCCGTGCACCACTTCATCGTGGCTCAGGGCCAGCATGAAGTTCTCGGTGAAGGCGTACCAGATCGAGAAGGTGACGTGGTTCTGGTGGAACTGGCGGAACCACGGATCCAGCTCGAAATAATCGAGCATGTCGTGCATCCAGCCCATGTTCCACTTGAGGTTGAACCCCAGGCCGCCCATGTCGGTGGGCTGGGTCACCATCGGCCAGGTGGTGGATTCCTCGGCGATCGAGAGGGCGCCGGGGAAGTGCTGGAACAGCACGTGGTTGGCCTGCTGCAGGAAGCGCACCGCCTCCAGGTTCTCCCGTCCGCCATGCTCGTTGGGCAGCCATTCCCCATCCGGACGCAGGTAGTCGCGGTAGAGCATCGAGGCCACCGCATCGACGCGGATGCCGTCGATGTGGAACTCCTCGAACCAGTAGATGAGGTTGGCGACGAGGAAGTTGCGTACCTCGTTGCGGCTGTAGTTGAAGATCAGCGTGCCCCACTCCTTGTGCTCGCCGATGCGGGGATCGGCATGCTCGTAGAGGTGGGCCCCATCGAAGAAGGCCAGGCCGTGGCTGTCCTTGGGGAAGTGGCCGGGCACCCAGTCGAGGATCACGCCGATGCCCTCGGCGTGGCAGCGGTCAACGAAGGCTCGGAACTCGTCCGGGCTGCCGAAGCGGCTGGTGGGGGCATACCAACCCGTGACCTGATACCCCCAGGAGCCATCGAAGGGATGCTCGGAGATCGGCATCAGCTCGATGTGGGTGAACCCCCGTTCCTTCACGTAGGGGATCACCTTGTCGGCCAGTTCCGGATAGGTCATCAACCGGGCGCCCGGTTTCAGATCGGCGGCGGGCACCGGCGGCCTGGGGCTGCCGTCGGCTTCGATGAAGGGTTGGTCGGCGGCGGCATGCATCCAGCTGCCCAGGTGCATCTCGTACACCGCGATCGGCTGGGGCAGCGGATCGCGGCCATCCCGCTCCCCGATCCAGGCACTGTCGTTCCACTGGTAGGTGCCCAGCTGGGCCACGATCGAGCCGGTGTTCGGCCGGATCTCGTGCCGGAAGCCGTAGGGGTCGGCCTTCTGGTAGCAGTGGCCGTTCTGGGCCCGCACTTCGTACTTGTAGGTTTCGCCGACGCCCAGCCCGGGGACGAACAGCTCCCAGGTGCCGCCGAGCCGCTGCTGCATGGGGTGATGGCGCCCGTCCCAGCCGTTGAAGTGGCCGAGCACGGCCACGCTGCGGGCATTGGGCGCCCACAGGCAGAACTGCACCCCGGCGATGCCGTCCCGTTCGACGACGTGGGCCCCCATGCGCCGCCAGACGTGGTGGTGGTTGCCCTCGGCAAACAGGTGACGGTCCAGTTCCCCCATCCACTCGTGGCGGAACGCCCAGGGATCGTGCTGCTGGTGCTCGATGCCGCCCCGTTGCACGTGCAGGCGGTAGGCGCAGCCGGGGTCGGACGCGAGGCGGGCTTCGAAGATCCAGGGGTGGTGGGGGTTGGCCATGGCCAGCCGCTGGTCCCCGAGCAGCAGCTCCACCGAATGGGCGTCCGGCATCCAGGCCCGCACCACCCAGTCACCGCCTTCCAGGGGCTGGGGTCCGAGCACGGAGAAGGGATGGTCGTGGCGACATTCCGCCAGCCGATGGGCATCATCGACCATCCATTCGAGGCTGGACAGGGCCATGGAAGATGGGGCGAGCATGCGCCGGGAGCTTACGTCGGTGGAAGGGTCGCCTCAGCGCGGCGGCGAGGGCGGAGCGGGATCGGTGGGGAAATCCACGCCGATGATCTGGTTCTGGGCATCCAGGGTGACGAAGAGATTGTCGGTGAGGCGGTTGAACTCGGTGTTGACGATCACCAGCCGCATGTCCGGGGTGCTCTCGGCCCGGTTGATGCGCTTCACCCGGACGAAGTTGCCGGTGATGCGCTGCAGGTTGAGCCATTTCTGCTGCAGCTGGCTCTGGGGGATCTGCTCCTGCATCACCGGGGACAGGAAGCTGCTGGCGGAGATGAAGTGACCGCTGGAGAGCGCGGTGATGAAGTCCCGCACCACCTTCTCGGCCGGTTGGTCGGTGACGTTGAAGTGGTACCCGTCGATGCGGCCGTCGGCATCGATCACCATCAGCAGATCGCGCTCACCAGCGCTGGTGAAGAGGGTGGCCTCGACCGTGCTCGAGTCGTAGCCGGGCTGGATGCTGCGGATGGCCCAGCGCAGCAGCCGGGGCTGGGTCTTCATCGTGGCGGCCACCATGCTGGGGCTGCTGACGCGTTGCAGGGCCGGCGAGAACTGGTTGAAGCGCGCCTGGGCATCCCCGTTGCGGATCGTGGTCAGGATCCTCTCGGCGGCCGCGCGGGCCTGGGCTTCGCTCAGGGCCGCACTGGGCTGGCCGGTGGTCACCGGAAGCGGCACGGTCTGGGCCCATGCCCCCCGTGGCGCCAGCACCGCCAGGCTGCTCACGAGCAGCGTCAGGCCGATCAGGGCTCGGCGCGGTTGGGTGCGCGGCATGGGCGACGGGAGGTGGGTCGGCTCAGTTTGCCCGAATCAGGGGCTCCAGGCTCAGGCGGCTGTCGCCCAGCTCGAACGTCAGGGTGATCACCCGGTGATCGGGGCCGCTGCCACCCGCCGGCAGGCTGCCGTCGCCGGGATTGACGGCGATCAGGGGCCAGGCCGCCGCCGCCAGGGACAGCCGCAGCCGCTGCCCGGCGGCCACCAGGGTCGCCAGGGGCTGCAGGGCCACGGAGCGTCGGCCCGGGGCGTCGCTCTCCCCGGGGCTGAAGCGGGCCACCCCGGTGGTCAGCTGGCGGGCGGACCGGCCGTCGGGGCTCACCTCGGAGAGGGCGACGCAGAGATCGAAGCTGGACTGGTCGGCGCTCACCCCCAGCTGCAGGCAGACGGTCCCGAGCAGCCAAAGGTCGTGCTCCAGCGGGGCGGTGCTGAAGCAGGCCACGTCGGTGCGCCGGTCGAGGTCGGCGCGCTCCACCGGTCCGGGCACGGGGCCGAGATGGCCGCCCCGGCCGGGCGCCGGCCGCCAGGGGTCGTGCACCAGCACCACCACCCCGCCCCCCTGGGACTCCCCTGCGGGCCGCAGTTCCCCCTCGTCCCAGCGGATCGCGGCCAGGCCCCCGGACTGGAGCGTCCAGGCGATCGCCGCCGGGGCCTGCGGGTCGCTGGGGTTGGCGCCACCGGGGCCGTGCCAGGCACCGGTGGCGCAGCACTGCAGGCGGATGGGGGCCCCGGCCTCCGGTGGTGGGGGCGTGGGGGGAGACGCCGGATCCTGCAGATGGCGCCGGAAGAAGGTGAGCAGCTCGTCGTCGAGGCCTCCGCCCCAGTCGAGGTGGCTCCAGGCGCCGACCACCAGCCCGGGGTTCCCGCCGGCGGCGCGGGACCGGAGCCAGAGATCGAGCACGCCGTTCAGGTGGGGGTCGTGCCAGCCGCCGATCAGCAGCATCGGCCGCCGCAACAGCGCCGGTGGCGCCGTGTGGACCGACCAGCCCTGCGGGTCGGCGGGATCCTGACGCAACCAGCGCAGTCCCATGCCGGAGGGGTCGTGGCGCTCGAGCAGGGCCAGCCCCTCGTCGGTGAAGTGGCCCTGCTGGAGGCTGCGGCGGATCTCGCGCCAGCCGGCCGCGTCGCCGCGACGGCGGCAGCCCTCCGCCGCCAGCTGCAGGGCCCAGCCCAGCCCCAGGGCCCACCAATGGGCGCCGCCTTCGCTGGCCCAGTGGAGGCGCTCGTCGAGGCCACACATGGCCGGGGCCAGACAGTCCGGCAGGGCCCCGTCGTCGTCGGCGTTGTTGAGCAGCTGGGTCAGGCCCTGGTAGGAGAAGCCGTAGGTGCCCACCCGGCCGTTGCTGCCCTCCAGGGCCCGGGCCCAGCGGATCGTGGCGGCCCCATCGGATGCCTCCTGGGAGAAGCCGTCAAAGCGGCCCTCGGACAGGCCACGACCGCGAACATCCTGGACCACCACAAGGAATCCATGGCCGGCGTACCAGCGGGGATGGGCGTAGGTCACCGTGGAGGCGATCGCCCGGCCGTAGGGCTGGCGCATCACCAGCACGGGCCAGGGGCCTTCCCCATCGGGGTGCCACACCCGGCTCGCCAGCCCCACCCCGTCCGCCAGCGGCAGGGTGGCGTCCCGGATCCGGACCACGGAGGTCAGAACACGGTGGAGCAGTGCAGGCCGATCACATAGGTGGCCAGCACTTCCGCATCCATGGGGCTCAGGCCCCGGCTGCTGGCCAGCCCGGCGATCGACGCCTGGGAGGTGGCCGAGACGCCCTGGGCGTTCAGCTGGCGGAACTGCTGGCAGAGGCTCTGGGCCAGGGCCGGGTTCTGTTTCACCGATTCCAGCAGGGCGGACTGGGCGCGGACCATGGGCGCCGCCACGGCGGTGAGGCAGGTGGCGCACAGCAGGGCGGTGAGGCGCCTGCGAAGGGGGTGGTTCGTGGCTCTAGGGGGAGAAAGTCGGGTTGATGGGGGCATCATTGCCTCCGTCCGTTTCCTCCATTCCAGTCACCCGCGTCGGGGTGGCGCGGCCACGGGGGTCAGTTCGGGGAGCGACCGGAGGCCTGCCGGGCCCGGCGGATCCAGCCCAGCACCAGGGGCAGATCCACCGGGGGCACGGCGGCTCCGGTGAGCCGACGCTGCAACCGGCCCAGCTGCAGCAGCAACTGCTGGGGATCGGCGGCGGCCAGGCCAGCGGGGCTGGCGATGCCCCCGTGGAGCAGCAGGGCCGCCTCCTCCGGGGCCAGGCCCACCGTGGTCACCAGGCGGGCCTGACCCCGAAGGCGGATCAACCTGGCTTCGCTGGCCTCCCCCGAGGCGGCCAGTTGCCGCAGCTGGGCGTCATCCAGCCCCGCCAGGGCGTCCCAGCTGTCGAGGCCGTCCCGGTGCAGGCGCTGCTGCTCCCGCCGCATGTGGGCCGCTGGCTGGAAGGGGTGCACCACCGGCGCTCAGGACGCGCCGTCGGGGCCGCCGTTCGCCAGATCCCGGGTGGTTTCCGCCAGCACCACCGGCCGCCCCAGCCCCGGCTCGACGGCCTCGACCCGCCGCAGGCGCACCTGGACCTGGCTGCCACTGCCGCCGCGGCCGCCGCCGCGCAGGTTGCGGGCCACCTGCTCCACCGTGGGGGCCGCCGCCTCGCTCGACAGGTCGGCCGGTGCGGCGGCAACGACCAGATCCGTGCCGTTGTCGAACACGACGGGCACCTGGACCGCCCCCGGCACGCTCACCCGCGGGTTGTAGCTGATGGCGAAGGCGAGGCAGGAGAGCGCCAGCAGCGCCGTGAAGCTGGTGATCCCCACCAGACGGAAGCGGATGCCCCAGCGCCAGAGGAACCCGGCGATGGTGAGCACGGCCAGCACGCCGCTGGCGGCACCCAGCCAGGTGCCGGCCACGAGCAGGATCGGATCAGCGGCCATGGGGCTGGGGAAGGCGTGACAAGCCCCCTATATTGCGGCCGCCATGGACGGCAACCGACCCCGGTGGATGCGTTGGAAGCCTGACAGACAGTCCCTGCCTGCCCGCCGACGCGTGGTCAGGGGGCTGCTCGCCGTTGGTCTGGTCGGGGCTGGCCTGGGTGTCGGAGTCTTCTGGTTCGACCGGATTGTCGCTGGGATCTACGCCCGTGCCCGGCCCACCCTGGAGCGCCAGATCGGCACGGCCATGGGCCGTCCGCTCTCCCTGGGCCCCTACCGGGGATTGAGCGCCGATGGGTTCTGGATCGGCCCCAGCCGCTTTCTGGCCGGCCCCCAGGACGGGTCCACCGTGGTGGTGGAGGGGCTGCGGCTGCGGATCGACCCGCTCGCCAGCCTGTGGTTGCGCGGCCCCGTGCTGGACGTGGGCCTGCGGGGGGCCCGGGCCGACCTGCGCCGCAACGCCAGGGGCCAGTTCTGGGTGCTGGGACCGGTGCGCCCCGGACGGGAACCGCCGCGGATCGACCTGCGCCTGGGCCTGCTCCAGCCCGGCGCCGTGCGGGTCTGGGGCGCTGGAGCCACCAGCCGGCCCCTCGATCTGGCCCTCTCGGGCCAGGTGGCGATCCGCCTGCACCGCCGCGAGATCGACCTGGGCCTGCGGTTGGCCCCACCGGCCGGGAACGGTGGCGGCTCGCTGCTGGTGGATGGCGCCGGCCAGTGGCAGAAGCAGGAGTGGCTGGGCCGGCTGACGGCCCGCCGTTTTCCCCTGGCGCCGCTGCGGTCGCTGTTCCCCGCCGGCGACCGGGCCGGGGGGGAGCTCGCCGGCGTGGCCGACGGGCGCCTGGGGCTGAAAATCAACGATGGTTTGCTCCGCTGTGATGGCGGCCTGGAGCTGCGGGGTCTGCGCTGGCGGCTGCAGGGCGGTTCGGTGCCGCTGACGGCGGAGCGGTTGCCCCTGGGCTGCCGGGAGCGGGCCCTGGTCCTGCCGGCCAGCCCCTGGCGCTATGGAGCCTGGGGCGGCCGCCTGACAGCCAGGGCCGAGGCGGATCGCCGCCTGGATCTCCGGCTCGTCGTCCAGCCACCGCCGCGCCATCCGCTCGGGCGCAAGCCGCTGCAGGCCGACCTCAAGGGGAGCTGGGGCGATGGCCTGCTGCGCCTCACCCGCCTGGATGGCCGATGGGGTGGCTCCACGGTCAGGGCCAGCGGCAGCGTCGGCCGGTCGCTGGCCCTGGACGCCCGCTGGCTCCTGGATCCCGATGACGTTCCCGCCGACGCCAGGCTGCCGGTGTGGCTGCGGCAGCCCCTCGCCGGTCGCCTGCGGGCGGATGGCCGCCTGGCGTCACCGCGCCTGCGGCTGGAGACGGGGCAGGCGTCCCAGCGGCTCCTGGGGCCCTGGCAGGCGGCGCTGGTGTGGAGCGATCGCCTGCTGCGGCTGGAGCGCTTCCAGGCAGACCGCCTCCAGGCCACGGGCCGGCTGCCCCTGTCGTTCCAGGCGGGCAAGGGGCTGGTGGCCGGGCCGTTGCTGGCCCGCGTGGCGGCGAGCAACTACCCCCTGGCCCGCCTCAACCCGCTGCTGGGCACCACCCTGCAGGGCCAGCTGGATGTGGATGGCACCATCGCCGGCCCCCTGGCGGAACTGCGCCCCGACTTGCAGCTGCGCCTGCAGCAGCCCGGGGCGGGGCCCCTGTTGCTGCGCGAAACCTGGCGCGGCAGCCTCAAGGACCGTTCCCTGGATCTGACGGCGGTGGCGCCGACGCCGGAGGGACGCCTGACGGCCCTGCTCGACCGGCGCTGGCAGCCGGTGCGGGCCGCCATTGAACGGGGCGGTGGCCTGCTGACCCTCGCCGGCCGGCCGGCCGGCTACCGCTGGATGGCGCGGGCCTTCCCGCTGCGGGGCCTGGCGGTGGCCACCGGTCCCCACCGCCGCCTGCGGCGGCTGGAGGGGGACGTCAGCGGCAGCGGCCGGCTGGGGCTGCAGCCGCTCAGCTTCGACGGCCGGGTGGAGGTGCTCTCGCCCCAGTTCCTGGGGGTCGGTGGGCGCCGCATTCAGGCCGATGTGGTCTACGACGACCGCCAATATCGGGTGAAGGGCCAGATCGAGCCCCTGGGCGAGGGCACCATCGCCGCCACGGTCTCCGGGCGCTGGAACGGACCGTTCCGGGCCCGCTTCGAGGCCCGCCAGCTCTCCACCCTGCTGTTCCGCCAGCTCAACGACGCCTGGCCCATCTGGCGCGGGGCCCCGGCCCCGGCCCGTGGGCGGGCCAGTGATCTGGGCAGCCTGGTGATCGACACCATGGCCGGCACGGTCACCGACCAGCTGCTGGCCCTGGCCCAGGCGGAGGAGCGGGTCGCCGCCAGGGTGCAGGCGGCCAGCCGGGCCAGCCGGGCGGAACGGCTGGAGCGGCTCCAGGCCCGGATCGATGCCGATCTGTTGCTCAGCGGCCCCGACTTCGCCCGCACCCGGGCCGACCTCAAGGCCACCGGCCACCTCTGGTACAACCAGGGCGACCGGGCCCAGGCCCTGGCCGGCAAGCCGTTCGAGGTGCGGCTGGAGGGGCCGCTCACCGGCGGCAGCGGCAGCTTCAGCCTCGCCGACCTGCCCCTCTCCCTGCTGGCCCTGCTGACACCCCTGCCGGAGAACCTGCGCGGCAGCCTGGCCGCCCGGGGCCGCTACCGGCTGGGCGGTGCCCGCCCCGAGGTCAGCCTCGATCTGGCGCTGGTGGATGGGCGCCTCGGCGAGGAGGCCCTGGCGCTGGAACGGGGACGGGTGGAACTGAAGGCCGAAGGGATCGGGCTGGATCTGGCCCTGCGGGCCGAGGGGGCGTCCCGCAGCGTCGACCTGGCGGGCACCATCCCGCTGGTGGCGTCCCAGCAGGGGCTGGAACTGCGCCTCGCCACCCGGGGCGACGGCCTGCGCTTCCTCACCCGGCTGGGGGGCCAGGCCTTCGAGTGGCAGGAGGGCGGCGCCGACCTGCAGCTGCTGGTGCGCGGCAGCCTCGACGATCCGATCGCCAACGGCTTCCTGCGGCTGCGGCAGCTCCGCTGCCGCTTCATCGGCCAGGAGGTGCGGGAGGTGGAGGCCACGGTCCTGTTCGACTTCGAGCAGCTGGTGGTGCAGGAGTTCCGCGCCCGGGTGGGGCCGAAGGGGGTGGTCGGCGGCGAGGGCCGCCTGGGGCTGTTCCGCCCCCTGGCCCAGGACCGGACCCTGGTGATGAAGCTGGATCAGGTGCCTTTCAAGGTGCCACGCCTGGTGGCGGTGGGGGATGGACAGCTGCACCTGAGCGGCAGCCTGGTGGCCCCCGTGCTGGGCGGCGACGTGGCGATCAGCCGCGGCACGATCAATGTCCAGCCGGGCCAGCTGGCGGCCAGCGCGCCGGTGTCCGACCAGCCGGTGAAACCGCGCACCATGCCCGAGCTGCTGGAGTCGAAGTGGAACTTCGACCAGCCCCTGGTGCTGCTGGGTCCCGATGTGGAGTCGACCACCGCCGAAGCTCTGCGGGCCTCGGTGCCCCGCTTTCCCTACCTGGCCTTCCAGGACATGACCCTGCGGCTGGGCCCGGATCTGCGGGTGGTGATCCCCAACATCGCCAACTTCACCACGGCCGGCCAGCTGCGCATCGCCGGCCGTCTGGACCCCTCCCTGCGGGCGTCCGGGGTGGTGCGGCTGCTGGGGGGACGGCTGAACCTGTTCACCACCAGCTTCAGCCTCGATCCCGATGCCCCCAACGTGGCGATCTTCACCCCCTCCCTGGGGCTGGTGCCCTACCTCGACATCGCCCTGCGCACCCGCATCTCCGACAGCCTCAGCGTGCTGTCCCCGGCCGGGGTGGGGGAGGTGGGTCCCTCGGTGCAGAACGCCCCGAACCAGGCGGGCCTCTCGGCCCTCAACCAGCTGAATCTGATCCTGGTGGTGGTGTCGGTGAGCGGGCCCGCCGACCGCATCGCCGAGAACCTCAAGCTGCGCAGCAGCCCGCCCCTGCCGCAGGAGCGGCTGGTGGCCCTGATCGGCGGCAACTCCCTGGCCGGCCTGAGCGGCGGCGGGGCTGGAGCGGCCCTGGCCACGGTGGTGGGCCAGACCCTGCTCTCGCCGCTGCTGTCGTCGCTCAGCGATGCCTTCGGCCAGCGGGTGAGCCTGGCCCTTTATCCCACCTACGTGAACCAGGCGATCGATACCCAGCAGGAAGGCACCACCCGGCGGCGGGTGCCGCCCCAGCTGGTGCTGGGCGCCGAGGTGGGCGTGGACATTACCAACCGCTTCAGCATGTCGGTGCTGGCGGCCCCGAACCGCTCCGACGTGCCCCCCCAGGTGACGCTCACCTACAAGGCCTCTGACACCTTCAACCTGCAGACCTCCGTCGACACCGAAGGGGCCTGGCAGTCGCTGCTGCAGGTGTTCCTGCGCTTCTGATGCCGGGGCCCCCCCGCTGCTTAAGGTGCCCCGATGGCGTCGTCCCCCGAACGACCTCCCGGTGAGGACCAGCTGATCGGCATCGATCTGGGGGGCACGGCCATCAAGCTCGCCCGCTGCGACCGGCAGGGCACCCTGCTCGCGGAGGCCGAGGTGGCCACCCCCCAGCCGGCGATGCCGGGGGCGGTGTTCCAGGCCCTGGCCGAGGCGGTCGCGGCCATCGACCCCGATCGCCTCGCCGGCCGGGTGGGCATCGGCCTGCCGGGGCCCTGCGACGCGGCGGGTCGGGTGGCGCGGATCTCCATCAACCTGCCGCTCTGGCGTGACGTACCCCTGGCCGCCTGGCTCGAAGCCGAGCTGGGGCGTCGGGTGGTCCTGGGCAACGACGCCAACTGCGCCCTGCTCGGTGAGGCCTGGCGGGGGGCGGCCCGGGGTGTGGACAACGTGCTGTTGCTCACCCTGGGCACCGGCGTGGGCGGGGCGGTGCTGCTCGGCGGCCAGCTGTTCACCGGCCACGCTGGAGCGGCGGCCGAGCCGGGACTGATCGGCGTCGATCCCGATGGTCCCGAATGCCGCAGCGGCAACCGGGGCTCCCTGGAGCAGTTCTGCAGCATCGGCGGCCTGGCCCGCCTCAGCCCGCTCGATCCCCGCGAGCTCTGCCGCCGCGCCGACGCCGGGGACACGGAGGCCCTGGCGGTTTGGCAGGCCTATGGACGGCTGCTCGGGGTGGGGCTGAGCTCGTTGCTCTACGTGCTCACCCCCGAGCTGGTGCTGATCGGCGGCGGTCTCAGCGCCGCCAGTGCCCACTTCCTGCCGGCGGTGTGGCGGGAGGTGGAGCAGCGGGTGCTGGCGGTGAGCCGGGAGGGTCTGGTGATCCGCCGCTGCGAGCTGGGCAACGGCGCCGGCCGGCTGGGGGCGGTGCGGCTGGCGCTGGATCGCTTGGGAGGATGGGAGCCATGAGCCAGACCATCACCCCCTCCGCCAGCGTCGTGCCGGAGCCCGACCCCCAGCTGCTGCAGCGGGCGGCGGAGGTGCGCCGGGCCGCCATGGCCCTTGGCCAGTGCGGCGATGCCGAACGCCGAGCCGCCGTCGAGGCGATGGCCGACGCCCTCGACGCGGCCAGAGCCGAGATCCTGGCGGCCAACCGGGCCGACCTGGCCGCCGCGGCCGCCGAGGGGCTGGCACCGGCCCTGGTGGCCCGCCTCAAGCTGGATGCTCCCAAGTTGACAGGGGCGATTGCCGGCGTGCGCCAGGTGGCGGCCCTGGAGGACCCGGTGGGCCGGCGCCAGCTGCACACCGAACTCGATGACGGGCTGGTGCTGGAGCGGTTGAGCGTGCCCCTGGGCGTGCTGGGGGTGATCTTCGAGGCCCGGCCCGATGCGGTGATGCAGATCGCCTCACTGGCGATCCGCTCCGGCAACGGCGCCCTGCTCAAGGGGGGACGGGAGGCCAGCCGCAGCTGCCAGGCGATCGTGGCGGCCCTGCAGCGGGGGCTGGCCGCCAGCGCCGTCGCCCCAGGTGCTTTGGAGCTGCTCACCAGCCGCGAGGAAAGCCTGGGGCTGCTGCGGCTCGATGGCCTGGTGGATCTGATCATTCCCCGGGGCTCCAACGCCCTGGTGCGCTTCATTCAGGACAACACCCGCATCCCCGTGCTGGGCCACGCCGACGGCATCTGCCACCTGTACGTGGATCGGGCCGCCGACCCGGCCCTGGCCCTGCGCATCGCCCTCGACAGCAAGACCCAGTACCCGGCGGCCTGCAACGCCATCGAGACCCTGCTGGTGCACCAGGCCATCGCCCCGGCCTTCCTGGGCGAGGCGATGCCGGCCTTCGCCGCGGCGGGGGTGGAGCTGCGCGGCGATCCCGCCGCCTGCGCCCTAGGGGTGGAGCAGACGGCAGGGCCCGGCGCCTGGGACACCGAGTATTCGGATCTGATCCTGAATGTGAAGGTGGTGGAGGATCTGGAGGCGGCCCTGGAGCACATCCGCCGCCACGGCTCCCGCCACACTGACGCGATTGCCACCACCGATCCGGCGGCCGCCGACCGCTTCCTGGCGGCGGTGGACAGCGCCGGGGTGTTCCTCAACTGCTCCACCCGCTTTGCCGACGGCAACCGCTACGGCTTCGGGGCCGAAGTGGGCATCAGCACCCAGACCCTGCCGCCGCGGGGGCCGGTGGGGCTCGAGGGGCTGGTCACCTACCGCTACCGGCTGCGGGGCGAGGGCCACATCGCCGCCGACTACGCCGACGGGACGCGGAACTTCAGCCACCGCCCCTTGCCCCTGTGACCGAGGCGATCCATGTGCGCGGCCTGCGGGTGTGGGCCCATGTGGGGGTGTACGAGCAGGAGCGTTTGCACGGCCAGTGGTTTGAGCTGGCCTTCTCCCTTGGGGCCGATCTGGCCGCCACGGCCCGCAGCGACGACCTCAGCCAGGGTTTCGACTACGGCCGCGGCATCGCGGCGCTGCAGGAGCAGGCCCGCACGATCCGCTGCCAGACCCTGGAGCACTACAGCGAGCAGATCCTCGATGCCCTGGAAGCCTGCTACGGGCCGATCCCCCTGGCGGTGGAGCTGAGCAAGTGCCGGGTGCCGGTCCCCGGCTTCGACGGCAACGTGACCGTGAGCCGGCGGCGTCGCTGGGGGTGAGGGAGGCAAGACGCCTTCACAAGGATTGCCCTTAACTTGATCTACTGATCCTTAGAACTGCGCAGCATGGGCCGCTCAGTGGGGCATTGGCGTGGGCCTTTGGAACTATTCCTTTTGGCTTTTGCTGTGTTTTTTTGTGTTCCGGCGGCTCGTGCTGAAAATGAGATCACCAATCCCTCCCATGCGCACTTCGGTTACGCCACGACCATCTCGCAAGCAGAGCGGGCCAAGCCGAAATCTACCGACGTTGAGAACTGGGTTAAGCAAGCGGAAGAGTTGGAGGCGCGGGGTGACAATAGACGTGCGCTTGATGTCCGGCGGAAAATCTTGGCGTGGAGGGATAGGAATCTCGGCCCTGAACACCCTGAGACTTTGACGAGCCTTGTTCTATTGGCAATCAGTTACCAGCTTCAGGGAAGCGATAGGAACGCTCTTCCTCTATTCCAGCGGGCACTGGCGATTCGGGAGAAGACGCTGGGGTCAGAACATAAGGCTACTGTCGTTAGTCTCAATAATCTGGCACTTGTTTACAATCGTCTTGGTCGTTATGCAGAAGCTGCATCTCTGTTCAAAAGAATGCTAGCGATCAATGAGAAGGCGCTGGGTGCTGAGCATCCAGAAACAGTCTTTTTGCTCGCCAGGCTGGCAGGGATACTCCAGGTTCAAGGTCGCTACGAGGAGGCTATAAAGTTATACAAGCGCGTGCTTGTAATTCAAGATAAGGTATTGGGGCCCGAGGACTTCAATGCGCTCAACACCGTCAGCTCTCTTGCGAGTCTTTACGACAGGCTAGCTCGGTATGCCGACGCTGAACCTCTATACAAGCGCAGACTCGCGAATCAAGAAAAAGTATTGGGTCCGTATCACCCCGAAACAGCATCCACGCTCGCCAGCCTAGCCGCAAACTTCAGAAGCCAGGCCCGCTATTCGGAAGCTGAGCAGCTTCTAAGGCGAGTGAATTCAATTGCCAACAAAGAACATGATCCCAAGAATGTCTATTCTCCGATCAGCCTCCTCAACCTCGCTCAGCTTTATTACCAGCAAGGCCGTCATGGAGAAGCTGAGCGCCTCTTCGTTCGTGCGCTGGCCATCAATGAGGCTCAGTTTCCGGGGGGCGAAGGCCCTGAGCAGCCCATCACGGTTTCTATCCTTATCGGCCTCGCGAATCTCTTTGTCGACCAAGGTCGCTACGGAGAAGCCGAGCGTATCTATAAACGTGTGATGGCGAATTCCGAGAAGACGTTCGGAATGGAGCATCCAGACACGGCCCTTAGCCTCAATAACTTGGCATCTCTTTACCAAAGACAGGCCCGATACAGTGAGTCCTTTCCTCTCTTTTCAAGGATCCTGGAGATTAATCGAAAAATCTTGGGACGAGCGCACCCTGACACGGCAATTAGCCTCAATAGTTTGGCATTGATTTATCTCAAGTGGGGTAACTATGCACAAGCAGAGCGTCTCTTTGCAGTGGCGCTGGACATTCGTGAGAAGTCGTTGGGCCCTGAGCACGTTGCCACGGGGACCAGCCTCAACAACCTGGCATTGCTGTATGCGAATCAGGGCCGCAGTGACGAGTCCGAGTCCCTCTATCAACGCGCATTGGCAATTAGTGAGAAGGCCTATGGCCCTGAGCATCCCAGCACAACGGTTACTCTCAACAACCTGGCGCTGCTTCAACTACACCAGAAGGACTACGCCTCAGCCCGTGCACTTCTGAGCCGGGTATCCCGAGCCCAAGCGAAGTGGCTGGTGCGTGAACTGCCGCTGCAGCCACGGGAGCTGCGGGCGGGTCTGCTGGCGGAGCAGAGCGATGCGCCGGCGACGATCTATGCGCTGCTGGATGTGGACCCCGGTGCCAGGGAACTGGCGCTGCAGACGCGGCTGAACCGCCAGGGATTGCTGGCGGAGATCGAGCAGCGGCAACAGCGGCTGGCGGGGAGTGGGCCGCAGACGCGTGAGCTGGCGGATCGGATCGGTGCGATCGATCGCCAGCTGGCGTCGGTGAGCCTGCCGGCGGAGCGGCGGCCGGAGCTGCAGAAGCAGCGTCTGCAACTGGAGGGTGATCTGTACCGTGCGCTGCCGAGCCTGCGGATCGAGGGGGTGAGCACGGCGCAGGTGGCGGCGGCGCTGCCGCGGCAGGGTGTGCTGGTGGAGTTCCAGCGGTACCGGCCGTGGCAGGTGGCTGGCGGTGGGAAGGGGGCGTGGGGGAAGCCGCGGTACGTGGCGCTGGTGCTGCAGGCCGATGGCCGCAGCGTGTCGGTGCCTCTGGGTGAGGCGGCGGGGATCGATGCGGCGGTGGCCAAGGCCCACGGGGCGACGGCTAGGAACGAGGTGGATCCGGGCCCGCTGTGGGCGGAGGTGAGCCGGCTGGTGCTGGATCCGCTGCAACCGCAGCTGACAGGCGTGACGGACCTGTTCCTGTCGCCGGATGGAGAGCTGCACCGGATTCCGTTTGCGGTGCTCCCTGCCGGGAAGGATCGTCAGCGGCTGCTGAGTGAGGCGGTGCGGCTGCGGGTGGTGACGACGGGCCGGGATCTGGTGCGGTTGCAGCAGCCCCCGAAGGCGGGTGGAGCGCCGGTGGTGATGGCGAACCCGGCCTATGGAGCGACCGCAGCATCGATAGGAGGAAAGGCCGGAGGGCAGCAGCGCTCGAGCGCGTTGCGGGGAGGGCTGCGTTGGGATCCGCTGCCGGCGACGAAGGCGGAGGCGACGCAGGTGGCGACGTTGCTGGGAGCGGGTGCCCCGATCGTGGCGGAGCAGGCCACGGCGGCACGGGCGCTGCAGCAGAAGGGCCCGCTGATTTTCCACATCGCGACGCATGGCTTCTTCTTCCCCGCCCTGGAGAACGAGGCGCGCGTGGGGTCTGCGCAGCCGGCGCTGGCTGTGGCGGAGGACCCGCTGCTGCGCAGCGGGCTGGTGCTGAGCGGAGCGAACACACCGGAAAGGGACCCAGCCGATGACGGTTACCTGACGGCAGCGGAAGCGACGGGGATGGACCTGGAGGGGACCGAACTGGTGGTGCTGTCGGCGTGCGAGACGGGCCTGGGTGATGTGCGCAGCGGCGAGGGGGTGTACGGGCTGCAGCGGGCGTTCACGGTGGCGGGAAGCCGGGCGACGCTGCTGAGCCTGTGGAAGGTGGATGACGCGGCGACGGCGGCGTTCATGGCGGCGTATTACGGGCGGCTGCGACAGGGAGAAGGGAGGGCGGAGGCGCTGCGGGCGACGCAGGCGGAGTTTCGTCGGCATGCGGATCCGCTGTACCGGGATGCGTACGTGTGGGGAGCGTTCCAGCTGACGGGGGACTGGCGTCCGATTGAGCGGCTGGGCTCTGGAAAGGGGAGGTGAAGGAGGTGTGAATGGGCGTGTGAAGTGCCAGTAGGTTGTGATGGATCCGTCATGACCTGCGCAGCATGGGCCGTTCTGCAGGGCATTGGCGTGGGCCTGTAGACACGCTGCTGTTAGCCAGTGTTCTGGCGTTTGGCCTACCGGCCGTTGCTATCAATAGGGTCACTGACTCTCTCGTTGAAGGGCAATCGGATACCAGTGAGTTGGTGTCACAAGCGCAGCAGACGAGCGCACCACCTGCGGAGATCCAGTCCTGGATCAAACAGGCAGCCGAGCTGAAGGCAAAGGGGGCCTACGGGCCAGCGGCTGAGCTCTGGGAGAAGATCCTGGGCTGGAGCGAGAGGACGCGGGGCCCCCAGCATGCCGACACGGCCATCAGCCTGAACAACCTGGGGGAGCTTTATTGGTCCCAGGGCCGCTACGGGGAGGCGGAGCCGCTCTACATACGTGCCGTGTCGATCAATGAGGAAGTGCTTGGCCAGGAGCACCCCACCACGGCCACCAACCTCAACAATCTGGCGCTTCTTTATGGAAGCCAGGGACGCCACTTGAAAGCTGAGCCGCTTCACAAGCGCGCCCTGGCGATCCGTGAGAAAAAGCTGGGTCCGGAGGACGCTGACACGGCTGCCAGCCTTAACAACTTGGCGATGATGTATGCAGCCCTGGGACGCTACCCGGAGGCACAACCACTGTATACGCGCGCGCTGGCGATTTATGAGAAGGTGCTGGGCCCGGAGCACTCCATGACGGCCAACAGCCTCAACAATCTGGCGGCTCTGTATGCGGCCGAGAGCCGCTATGGGGAGGCCGAACCTCTCTACAATCGTGCCCTTGCGATCCGCCAAAAGATACTTGGCCCGGAGCACCCCGATACGGCCACGAGCCTCAACAACCTGGCGGAGCTTTATCGAGCCCAGGGCCGCTATGGGGAGGCGGAGTCGCTCTACAAACGTTCCCTGGTGATCCGTGAGACGGTGCTGGGCCGGGAGCACCACGATACGGCCGGCAACCTCAACAATCTGGCATTGCTTTTTGTAGCCCAGGGCCGCTACCGGGAGGCAGAACCTCTGTACCGGCGTGCCCTGGCGATCCAGGAGAAGGTGCTGGGCCCGCATCACTCCGATACGGCCACCAGCCTCAACAACCTGGCGGAGCTTTATCGGGCCCAGAGCCGCTATGGGGAGGCTGAAGCATTGTACAAACGTACGTTGGCGATCCAGGAGACGGTGCTGGGCCCGGAGCATCCCTCAACGGCCACCAGCCTCAGCAATCTGGCGTTGCTTTATGGAGCCCAGGCTCGCTACGTGGAGGCGGAACGGCTCTACGTAGCAGCCCTTGCAATTGTCGAGGCGGAGCTGGGGCCGCAGCACCCCTCTACGGCCACCACTCTAGGCAACCTGGCAGAACTCTATCGATCCCAGGGTCGCTATGGTGATGCAGAACCGCTGTATCAACGTGCCCTGAAGATTCAAGAGAAGGCGCTGGGCCCGATGCACCCCTTGACGGCCCTCAGCCTCAACAACCTGGGATTGCTCTATGGCAACCAAGGCCGCTATGGGGAGGCGGAGATGCTCGGCAAACGTGCCCTGGCGATCCAGGAGAAGGTTCTGGGCCCGCAGCACCCCGAGACGGCCATCAGCCTCAATAACCTGGCGGAACTCTATCGATTTCAAGCCCACTATGGTGATGCAGAGACGCTATGCGATCGCGCCTTGGCGATCCAGGAGGCAAGGCTTGGCTCGATACACCCATCGACGGCTCTCAGCCTCAATAACCTGGCTGGACTCTATGTTTCTCAGGGTCGCTACACCGAGGCAGAGCCGCTCTACAAGCGTGCTCTGGAGATTCGCGAAATGGTGCTTGGCCTTGAGCATCCCAATATAGCCAATAGCCTCAATAGCTTGGCGTCACTCTATAAAACACTGGGTGAACTTGGCAAGGCAGAGCTGCTCTATGCTCGTGCTCTGGCGATCAATGAGAAGGTGCTGGGACCGAAACATTCCGATACAGCCACCAGTCTCAACAACATGGCAGAGCTTTATCGAGTTCATGGCCGCTATAGGGACGCCGAACCGCTCTACAAACGCGCCTTGGCAATCAGCGAGAAGGCGCTGGGCCCGGAGCATCCGGAAACTGCTACCAGTCTCAACAACCTGGCCGTTCTGTTTTCTACTCAGGGTCGCCATGGTGAGGCCGAGCCTCTTTACAAGCGTGCAGTAGCGATTAATGAAATGAAGCTGGGGCCGGATCACCCTCGCTCGGTCACCACCCTCAACAACCTGGCAAAGCATCATCTGCAGCAGCAGGACTACAGCTCAGCCCGTGAGCTGCTGAGCCGAGTGTCACGAACGCAGGCGACCTGGCTGGTGCGTGAACTGCCGCTGCAGCCGCGCGAGCTGCGTGCTGGTCTGCTGGCGGAACAGAGCGATGCACCGGCGACGATCTATGCGCTGCTGGATCAGGATCCCGGTGCCAGGGAGCTGGCCCTGCAGACGCGACTCAACCGTCAGGGGCTGCTGGCGGAGATCGAGCAGCGGCAACAGCGGCTGGCGGGGAGTGGGCCGCAGACGCGTGAGCTGGCGGATCGGATCGCTTCGATCGATCGTCAGCTGGCGTCGGTGAGCCTGCCGGCGGAGCGGCGGCCGGAGCTGCAGAAGCAGCGTCTGCAACTGGAGGGTGATCTGTACCGGTCGCTGCCGAGCCTGCGGATCGAGGCGGTGAGCACGGCGCAGGTGGCGGCGGCGCTGCCACGGCAGGGTGCGCTGGTGGAGTTCCAGCGGTACCGGCCCTGGCAGGCGGGGAAGGGGGCGTGGGGGCCGCCGCGGTACATGGCGCTGGTGCTGCACGCCGATGGCCGCAGCGTGTCGGTGCCTCTGGGTGAGGCGGCGGGGATCGATGCGGCGGTGGCGAAGGCCCACGGGGCGACGGCAAAGAACGAGGTGGACCCGGGCCCGCTGTGGGCGGAGGTGAGCCAGCTGGTGCTGGATCCGCTGCAGCCGCACCTGGGGGGAGTGGAGGACCTGTTCCTGTCGCCGGATGGGGAACTGCACCGGATTCCGTTTGCGGTGCTCCCCTCCGGGAAGGAGCGTCAGCGGCTGCTGAGTGAGGCGGTGCGGCTGCGGGTGGTGACGACGGGTCGTGATCTGGTGCGGTTGCAGCAGCCGCCTAAGGCGGGTGGAGCGCCGGTGGTGATGGCGAACCCCGCCTATGGAGCGACCACGACGTCTGCAGGAGGAAAGGCTGGAGGGCAGCAGCGCTCAAGCGCGCTGCGCGGGGGCCTGACGTGGGATCCGCTGCCGGCGACGAAGGCGGAGGCGACGCAGGTGGCGGGCCTGCTGGGAGCGGGAGCACCGATCGTGGAAGAGCAGGCCACCGCGGCGCGGGCGCTGCAGCAGAAGGGCCCGCTGATTTTCCACATCGCGACGCATGGCTTCTTCTTCCCCGCCCTGGAGAACGAGGCGCGCGTGGGGTCTGCGCAGCCGCCGCTGGCTGTGGCGGAGGACCCGCTGCTGCGCAGCGGGCTGGTGCTGAGCGGAGCGAACGTACCGGAGCGGAACCCAGCCGATGACGGGTACCTGACGGCAGCGGAGGCGACGGGGATGGACCTGGAGGGGACGGAACTGGTGGTGCTGTCGGCGTGCGAAACGGGGCTGGGTGATGTGCGCAGCGGCGAGGGGGTGTATGGACTGCAGCGGGCGTTCACGGTGGCGGGGAGCCGGGCGACGCTGCTGAGCCTGTGGAAGGTGGATGACGCGGCGACGGCGGCGTTCATGGCGGCGTATTACGGGCGGCTGCGACAGGGAGAAGGGAGGGCGGAGGCGCTGCGGGCGACGCAGGCGGAGTTTCGTCGGCATGCAGATCCGCTGTACCGGGATGCGTATGTGTGGGGAGCGTTCCAGCTGACGGGGGACTGGCGTCCGATCGAGCGGCTGGGTTCAGGAAAGGGGAGGTGAAGGAGGTGGGAATGGGCGTGTGAAGTGCCAGTAGGTTGTGATGGATCCGTCATGACCTGCGCAGCATGGGCCGTTCAGCAGGGCATTGGCGTGGGCCTGTAGATACGCTGCTGTTAGCCAGTGTTCTGGCGTTTGCTACACCAGCTTCTGCAGCGGTGATTGGTCGGAGCTCTCCCCCGCAGGATCGCGTTGGTTCTGCCGTAACTGTTTCGCAATTGGAGCCGCCACCCAAGGAGGTCGCCGAGGTCCAGTCCTGGATGAAGCAAGCAGATGAGCTGGAGGCGAGAGGGGCCTACGGGAAGGCCGCCGAACTGTGGCAGAAGGTGTTGGCCTGGAGTGAGCGAACTCTGGGCCCGGACCACCCCGACACGATCACGACCTTGAGCCGCCTGGGGGGGATGTTTCAAGTCCAGGGTCGATTCGAAGAAGCCGAACTGCTGTACAAGCGGGTCCTGACCAATCACGAGAAGACGCTTGGCCCTGAGCACATCGAGACGGGCGTCAGTATCACCAGCCTGGCGGTGATCTACGTGAATCTGGGCCGGTATGGCCAGGCCGAACCGCTCCTTCAAAGAGCTTTGGCGATCAGTGAGAAGGCACAGGGTCCTGACCACACGGACACAGCGATCAGCCTCAATAATCTGGCGTTTCTGTATGAGAGGCAGGGCCGCTATGGGGAGGCCCTGCCTCTCTACATACGTGCGCTGGCGATTCATGAGAAGACGCTGGGCCCGGAGCACTCCAATACGGCTTCCAGTCTCAACAATCTGGCGTCGCTCTACAACAACCAAGGTCGCTTTGGTGAGGCCGAGCCGCTCTTCAAGCGTGCGCTGGCGATTCGGGAGAAGACGCTGGGCCGTGAGCATTCTGAAACGGCCGCAAGCCTGAACAACTTGGCGGCGCTCAGTATGAGTCAAGGCCGCTATGTTGAGGCCGAGCCGTTGTATCGGCGTGCGTTGGCGATCTTTGAGAAGGTGCAGGGGCCTGAGCACCCTGACACGGCCACCAGTCTCAACAATCTGGCGGGAGTTTTCGATAAGCAGAGTCGCTACGGGGAAGCCGAGCCGCTCTACCAACGTGCACTCGTGATTCGGGAGAGGGCATTGGGCCCTGAGCACCCAGATACGGCCGGCAGCTTGATTAATCTGGGAGGGCTTTACAAAAGCCAGGGCCGCTATACGCAGGCTGTGGAGTTCTATGGGCGGGCGTTGTCGATCTATGAGAAATCGCTGGGTCCTGAGCACCCTGAGACGGCCACCACGCTCAACAACTTGGCAGGGATTTCCATGAACCTGGGCCTCTACGAGCAGGCTGAATCTCTCTACAAGCGTGCCTTGACCATTCGGGAGAAGACGCTGGGCCCTGGTCACCCCACCACGGCCATCGGTTACGGCAACCTGGCGTTGGTATTCGAGCGACAGGGCCGCTATGCGGAAGCCGAGCCGCTCTTGAGGAGGGTGCTCGGGACTTTTGAACAGTCCCTGGGCCCTGAACACCCGGACACGGCCACCAGCCTCAACAACCTGGCAGGGGTTCTCATGAGCATGGGCCGCCCCGGTGACGCCGAACCGTTCTACAAACGGGCGCTGGCGATCCATGACAAGGCCCTGGGCCCGGAGCATCCCACCACGGTCACCACCCTCGACAATCTGGCAAGACTGCACCTGCAGCAGAAGGATTACAGCTCAGCCCGTGCGCTGCTGAGCCGGGTGTCCCGAACACAGGCGACCTGGCTGGTGCGTGAGCTGCCGCTGCAGCCACGGGAGCTGCGGGCGGGTCTGCTGGCAGAGCAGAGCGATGCGCCGGCGACGATCTATGCGCTGCTGGATGAGGACCCCGGCGCCAGGGAGCTGGCGCTGCAGACGCGGTTGAACCGCCAGGGTCTGCTGGCGGAGATTGAGCAGCGGCAACAGAGGCTGGCGGGAAGTGGGCCGCAGACGCGTGAACTGGCGGAGCGGATCGCTGGGATCGATCGCCAGCTGGCGTCGGTGAGCTTGCCGGCGGAGCGGCGGCCGGAGCTGCAGAAGCAGCGTCTGCAGCTGGAGGGTGATCTGTACCGGTCGTTGCCGAGCCTGCGGATCGAGGGGGTGAGCACGGCGCAGGTGGCGGCGGCGCTGCCGCGGCAGGGTGCGCTGGTGGAGTTTCAGCGGTACTGGCCGTGGCAGGTGGCTGGCGGTGGGAAGGGGGCGTGGGGGAAGCCGCGGTACGTGGCGCTGGTGCTGCAGGCCGATGGCCGCAGCGTGTCGGTGACGCTGGGTGAGGCGGCGGTGATCGATGCGGCGGTGGCCAAGGCCCACGGGGCGACGGCAAAGAACGAGGTGGACCCGGGCCCGCTGTGGGCGGAGGTGAGCCGTCTGGTGCTGGATCCGCTGCAGCCGCATCTGGCAGGGGTAGAGGACTTGTTCCTGTCGCCGGATGGGGAGCTGCACCGGATTCCGTTTGCGGTGCTCCCCTCCGGGAAGGACCGGCAGCGGCTGCTGAGTGAGGCGGTGCGGCTGCGGGTGGTCACCACGGGGCGTGATCTGGTGCGGTTGCAGCAGCCCCCGAAGGCGGGTGGAGCGCCGGTGGTGATGGCGAACCCGGCCTATGGAGCGACCGCAGCATCGATAGGAGGAAAGGCCGGAGGGCAGCAGCGCTCGAGCGCGTTGCGTGGGGGCCTGACGTGGGATCCGCTGCCGGCGACAAAGGCGGAGGCGACGCAGGTGGCGGGCCTGCTGGGAGCGGGAGCACCGATCGTGGAGGAGCAGGCCACCGCGGCACGGGCGCTGCAGCAGAAGGGCCCGCTGATTTTCCACATCGCGACCCATGGCTTCTTCTTCCCCGCCCCGGATCCGGAGGAGAGCAAAGGGGGAGGGGCCGGGCCTGGGCTGGGTGTGGCGGAGGACCCGCTGCTGCGTAGCGGCCTGGTGCTGAGCGGAGCGAACGCACCGGAGCGGAACCCGGCCGATGACGGCTATCTGACGGCAGCGGAGGCGACGGGAATGGACCTGGAGGGGACCGAACTGGTGGTGCTGTCGGCGTGCGAGACGGGCCTTGGTGATGTGCGAAGTGGCGAGGGGGTGTATGGACTGCAGCGGGCGTTCACGGTGGCGGGGAGCCGGGCGACGCTGCTGAGCCTGTGGAAGGTGGATGACGCGGCGACGGCGGCGTTCATGGCGGCGTATTACGGGCGGCTGCGGCAGGGAGAAGGGAGGGCGGAGGCGCTGCGGGCGACGCAGGCGGAGTTTCGTCGGCATGCGGATCCGCTGTACCGGGATGCGTATGTGTGGGGAGCGTTCCAGCTGACGGGGGACTGGCGTCCGATCGAGCGGCTGGGTTCTGTAAGGGGAAGGAAGTAAGTGTGGTCGGTTGCGGTCATAGTGGGGAGCGGATGATTCGGGTTCTCAGTGTTGACGTCCCTGGCAATGCGTGAACGAACGGTCGCAGGGGGGATCGCTTCGCTGGCACTGGCTGCCTGGTGCCTTGGCCTCCCCCCCTTGGCCACCAGGGTCCACGCCGCGGATCTCGCCTCGGACGTGCAGCGCACCGCCCAGCAGCTGCGCCAGAGCTGGAGCGCCGATCCCACCACCGCCTCCCTGCCCTTTCCCAGCATCGAACTGCTGCCAGACGGCCTTGGACTCCAGACGGCCTGCGGCGGCACGGCCCAGGTGGAGGTGCCTGGACGCGTCAGCGCCTGGTGCCCAGGCAGCAATCGTGTGGTTCTGGATCCCTCCCTGCTGGCGTTGCGTGTCAAAACCCATGGCGACTGGGCCCTGGCCTACTGGATCGGCACGGCGCTAGCCGAAAGCGTCCTTGGCCGCCAAAGCAGCGCTTCGGCGCTGTCTCCTGCTGCTGCCAATCTCCAGGCCAACTGTGTGGCAGGCGTGTTGATCGCTGCCGTTCCAGGGAGGAAGCCCCCGGCCCAGGAGGAGAAACCGCTTGGCCCGGCACTGGTGGCCTATGGAGCCTCTCAGACGGCGCGCATGGGAACCCGACCCCAGCGGGCCTATGCGTTGCTCACCGGTTTCGGTGCCACGGGAGCCTCCTGCTCGGATGGCGACATGACGGCGCTGGCGAACGGGACTGTTCCCGATCCCGCCACCCTGGCCCAGCTGGAGCAGATGAGGGATGAGCGCGCGAGCAGCAGCCTGATGGCCGTGATCGGCAGCCGTTGCCGGCCCCGCGCCAACGCCCCCTGCCCGCGCCGGATCGGTGCTTTCAACGCAGCCTCCCCAGGCATTCCGAAGCCCTCCACCCGAACCCGATGAACTGATGCCGGGGCCTTCAGAGGGATTACCCAGAGCAGGAGCCAGCAGGGGATTCTTGCGATTGCGACGTTGGATGCGGTCGGAGCAGACCCACGATTGGATCCGTTCCGGTGGCATTGTGGTGGCCTCGCTGTGGGGGATCTATACCTTTTATTGGCAGAGTGTCCTGGTTCCGTCCTGGGCCCCGGCCCACATCAACCTCGGCATCTCCCTGACACCGGGCGAGGGGCGTGGCAGCAGCCCAGGCAGCCGGGAGATGACGCTGAAGCTGACGGCCACCAACCCCAGCACCCGCAAGATCTATCTGCTCGCCAATGCCTGGCAGTTGTCGGCGATTGATCGACGCCAGGGCCTGCAGCCGGCCTTTCTTGAAGATGCCAACGGTGTCCTGCTCGGAAAGGCTCTGCTTCAATCAGAGAAATACATCATTGACGACCAATATGCAACACTGGCCGCCGGGCGGATGTTCGATGACGACATGATCCACCCAGGAGAAACGATCGAGCGATCGATTCTTGTTCGCATCCCTGATACGTACTCGGCGGCGGAAGTCAGCCTTGTGGTTCCGGTGCTGACCCGACCTCCCGATCGCCACCTCCTCGACGGGAAGCGCATGATGTGGCAGTTGAACAGCAATGAAGATATGGTGCCGATCCTTTGCCGTGTTGTCCCCCAGCCCGACACATCGTTTCTTGAATCAGACATCTCATGCGACAAGCCAGAAGAGCTCTCCTCCAAGGAGCTTGATCAGCGATTGCGCAAATTTGACTCGCTGATGAGGGTCTTTTCCGATAGCGATCAGATCAATCTTCCCAAACCCTAGGAGCTCGATTTCAGCAAAACCAGTTCACCTTACCCTTCAGCTTGAACGGCAGGGCTTCCGTGCTTGGGCTGCTGCTTCCTCAGCGCTTGTTGGCTGGTGATGCCTGGTCAGGCTGAACCGTTGGGTGTTGTCGCCCGTGGCGAAGGGCAAAATGTGCAAAACCATTCAACCACACGGTGTTACAGCAGTAGCCGCAACTGCGTTTAGCCGCATGAAAGCATTAGGGTGAATGGCATTGCTGAGAGAGGGTCCCGTGGGTTCGCTTCATCACGAAGGCTGCTGGAGACTGGGCCCGCGTTCCGCGAAGACGCTCCTCGGCGCCATCGCGACCGCGGTCCTGTTGGCACCAGGCGACGCCCACGCCCTGGACTGGGCCTGGACCTTCACCGCGGAGCCGGGTTCTACCCCTTCCGGTGGGCCGGTCTCAGGAACCCTGCTCAACCTGCCGACAGGCAATGGCGTCAGCGGGGCTGGCACGACAGCAGTTGTGCTGTCGACCCCGGGCGGTGAATTGGTCAATCAGGTGTTCACCTATTCGGGAGGATCCTTTGACAGCACCTCTGCAGGTGTCACATTTGCCAATGCCATCTACCAAGCCAATGTCGGCGGCATAAACTATGATCTATTTTTGAGAGACATATTCTTTACGCTCCTGAATGGTGGTGGAGTACTTTACTTCGACTTCCTCAGAACATTAACCTTCGCTCCGCTCGTCATCCCCCCCGCAGGCATCGTCCCGGGAACACCCTTTCTCATCAGCGATCCGAGCGTCGCCACCACCTTCGCTGGCGGCACGCTCACGATCAACATCCCCGGAACCTTTGCCCAGAACTGGACCCTTGGCCCCCAGCCCACCAATGCCATCGATCTGGCTGGCAATACCGCTGAGCTGACCGGAATCTTCTCGGGTGCCGGTGGCGCGATCAATTTCATCAACAGTGGCAGCGGCGGCTCCCTGGCCCTTTCGGGTGTCAGCACCTACACAGGGCCAACCACGGTCTTCGGTGGCGCCAACCTTCGCGTTCTTGGCTCCATCGCCTCCTCCTCAGGCCTGACGGTCCAGTCCGGCGGCATCGTGGGAGGTACGGGCTTTCTGCCTTCAACCACCATCCTTCCAGGTGGCATCATCGCGCCAGGGAACTCGATCGGGACCCTGTCCGTCGCCAATCTGGCCCTCAACGGCGGCACGATTCAAGCGGAACTCCAGGGTCCCCAGAACGACCGGATCAACGTTGCCGGCAATGTCAGCAACTTCACTGGAACCGCTGATCTCACGGGGTTCGGTGGTGGCGGACCCTGGCCCGGTTTTTCCTATGTGATTGTTGACGCCCCCAACAGCACCGGCTTCGCCACCCCCACCAGCCTGAGCCTGAATCAGACGGGGATCAGCAGCGCCCTGCTGCGGTCCGGCACCGTTCTGGTCCAGGAGGCCGACGGCAACCCCAGAACCTTCGATGTCCAGTGGCGGCCGACGAATGGTTTCGGCCCCACCACCTCGGCCATGCAGTTCCTCGGCAGGGGTGGTGTGAACCAGGTGGCCACGGCGGGGGTGTTTGACCGTGTCTTCCAGTCCCTGGCGTTTGCCGGTGCCAACAACGCCAACGCGGTGGGTTTCCCGATCGGCTTCACGGGCTTCACGACGGGCCAGGCGTTGGCGGCCGGCCTCTCCCCGGACCTCCTCCTTGCCACATCGCAGCTGCTGGCGCTGCCCTCCGCTGGCCAGCTCACCGCCGCGATCGATTCGCTCTCACCCGAGCCCTACGCCGCGTTCCAGAGTGTGGGCCTTGAAACACTGAAGCGGCAGCGGGAACTCCTGCTCAATCAGGCGGGACAGTGCTCCTCCACCGGTTGGGTGATCAATCCTGCCAAGGGTAAGCAGGCCTCCAAGACCCACAAACCCCTCTGCGTCTTTGTGGGTGCGGCCAACGCCTCCAGCAGCATCAGGGGATCAGGTGGGCTCTCGTCCTATGACTCGGGCATCTTCTCCAGTTTTTATGGTCTGGAGTACCAGCCGTCGGCCAAGTGGACCGTCGGTGCGGCCTACGGCTATGGAACGGCGTCACTCAGCAACCTGTCCCTGACCAGCGCCATCGTCACCTCCAAGGTCAACAGCGCATCCCTCTATGGCGTGTACAAGCCTTCCAGCCAGTGGACGATCCGTGGCCTGGTGGGATACGCGAACGTCAACGCCAGCGGCAGCCGCAATGTCGTCTTTGTTGGCGGCGGCACTCCGGCCCAGGCCTCCCCATCTGGCAACGGCTACACGGTGGCCCTCAATGCCGACTATCTCGTCCAACTCTCCAAGCCGACAGCCAGCACCCAGATCTTCCTCAAGCCCTTTGTCGGTGTGGCCTGGGGTGGCTTTCAGCAGAGTGCCTTCACCGAGACTGGCGCAGGGGCGCTCAATCTCACTGTTCAAGGCAAGTCGGCCAACAGTCTTGTGGGCACCCTTGGTTTTGAGCTGGCCTCCAGCCCGATTCCCCTCAACAAAGCCAAGACCGCATCCATCACACCGAGGCTGGCTGTTGCCTATCAGGTGGATGCCCTGGCCAACGATTCCGGGGTGCGTTCGATAACCTCGTCGCTCAATTCGGCGCCAGCCGCAGGAAGCTTCCAGACCCAGGGCGAGAATCGTGGCGTCAACACGTTGGCTGTTGAAGGCGGCGTCGACATCAAGATTTCCAGCACGACGGCGTTGTACGCGAACCTCGGCTATGAGGCCTTCTCCAATGGCTCCCAGTTCACCTATGGCGGTGGCGTCAAAGTCCGGTTCTAATCCGATGCCGTCCGGCTCTGGGATGGGTTGACAGGGGCCTGGGCACCCGGTGGAGTTTGACCGTCCTCGCCCTTGGTGGGAACGACGCTCGTTCTGACAGGCGTTGGGGCTCGATCCACCCACCTCGGTCTGGGCCGGGCCTGGTTCAGGCAGGGGTGAAACCGAATGGAAGGCTGTCGCTCCAAGCCTGGCAGCGGGCGCCATCGCGGAACCAGCCGCGAAGGGTTAACCGTTTCTTTGCCTGGAAGCATTACATCTGCATCAATCGTCCATGCCGATCGCCCGTTGTTGACAAGGCAGCTGACGGCATTTAGGTTTAAATTCTTGAGCAGATGCTGGTTTCGATGTCATCCGCGCATTCTGGAGGCGAAAGGCCGCTAAAGGATCGTCGAAGCTCGCTCCGACAGGTTTTGCCGTCGGGGGTTCCCGCCAGCATCCATCTGCCTTCCGGGCGTACAGGATTCGTTACATTGGGCGACATCAGCAGGGCCGGGGCCTGCATCGTTCGACGCGGCACGCTCGACGTTAAAGAGAATGACCGCGTCTTCCTCAATATCAGCGATTATGGCCTGTTCCAGAATGTCTACCTGCCCGCCTGTGTGAAGTGGATGAAAAGCTGGAATCATAAAATTCTTGTCGGCCTCGCGTTCACCGATGGGCCACTGCTGCCGGGAACACTCCTGGATCAATACTTCGATAAGGCCCTCCTGGCCCCTGGATCCCTCGACGTCTGACGGCCTTCCGCCGGTTGGAGGTGTTCATCGAGAGCCGATCATGCCTTGGTCGATGGATCCAGTCAGAACCCTGACGAAAGGTGAGCATCCAGCGCCCATCCCAGCGCTGATGGGCATCGGAGGAAGGGAGTTTCTCGCGTTGCAATGATCCGAAGTCTCTGCGGTCCCGGTGGCTTCCTCACCAGCTGCGTTTGTCGGGCCCTTGCGATGGCTGGCTTTCCGCCACGGCTGGCCTCACCGGTTGCTCGTGGACTATGGTGGCGGTTACGGGGCGTGGCGCAGTTTGGTAGCGCGGGTGCTTTGGGAGCACTAGGTCGCAGGTTCGAATCCTGTCGCCCCGATTGACTTTTCAGGGATTGGCTTGACCTCCCGGTTGGACAGAGGTTGGACAGAAGCCTTGTCAGGCTGGAGCAACGCCCAGTCCCTGATCGTCTACGCAGCATCTCTATCTGAATCAAACAGTTGATCAGTGGAAGATGCTTCAGAAGGAGGGGTGGAGTCGCGTCGAATTGCGGTAGTTGATCAGATCACCCCATTTTGGCTGGAGCGTTCCAAGACCTTCAGCAGCTCTGCCATCACCAGCCGCACGTCCGGTCCCTTCTCAGGGGTCGTATTCGTATTCAATGAGAAGGGTGCCCCGTATCGAGCGCCCTTGGGCCGGCTGCAGGAACCATGGAACAAATGGAATCAACCTTGATGCATCTTTGATGCACGTTTGATGTGCTTATGCTCCAGCACGACTTGAGCGCTTTTCTGCCTGATAATAAAGGGTTCTGCATGCATCCCTAAATGAAGACAAAGAGGAGGATTCGCCTTGGCGCAGCCTATACAGCGGTTGCCGTTTTAGGGTCAGTGCTCCAGTTCTAGTCCGCCCAAGCAAGCCGTGCCAGTTCAAATCCAGGGCGTATTCGGGAGTCTCAACTTTAGATGCTACGACTTTTGATCCAGTAATTGTCCACCCTGATTCAAAGACACAATGGAGCCGACAAACAACATTTTCTCCATTCATTCAATCTTGCCTGATGAACTGGAATTTCAGCGGCCAGAGTGCAACCCGCTTGAGGATGCCTCAAAGACGTTTGCAAAGTGGCGGTCGACCATCGGTGAACGCGTAGATGTGGCGACCCCGGCGCCTGCAGTTCTACGGGAAGACTGGAGCCAGGACGAATCAGATTCGCGCATTGCGTATCATTCCGGTGCCCATCATGCTTTCTCTCGCTGGGATGGGATCCGCCGGCACGCCAAAGCATTCGCGGCTGTCAGCTCCATTGCCGCCGCTGCACTGCTGTCGCCGAGTCCTGTCAGGGCGCAGATGCTCAAGCTGACGCAAACCTTCAACAACCCCACTCCCGCCAACTTCGACGTCTTCGGTTACTCCGTGGCGATCAGCGGCAACAATGCCCTGATTGGTGCCCCCCTCGACGCCACGGGCGGCGTCAATGCCGGCAGTGCCTACCTCTTTGATATCACCACCGGCACCCTGCTGCAGACCTTCAACAACCCCACTCCTGCAGGCGGCGACTTCTTCGGCAACTCCTTGGCGATCAGCGGCAACAATGCCCTGATCGGGGCCCCCTACGACGCCACGGGCGCCGTCAATGCCGGCAGTGTCTATCTCTTTGATATCACCCTCGGCACCCTGCTGCAGACTTTCAACAATCCCACTCCCGCAATCGACGACAACTTCGGCATCTCCGTAGCGATCAGCGGCACCAATGCCCTGATCGGGGCCCCCCACGACGCCACGGGTGGCGTCAATGCCGGCAGCGCCTATCTCTTTGATATCACCACCGGCACCCTGCTGCAGACCTTCAACAACCCCAATCCCGCAATCGACGACATCTTCGGCAGCTCCGTGGCGATCAGCGGCAACAATGCCCTGATCGGGGCCCCCCTTGACGCCACCGGTGGCGTCGATGCCGGCAGTGCCTATCTCTTTGATATCACCACCGGCACCCTGCTGCAGACCTTCAACAACCCCACTCCCGAAAGTGACGACAGCTTCGGCAACTCCTTGGGGATCAGCGGCAACATTGCCCTTATCGGGGCCCCTCTCGACGACGCGGGTGGCGTCGATGCCGGCAGTGCCTATCTCGTTGATAGCAGCACCGGCTCCCCGCCTCATCCGACTCCCGGCCGTGCCTATCTCTTTGATATCACCACCGGCACCCTGCTTCAGACCATCAACAACCCCAACCCCGCAGGCGACGACCGCTTCGGCAACTCCGTGGCGATCAGCGGCAACAATGCCCTGATCGGGGCCCCCTACGACGCCACGGGTGTCGTCGATGCCGGCAGTGCCTATCTCTATGCCATGCCGGCTCCTGTTCAGAAGGTTCCCGGACCCCATCCCCTCCTCGCGGTCGGCGCCGCCTTCGGCTGGAGCCGAAAGCTGAGACGCAGGATTGGCAGCAACTGAATCGTGCTCGACTAAGCGTGGCCCCATCCCCCGCTCCGGCATGGTCCGATCCGGCCGATCTGGCCCTGGCGGGCCAGCGCCGCTGTTTTGTGCGTTGCCTTGCTCCTTCAGCGGCTGGATCCCAGCTGACAGGAGGCCCTGATCACCGCCCTGCTCAGCCATGGGCCCCTGCCCCTGATCGGCCTGGCTCTCTCCCACCTGGCGGTGGTGGCCGCCTTCGGTTTCCTGCTGCTCATCCCCCTGCAGGTCTCCGCCACTTGGCGAGGGGTCCAGGACAGCACCAGCAAGGCCAGCCTCCAGCAGCAACAGGGGCAGCAGGCGATCTCCGCCCTGTGGCAGGCCATCAGCGCTGCCACCAGCCACCAGGATCTGCAGGCACGTCTTGAGAAACTCCAGCTCCCGGTGGCCGGCCAGGCCGATCTCCAAGTCCCCTTCCCCCAGCGCCGGCAGAAGTTGCTCGACGGCCAGCAGTAGTCCGAGATTCGCCTCACCTCCAGCACACTGAGCCGCCAACCCCTCCCCCTTGGGGCCCTGCTGCAGAGCAGCCTGCGGATCGCCCCCACCGCCCTGGCCCTGGCCTGGGCCTTCCCGGCTCTCGGCCGATGGCGGCTCTCATCGGGTGGTCCCAGACCCACAGCTGATTCGGCCTACTTCGAGGCGATCTCTGCTCGCAAGCCCTGATGACCAGCAGCACAATCAGCTGAGCCCAGCTTTCCCATACCCTTGCTCGAATCACCGCTCCCACCATTTGTGCCAGCCGGCGCTTCCGATGGGGACTGCCCGCCAGATGGGGCCGCAGCCGACCGATCAGCTGTCGGCGCCATCAGTCATCAGTGGGGGGTCTGCAGCAGCAGGGCCAAGGCCAATTCGGCCTGCGTCAGATCCTCAAGGGCCTGCATTGGGGTGCTGCGGTGCTCTCGAAGAGTTCCCAGGCGCGGTGAGTGGCGCAACGACTCTGGGATGCGCTGCCCTGGTCATGGTCTCTGATTCATTAACCGGTCCAGCAGCCAGGCTTCTCAGTACGGCAAGCCGTTCCTGCCCGGTGCTGGCGGCACCAGACTGGGCCCATCGGCACAGAGCAAGGAGAGGCCATGAACACGACCATGGAGAAACCCGCCACGCTGCAGTGCGCCTGCCCGGGCTGCCACTGCACGGTGCTCGCCGCCTGTTTCCGGTAGAACGGCACCGATTCGACGTCGATGGTGTCAAGATGCACTGACATCACTTTGTTCGCTGCGACAAAGAGTGGCAATGTCTTGCCTTTATCCGCGCTGAGATCATCAAAGGAGTCGCTTATCATATGGAGACCGTTATGGGTTCGAATGTAAAATCTGACTTCTCCAGGTGGTGGCAAGGGATGTTCGCTCACTTTCTGTGCAAGAGCAAGAACTTTTTCAGCTTCTGCGATAACAGCTTTTGCTAGCTCTTTTGCGGAGTATCCTCCTAGGACTTTAGCCCCAGGACTGATATAGAGACTTGAAGTCCCGTCGGCAGCAGCTGCGACCAAGGTCTGCTTGTCATGGACTTTCCAGTCCATGATGACGATAAACACATGTGGAAACTCAGCTGATGGACCGATTTCACCTTGTGAAGCTGTCATTTCGAACCATAAATCTCTAGCTGCAGTGAAGTCTTGGAAGTCCTTGAGATCTTCATCTTTTCTCTGCTGGTCTGCAGGTACTGCCTTTACCTCCTCAGCACAGCCCACTACTCCAAGCGGCAGTAGCAAGAAAAGGGGGGCGACCAACAGCACTCCCATCATGCTGACCCTTCTTCCCAAGCTCAGCATCCCAATCTCCACGCACAACCTCTTGGAAAAATAGAGAAGAGTCCATGGCCGTACCAGTTTTTCTGGTCAATATTTACAGTAGGAGTTGGTCTGGATCTTTATGATGAAAAGTCCCTACAGCAGATCGAGTGCTGGATCGCCATGCGCGTCTAAAGAACCCCTGAAAAACCCGCTTAAGAGTTTGCGGAAAAACCCAGCCACCTCTTCGAGAATGGATCAACTGCCCATTCATTGATGCGAGGCCAACAGGAGCGCAGCGGCTCCCTGTTCTTCTACGTCTCGATCGAGGAGCGAATCCCGGCCAGCCATGCGCTCAGGCGTATCCGGACGCTTGCGGATCAGACACTAGATCGACTCAATCCCCTGGGGCGGTGGGAAGGGATGAAGACACTTTCCGTGCTCCGGGGAGTGGTTGGGGCCGGCCATGCTGAGTGAAGGGTCAGGAAGGGTCTGAGCTGACCGCACTGGTTAACCATCGGTGCCGATGTCCCTCCGAGGCCGTTGCACCCTTGCCTCAATGGCCTGGGATAGTTCACCTGCGGGAGGCTTACTGGCGCCCCATCAGCAGCTGCTGCTTCCACAAGCTCACCTGGATCGGGCGCTCCGCGTGGTCGGCGGCGATCTCCTCCAGCATCTTGCGGCCGATGCCTGGTTGGTGATCAACCGCAAGCGGAAGACCTTGGCTAGGGCTTTGCACTCAGGGCTTTTGTACGGCATCTGCTTCTGGGTGGGAGCCCCCACTCAGGGGCGCTGCCCTGTCTTGGAGGTTGAGGATGGGCCCTATTCAGAGAAGACAGAGCACCGCAGTACCCACTCCTCATGGGGCAATGATGGGCCTTGCTCAGAACAGCCAAGTCGCTTCACAGCTTGTAAATCTCGTGGCAGATTATTTCGCTGAAACTAGGCTAAGGTTCTAATCCCGTAGTCTCCTGGTCCTATGTTTCCTTTCTCCTTCAGGCGGCTCTTGCTAATGACTTGCTCCTGTGCGCCTCGGGGGCTTGCGCCGATCGCTGCTGTGATCTTTACCTCTACGGGTGTGGCCACCCAAGCACTTTATTCTCCTGCGGATGCTGCGCCCACCGTGCGCGTTAATGTCGTGAAACTCAATGCTCCTCAGACCTGCTTTCTCTGTCTCCCGTTGTCGGAGGGGGAGTTATGGGACGTGACTTATACAGACCCAGCGATTCCTTTTTCTGAGAATGAGTTATTGCTACAGAGTCAGCCTTGGTATTCAGACCCAGACCGTGCTGGAGACTTTGCCGTCGCGGTAGGTCTCCAACTAGGCTTGCCAAACCAGAATCTCGGGGTGATATCGGGAGACGGCCTAGGGATCGGTCCATTCTTTGCTTATCTCGGCCTCCCTCTTTCCGGTCCAAACCCAGTTCTCGGATTCGGTGGTGCAGCCTGCCAGCCGGGTCCATTGTTTAATTCTTGCTTTAGATCTAATCAGAGAGCCTCAGACATCATCGAGCAACCGATTTTTTATGCCACTGCAACCCGCGTCCAGCAGTCCAGTGCCTCCCCTGTTCCCGGCCCTTTGCCTATTCTGGGGGCATTAGCAACTTATGGTACTAGCCGCAAGTTGCGAAGACGATTGGCTTGCGGCAATGTCGATACTGCCCACAAAGTCGCCAACGACCGTAGCAACTCTGCTGGGTAGAACCACTGAATGATTCAAGGACATTTTGAAAGACGATCCCATTCCCGGCAAAGAAACAGGGCGTTTCGTACGCGAGGCAGTATTGGCTTTGGCCAGCTCAGAAATGTGAACCAGCCTTACAATTCAGGAGTTTCACCTTGTATTGGTGCTGCCTGCCACCAGATCAGCGATTGTCAGCTGGATCATCTGTTGTTGTCATCCCCTATTCATTGGCAAGACACCGCGGTTCAGCAACCATGGGCCTCACGCCTCATACCTCCCACCAACGGGAGATACGCGGAACCGGTAGCGATCCAACCTGATCTCGAACGCGTTGCCGGGCTTGAGATCGAGCATGGCGGTGTTGGCCTTGTCCACCTGCCGGTTGCCGTTGCCCTGTACCGCGGCGACGTCTCTCAGGCTGCTGCCTTTCTTTCCCTTGCCGGTGTGTGCCAGCACCATCTTCAAGTCTGGCGCTCTCCAGGCGCTTCATCATCCCCTTGCTCTCCTGGATCTGGCGTTCAGCGTGGCGATGATCTCCTGGAGCGTTTGGCGACCGCCCATCGGCTGCATGGTTGTCCCTGGTTTTTGACCAGGGACAATGGATCGGCGTTCGATCAACTTCTTGGGAGAAGGCTTCGCCAACGTTGGGAAACCCCCCTTTCAGGGGCGTTGCTCTGCCTCAGAGGTTGGGGAAGATCTTTTCTGCTCAGGATCGACCGTTCCTTTGGCTTGTGGGGCTGAGACCAGAAGACCTCCCAGGGCTTTCCGAACTCAGCCTTTACTCAGTTGGTTTCTGATTACCACTTCTTGTAGGGCAGAAACTTTCCGCACATGGTGACTTTGACCCGGTTGCCGGCTGGATCTTCCACTTTGTCCACCTCCATGGTGAAGTCGATAGCACTCATGATGCCATCGCCGAACTTTTCCTGAATCACATCTTTAAGGGGAAGACCGTACACCTGCATGATTTCATAGAATCGATAAATCAACGGATCTGTCGGCAGCTCTGGATCCAGGCATCCCTTCACAGGGGGGATTGTCAGCTCGTTGGCCAGGTTTGGATCCAGATCCAGGGCCGCCACAAGTGCCTGTGCCTCCTCCGGAGAGGCCGTGGCCTGTCCGTACAGCAAGCTGGCGATCCAGACCTCATCGCGTTGCAGAAGTGTTTCCAGCTCGGCGAAGCTGACGCCTTTACGGCGCTTGGCACTCAGCAGGGTTTGGCTGAGAGGGGTCAATGGGCTCATGACGCGATGGTGATGGGTTGGATGAGGATACCCAGAAGCCAAGCCTGCAGGGGCCTGGGCGGGCAGCCGGATGCCCATGCATCGTCTATGGACCGGGTTTCCTTGAGCAATTGCTGGTCAGGACGCAGCTTCACGGCCAGGGCATCTGGATGGCCTTGATTGGGTGGCTCCGGTATCTGACAGGCCCATTCGATGATGAAATGATCAGATGACAGTCTGCAGTCCTCATCAAGACGATCGTCTCGCTCTAGCGTTGAAGATCGGGAGGTTCACTGGTCGCTGGGGCCTGCACACCCGCTGAGTCTGGTCACCCCGCCCCACAGCTCTGATTTCCCAGAGGCGCTCACTGCCGCCGGCAGCCTTCCAGATTCCGAGCGAATCGCGCTCAGGCAGCTTCTCACGAGCAAGGAAAGCCCACGCGTCGCACTGCTGCAAATGGGTGGGCTGTTGCAAGTTTCCTTCCCATCCCATGCCACAGAGCTCCAAGTCCGTGGACGGTTCTTCTCAACCGGTGGTGGATTCCCTCGGGCAGCCCGATGGGATTTTGCATGGTTCCATGGGTGACCTGCAGGATCTGTCCAGACGGCCAGCCCTGTTCCCTGCCGCCTCAGATGTCGTTCCCCTGAGCACCCCATGCCGTGGCACTTCTGCCATGGCATGGGGTGCGACATCATTACGGCTGTGAGCCTCTATTTGCCGCTATCCTCAACCAGTTCGTTCGTCATCTGATCCACCTTCTGGCCATCTGCGGCCCGCGCCTGTGTGTTTTCCTTCTTCTCGGTCTGACCTCCATCGCCTGTGACAGAGCCAATGGTGGATTGAAGTTTGCTGTCGGTCTCTTGCGTTGATGCAGGCGCTTTTTCTGATTTGGCTCCCAGCAGTGTCTGGGGTTGTGCAATTGAGTTCGACAGTGCCATCACAGGCGATTGAATCAGCAGAGAAACCAGGAGCAATACCAGGGAAGCAAGTGACAGGAACAGAGTTTTCATTGCATCTCTCGTGGAAAGGTCTTTCTCATCCTAATGCCTGTGCGTGGCGCTACCGAATGAAATGCAGCGTACATGCATCGGTACGCAATGCTATCTCATGGAGTAATGTTAACCCTTGGTGGCTGCATTCTTTGCGGGATTCTTCGCATCTGTCGACCATTCGTGGATTGATGTCTGTCCTGGAAACGCTCAGTCCGTTGTGAGGACCCTTCTGGCTGTCGACACGTCAACGACCATGGTGGCGCTAGGTGCGAAGCTCCTGATCAGGAGCTGTCTGTTGCGTTGGTCGTGTGGGATGTCGTCGGCGCTGCGAATACACCTGGGTGAACTCAGCGCCGATCAGTAGAATCTGTGTCGAGTAAAAGATCCAGATCAGCAGAGCGATCAGGGAGCCGGCTGCTCCATAGCTCGAGTCCAAGCGGCTGTTGCCGATGTAGAAGCCGATGGCCGTCTTGCCGAGATTGAATAGGACGGACGTGACCGCCGAACCCACCCAGAGATCGCGCCAAGGCACGCGTGCATACGGCAGGTACCTGTAGACCGCTGCCAACAGGACTGTCGTGGCGCCCAGCGACAGCACCAGGTTCAGTGCCTGTCCCATGATCGGCAACCCAGGCAGCATCCTGTCCAGGGAGCTACTGGCAGCCACCAGAAAGCTGGACAGCAACAGCGATCCCAATAGCAGCATGCCCATGACCAGGACCATGGCGAACGACAGACATCGGGAGATCAGGAATCGCTGGATTCCCGTTGCGGGGGTTGGTGTTGCACCCCAGATTGTGTTCAGAGCCAGTTGCAGCTGACCAAAGACGCCCGATGCCCCCAGCAACAACAGCAGGAACCCAACCACCGAGGCCACCACGCCACCTGAACCCGGGCGACTGGCCTTCACCATCATCGATTGCATCGCTTCGGCACTCTCCTGTCCCACCAGCCCCTGAAGCTGACGCGCCAGCTCTCCCCGTGCCGCTTCTTCGCCATAGACGGCCCCTGCCACCGCGATGGCGATGAGAAGCAACGGCGCCAGGGAAAAGAGCGTGTAGTACGCCAGAGCGGCGGCATGGAGCGGCACATTGTCCTGCTTCCAGGCGGCACCGGTTTCCCGGATCAGGCGTATCCAACTCTTCACCCGCATGGACCTTCTCCGGTTCCATCGTTACGTCCTGAAGCTGGAACGATACGAGCGTCTGCTTTATGCCATGTCGCTGGATATGCAGCTTGTCTGCATCGATTGAGCATGCCATGCCTGAGGGTTGTGATGCCAACGTTTCTTCATCCTGAGACTGTCCACAGCACAGGGGATCTGCATTTTTCACCGAACGGAGCTGGGTGTCCCACTGCCCGTGTGTTGTCGCCGCCGGAATGATCTTGATTTCAGCCGGTTGCAGCTGGGTGTGCAGGTTGCCGCATCTGACGGATCCGTCCCCTGCCAGGGGCAACGCACCGCCATCGCCTGGCTGCCAGCCTGGGATCCCCCAGGCTGACGTCGCATGCCCCCCGATCCCACCACCCTTCGGCCCGTTCCCGCCACGTCGGCGACGAGTGGCGTGCTCGAAACCCTCGCCTTCTTTCGCGACCCCGATTTCGCCCGCTCCCGCTTTGAGCGCTATGGCGATGTCTACGAAACCAGCCTGCTGGGGCAGCGCACCGTGTTCATCCGTGGTGGGCACGCCATCGCCGACCTGTTCGCCCAGGGTGATGCTGTCGAGGGCTGGTGGCCCGACAGTGTGCGGCAGCTGCTGGGGCCACTGTCGCTGGCCAACCGCAACGGTCCCGACCACAAGGCGCGCCGTCGGGTGGTGGGCCAGCTGTTCGCCTCCGCCGCCCTGCGGCGCTACAGCCCGGCGATCGTGGCGTTGGTGGAGGACCTCAACCAGGAGCTACTGGCTGCGCCAGCGCCCGTGGCCCTGGTGCCCCGGTTGCGGCGCTTCGCCTTCGCCGTGATCGCCACCACGGTGCTCGGGCTCGATGGCAATGATCGCGACGCCCTGTTCGAGGATTTTGAAATCTGGTGCCGGGGCCTGTTCTCCTTCCCGCTCTCCCTGCCCGGCAGTCCCTTCGCCCGTGCCCGTCAGGCTCGAGAACGCCTGTTGCGGCGCCTCGGCTCCGTGCTTCACCAGGCCCAGGCCACTTCGACCTCTGGAGCCCCCCTCGCTGCCGGTGGCCTCGACCTCCTGGCCGGCGGCCTGGATGAAGCCGGCCTGCCCCTGGCCGACGACGACGTGGCGGAGCAGTTGCTCCTGCTGCTGTTCGCCGGCTACGAAACCACCGCCTCCGCCCTCAGTTGCCTGCTGCTCACCCTGCTGCAGCATCCCGCCGAGCTGGCCTGGCTGCTGGAGGAGCTCGACGGCTTGTCCTGGCCCCCTGCCGAGGGGGACGCCGTCAGCGCCTACGACGCCCTGCGGGCGCCCCGGCTGGATGCGGTGGTGAAGGAGGTGATGCGGCTGTCCCCGCCGGTGGGGGGCTTCTTTCGCCGCACCCGGGAGCCCATCGCCCTGGCGGGTGTGCTGGTGCCGGCTGACCGGGTGGTGCAGGTGAGCATCACCGCCAGCCAGCGCCATGGCGCTGATCCTGAGGATCTGGCCACCTTCCGGCCCCAGCGGCATCTGGGGGGAGCCGAACCGGTGACATTGCTGCCCTATTGAGGCGGTGAGCGCGTCTGCCTGGGCAAGGCGCTGGCGGAGCTGGACATCCGGCTGCTGGCGGTGGGGCTGCTCAAGCAGCTGAGCCTTGCCCTGGCGCCGGATCAGGACCTGACACTCATGGTCATTCCCAGTCCCTGCCCGAAGGATGGCCTGCTGGTGCGACCACGCCGCCGAAGCAACGCTTCCGGCTCCTAGGCCGTTCAGTCCCCCAGCTTTTTGTCCAGCCATTGTGTCGCCACATAGACACCGATGAACATCGGCAGATAGGCGATCCACATGTTGGGAAGGTTCAGCTCTGAGTTGTTGATCAGAACAAGGCCGAGATAGCTGATGAGGCCATAGATGACCGCCCTTCGCAGGGGGCCGACGATCTGTTTCACATCCGATGGGGCGGTGGCTTCATCCTATTCCGGATTCCGCCTGGCGGCCTGGGCCATCAATAGGATTGTCCGGGGTCGTAGTTGAAGGGGACCTTGTCCCACTTCCAGTATTTCGACGCATCACCGGGATAGCCGCTGTCTCTGAATTGTTTGACCGTAAATCCGTTTCGTCTGATATACCACCGCTCCGTCCCTCCGGTGGCGCCGCTGAAGGTAACGATGGCGACCTGTGGGCAGGCTTTGCCGATCGCCCGGCTGGCCGTTGCCTCTTCCGATGCGCTTGCGAAGAACTGACTTGTCATCCGGCTCCAACCGATGCTGATATCACCGTTGCCATCACGATGCAGTTCCGGTCCGTCCAGGCCCCCGCCTGGCTCTGGACCGAAGCGCTGGATGGCTTTGCGGCAGTCCTCAGGCAGAGAGGAGAGGGGGATTGGCCGCGGCGCGGAAAGAACCGGAACGGCCAGAATCCACGGTCCCACGGTGATTCCCATCAGCGGAATCACCCAAAGCAGACGGCGGTTGATGGCCATTCCTCCTCTCCCGGTATGGACCCATGACGGGTGACAGGAGTCTGGCCGGTTCCTCCGACGGTGTCCAAGGCATGGCCTGTCCGATGGGCATCCCAGCCACGCGCCCTGCCAGGCCGGCTTGGTTGGGATGGCCGGGCTGATCCCTCAGAGGATCACCGCCGCCAGCGGTCGGCGGGCTGAGAAGGGCAGCGGCGTTCCCCGCCCGAAGCGCAGGACGATGTCCGGCCTCCGGCCCGGCAGGTCCACCTGCGTCGCCAGATCGGCGCGAAACCCCGGCACTTCGACCGGCTGGTTGAGAAAGGCGCAGGTCAGGCCGAGCGCCGTCGCCTGCAGGGCAAACCGCTGGCAGGCCCGCCCCACCTGCACCCAGTGGGCCGGGTCCGCTGCGGCGGCGGAGAACACGGCGATCCCGGCGGACGTGGCGATCTGCCGGGCATAGCGGTCCGTTTCGGCCTTCACGGTGAAGACCCGATCGAACAGCCAGGGCCCCAGCCATTCCGGCAGGGATGGCTGGCCGCCGGCGGCGCTGAACAGCCCGTCGCCCGTGCGCAGGGCGGTGTTCGGGCTGAACCGCAGCCAGCGCTTCAGCTCCGCCACGAAGGCCGGATCGCCCATCTGGGCCGCGTTGGCCGCCAGGATCAGATCACGCAGCGGCTCGAGCTGTTTCCGCTCGCTCACCAGCACCAGATCAACCCCAGGGATGGCGGCCGCTGCCCTCAGCTGGCGCAGGTCGATTGCCGCCGTGGGATCGCCTCGTAAAGGGCCTGATCGCCACCGTGGCCCGTCCCGTACCGGAACCGCACACCGCCGTCTTCGTCCGGGTCAACTTCGATGGCACCGGCCCGGCCCGCAGCGCCGGCCGCGATGGCCAGGTTCTCGGCGGCACAGCCCAGCGATATGAACAGATGGTGATCGTCGGGGTCGACCACGGGGGTGCGTCGCTGGAGATCCGGAAGGATCGCGATCCCGTCGTCGTCCGGGCGAAACAGCCAGGGCTGGGTGTTGTGTCCGTTCGCCGCCAGGGTGGCGTAACGGATCAGATCGCGGGTCTGCGGAGCCACGGCGGACCTGCGGCGCATGGCGGCGACGGCGGCGTCGTAGGCCTCCATCGAGCCCATCCCGCCCCTGCTCAACCAGATCCCGCCGCCCCCGGCCACGGCGGCAGCGCTGCCCCCGGCCACCGCGGCTGCGCCGGCCCCCAGAAGCAGATTGCGTCGCGTCACCATCGCCGGTCCTGCGGTGTGAGGAACGGCGGCGCCTCGCGGTGCCGCAGGCCTGCACCCTCAACGTACGGAGGCTTTCCCGCCGCGACGTGGCACCAGGCGATCGAGCCGCAGCTGATGGTCGGCACTGGTGAGCCGTCCGTAGGCCAGGCCCACAACCCCGAACACCCCCAGCGCCGTCGCCGACGCGATCATGAACAGGATCACGATCTGGTAGCGAACCGCCGCCGCCGGCGCCGCCCCCTGGAGGATCTGTCCGGTCATCATCCCGGGCAGGCTCACCAGGCCCATCACCATCATCGAGTTGATCGTCGGGATCATGGCCACGCGGATGGCGTCGCGGACCACCGACTGGCAGGCCTCCCAGCGGGTCGCCCCGAGGGCCAGATCCGTTTCCACCTGATCGCGACCGCTGCGCAGGCCCTCCATGAAGCGATCGAGTCCCAGGGAGAGGCCATTGAGCGTGTTGCCCAGCACCATCCCCAGCAGGGGGATCAGGTACTGGGGGTTGTACCAGGGCTGGGGCCGGATCAGCCCCGTCACCGCCAGCCCCGTGACCAGTGCCGAGGAGGCCATCACCGACAGCAAGCTGTTGAGGTAGATGCCGACAAAGCGGTGCCGGGTGCGTTGGACGGCGGATACGCCGGCGATCATCGCCATCGCCGCCCCCACCAGCACGATCAGGGGCGCCTGGTCCTGGTGGAACAGCCACTCGAGCACGAACCCCACAAGCAGCAGTTGCACCACCATCCGCACCGACGCCACCAGCAGGCTGCGGGCCAGGCCCAGGCGCAGCGCCGCCGACAGCCCCACGTTCCCCAGGATCAGCAGGGCGGAGAGGGCCAGGCGGCCATCGCTGATCGTCAGGGCGCCGGTGGTCGAAGGGGTCATCGCGCCAGCTCCAGGGTGCGGGTGGCGAAGCGGTCGATCTGCTCGCCGTCATGGCTGATGAGCACGCAGGCACGCGCACCGGCGGCCAGCCAGTCGGTCAGCAGGGCCTCGACGGCGGCGGCGGTGGCCCCGTCGAGGGAGGCGGTGGGTTCATCCAGCAGCAGCACGGTGGGATCGAACTGCAGGCCCCGCAGCAGGGCCAGCAACTGCAGCTCACCGCCGGACAGCCGCTCGGCGTCGTAGCCCAGGAACGAGGCATCGCGCCCCAGGGCCGCCAGCCAGCGGGTGATTCGCTCGTGGCTCCAGCTGCCCTGCCCGCGCCGCTCCCGGAACCGCCAGGGCGCGCGAAGGTTCCCCGCCACGGTTCCCCCACCGGCGACGGCCCGCTGGGCCAGATACAGCACCATGGCCCGCCAGCGCGGCAGACCCCAGGCCGCCGGCGAACGACCGAGCAGGTGGAACGTTCCCGCCTCGGGGGGATCGAGCAGGGCCAGGGTGCGCAGCAGCAGGGTTTTCCCCGCCCCCGAGGGCGCCACCAGCCCCAGGCGGTCACCGGCGGCCAGCTCGAGATCCAGCCGGCTCCAGAGCAGCCGTTCCCCCAACCGCCGCTGGAGCCCCTTGGCGCTCAGCAGCAGGGGGCGGTCGATGGGGGCGGGAAGGCTGGGCACCCCCTCACTCTGAATGGAGCCGATCCCATCGTCGGTGGCACGATGGCCATGGCCGCCGCTGGCAGGGGATGGGGCAACGGGTCGAGCGTCGCCATCCGATCCGGTCGATACGGCTGAGCCACCGGGGCGGGATGCTCCATGCGGAGGAACGGCGGGGCTGGCATCGCCATTGGCGGGAGCCCTATCGCTTCATGCTGGCCATTCCCTGGCCGGGCTTTCTGCTCAGCATCGCCGCCAGCTATCTGCTGCTGAATCTTGCCTTCACGTTGCTCTATGCGCTGGATCTCGGTGGGATCGGCGGAGCTCCCGAGGGGCAGCGCCTCACCGTGCTGGATGCCTTTTTCTTCAGTGTCCAGACCCTCGGCTCGATCGGTTACGGCGTGCTCCATCCCAGCAGCCTCTGGGTGAATCTGGTGGTCACGGTGGAGGCCTTCTTCGGGCTGCTGTTCATCGCCGTCACCACCGGCCTGGCCTTTGCCCGCTTCTCCCGCAGCCGGGCCCGCCTGCGCTTCAGCCGCGTGGCCACGATCGAACCCTGGCAGGGGGAGCCCACCCTCACCTTCCGGGTGGCCAACGTGCGCCAGAACAGCCTGGTGGATGGGCGGATCCGGGCCTCCCTGGCCATGAACGAGGTGAGCGGCGGCCGCAGGATGCGGCGCCTCGTGCCCCTGCCGCTGGTGCGTGACCAGTCGATCAGCTTCCAGCTGATGTGGACGGTGATGCACCGCGTCGACCAGCACAGCCCCCTCTTCGGCCTCAGCCAGGAGGAGCTGGAGCGGCGCCAGGCCGAAATCCTGGTGGCCTTCCAGGGCCTCGACGAGATCCTGCTGGCACCGGTGCACTTCCGCTGCAGCTACGGGGCGGCCGACCTGCGGCTGGGGGAGCAGTTCCGCGACATGGTGCAGATCGACGGACCGGACAGCGTGTTCCTCGATTTCAGCTGCTTCGATGCGACCGATCCGCTGGATCCGCCGCCGCTCCCACCAGCTCCCGGCCATGGGGAAGGCGATAGTCGATCTCCGGACCCACCGGCACCACGCCCGTGGGGTTGATCATGGTGTGGCTCTGGTAATAGTGCCGCTTGATGTGGCCCATGTTCACGGTGTCCGCCACCCCCGGCACCTGGTAGAGATCGCGGGTGTAGGCAAACAGGTGGGGGTAATCGACCAGCCGTTTCAGGTTGCACTTGAAGTGCCCCACATAAACCGGATCAAAGCGCAGCAGGGTGGTGAACAGGCGCCAGTCCGCTTCGGTGATCGCCGATCCCAGCAGATAGCGCCGGGCGGCCAGGCGTCCGTCCAGCCAGTCGAGCGTGGAGAACAGGGGACCTAGCGCCTCCTCGTAGGCCTCCTGGGTGGTGGCGAAGCCGCAGCGGTACACCCCGTTGTTCACGGTCGCGTAGATCCGTTCATTCAGCTGGTCGATCTGCTGGCGCAGCGCTGCGGGATAGACATCCCCCTGCCGGGCGCCGAGGTGATCGAAGGCGCTGTTGAACATCCGCAGGATCTCGGAGGATTCATTGCTGACGATCGTGCGCCGCTGCCGGTCCCACAGCACCGGCACGGTGACGCGGCCGGAGTAGTGGGGATCGGCCACGGTGTAGAGCTGGTGCAGGGCTTCGGCGCCCTCGTTGGGGTCCGGCACCACCCCCTCCGCCGCCTGGAACGTCCACCCCCGCTTGCCCATGAGCCAGTGCACGACGGAGAGCGGGATCAGATCCTCCAGCCCCTTGAGGGCGCGCAGGATCAGGGTGCGGTGGGCCCACGGGCAGGCCAGTGACACATAGAGGTGGTAGCGGCCGGCTTCGGCGGCAAAGCCGGCCTCCCCGCTCGGACCGGCCGATCCATCCGGGGTGATCCAGTTGCGGAACGCCGCCCGCGAGCGCTCGAAGCGGCCGGCGCTGCTGCCGGTGTCGTACCACTGGTCCCTCCAGACCCCGTCCACCAGCAGGCCCATCACGGTCGCCATGACGCCCGCGGACCCTAACGGGCCTCCTGCGCCAGCTGTTCACCCGGCGGACCCTGGGCGCTAGGGCGAGGAATCGCCCCCATCGTGGAGGGATGAGCGGCGCCGATCCCTGGATGCCATGGCCGGTTTGAACCGACGCGGCCCCCTCCGCTGGATCGCCTTGGTCCTCTGCGGGTGCCTGCTGGCTGGGGTGTTGGCGGGCCTGCCGCCGCTGTCGCCGCCGGCGAAAGCCCAGGCCCAGCCCGAGGAACTGCGGGGGGTGTGGCTCACCGCCAACGACATGCCGGTGCTGCGGGACCGCGGCCGCATGCAGGCCGCCGTGGATCAGCTGGCGGAGCTGGGCTTCAACCGGCTCTATCCGGTGGTCTGGAACGGCGGCTTCGCCTACTACCCCAGCCGGGTGAGCGAGGCCCGCCAGCTGCAGGACTTCACCTTCCGCGGCCTGCAGGGGCAGGACATCCTGGCCGAGCTGATCAGCGCCGGCCGCAACCGCGGGCTCAAGGTGATCCCCTGGTTCGAGTTCGGCTTCATGGCGCCACCGGAGTCGCCGCTGGCGCAACGGCACCGCAGCTGGCTCACCCAGACCCGCGACGGCGGGCTCACCTCCAGCAGTGCCGCCGGCCGGGTGGTGTGGCTCAATCCCTTCCGGCCGGAGGTGCAGCAGCTGATCACCGACCTGGTGCTGGAGGTGGTGAACGACTGGGGCGCCGACGGTATCCAGTTCGACGACCACATGAGCCTGCCGCGGGAGTTCGGCTACGACCCCTTCACCACGGCGCTCTACCGCAAGGACACCGGCAAGGATCCACCGGCCAACCCCGAGGACCCGGCCTGGGTGAAATGGCGCGCTGACCGCATCACCGCCTTCCTGGAACGCCTCGCCCAGGCGGTGCGGGCCGCCCGCCCCGGCGCCCTGATCTCGATCTCCCCCAACTACTACGACTTCGCCTACAAGCTGCAGCTGCAGGACTGGCGCCAGTGGGTGCGGCGCGGCATCGCCGATGAACTGCTGGTGCAGATCTACCGGCCCGATCTGGACAGCTATCAGCCCCACCTCAGCCGGCCGGAGGTGCAGGAGGCCCGCCAGCGCATCCTCACCGCCATCGCCGTGATGAGTGGCCAGCGCAACCGCCCCACCCCCCTGTCACTGATGGCCCAGAAGCTGGCCGCCAACCGCGCCCGGGGCCTGGGGGTGGCCTTCTTCTACTTCGAGAGCCTGTGGAGCCTGGGCCCCGAGCCGCCCACCGAGCGCATCGCTGGCCTGGCGCAGATGCTGGGCCCCCGTCGGCAGGAGCTGGGGGGCCCGGGTGTCCGCGGAGCTTCAGCGCCGCCCCTGCCGCCGCCGCCTCCCTAGCGAACGCCTTTGGCTGACGTTGACACCCCCCAACGTCCGACTTAAGGAAAGAATTTGCCGCCTTTCCTCCCTGTCCGAGCCGGCCGCCAGCCTGCCCCTGGCCCTCCCGACCCACCAGCGCCCCCTCGAGCTGTCCCCCTCGGACGCTGCGGACGCCGAGGACGCCGAGGACGCCGAGGAGCTGCGGCAGAGCCGCTCCACCCTGGTGGCCCGCGACCGGGTGCTGTGGCTGGGGGGTGACGGGGGCCGAAACCTTGACCGGTCGCCCCGGCCAGGGCAGCCTCAAACCGGAGGGCCTGGGTGGCCTACGACGACCTGTGGCCTCCAGGATTGGAGCGCAGGGAACCCGAACCCGCCTGGATGGCTTTGTGCTGCCGGCCTGAGGTCAGCCCAGATCCACCCCGTCGAACAGGTGGCGGCCGGGGACCTGCGGCGAGGGGTCGAACCAGTACTGCTCCACCAGCGTCAGGAAGGCTTCCCGCGGCAGGCGGCCGGGGGGCAGGCCCAATCCGGCCAGCATCCGATCGAGGTTGGCGGCGATGCCGGCGGTGGGATGGCCATAGGCGGCGGCGAAGGCGGCCAGGTCATCGCGGTCGAGCTGGCCATCGCCATCAAGGTCGAGCACGTCGAAGAAGCCGCCGGCGGAGCGGGCCATGAACTCCCGCGCGCCCTGGGGATCGGCCTGGAAAGCGGCGAACACCTGGCCATGGGAGACCAGGAACTCCTCCCCATCCACCGTGCCGTCGTGGTTCCGGTCGCGGCGGGCGTTCTCGTGCCGGTAGGTGTCGAGCAGCAGCCGCAGCAGATCCGGGAAGCGGCGGGGCCGGCCCTGCCAGCGCCGCGCGATCCGCACGGCCACCGGCTCGAAGTCACCCTCCAAGGTGTGGCGCCCGTCGCCGTCGCGGTCATAGAAGCTGAACAGCCGGCGGTAGCGCCGCACCAGTTCGGCCGGTAGGGAGCCGCTCGACATCCAGCGGGCCGCAGCAGGAAGGGATGGTACCGGGGCCATCCCGCCCCCAGCCCCTGGGGCCAGGCTTGACGCGATCCTTAACAACCTGTTACAATCCACGAAACAATCTGAAACACTCATGACCGACTCCTCCTCCCGCTTCGGTTTCGTCGCCTTCGCCGAAACCTGGAACGGCCGTCTCGCCATGCTCGGCTTCGTGATCGGCCTCGGCACCGAGCTGCTCACCGGCCAGGGGATCCTCACCCAGATCGGCCTGGGCTGATCCAGCGCCGGCCCAGCCTTTTCCCTCTTCCCCCTTGCTCAACCACCCATGACCAACACCCCCGCCAACGCCCCCTTTCTGCAGGGTGACGACGAGCGTTCCATCCACATGGAGCAGCTCAAGCGCGTGGAACTCTTCAACGGCCGTGCTGCCATGCTCGGTCTGGTGATCGGCGTTCTCACCGAAGCCATCACCGGCTCCGGCATCGCCCACCAGATCGGCCTCGGCGCCCTGACCGACGGCTACGCCGCCTGCCGCACCCAGTTCCTGCCCTTCTGCTTCTGATCGCTCCGCCCTCGATGCTGCTCCCGCCCCCCTTGTGTCCCTTCACGGCCGCCCGGATCGCCGGTCTTCAGGCCACGGTGCTGCTGCTGCTCACCCTGCTGATCAAGGCCCGGGTGCAGATCAAGGTGGCCTCGGCCCTGGGCCTGTTCCTGCTGGCCCTGCAGACCCTGGTGTTCCTGGCCGCGGCGGGAGCCCTGGGCCTTGTGGCCATCGGCGGAGCGGCCCTGGCCCTGAGCCGGCCCCGGGCGGTCGCCGCCTGAGAGACCCTCTGCCATGACCGCCGTTCTGCAGCCACCACTGGGGGAAGACGCAATCCGGGCTCTGTTCACCAAGCCCTACGGCGCACCGGGGCCCACTGCTGAGCAGTGGCGGGCGCTCTACGACGAGGCGGTCCACTTCACCGACCCCACCCAGGAGCGGCAGGGGCTCGATGCCTACATCGAGGCCCAGGAGGGCTTGCTGCAGCGCTGCGATGACGTCTTCCTCGAGCCGGGTGCCGTGGCCCTCGGCAGTGATGTGGCCTTTGTGGAATGGACGATGGGCCTGAAGATCAAGGGAATCGAGTTCGTCTACCCCGGCACCAGCCGTCTCCGCCTCGGCGCCGACGGCCGGATCGTCGACCACCGCGACTACTTCGACTTCGTCGGCCCCACCTTCACCCCGGTGCCGCTGGTCGGTGGATTCGTGCGCTGGCTCTACGGGCGGTTCGTGGCCTGAAGGTTCCGATCAGCGAGGCTTGCGCATGACGTAGCCGGTGCAGACGGCACGATGCAGGGTGGTCACGCCGAAAGGGAACCCCTCTTCAGCGGCGATGGCAACCACCTGGTAGGCATCCATCCCGCCCAGCCGCCTCTGCAGCCTCTCCGAGCCTGCCGCGTGGGCCAGAAACCGCTCCAGCTGTTCCTGCTCCTCCCGTTCGCCGCTGCCCATGGGACGGCAGCCTCAGTGGCCGGAGCCGGCGAGGGGGACCTGACCCGGGCTCGCCGATCGGTGACGCCTGGACATTCCTGCCGGGCGACGCCCGGTGAGTCGCGCCAACCGGGCCAGGGGGGTGCCGGCGCGGCGCACGGCCTCCCGTTGCCGCTCGCGGTAAGTGCGATCCACCGCTTCCATGGCCGCGAGGTCGTCATGGTCATGGACGCCGTAAAGCAGGCCGGTGATGCGCTCCGCGTCCATGGCCTCCGCGGCGGCTTCCTGCCAGAGGCGCTCGCTCCGGGAACGGTCGCCCCGTCGGAACTGGGCGTCGGCCAGCTGTTGGGTCAGCGCGAACACCAACTGCCGCTCCTTGAAGGCGGAGAAACTGCCTTCGAACTGATGGGGAAAGCAACCGCTGGCCATGGGGGTGTCCTGCCGCTAGAGTTCTGCTCTCAACTGTATCTGCTGCTACAGATTTTGACGCCACTGCCCTGTCGGTCCTCACCCGCAGGGCGCCCGCGCCACCAGGGTGGGAGCTCCTCCTGCGTTGAGGCCATGTCCCCCTTCCCATTGCTGGTGATCGTCCACGCCTTGGCCGCCACGGTGTGGACCGGCGGCCACCTGGTGCTGGATCTGGGCGTGCTGCCGAGGGCCCTGCGGGAGCGGAGCGCGGAACGCATCCGCGATTTCGAGGCGATCTTCGAGCCCCTCGGCCTCACGGCCCTCGCGATCCAGGTGTTCACGGGCCTGTGGATGGGCTCGATCGTTCTGCCTGGCTTCCATGGGCTGTTCGACCCAGCGAGCCCGATCGGCGTGCTGGTGGGCACCAAGCTGCTGCTGCTGGGAGCCACCGCCGCCCTGGCCGTGCATGCCCGGCTGCGGCTGATCCCCAACCTCACGGACACCAACCTGGGCGGCCTGGCCTGGCACATTCGCGCCATCACCGCCCTGGCCATCGCCTTCGTGGTGGTGGGAGCCCTGATCCGTCTGGGTGGGGTGCTCGGCTGAGCGGCCCGATTCCTTCTTCGCAGGTGAGAGGGCACGGACTCCCCCTGCCCGGTGGAAGGTGGCTGAGGAACTGAACCGAGTCCTTGCCGCCGATGTCCATCCCCATGATCGATCTCCCCTTTCTGGCGGAGCTGCTGGTGGCCCTGCTGGTGGTCGCCACCCTGGATGGCCCGCCCCCGGTGGAACCCGCCCACGATCCGCCTGCCAAGGAGCCGGAGGCCCCTGCGCCGCGGCCGGGTGACTGGTCGGCGGACACCGATCTCCACGCCCAGCGCCTTCTGCGGCTCGAGAAACTCCGTGACACCCTGTCCTGTCGGCCCTGACCTCAGATGGATCCGGTTCCTAAAGTCATTCAGCGACCGGCCATGCACCAGCCGGCCATGCACCAGGGAGTGGGCACGATGCTCGAAGCTGTCGACCAGAAGGCCCTTTTCGATTACTGGCACGACCGTGTCCGACTGAAGAACCTGACGCGCATCGGCGCCCAGGAGCATGTGCCGACCCAGGTGCTGCGGCATGAATGCACCAACTACGACGAACTCAGACATCTCAAGGCTGTTCAGGGCCTTGATGAGCTGGAGCGCTGCCGTGTCATCGCCATCATCAAGTACGAGTGCACCGCCAAGGTGCTGCAGCGGCGCACGGGACTGCTGAGGGACTACGCCCGGCTGTGCGAAGAGAACACCCGCACCCAGCAGAAGGAACGCTCGCGGCTTGGCGCCCTGCTGCAGAAGCTCAAGCAGGCGCTGCGGGGACAGCAGGTCAAGATCGATCGCCTCGAAGCCCGCCTCCAGGCCCTGGAGGCGGAAAATGCCGTGCTTCGCTCCGAACAGCAGCAGTCCAGGGCCGAGCTGCAGCTGCAGAAGGAGCTGGTTGCCCTGCAGCGGGCCCTGGAGGCCGAGGTGGAACGTCGCCGCCAACTCGCCAGGAACAACCAGAGCCTCGGCGGCCGTGTTGCCCACACCGATCGCTACCGGCGCCAGCGCGACGACCTGCAGGAGGCCCTCAGGGCCGAACGGCAGACCACCCGGCAGCTGCGCGGGGAGCTCGAACGGCTCCGGGCCGGGGAGCAGCTGGGCCTCGGCCTGGCCGAGTAGGGCCATGGCCAGACCGTCATCCCCCCGCTCCGCGCCTGCCCGAGCGAAGCCGCCCACCATCGCCGAGCTGAAGCGCCAGGTCCTGGCCCTGGCAGGGGTGTCCAGCACCCGGGAGTTCAAGCGAACCAACCAGGACCTGCGCCATCTCGATTTCCGTCTCAAGGCGAGCTGGGGTACCGCCCTGGAGGTGCTGCAGCAGGCGGCGGCCGCCTATCCCGACTGGGACACCAACCCACCCGAGGAGTTCAGGGAGCTGTTTTCAGCGATCGACCAGGCCAGTGAGGCCTATGGCCAGTCGATCGATGAGGGTCTGAGGCTCAGCGCCCAGCTCCAGCAGGCGGCCGACGATCTGGAGTCCCTCTCCGGCGAGTTGCTGGAGGAGGCGGTCGAGCTCGGGACGGTCCAGGCCGCCGCCCGCCGTCAGGCCCGCCAGCGCCGGCTCAACTGAGTGCGCTGCGCCGCGTTTCGGTTACGGTCCAGGCGGCTGAGAAAGACATAACTGGCGAAGCCGATCACCACCATGGCGAGCATGAAGGCTGGATAGGAGAGACGCCAGTTGTCCGGGCCTGTGATCATCGTCCACTCGGACATGCCGCCGATGCCCGCCAGCAGGGTCAGCGGCATGAAGATCGTCGTGATCAGTGTCAGGCGCCGGACGGTGGCGTTGGTGTCGTTGGCGGCTTTGGCCATCTGATTGTTGAGCATCGACAGATACATCTCCATCAGGCTGGTGACGATGTCCCGGTACGACTCGGTGACCTCGTAGAACCGCACCAGATGGTCGTAGATGTCGCGATAGTGGTAGATCGCCTTCACGGACACCAATGGGAAGTCGCCCCGGCAGATCTTGCTGAGGATCTCCCGTTCATGAAACAGGCTCTTGCGCAGTCGCAGCAGGTAGCGCCGGAAGCGGATCAGTTCGGCCGGCTTGAAACTGGCCGGATCCGCGATCAGGGCCCCCTCCACGCCATCCAGCTCATCCTCGAGGGCCTCGATGGCCACAAACTTCTGATCGACGACGTGGTCGAGGATCAGATGCATGAGGTGGGATGGGCCTTGACGGGCCTCCTCGATGCCCCTCTCCACCATCCTCTCCACCCCATCGAGGTAGGAGCGATGCCTGGAATCCAGATGGCTGATGCTGACCAGAAACCGCTGACCAAGGAACAGGTTGATCTCCCCTACCTCCAGGACACCACGGTCGTACTGAAAGGTGTTGAACAGGATGAAGGTGTTGTCGGGAAAATCGTCGATCTTGGGGATCTGATGATCATCGAAACAATCCTCGATCGACAGAGCGTGCAGGCCCAGCAGGCCAACAAGTTCCGCCAGATCGTCCCTTGAGGCCTCGCGGTAATGCAGCCAGGCAAAGCCATCCCCTTTCGCCGCAGCCACAGCCTCCAGGGCCGACGCCATGCGCTTCGGCGGGCCCGTGCGGCCCACGAGATAGAAGCTGGCGTCAGACATTCATCCTTGGGAGATGACCGCGCTCAGCGTAGGTAGGAAGCTGGGTGCGTTCGATCGTGTCACGGGACTGGCTCCGTTGTTGTCAGGCTGAAGTGCCCAGCACCGTGAGCGGATGCCCCACCACGTCGATCGCCCCACCAAGACCTGTCCGGTCTGCGGACGGCCCTTCCAGTGGCGCAAGAAGTGGAAGGAGGTCTGGGAGGAGGTGCGCTACTGCTCGGAGCGCTGCCGCCGCCATCGCAACCGCCCGGGCCCGGAGGCCTCCGAGGGGCCTCAAAGCTCGAATTCCGCCACCAGCGCCGCATGATCCGAGCCCGGATCGGCGGCCCGATCGGCGGGTGTCTCGGAGATCGACGGCAGATGGTCACCGGCCAGCACCGTCCGCGCCACGGGGATGTTGCCGGGATTCACCAGCCGGTGGCTGGCCAGGATGTGGTCGATCAGTTCTCCTCGTCCCTGGAAGCGGCGGCTGAAGGGGGCCTCGCTGGGGGGGTCTCCGTTGGGCCCGGCATTGAGAAGCGGTGCCAGGTTCCAGAGGCGGTAGCCATCGCCCCTGTCCCCGCGCCGGAAACCTTCGGTGCCCAGCTCGGAGCCGCTAGGCCCCTGCAGAATCTGGGTGGTGGCGGCGTCCGTCGCATCGTTGAGATCGCCGCAGACCACCACCGCCTTCTGACGGCCCAGCCCCTCCTCCGGATCCGGTGATCCGGCGCAGCTGGAGAGAATCTGGTTGACCCGATCCCGCAGCGTCACCGCTTCGGTGGTGCGCCGGTAGAGGCCGTAGGCGGCATACCGGTAGCGTTCGTTTTCGTCATTCGGGGCGAACTGGCTGCCGTCCACCAGCCCCTTCTGGCGGGCGTAGGCGACCAGCTTCGACTTGAAATGGGCTGTGATGATCCGCACCGGGTGCCCATCAACATCGACCACCACCTCCAGGGCGCCCCGCCCCAGGGAGGCGGTGAGGGACTCATCGGCGGGGGTGGCCGGATCGTCGAACACCGGATCCCTGGCCTGGACCGGGGCGATCATCTCGGGGAAGGCCACGATCGAGCGGCTGGTGCCGAAGGGGTAACGGGACAGAAAGGCCACCCGGATGCCCCGGCCGTCGGGTTTGCCCTCCAGGGCATGGGGCAGGGGGGTCCTTAGCGCCCCCTGCAGCGCCTGCAGGGCCCCGTCCGGGCCGATTTCCTGCAGGGCGAGCACATCGGGCCGCTGGCTGTCGATCACCGCGGCGAGGGTCGCGAGCTTGGCCAGGAAACGGCTGTGCACCGGCTCGCCGGCGCCGTCCTCGGGGAGAAACAGGTTCTCCACGTTCCAGCACATCAGGGTGAAACTGGCCATCGGCTGTCTCGGCAGGGGGGAAGCGCTCTGGAGAGGCACTTCCATCGGCGTAGCCAGCACAGGTGAAAACCGCAGGTGTCCGGGCCGGGCCACGGCCAGGGAGGCTCAGGCCATGGACCCCAGCCAGCGCGCGCTGCGGCGCAGGCCCTCCTCGCAGTCGCCCCGCATCAGCAGGCCCGCCCCGCCCCAGAGCAGCCGCGGGGCCAGATCCAGTGGGCCGCCGCCCAGCTCCCGCAGCGGCGTGAAGCCCAGCCGCCGGAAATAGCGCCGCAGCCGCCGGTGCTGGTGCTCCCCATCGCGGATCGCCAGCAAGAGGGCCGAGCGGCAGGGGGTCTCCTCCAGGGCCCAGGCAAAGGTGGCCGCCCAGATCAGCGGCCCCACGGCGGCGGTGCGCTCCCCCTGCACCCGCATCGTGTCGAGCCGCAGGCCATCGGCCACCGGCAGGCTCCAGCCCTTGAGCTCCCCCAGCAGCAGCGGCGGCTGCTCCGCCCGGGGCCGCGCCAGGGCCACCCGCAGCCCCCGCACCCCAGCCAGCCCCTGCACCTGGAGCCGCAGCAGCAGGCCGCGCTCCCGGGCCTGCCGCTCCAGGTCCACCAGGCTCAGCATGGTGGGTCGGCCGGCGGCGGCGGGAAGGGCTCGGCGGCCAGCACCGCCTCCAGGGGCAGCGGTCCGTGGATGTGGGGGAAGCATTCGCCGCTCTCCGGAGCTGGCTCCCAGCGCACCGGCACCCCCAGGCGCCCGGGGTCGATCGTCAGCAGCCGCACCTCCCCCGCATCGGCGTAGAAGCGGCCGTAGGTGGCCTCCACCTGGTCGGCCCCGCTGGCATGGATGAAGCCCACCTGCTGCAACGACTGCCCGCGGGTCGAGCGTTCGTACACCCCTGCGGCCTGGGCCTGGCGCCATTCGTCGGCCAGGGCCAGGTGGTAAATCCACCCCCCGGAGCGCCAGGGCCGGCGGGGCGCCCAGGGCCCGGCCATCACCGCCGCCAGTTCGGGCCCCTGCAGGAACCGCTGCAGCCACTCCTGCAGCGGGGCCAGATCGCCCTGCCGATCGAACCCTTCCGCATCCGCCAGCCGGAACTGGCGCACGAAGGGCAGCAGGGCCAGGTCGGCCAGGGACGGGCGCCCGCCCACCAGCCAGCCGCCGCTCTCCAGGGCGGCGCTCCAGTCCCGCAGGATCGCCAGCGCCGCTCCGCGATGCTGCTCCCGGTCATCCTCGGGGTGGCGATGGGCGTACTTGAAGCGATCCAGATGGTGCTTGAACGCCCCATCGTTCTGCTCGATCAGGGCGCCGATCCGGGCCCGCTCACCGGCGGCGGCGGCGCCCTCGCCGCTGCGCCGCAGGTTGTCCGGATCGTGGCGGTCCAGGGCCCAGGCCATGACCGCCAGGCTGTCGGGTCGCACCCGCTCGGCACGCCCACCATCGCCGCCGGCCTCGGCCGGCAGCACCAGCACCGGCACGGTGGCGGTGGCGGAGGCCTCCAGCAGTTCGGGGGGCTTGCGGCCCAGGTGCACCTCCCGCAGCTCCAGATCCACCCCGGGCCTCAGCCCCGCCGCCGCCAGGGCCAGCCGTGCCCGGATTGCGTAGGGGCAGCGGCGAAAGCTGTAGAGGATCGGCAGGGAGGCCGCCATCCGCTCAAGCGCCGGTGCCGGGCATGGCCCGGCCGATGTGGGGTTCACCGCTGGCCTCGGCCCGCCCCATCTGGCGCTGGCGCTCGGCGAAACGTTCCCGGTCGGCCGCGGTGAACCGATCGATGCAGTGGCGGCAGCTCACCCCGGCCACGTAGCTCTCCAGCGCCAGGTCGGCCGGGGCCAGGGGCAGGCCGCAGGCGTGGCACACGTGGAACGTGCCGGGCTGCAGTCGGTGGTTGAGGGCCACCCGCTGATCGAAGACGTAGCACTCCCCCCGCCAGCGGCTCTCGGCCTCCGGCACCTGCTCGAGGTAGTTGAGGATCCCCCCTTGCAGCTGCAGCACGTCCTCGAACCCCTGGTTCAACAGGTAGGCCGTGGCTTTCTCGCAGCGGATGCCGCCGGTGCAGAACAGGGCCAGCCGCCGCGGGCGCCGCTGGGTCAGCAGCGGCCGCAGCTGCTGTTCCACCCAGGCGGGAAAGTCGCGGAAGTGCTCGGTGCCGGGGTCGATGGCGCCCGCGAAGCTGCCCAGGGCCACCTCGTAGTGGTTGCGGGTGTCGATGGTGAGGGTGTCGGGATCGTCCAGCAGGGCATTCCAGTGCTCGGGGGGCACCGGGATCCCCGTGCCCCGCGCCGGCTGGGCCGAGGGCTCGGCCATCGTCACGATCTCCGCCTTCAGGCGCACCTTGAAGCGGTGGAACACCCGCCCCTCGGCCTCACTGCGCTTCACCTCCAGGTGGGCCAGGCGTGGGTCGGCCTGCAGCAGCTCCAGCAGGGCGGCGACGGCCGGGGCCGGCCCACAGACCGTGCCGTTGATGCCCTCGGTGGCCAGCAGGATGGTGCCCAGCAGACCTTTCGCGCTCCCCAGGGCCAGCAGCCTGGCTTGCCAGTCGGGCAACTCCTCGCTGGCCAGGTGGACGAACCTGTAGAAGGCGGCGACCTGCACCCTCAGCGGCCGGCGGCGGCCGCCAGCGGCTGCTCCTCCAGCTGCACCCGCACCCCGGCGGCCCGCAGCAGCTCCTGGTCGCTGGCCACCGCCGGGTTGGACGTGGTGAGCAGGGTGTCGCCGTAGAAGATCGAATCGGCGCCCGCCAGCAGGCAGAGGATCTGGGCCTCCCGTCCCAGCTGCTCGCGCCCTGCGCTGAGCCGCACCCGGCTGTGGGGCATGAGGATGCGGGCGGTGGCCACCATCCGCACCAGCTCCAGGGGGTCCACCGCCGGGAGACCCTCCAGCGGGGTGCCCTCCACCGCCACCAGGGCGTTGATCGGCACGCTCTCGGGGTGGGGATCCATGGACGCCAGCACCTGCAGCAGCCCAGCCCGGTCCTGGGCTGTCTCGCCCATGCCGATGATGCCGCCGCAACAGAGGTCGATGCCGGCGCCCCTCACCCGCTGCAGGGTGTCGAGCCGCTCCTGGTAGGTGCGGGTGGAGATGATCCGGTCGTAGTGCACGGGGCTGGTGTCGAGGTTGTGGTTGTAGGCGGTGAGTCCCGCCTCTGCCAGTCGGGCCGCCTGGCCATCTGTGAGCATGCCGGCGGTGACGCAGGCCTCCAGCCCGAGCTCACGCACCCCCCGCACCATGGCGAGCATCGCCTCGAAGGGCGCCCCATCACGGATCTCCCGCCAGGCCCAGCCCATGCAGAAGCGGTGGGCACCGGCGTCCCGGGCCTGGCGGGCCCGCTCCAGCACCGGCTCCACCGCCAGCTGTGGCCCGCCGGCTACGTCACTGGGGTGGTGCATCGACTGGGGGCAGTAGGCGCAGTCCTCCTCGCAGCCCCCCGTCTTCACACTCAGCAGCGAGGCCAGCTGCACGTGGTAGCCGGGGTTGGCCTCGCGGTGGACGCCCTGGGCCCGCCACAGCAGATCCATCAGGGGCAGGTCGAGCAGGTCCTGGATCTCCTGGCGGGACCAGTCGTGGCGCAGGCTCATGGGGCGTTCTCCACACCGTTCTGGACGCCACTCTGGACGCCACCGAAGCGGCGCTGACGACCCTGATAATCGAGCAGCGCCGCCAGCAGGGCCCCGGTGTCGAAGTCGGGCCAGAGCACCTCGGTGATGTGCAGCTCGGCATAGGCCAGCTGCCAGAGCAGGAAGTTGCTGATGCGCTGCTCGCCGCTGGTGCGGATCAGCAGGTCGGGGTCGGCATCGCCGGCGGTGAACAACTCGGCGGCGAACAGGTCCTCGTTGATGCCGGCCGGATCAAGCTCACCGCGGGCCGCCCGCTCGGCCAGACGGCGGGCCGCCCGCACCAGCTCGCTGCGGCCGCCGTAGTTGGTGCAGACGTTGAAGTGGATGCCGGTGTTGGCGGCGGTGCGCTCGGTGGCATCCCTGATCAGCTCCTTGAGGCCCTCCGGCAGGGGCTCCAGATCGCCCAGGAAGCGGATGCGCACCTGCTGGCGTTCAAGTGCCTCCAGCTCCCGGGCGAGCACCCGTTCGAACAGGGCCATCAGGAAGGCCACCTCCTCGCCGGGTCGGGTCCAGTTCTCGGTGGAGAAGGCATAGGCCGTCAGGGCGCCGATGCCCCAGTCGCTGCAGTGGCGCAGGGTGCGCTTGAGCGTCTCAACACCGGCCCGGTGGCCCATGGCCCGGGGCAGCCCCCGCTGGCGGGCCCAACGGCCGTTGCCGTCCATGATCACCGCCACGTGACGGGGCAGCCGAGCCGGATCCAGCTGGGCGGGCAGCTGGTCGGGATCGGACGATGGAGTGGTCGCCAGGGCGCGACTCATCCGCGATGTTCCGGCGGGTCCGCCGCCACGCTACGCCCCGTGGGCGCGGAGGCCAGGGCCTCGGTGAGCAGGTCGTGGAGCCGGCTACTGGTGATGGGCCGCTCCAGCCGCCCCTGGGAGGCCAGCGACAGGGTGCCGGTTTCCTCGGAGACGACGATGCAGAAACAGCCGTCGTGGCGCTCCGTCAGCCCCATGGCGGCCAGGTGGCGGGTGCCGTAGCGGTTCAGCCCCTGGCGGGAGAGGGGCAGGATCACGCCGGCCGCCACGATGCGGTTCTTCTGGACCAGCACGGCGCCGTCGTGCAGGGGGGTGTCCACGGCGAAGAGGTTGAGGAGCAGCTCGACCGAAAGGTGGGCATCGACGCGGATGCCGGGGTTGAGGAAGTCCTCGGGGCGCAGATCGCTGCCCAGGTCGAGCACGATCAGCGCTCCGCACCGGGCCTGGGAGAGGCGGCCGGCGGCCTCCGTGAGCATGCTCACCGAGCCGGACGCCAGCTGGTCACGGCTGCGATCGGCGAACAGCACCCCGAGGCGACCGGTGCCCAGCAGTTCCATGAGGCGCCGCAGTTCCCCCTGCCAGAGGATCGCCAGGGCGAGGCTGCAGGCCAGTACCAGGGCGTCCACCAGGCTGCTGGTGAGCGGCAGGTTGGCGTAGCGCTGCACGAACCAGGCCAGCGCCACCAGAAACAGATAGCCCCGCAGCAGCCAGAGGGTGCGAGCCTCGGTGACCCGGCCGAGCAGCAGCAGCCCGAGCAGGGAGGCGAACAGAAGATCGAGCAGCAGGCGGAAATCGATGAGCCGCAGCCAGATCACAACGCAGGAGATAGTCAGGCCGGTTCAACGCAGGGCCGCCTGACGGGCTCAGGATACCGGCAGGAGTCGGTGGGGCAGAACGTCGTAGCGCAGTAGGTCTTCCGGCTGCTCGCGCCGCTGCACCACCTCGGCCACACCGTCGTGGACGAGCACCGCCGCCGGCCTCGGGATGCGGTTGTAGTTGGACCCCATCGCCGCGTTGTAGGCGCCGGTGGCGAACACAGCGAGCACGTCACCGGGGCTGGTGAGGGGAAGGCGGACGTCGTGAAGCAGCACATCGCCGGACTCGCAGTGCTTGCCGGCGACGGTCACCAGGTCGGTGGCCTCCGCCAGGGGGCGGTCGGCCAGAACAGCCGTGTACAGCGACTGGTAGGTGATCGGCCGGGGGTTGTCGCTCATGCCGCCATCCACCGACAGGTAGGTGCGCAGGCCGGGGATCTCCTTGCGGCTGCCCACCGTGTAGAGGGTCAGGCCGGCCGTGGCCACCAGGGAGCGGCCGGGCTCGCACAGCAGCCGTGGCAGCACCAGCTGGCGCTGGCGGCAGGCCTCGGCCACCGCCGTCGCCACCACCCGCACCCACTCCTGGATGCTCGGGGGGTCATCGGAGCCCACATAGCGGATGCCGAGGCCGCCGCCGACATTCAGGTCGCCGCAGGGGTGGCCGAGCGAGCGGGCCAGGGACAGGGCCTCGGCCATCACCCCAGCCAGGTCGCGATGGGGTTCCAGTTCGAAGATCTGGGAGCCGATGTGGGCATGCAGGCCATCCACCCGTGCCCAGGGGCAGCCGGCCAGGTGCCGCAGCACGGCTTCCAGCTGGTCGGGATCGAACCCGAACTTGCTGTCGAGGTGGCCGGTGCGGATGTACTCGTGGGTGTGGCACTCGATGCCCGGGGTGAACCGCACCAGCACCCGCACCGGAGCGGGCCGCCCGGCCGCCAGGGTGGCGAGCAGGGTGATGTCGTTCCAGTTGTCGAGGATCACCGTCACGCCCCGGTCGACGGCCAGCTGGAGCTCCTCGGCCGACTTGTTGTTGCCGTGGAAGACGATCCGCTCGGCGGGCATGCCGCCCTGGAGGGCCGTGAGCAGCTCGCCGGCCGAGACGGCATCGAGGCCGAGGCCCTCGGCGGCCACCAGGGCCGTGAGGGCCAGGGAGCTGTTCGCCTTGGAGGCGTAGAGGGCCAGGGCCTCGCCGGGGTAGTGGGCGGCCAGGGCCTCCCGGTAGGCCCGGCAGGTGGCCCGCAGGGTCTCTTCGTCGAGCACGTAGAGCGGGGTGCCGTAGGCCTGGGCCAGTTCGCCCAGGGCCACTCCTCCCACCTCCAGCCGGCCGAGGGCATCGAGCCGGGCCGTGACCGGGGCCAGGTTGCGGTTGGGGCTGTGGCGATCGAGGCCCTGCTCGAACGGCGCCCCTGTCTCCCCGGTGGCAGGGACGACCGCATCGGTCGCCGGAGATGCGCTGGTCACCATGACGGCCTGCCCGGGGAAGAGATCAAGATGTCTGATCGTAAGGATCTCCGCGCGCACCGGCTGTGCCGTCCCCGTCACCGCAGCCTGCCCCGAGCCTGATCCAGCTGGCCCCGAAGCATGCCGGCGCCTGCCTGGAGCTGGATCGGGCCGCCCTCGGCGGGATCTGGAGCCTGGCCCAGTGGCAACGGGAGCTGGAGGAGGAGGGGCGGCCGGGCCTGGGCCTGCTTCAGGGTGAAGCGCTGCTGGCCATGGCCTGCGGCTGGCTGGTGGTCGACGAGCTCCACATCACCCTGGTGGCGGTCGCCCCGGGCCACCGCCGCCGGGGACTCGGACGCCGGATCCTCCAGGAGCTGTTGCGGACCGGGCTCCGCAATGGCGCCACCCGGGCCACCCTGGAGGTGGGGGCCGGGAACGGGCCCGGGAAGGGGCTGTACGAAGCCCTGGGCTTCCGTACCGCCGGCATCCGTCATGGTTACTACCGCAGTGGCGAGGATGCCCTGATCCAATGGGTGAACCTGAAGAGGTGAAAGGGTGCGGATAACCGTAGATATCTATACCTACATCCGATAATTCCGGACGTGTTGTTTGTCTTCAGCTTCCCCTGAGCGCCTGCGGCGCAGGGCTTTCGTCTGAGAGTGTCCCCAGGCTCCCACGCAGCCCTTCAATCCTGATAGGTTGGTTGCACTTGCATCAGGTCCCGCCCCATGTTCGAGCGGTTTACCGAGAAGGCCATCAAGGTGATCATGCTGGCCCAGGAAGAGGCCCGCCGCCTCGGCCACAACTTCGTCGGCACCGAGCAGATCCTGCTGGGCCTGATCGGCGAGGGCACCGGTGTCGCCGCCAAGGTCCTCAAGTCGATGGGGGTCAACCTCAAGGACGCCCGGGTCGAGGTCGAGAAGATCATCGGCCGCGGCTCCGGCTTCGTCGCCGTCGAGATCCCCTTCACCCCGCGGGCCAAGCGGGTTCTGGAGCTGTCCCTTGAGGAGGCTCGCCAGCTCGGCCACAACTACATCGGTACGGAGCACCTCCTGCTCGGGCTCATCCGCGAGGGTGAGGGCGTCGCGGCCCGCGTGCTCGAAAACCTCGGCGTCGACCTGGCCAAGGTCCGCACCCAGGTGATCCGCATGCTGGGCGAGACGGCCGAAGTGGCCTCCGGCAGCTCGGGCAAGGGATCCACCAAGACCCCCACCCTCGACGAGTTCGGCAGCAACCTCACCCAGCTGGCCGCCGAGTCCAAGCTCGACCCGGTCGTGGGTCGCCACAACGAGATCGACCGGGTGATCCAGATCCTGGGTCGCCGCACCAAGAACAACCCCGTGCTGATCGGCGAGCCCGGCGTCGGCAAGACCGCCATCGCCGAGGGCCTGGCCCAGCGCATCACCCAGGGGGAGATCCCCGACATCCTCGAGGATAAGCGGGTCCTCACCCTCGACATCGGCCTGCTGGTGGCCGGCACCAAGTACCGCGGTGAGTTCGAGGAGCGCCTCAAGAAGATCATGGAGGAGATCCGCTCCGCCGGGAACGTGATCCTGGTGATCGACGAGGTGCACACCCTGATCGGCGCCGGTGCCGCCGAGGGCGCCATCGATGCCGCCAACATCCTCAAGCCCGCCCTGGCCAGGGGCGAGCTGCAGTGCATCGGCGCCACCACCCTCGACGAGTACCGCAAGCACATCGAGCGCGATGCGGCCCTGGAGCGCCGCTTCCAGCCGGTGATGGTGGGCGAACCCTCCGTCGTCGACACGATCGAGATCCTCAAGGGTCTGCGGGAGCGCTACGAGCAGCACCACCGCCTCAAGATCAGCGATGAGGCCCTGGTGGCCGCGGCCACCCTGGGCGACCGCTACATCAGCGACCGCTTCCTGCCCGACAAGGCCATTGACCTGATCGACGAGGCCGGCAGCCGGGTGCGCCTGCTCAACTCCAAGCTGCCCCCGGCGGCCAAGGAGGTCGACAAGCAGCTGCGGGGCGTGCAGAAGGAGAAGGAGGACGCCGTCCGCCAGCAGGACTTCACCAAGGCCGGTGAACTGCGCGACAAGGAGGTTGAGCTGCGCGACCAGATCCGCTCGATCCTCCAGGCCCGCCGCGACGACGAACCCGCCGCCGCCGCCCCCGTCACCCCCGAAGTGGCCGGTTCCTCCTTCGCCGGCGTCGCTCCCGCCGATGACGGCGGCACCGATGAGAGCCGCGCCCCCCTCGTCACCGAGGAGGACATCGCCCAGATCGTCGCCTCCTGGACCGGGGTGCCGGTGCAGAAGCTCACCGAGAGCGAGTCGGTGAAACTGCTCAACATGGAGGAAACCCTCCACCAGCGCCTGATCGGCCAGGACGAGGCCGTCAAGGCCGTGTCCCGGGCCATCCGCCGGGCCCGCGTCGGGCTGAAGAACCCCAACCGCCCCATCGCCAGTTTCATCTTCTCCGGCCCCACCGGCGTCGGCAAGACGGAACTCACCAAGGCCCTCGCCGCCTATTTCTTCGGTAGCGAGGACGCCATGATCCGGCTCGACATGAGCGAGTTCATGGAGCGCCACACCGTCAGCAAGCTGATCGGCTCGCCTCCGGGCTACGTCGGCTTCAACGAGGGTGGCCAGCTCACCGAGGCCGTGCGCCGTCGCCCCTACACCGTGGTGCTGTTCGACGAGATCGAGAAAGCCCACCCCGATGTGTTCAACCTCCTGCTCCAGCTGCTGGAGGATGGCCGCCTCACCGACTCCAAGGGACGCACGGTCGACTTCAAGAACACCCTGATCATCATGACCTCGAACATCGGTTCGAAGGTGATTGAGAAAGGTGGTGGTGGCCTGGGCTTCGAGTTCGGCGGCGGCGATGTGGAGGAAACCCAGTACAACCGCATCCGCTCCCTGGTCAATGAGGAGCTCAAGCAGTACTTCCGCCCCGAGTTCCTCAACCGTCTCGACGAGATCATCGTCTTCCGTCAGCTCACCCGCGACGAGGTCAAGCTGATCGCCGAGATCATGCTGCGGGAGGTCTTCGCCCGCATGCAGGACAAGGGCATCGGCATGTCCGTCACCGAGGCCTTCAAGGAGCGGCTCGTCGAGGAGGGCTACAACCCCAGCTACGGCGCCAGGCCCCTGCGTCGCGCCGTGATGCGTCTGCTCGAGGATTCGCTGGCGGAGGAGTTCCTCTCCGGTCGGATCGGTGATGGCGACGCCTGCCTGGTGGATGTTGACGACGACAAGCAGGTGGTGATCCGCAAGCAGTCGATCACCCCGCCCCTGCCCGAGCTGGCGGGCGCCAGCGCCTGAGTCGTCGCGACACCGATCGGCCGACTTCTACATTTCAGTGATGAGAAGTCGGCCATGACGGATTCCCTGCAGACCCACGCCATCGCCCCGGCCCTCGTGCTGCGGGGCGATGGCGCCTGGGTTCAGGCCCTTCCCCGCATCGTCGCCCTGGGCCGGCGTCCCTTCCTGCTCGGGCGCAGCGCCGCCACCCATGGTCTGCGCCAGCAGTTGCTGGTCGATCTGGAGCAGGCCGGTGTCCGGCCGGTGGCCAGCCAGCCCTTTCGCGACTGCTGTGAGGACGACCTCGGCCCCCTGGCCGAGGCGGTCCGCTCCCTGGACTGTGATGCGCTGATCGCCGCCGGTGGCGGCAAGGTGCTGGATGCGGGCAAGCTGCTGGCCCACCGGCTCGGCCTGCCCTGCATCACCGTGCCCACCAGCGCCGCCACCTGCGCCGGCTGGACGGCCCTGGCCAACGTCTACACCCCCGAGGGGGCGTTCCTGGGCGATGTGGCCCTCGAGCGCTGCCCGGATCTGCTGGTCTTCGACCACGGCCTGGTGCGGCAGGCGCCGGCACGCACCCTGGCCAGCGGCATCGCCGATGCGGTGGCCAAGTGGTACGAGGCTTCGGTGAGCAGCGGCTCCAGCGGTGATGGCCTGGTGCAGCAGGCGGTGCAGATGGCCCGCCTGCTGCGGGACCTGCTGCTGCTGGAGGGGGAGGCCGCCCAGGCGGACCCCGGCAGCGACGCCTGGGTGCGGGTGGCCGAGGGCTGTGCCCTCACCGCCGGCCTGATCGGCGGCATCGGCGGGGCCCGTTGCCGCACCGTGGCCGCCCACGCCGTCCACAACGGGCTCACCCAGCTCGCCGCCACCCATGGCCAGCTCCATGGCGAGAAGGTGGGATTCGGCGTTCTGGTGCAGCTCCGGCTGGAGGAGCAGCTGGCGGGCAACCGGCTCGCGGCCCAGGCCCGCCGCCAGTTGCTCCCCTTCTTCCGCCGGCTGGGACTGCCCACCGATCTCGAGGCCCTGGGGCTGGGTGGAGCCACCCTCGAAGACCTCCGTCAGGCCTGCCGCTTCGCCTGCCGCGAGGGCTCCGACCTGCACCACCTGCCCTTCGCGGTGGCCTCGGACGATCTGCTGGCCGCCATGGTGGGCGCCACCGCCGACCGGCAGCAGGCGTGAGCGCCAGCCTCGTCAGCGCGCCCACCGGCCGTGATCTGGTCACCGCCGCCGCCGCCAGCCTGCTCGACCCCCTGGGTCGCGCCCTGGCCGGCCAGGTGCAGTGGTGGGAGCTGCCCGGGCACCCGGAGCTCTGGCCGGTGGCCGTGCTGGGGGAGGGGCCGCCCCTGCTGTTGCTGCACGGCTTCGACAGCTCCTTCCTGGAGTTCCGCCGCCTGGCCCCCCTGCTGGCGGCGGGCCACCGGCTGCTGATCCCCGACCTGCACGGCTTCGGCTTCTGCCCCAGGCCCGCGGAGCGCGACTACACCCCCGAGGCCGTGCTGCAGCACCTGGATGCGCTGCTGGAGGCGCTCGATCGCCAGGGGCCCGGGGGGCAGGCGCTGGGCCTGATCGGCGCCTCGATGGGTGGCGCGGTGGCGGTGGCCCTGGCCCGGCGCCACCCCGGGCGCTTTGAGCGGTTGCTGCTGCTGGCCCCGGCGGGCCTCACCGGCCGCCCCATGCCCCTGCCACCGCTGCTGGATGGGCTTGGGGTGCGGTTCCTGGCCCTGCCGAAGGTGCGCGGCGGCCTCTGCCGCAGCGCCTTCGCCGACCCCGATCGGGACGTGGGGCCGGCGGAGCTGGAGATCGCCTCGCTGCATCTCCAGGCGCCGGGCTGGGCCGAGGCCCTGCGCCGCTTCGCCCGCAGCGGCGGCTTCGCCGGCTGCGGCGACCCCCTGCCCCCCCAGCCGCTGGCGGTGCTCTGGGGTGCCGACGACCGGATCCTGCGCGCCCCGCAGAAGCGGGCCGCCCAGGCCCTGCTGGGCTCCCGCATCACCGAATTGGCGGCCTGCGGCCATCTGCCCCACATCGACCAGCCCGAGCGGGTGGCCTCGGCCTGGCACGCCGGGGTCTGACCATCCGGGCGGGAACCGGCCATCCTGGAGCTTCCGGCCCCGCGCCCCGTTCCCCGCTTCCCCATGCATCCGTTCCTGCCGCGCCTGCTGGCCGCCCTGCTGCTCGCCATGCTGATCGGGGTGGCGAGCCCCGCCCAGGCCTCGCTGCTGCACCTGGAGGGCCCGGTGCCCGAGGAGCTCGGTGTGCACGGCGGCTCGCTTTCCCCCTGTGCGGCGCCGGCCCACTGCGCCAGGGTCGACTGGGACCTGGACGATCCCGCGGCGGCCCTGGGCGCGCTGGTGCCTGTGCTGGAAACCACAGAAGGGGTGCGGATCGTCGAGCGCGATGGGCCCTACCTGCACGCCACCGCCACCAGCCGGCTCTTCGGCTTCGTGGACGACTTCGAACTCCTGGCCCTGCCGGACGCCGGTGTGCTGCAGGCCCGCTCCAGCTCGCGGCTGGGGGATTCCGACCTGGGCGTCAACGCCCGTCGGCTGGCGTCGCTGCGGCAGGAACTGCCTGGCAGCTGAACCGTTCGATGGCGCCGCGGCGGTGCAGGAAGCGGGGCTGCTGCGGATCCTCCAGGCTCCACCACCAGAGCCCGTCGGTGTAGCTGGGGGGGCCGGCATTGTTGGTGCGCGGCAGCTGCAGGCGCAGGTCGCGCCACTCCAGCAGCACGGTGGCGCCCGGCACCGTGCCGGCGCTGATGTTGGGGATGCCCGGGGCGTCCACGGCCCCGTTGTCGCTGGTCGCCAGCAGCAGGTCGCCGTCGCAGCGGTAGGGGATGGCCTCGGCCGCCGCCGTCGCCGGCCCCCCCAGGGCCAGGCAGAGCAGCAGCGCCAGGGCCAGCAGCCGCCCCGCCAGGGCCTGGGCACTGCGCAGGGCCCCCTCGATGCGGCCGAAGCCTGCTCCGGCGATGAAGTCGCCGCAGAAGGCCAGCCGGCTGGCGGGGCAGACCATGGCGCTGGTGGGCAGGCCCGGGGCCCCGGGGAAGGCGGCCCCCCAGCGCATCAGCTGGCGCTGGGCCACCCCCGCCAGCGCCTCGCCACCGGCGGGTCGCTCCCCCAGCCACGGGGTCAGGGCGCCGGCGACGGCCCCTTCCAGGGCGGCGATCGCCCGGGCGTCGTCGGCCGTCGTGGTGGTGGCGGTGGTGTCGGCTGAGGTGGCCGGCAGGCCATGGGCCACGACGCCGCACCGGCCGTCGGCCAGGGGCTGGATCGACAGCCGCCGCAACCCCCAGCGCCGCTGGGCGGGGCCGTCGAAGCTGAGCAGCCGGAAGGGCAGGGCCAGCCAGCGGGCCGCCGCGGTGGACTCGATCGTGAGCATCAGGTTGGTGCGGCTCTCCATCCCCATGCTGGCGAGGGCGGCGAGGGCCGCCTCGAGCGCTGCATCGCCCAGGCCCTCTGCCGCTTGCTGCAGCGGCACCTCCGACCAGCCGAACCGCCCCATGGCCCGGGGATGGGCCAGCAGGGTGCCGGTGAGCACCAGCCAGTCGGATTCGCCCAGCAGCGCCCCACTGGCGTCCGCCAGCCGCCAGCCCCCCCCGGGGCGCACCGCCAGGTGGCGCACCAGGGTGCCGTAGTGACAGGTGAGCTTCTGGGGCGGCCCCTGGGCCTGGGCCTGGGCCAGCAGGCCACGGCAGAGGTCGTCCATGCCCTGGCGGCCCCGGTACAACGCCCCGCGCAGCAGGGGATCGGCCCCGGCTGGCCCCAGGGTCCCGTCGGCCTGCAGCTCCGCCGCCGGCTCTCGCCAGGGCACGATCCAGCCCCCCTCCATCAGGGGCGCCAGCAGCTCCGGTTCGGGCCCCTCCAGCAGGTTGAGCAGGGGGGCGCCGTGGTCGAGCCGCCATCCACCGTCGTGGCGGGAGCGGCGGGTGGCGGCCCGGCCGCCGGGGCCCCGACCCGCCTCCCAGAGGTCGATCGAGCCGTCCCAACCCCCGCGCCGCAGCCCGGCGGCCAGGGCACAGCCGGCCACTCCGGCGCCGATCACCGCCAGCGAGGGCGCGATGGGCCGCCGCGCCTGGCCAGACTCACCCGAGGATCCAGCCATGCCGTGATGACGATGACGCCTGAAGACAAGACGATCCTGGCCGCTTCCGCCCCCTGGCTGGGGGCCCTGCTCAACGTCGTGCCCGGCCTGGGCACGGGCTACATCTACCAGCGCCGCTGGCGGGCCTACTGGATCACCACGGCCCTGGCCACCGGCTGGTTCCTGCTGGGGGCCGTGCTGGGCGGTGGGGCCAGCGCGGTGGACCTGACGACCCCGGACCCCCGCAACCAGCTGATCGGCCTGGGGGGATTGCTGCTGCTGGCGGCCCTCACCGCCGCCGAGGCCTTCCGAGAGGCACGCCGGGCCCGGATGGAATGAGAATCTGGGGACCCCTGTGCCCCCCTGGTCGCGGATGAGCGAGACACCAGCCGGCGACCGCCCCCCCGAGGTGTCGGAGTCCGCCGCCGAGGCGGCCTCCGGGGGTCCGGTGATGGGCCTGCTGGCCCGGGGACTGGAGCTGTGGCTGCGCCAGCAGTGCGAGGCGATCGAGCGACTGGAGATTCGCCTGGAGGGTTCGGGGCTGCGGCTGCTGCGGGGCCGCCTCGACGGCGTGCGGCTGCGGGCCCGGCGGGTCGTGTATCAGGCGATGGAGATCGAAGAGGTGGAACTGCGCTGTGACGGCATCCAGGTGCGCATGGGGTCCCTGGTGCGCAACCAGGCCGTCAAGCTCGAGCAGCCCTTCCGCATCCAGGGGATGGTGAGCTTCAGCGGCGACGGCCTCAGTCGCTCCCTGAGCACCCCGGCCTGGCGCGGCCTCGGCGACGGCCTGGCCGACGACCTGCTGGGCCTGACCCCCCTGGCGGGGCTGCGCATCCGGGAGGACCGGCTGCTGCTGCGGGCCTTCGCCAGCGGCGACCGGGAGCCGGTGGAGCGGGAGGTGGCGGTGCGGGCCGACGGTGGCACCATCGAACTGCGCTGCGCCGAGGGGACCCCCCACGCCCGGCTGCCGATGGATTCCAACATCCGCATCGAGCGGGCGGAGCTCGGTGCCGGCCTGCTGCACCTGGAAGGGGAGGCCCGGGTCTCCCCCTGAGGGACCCGCCGGACCCTCAGCCCCGCTGCAGCAGGGGCAGCACCAGGGTCACCAGGGAATAGACCACCGCCGGCACGAACAGGTAGCTGTCGATCCGGTCGAGGATGCCGCCGTGGCCGGGGATGGCATCGCCGGAGTCCTTGAGGCCCGCATCCCGTTTCATCATCGATTCGGTCAGGTCCCCCACCAGCGCGAACAGGGAGACCACCGCCCCCAGCACCGCCCCGATCAGCCAGCCCCAGCGCCAGCCCAGCAGCAGCCCGCCCACGCCCCCCACCAACAGGGCGCAGACCACCCCCCCCAGGGCCCCTTCCACCGTCTTGCCCGGGGAGATCGGCGAGAGGGCGTGGCGCCCCAGGCGCCGGCCGATCACGTAGGAGCCGATGTCGGTGGCCACGATCATCAGGCAGGCCAGCAGGGTGAGGGCCATGCCGGGGCTCCAGGGCCAGCCCAGCCCCTCAAGGGCGGGGGCCAGGGCGGGATCGGTCAGGTCCCGCAGCTTGATCCAGTGGCTGGGCAGGAAGCCCAGATAGAACAGGCCGAACACCGACGCGGCGATGTCGGCGATGGTGCCGGTGACCGGCTGCAGCAGCAGCCAGCCGCAGATCACCGCCCCGGAGGCGGGCAGCACGGCCGCCGCCACGTCGCCCGCCATGCCCCCCCCAAAGCCGCTACCCCCCCAGAGGCTGCCGGCGGCCACCTGGGTGGAGACCAGCAGCAACTGCACCGCCACCAGGGTGGTCTTGGTGGCGGGTCGGATGCCCTTGAACTGGGCCATGCGGAAGAACTCCAGCAGGCCCAGGTGCACGATCACCCCCACGGCGACGGTGAACCACCAGCCCCCCAGACCCACCACCACCAATCCGAAGCCGCCGGCCAGCCAGCCGCTCAGCAGGCGGGACAGGGAGGTGGCGGGGCGGGGGGCGGAAGGCAAGGGCTCGGACTCAGCGCTCGGCGGCGATCACGAACAGCGGTTCGGCGGCGGCCAGCTTGGCCTGGCTGCCGCGGCGCTGCATGCGGTGCACGGTGGCCTGCACCACCTGCACATCGTGGGCCCCCAGCTGGGCCAGGGTGTCGGTGGCCTTCACCAGGCCCTCCAGGTTGACGGTGCTGATCACCAGCCGTCCGGAGGGCTGCAGGGCCCCCCAGACCGCCCGCAGCACGTCCTCCAGGGGCCGTCCCACCTCCAGCAGCACCCGGTCGGGGTTGGGGGGCAGCAGGGCCAGGCCCTCGGGGGCCTCGCCGGCGTGGATGTGCAGGTTGTGGATATCGAAGCGCTGCCGGTTGCGCTCCAGCAGCTCGATCGCCTCCGGATCCCGCTCCAGGGTGTGAACGGCGCCGGCGGGCATCAGCCGGGCGATCTCCAGGGCCAGGGCGCCGGTGCCGCCGCCCACGTCCCAGACCAGCGAATCGGCGCGGGGGCGCAGGTGGGCCAGCAGCATCACCCGCAGTTCCAGCGGCGTGGGGCTGAAGCCCGGGGCGTCCTCGAAGGCGCTGTCCGGCAGTCCGGGGGTGACGAAATCCCAGTGGAAGGGGTTCGGCAACGGGCTCACGAACCGGCCACGACGCTCACCGTATCAGCGATCTGACCGGGCCAGAGACGCCGTTGCGCCAGCAGCCACTCGGCGCGGGCCGGATCGATCCGCTCCCCGGGCACCAGCAGCGGGATCCCCGGCGGATAGGGACAGATCGGCGCCGCCGCCACCCGGCCGGCGGCCTGCTCCAGGGGGATGGCCTCGGCGGGACTCCGCCAGGCCACGCCGATCGGCAGCTCCGGTGCCGCCAGCAGCGGCAGGGGGGGCGGCGTGAAGGGGGGCAGCGGTTCTCCCCCGAGGGCACGGCGCAGGTCCTGCAACAGGCGCGGCAGGCGCCGCTCCAGGTCCCGGGGCGGGTCCAGCCCCAGGCAGAAGGTGAGGGCGCCGGGTTCCGGCAGCTCCGCGATCACCCCCCGCTCCAGCAGCCAGGTGTCGGCCTCCAGGCCGTTGATCCCCAGCGGGGCGGTGGCCAGCACCAGGCGCAGGGGATCGCCGTTGGCGACCAGCGGCAGGCCGAGGCCTTCCAGCCGCTGGCGCAGCCGGGTGGCCCTGGCCTCGGCCCGCTGGCGCTGGCGCTGGCCGGCGGCGCTGGCGCCATGCTCCAGGGCGGCGGCCGTCGATGCCAGCAGCAGGGCGCTGGGGCTGGAGGTCTGCAGCCACAGCAGGGCCCGTTCGAGGGCGGCGGGCGCCACCCGGTCGCCCTGGGCCAGCAGGGCGGCGCTCTGGGCCAGGCCGGTGCCGCTCTTCTGGACGGAGAGCACCACCAGGTCGGCGCCGGCGGCCAGGGCCTCACCGCCGCCGTGGGCCTGGTCCACCAGCACCGGCAGGCCCGCCCGGTGGGCCAGGGCCACCAGGGCCGGCAGATCGGCCACCAGCCCCTGGTAGGTGGGGTCCACCAGCACCAGGGCCGCCACGGGCTGGCCGGGCAGGGCGGCGGCTGCCGCCAGCACCCGCTCCAGCCGCCGGGGCTCCGGCGGCTGCCACAGCCCCGTGAGCGGATCGCAGGGCAGGTCGTACAGGAGCGGCTCGAGGCCACCCAGCACACAGCCGTGCAGCAGGCTGCGGTGCAGGTTGCGGGGCAGCAGCACCCGCGACCCCGGCGGGCCGAGGGCGAGCAGGGCCGCCTGCAGCAGCCCCGAGGCCCCGTTCACCCCGAACCAGCAGCGCTCCGCCCCCAGCAGGGCCGCCGCCCGCTGCTGGGCCTCGGCCACCGTGCCCTCCGGTTCGAGGGGGCCGCCGAAGCCGGGCAGCTCCGGCAGATCCCAGCGCCCCGGAGGCTGACGCAGCAGCCGGCGCAGGGCGGGGGCCAGGGCCCGGCCCCGGCCATGGGCCGGCAGGTGCAGGGCCAGCGGCGCTGGCCGCCAGAACGGGCCCATGGAGCAGGGAACGCAGTTCCTAGAGTCTGGCCATCACTGCGGCAGGACCCTGGCTGAGGTCGTCACCCCCACCCCCACTTACGACCCCAACGGAGACCTGCGCTGGCTGCTGCTGCGGCCGTGGGTGCTGGTGGCTCGGCTGATCGTGGTGCTGTGGCGCCTGGCGGGCCTGGCCCTGCGGCTGGCGGTTCAGTCGAGCAGCACCGATGCCCGGGTGCAGCAGCGGCTGGCCCGCGCCATCCTCGAGACCCTCAACGACCTGGGGCCCTGCTTCATCAAGGTGGGACAGGCCCTCTCCACCCGCCCCGACCTGGTGCGGCGCGACTGGCTGGAGGAACTGGCCCGCCTCCAGGACGACCTGCCCCCCTTCCCCCATGCGGTCGCCCTGGCCCTGATCGAGGAGGAGCTGGGGGCCCCCGCCCACCAGCTCTACGAGGAGTTCCCCGATTACCCCATGGCGGCGGCCAGCCTGGGCCAGGTCTACCGGGCCCGGATGGCCGACGGCCACTGGGTGGCCGTGAAGGTGCAGCGGCCCGACCTGCCCTTCGTGCTGCGCCGCGACCTGGTCATCATCCGCTCGTTGGCGGTGCTGGCGGCCCCGTTCCTGCCCCTGAATCTGGGCTTCGGCCTCGGGGCGATCATCGATGAGTTCGGCTCCACCCTGTTTGAGGAGATCGACTACCGGCGCGAGGCCGACAACGCCGAACGCTTCGCCACCCTGTTCCAGGACCATCCCGAGGTCACCGTCCCGGCGGTGGTGCGCCATCTCAGCAGCCGCCGGGTGCTGACCACCAGCTGGATCAACGGCACCAAGCTGCAGAGCCGCCGGGAACTGGAGGCCCACCACCTGGATCCGGCGGCCCTGATCCGCACCGGGGTGATCGCCGGCCTGCAGCAGCTGCTTGAGTTCGGCTACTTCCACGCCGATCCCCATCCGGGCAACCTGTTCGCCCTGCCGGGCAGGACCAACGGCCTGGGCCATGTGGCCTATGTCGACTTCGGCATGATGGACTCGCTCAGCGACGCCGACCGGCTCACCCTCACCGGCGCGGTGGTGCACCTGATCAACCGGGATTTCGACGCCCTGGCCAGGGATTTCGTCGTGCTCGGTTTCCTCAACCCCACCACCCCCCTGGGACCGATCGTGCCGGCCCTCGAGGAGGTGCTCGGTGGTGCCCTTGGCGAGAACGTGGGCAGCTTCAACTTCAAGGCGATCACCGATCGCTTCTCGGAGCTGATGTACGACTACCCCTTCCGGGTGCCGGCCCGTTTCGCGCTGATCATCCGGGCGGTGGTGAGCCAGGAGGGGCTGGCGATGCGGCTCGACCCCGACTTCCGCATCATCCGCGTGGCCTATCCCTACGTGGCGCGGCGCCTGCTGGCCGGCGACACCGCCGAGATGCGCGAGAAGCTGCTGGAGGTGATCTTCGACAAGGACGGGCGCCTGCGGGTGGAGCGGCTGGAGAACCTGCTGGCGGTGGTCGAGAACGGAACCTCCTCCCCCGACCTGCTGCCGGTGGCCCGGGATGGCCTGCGCCTGCTGCTGGGCAAGGAGGGCACCAGCCTGCGCCAGCGGCTGCTGCTGAGCCTCGTGAGCCACGACCGTCTCCACACCGACGATCTCCAGGCGCTGCTGGGGCTGATGCGGCGCACCTTCTCGGCCCGCAAGCTGGCCACGGGCCTGCTGGCCCGCCTGAATCCGCTCGCCGCCTGACGCCCCTGCAGCGTTCCGGTCGATCGCCGGCGCTGCGCTGGGGCCGGGCCCGGGCGAAGCTGGGTCGTGACCCCGCCTGCTGCGGCCCTTGACCGAGGCTCTGCTGCTGCTCGCCCTCCTGCTGCTGCTGGCCGGGTGGATGGTGCAGACCGTGGCCCTCGAGCGGCGCCTCAGGCGCCTCGAGCGCCACACCGCCTCCCTCAGCCAACGCTTCTTCGCCCTCTCGCTCTGGAGCGAGGCCCTGGAGAAACGCCTGGCGGGGGAACCCTGGCCCGGCCAGTCGGGGATCGCCCCGGCGCGGGAGCCGGCGGCCTTGGCACCGGCGGCTGGGGAGCCGGTGGCCGGGGAGGCGGTGGCCGGGGAGCCGGTGGCGTTGGCGCCGGCCCCAGCCGGGGCCCCGGACGCCGCTTTGGTTCCTGTGACCGCGCCCGTGGCTCCGCCGCAGCCGGCCAGGGGCGCGGCCAGGCCCGGGAAGCGGATCGAGCGGCTGCTGGTGGAGAACTGGAGCGGCCTGCTGGGCGTGCTCGTGGTGGTCGCCGGGGTCACGTTCATGACCATCCATGCGGGCCTGCGGCTCGAGGCCCGGGAGCGCTTTCTGGTCGCCCTGCTGGCGGGCGGGCTCCTGGCCCTGCCGTCCCTGCTGTGGGGCCGGCGGGAGCGCTGGCGGGACCTCACCGACGGTCTGCGCAGCGGCGGTGGCGCCCTGGTGCTGTTCGCCTGCGCCGCCGCCGGAGGCTTGCCCCAGCTCGGCTTGCAGTGGGTCGAGGTGCCCGCCCAGGCCCTGGCCCTGCTGGCCGCCGGCGTCGCCGTCAACCTCGGCCTGGCCGCCATCGCCCGCAGCGCCACGACCGCTTCGCTGCATGTGGCCGTGAGCCTGGTGCCCCTGGCGATCGTGCCCCAGGGAGCGCCGGCCCTGGCGATCGCCACGGCCATCGCCCTGGTGGGCAGCGAACTCCCCCTGCGGCACCGCTGGCAGCGACACCGCCTGGTGGTGAGCTGGGTCTACGGCCTGTTTCAGGTGGTCTGGTTCCTGGGCAATGGCCCCACCCTGGCCGTCTCCAGCGGCCTGACGACCGGCGCCGCCCTGGCGGCGGTGCTGGTGTATGGCCTGGGATTGCTGCGGCTGCACCGGCCGGGCGCCTTGCCGCCCCGGATGCAGGTCCTGCCCGTGGCCCTGCTGCTGAGCCTCTGGGGCGGCCTCGGTCTCGCCCTGCTGCTCTACCCCCGTGAGGCGCCGGCGCGGGCCGCGGCCCTGGCGACCAGCGCCGCCGTGGCGCTGCTGCTGGGGCGGAAGGCCCGGCGGCGTGGGCCGCGCTGGCTGGCCCTGGGCGATGCGCTGGTGGGGCAGACCCTGGTGCTGGGCGCCCTGCTGAGCCTGGCCCCCCTGATCGCCGACGGGCCGTTGCTGGCCGGTGTGGTGCTGCTCGAGTGCCTGCTGTTCCTGGGCCTGGCGGTGCGGGAGGGCTCGGCGCCCCTGCGCCGCATCGGCTGGTGGTTCAGCGTGGCGGCGAGCCTGCTGCTGGCGATCACGGGCCTGGCGGCGGCGCTGCTGAGCCGCGATCCGGTGGCCCAGCTGCAGGCCGGCGCCGTGCTCACCGGTGGCGCCGCCCTGACGGCCGGCATGCAGGGGCTGCTGCAGCGCCGTGGCGTGCCGCTGCCCCTGCCGCCCTTGCTGGGCTGGCTGGCCGGCGCCCTGATCGCGGTGGGGACGGCGCTGGCGGTGCCGGAGGACTGGCGCTCCCCCCTGAGCCTGGTGGTGATGGGGGCGTTCCTGGTGGCGGCCCGCCGCTGGCGTCCCCCGGGCCTGCTGCTGGGCGTCGCCGTGGCGATCGGGGTGGCCCATGGCTTCGGCTGGCTGTCGCTGCTGGCCGAGGCCCCCTGGCCCGCCCTGGCCCTGCTGCGGCGCCTGCTGCCCCTGGCGCTGCTGGCCCTGCTGCTGACCCTGCCGGTCGGCGGCAGCCGCCAGCAGTGCCTCGGCCTCACCCTGCTGGGCGTCGACGCGGGGCTGGGGGCCCTGTGGCTGCTCGAGCCGATCTCGCCCCTGCTGCCCGGGGTGGCCTGGCTGCTGCTGGCCGCCGCGGCCCTGGCGGCCACCCACCGGCTGCAGGGGGCGGCCGTACGGGTGGGCCTGGTGTTGTCCCTGGCGTACCTGGCCGGTTTCGGCGTCGCCTACCTGCTGGTGATCGGACCCAGCCAGGACCTGGTGACGCTCGGGGTCCTGCAGCTGCGGGGCCGCTGGCTGGTGGAGCTGCTGGCGATCGCCGTGTGCCTGCACGGCTGGTTTTTCCGGGCGGGAACGGAACTGGCACGGTGGCGGACCTGGCAGCTGGTGCAGCCCTGCTTCCTCGAGGGCGCCCTGCTGGGTGTGGCCCTGACGCTGCAGGGTGAGATCAGTGCCCCCTGGCGCCCCGTCGCCTGGGCGCTGCTGGCCCTGGTGCTGGTCTGCCCGGCGCTGGTGCGGTTGTTCGCCATCCGCCTGCAGGTCTACGGCGTGGTCGTCTACGGGCTGTCGGTGCTGGCGCTGGTGCACAGCCTGGGGGGCGGCCTGTCCCCCTTCCCCCCGGTGGCCGGCGCCGCCCAGGCCGCCGGAGTGGTGGCGATCGCCCTGCAGACGGCCTTCGTCGTGGCCTCCCATCGTTGGCTTGACCTGGAACGGCTTCCCCAGCCGGGGGGATGGCCGCCACTCATCTGGATCGGTGCGCAGGTGGCCCAGCGCCGCAATCTCTGGCTCTACTACCCGCTGTTCGTCGCCGTGGCCCTCGTGCTGGCCAGCGGCTACGACCGCGCCCTGCTGACGCTCCTGTGGACGGGCGAGGCCTTCGCCATCTATGTGCTCGGGGTGGTGCTGCGGGAGCCCCAGTTCCGGCTGGTGGCCCTGGTGGGCCTGGGGGCCTGCCTGCTGCGCTTGCTCGCCATCGACATGGCCCAGGCCGACCTTGGTCTGCGGGGTCTGGTGTTCATCGGCGTGGGGCTGCTGCTGCTGGCCCTGAACGCCATCGTCCACCGCCTGCGCAGCCGATTCAGCTGACGGGGCGGCACCGGCGCCTAGGGTCGGGCGCGATCGCCTGCTGATTCCCTGCCGTGACCGAGCTGCTGGCTGCCCTCTCGACTGCTCCGGTGACCCTGCAGCAGGCGGGGCTGGACCAGGCCAGCGGCGATTTCGGCGACCTGGATGCCCTGGAGATCCTGCTGGAGTACGCCCCTCTCACCTACCCGCCCTACATGCTGGCCGGGATCGGCCTGGCCATGGCGGTGCTGTGCGGACTCACCTTCGCCAAGATGATCCAGAACCGGCTGGAGGGCTGGAAGCAGGACCGGCTGGCCCTGCTGCCGATCGCCAACCTGGAGACAACCATGCCCTACGCGGGGCTGGTGATCGGCGTGACGCTGTTCATCGGAGCCAGCCTGCAGGTGTTCGGCTTCGCCGCCGGCGCGGCTCTTCTGGTGGCCTTCGTGCTGTCGCTGCTCACCGGTGGGGCGCTGTGGGTGCAGCTGGAGCGGCTGATGGCCCAGGTGCAGGACGGCACCTTCCGTGCGGTCGACTTCGACAACTTCGACCAGTTCTTCTGAGCCCTGTTCGGGACTTGGTTCAGGGCCCGATGGCGAAACCGGTACGGTTAGCCGCTCGGAGGCCCGCCGCCCGCCGGAGCGCAACTGCTCGTAACGTTCTGAAACAACGCAAGCAGGACATGCAGGCCTCCCTTTCCCTGAACCGCCAGTTCTCGATCGCCGTCCACTCCCGCGCCATCGACAGCTGCGACGACATCGAAGAGCTCCGCAAGGTCGCCAAGACCCTGCTCTCCGCCTGGCAGCACCAGGCCGAATTCAGCGAGCACTACGGCGCCCAAGCGCTCGGCATCCGCAAGTAGCCCGACGGCTTCAGGGGGCTTCTCTTTCGTCGCCCCCGGCGCCGGCGCCCCTCCTGCGCCACAGCCTCAGGCCGGCCCCTCCCCACAGCAGGCTCCAGAGCACGAAGGTGACCAGGGTGCCCACCTGGCCCCCCTCCAGGCTGTAGACCCCGGCCCCGATCAGGCCGGCATCGATCAGCGAACCGCCCACCCCCCAGCCCAGCACCCAGAGCGCCACCAGGGCGATGGCCGTTGCTTGCTCCTTCATGCTTCGCCCTGCGCAGGGGCCCCAGCCTGCCAGCCCAGCCAGGCTGTACGCTTCTGTTGATTCAAAGATTTCTCTTCGGCGAGTGACAACGTCCTGCAAGGGCTATCGACGAATCGGTTCATAATTGTTTCCCTGTTCATGACGATTTACGTTGGAAATCTCTCCTTCGATGCGGAGGTGGAGGATCTCAACCATCTGTTCGCGCAGTATGGAGCGCTGCGTAATTGCAGCCTGCCCCTCGACCGGGAAACCGGCCGCAAGCGTGGTTTCGCCTTCGTCGAAATGGCCAATGAGGCCGATGAAACCAAGGCCATCGACGACCTTCAGGACGTCGAGTGGATGGGGCGGATGATCCGGGTCAACAAGGCCCAGCCCCGCACCGGTGGTGGCGGCGGCGGTGGTGCCGGCGCAGGCCGTCCCCGCTATTGAGTTTCGCCGAAACGGTCGGCAGCCCCCGGAAACGGGGGCTTTTTCATGGTCGTGCCTTTGGCTTTACCCCCCTGGGGCTCAGGCCACCAGGTAGGCCTCAAGGGAGCGGGAGTGGTGGCGGATGCCTTCGAGGGCCCGCCGCTCCAGGTTGCGGGTCTTGTCCCGGCTCATGCCCAGGGTGCGGGCGATGCCGGTGAGGCTCATCGGCTCCTCGCCGTCGATGCCGTAACGCATCTTCAGCACGCGGCCCTGCAGGTCCGGCAGCTGCTCCAGCAGCGCCCGCAGGTCGCCCTTGAGGCACTCGCCATCCACCAGATCGGCCGGCAGCAGGTCG